>JBCDAJ010000013.1:0-65475 GCA_039185935.1 Cyanobacteria bacterium P01_F01_bin.56 | reverse complement strand
TTGTTAGTCGTCAGTCGTTGGGTGTGCGGTCGGTTTATGACATTGGGGTTAAGAAAGACCACAATTTTTTGCTGGCAAATGGTTTAGTGGCGTCGAACTGTTTCAACAAGTCTCACTCGACGGCTTACGGTTTTGTTACCTTTCAGACGGCGTATTTGAAGGCCAATTATCCCGTTGAATATATGGCGGCGCTGCTGACTTCCAACAGTGGGGATCAGGACAAGGTGCAGATGCACATTGCTAACTGCATCAGTATGGGCATTGAAGTGCTGCCGCCCAATGTTAATGAATCGCGAGTGGACTTTACGCCCAAGGGGCAGCAAATTTTATTTGGCCTGTCGGCGGTGCGCAATTTAGGGCAGGGGGCGATTGAGTGCATTTTAGAAAGCCGTGATGAAGACGGGTCGTTTAAGTCTTTGGCGGAGCTATGCGATCGCGTTGACATCCGAGCGGTTAATCGGCGGGCTTTAGAAGCCCTGGTTCTCAGTGGGGCGTTTGACCCCATTGACTCAAACCGCAATCAGCTGATGCACGATTTGGAATTGATTCTGGAATGGGCACAAAGTCGGGCGAAGGATCGAGAAATTGGCCAGGGCAATTTGCTGGACATGCTCGGTGGTGGTGCCGAAACATCTGAAGAGATTGTGCCGATAGGAGGTTTTGAAAGTGCGCCCAAAGCGCCACCGGTCGCAGATTTTGAACCGCAAGATAAGCTCAAGCAGGAAAAGGAATTGCTGGGCTTCTATATTTCTGACCATCCGTTGAAATCAGTGCAAAAATCGGCTCGCATTCTGGCTCCAGTGAACTTGGGAGAATTAGAGGGATTACCAGAGAATATAACGCTGAGTGCGATCGCGATGCTGGCTAACGTGAAGCCTATCATCACGAAAAAGGGCGATCGCATGGCAATTGTGCTGCTAGAAGATCTGTCTGGCAGTGTCGAAGGAGTTGTATTCCCTCGTTCTTATGAGCGGATTGGACAATACATTCAACCTGATGCGCGATTGATGGTGTGGGGTAAGTGCGATCGCCGCGACGATCAGCTCCAGTTCATCGTTGATGATGCCGAGCCGATTGAAGACGTGCAAATGGTGATGGTGGATTTAGACCCCAATATTGCCGCTGACATTGAGCAGCAGCATCGCTTGCGAAATGTGATTCGTAGTAATCAGGGCGATGATCCCAAATATGCGCGGGTGCCAGTAATTGCCGTGATTGGCAAAGCTGAGCAGCGGCAAATTGTGCGATTGGGGGCCCAATTTCGGGTCAGGGATGCGGAAGCCGCGATCGCAGCGCTGGCCCGAGCCGACTTTAAGGCACACACGAGTCCTTTGATTACGGCTTAACAGTAGGCAAAAGGGGATGAGCGGAATCCTGCAAATTGTGCATGGATATGGATAACCTTGATACATTCAGCAAACCGGCACGATAGCTTTCCCAATAGGATTTATGCTGAGTTGAGAGTTCAACAGGCCAGCAAGAAACGAATGGACGATAGCGCTTCCCAGTTCTACACAACTCATTCCTTAGCAGCCGCTGCTGCAAACATCGGCGTGGGTTAGCACAGAGGCGTGGGGATGCATATTCATACAACAGCTGCACCTTACGACGCGATCGTGGTCGGGTCGGGGGCGAATGGGGGAGTTGCGGCTAAAGAGTTAGGCGAGCGTGGATTACGAGTACTGGTACTTGAGGCGGGCCGGGATATTGATCCTCGGCGAGACCAGCACCAGCCTGCCCGAGACATGGCGCGACGGGCTGTTAACATTGCCACCCACAAGCATACTCATCAGGCCACTCACCCCGGCTATTGGAAAGCGAATCCTGACTTTTTTGTTGATGAACGAGAACATCCCTACACGACGCCAGAACACAAGCCCTTTTACTGGATTCGGGGACGACAAGTGGGAGGGCGCAGCCATACGTGGGGTGGTATTACTTTACGGCTGTCGGACTATGAATTTAAAGCGGCTGAGCGCGATGGCTTTGGCGAAAACTGGCCGATCGCCCATGCTGACCTAGCGCCCTATTACGCTCAGCTTGAAACGTTTTTTCAAGTCCGGGGAGACCGGGACGGACTGCCACAATTGCCCGATGGTCAATATCTGCCACCGACGCCATTCACGCCAGCGGAAGCTGATTGGCAAGCGCTGATTCGCGATCGCTGGTCTGATCGACAACTCATTCATTCTCGAGGATTTACGCTGCATCGCCCCACTGCCGAACAGCCGTGGTCACGGGCAGCGAGTCCAGGTTCTTCACTCAAGGCAGCTTTGGCAACTGGTAATGTTGAGCTTCGCCCCAACGCGGTCGTTAGTCATCTGATATTTGAAGCCGATCGACACCAAGCCAGCGGTGTGGCATTTGTTGATCGCTTAACCCAGACGGCCCATGAAGTCCGGGGCAACATGGTGATGTTGTGTGCCTCGGCAATCGAGTCTGTCCGGATTTTGCTGCATTCCACTGCGGCATATCAGCCCCACGGATTGCCAAACGAGTCTGGCATTTTGGGTCGTTACCTGATGGATCACATTTCCACAACGCAATTTTTCTGGCTGCCAGGAATCCCCAACCCCAAAGAACCGTTTCCGCTATCCGGTAGTGAGAGCTTTTTTATCCCGCGTTTTTGTAATCTGGAGGCCCCCCAAACTGAGTCATTTTTACGCGGATATGGCCTCTGGGGAGGCATTCAACGGATTGCGGTACCGCAAGTGCTACACAAGGTTGGTAAAGGGGCGATTGGTTTTTTGATTGGCCATGGCGAAGTGCTGCCCCGTCCAGAAAATCGAGTCACCCTCAACACCGACACCGTGGATGCCTGGGGCATTCCGACCGCGCATATTGATGTAGCTTGGTCAGATAATGAACAGCAAATGGTGGCTCACATGTGCCAAGAAATCCAGGCGACGGTAGCCGCAGCACGAGGAGAATGCTACGCCCTCACGGATCTGTTCCACATGCCGGCGATCGCCCCAATGATGCGCCGAGTAGAAAAACAACTGACGCCGGCTGCACCGCCTGGCTATTACATTCACGAAGTCGGCGGGGCCCGCATGGGCACCTCACCTCAAAATTCCGTGGTTGACGCCAACAACCAATGTTGGGAAGCACCCAATGTCTTGGTAACGGACGGTGCCTGCTGGACCTCTTCTGGGTGGCAAAGTCCCACGCTAACGGAGATGGCCATTACCGCTCGGGCCTGCGATCGCATCGTCGAGCAACTGCGGCAGGGAAATCTCTAAAAAATCTGTTGAGTCTCCGCATAACTAGTACCGGGCGGGTAAATTTGCCCACCGTTCCCAGCGCAGGGGAGCAGCGGTACAAGGGATCTAGAGACTGAAATGCAAGGGCAACTGCTGCCGTCAAGTGCTCAGGGGCTGTCATCAATTAGAGCCAGGCTTTTTGTCCAGAGATGATTTAGCCCCTAGTCAGATTTTCGGAGCGAGCGTAGTAATGCTGATAACACAAGGTTTCTAGAGTTCATCGATAATATGCCCTAGCGCAGTTACTCGTGCCGCTCGCCCTCACAAATCCGTCATTCATATCAAATGAATCTGCTCCAGCATAGGTTGGGGCCAGCCAGCATTCGCGCCCATTCATCCACACGCTGTAATCTCTACTGGCCAATTCCAATCAAATCTGGATATTCCCAATGGGGAACATCAACAGCCTATAGAATGATTTGGATCTGTATCTCTGCCTTGGTGAAAGAAGCCTATGCCGCGCCGCAACGACCTCAAAAAAATCCTCTTGATTGGTTCTGGTCCGATTGTGATTGGTCAGGCGTGTGAGTTTGACTACTCTGGCACTCAAGCTTGCAAGGCGTTACGCGAAGAAGGCTACGAAGTGGTGCTGGTGAACTCTAACCCGGCCACCATCATGACTGATCCAGAGACGGCCGATCGCACCTATATTGAGCCTCTGACCCCTGAACTCGTCGCCAAGGTCATCGAACAAGAACGGCCCGACGCCATGCTGCCGACGATGGGAGGGCAAACAGCGCTCAACATTGCTGTTGATTTGGCCAAAAGCGGTGTCCTTGGAAGTTACAACGTGGAGCTGATTGGGGCCAAGCTGGACGCGATCGAAAAGGCTGAAGACCGCAAGCTCTTTAAAGAAGCCATGGAACACATTGGCGTCGCCGTTTGTCCATCGGGGCTGGCAGAAACCCTCAGCGAAGCGAAAAACGTCGCCGCCAACATCAACATGTTTCCCCTGATTATTCGCCCTGCATTTACCCTGGGGGGGGCCGGTGGCGGCATCGCCTACAACCAAGAAGAATTTGAACGCATCGCTCAATCTGGCTTAGATGCCAGTCCCGTTTCTCAGATCATTGTCGAGCAATCGCTTTTGGGGTGGAAAGAGTACGAACTCGAAGTCATGCGCGACCTGGCAGATAATGTCGTGATCATCTGCTCCATCGAGAACGTTGACCCGATGGGAGTTCACACTGGGGACTCCATCACCGTGGCCCCAGCTCAAACCCTGACTGATAAAGAATACCAACGGCTGCGCGACGCCTCCATTCGCATCATCCGGGAAATTGGGGTTGAAACTGGTGGTTCTAACATTCAGTTTGCCGTGAACCCTACCAATGGTGAATTCATCGTGATTGAGATGAATCCCCGAGTGTCTCGTAGTTCAGCGCTGGCGTCTAAGGCCACCGGCTTTCCCATCGCTAAATTTGCCGCCAAGCTAGCCGTCGGCTACACCCTAGACGAGATCAACAACGATATTACGCAGAAAACGCCTGCCAGTTTTGAACCCACGATCGACTATGTGGTGACCAAGGTGCCCCGCTTTGCCTTTGAAAAGTTTCCGGGCACGCAAGCGATCTTGACCACCCAAATGAAATCTGTGGGCGAAGCAATGGCCATTGGCCGCACCTTTCAAGAGTCCTTTCAAAAGGCCTTTCGATCGCTCGAAACCGGTCGCGCTGGCTGGGGCTGTGATCGCCGCGAGACTTTGCCCAATCTGTCTAATTTGCGATCGCAGCTCCGCACCCCCAGCCCTGAGCGCATCTTTGCCGTCCGTCATGCCATGCAGCTCGGCATTGACATTACCGAAATTTATACCCTCACCGGCATTGATCCCTGGTTTTTGCACAAATTGGCGGACTTACTCGTTACCGAAAAGTGGCTAAAACGCACGGCCTTAGATGCGATTACCACTCAACAGATGTTTCGCATTAAGCAACAGGGCTTTAGCGATCGCCAGATTGCCTTTGCCAAAAACACCACCGCAGATGCCATCCGTCAACGGCGTCAGTCTTTAGGAGTGCGGCCCGTTTACAAAACAGTCGACACCTGCGCCGCCGAGTTCGAAGCTTATACCCCTTACTACTACTCCACTTACGAAGCAGAGACTGAGGTCAAGCCGAGCGATCGCCGCAAAGTCATTATCCTGGGGGGAGGCCCCAACCGGATTGGTCAAGGCATTGAATTTGACTATTGCTGTTGTCATGCCTCTTTTGCGCTGCAGGATGACGATTTTGAGACCATTATGGTCAACTCCAATCCAGAGACGGTATCAACCGACTACGACACCAGCGATCGCCTCTATTTTGAACCCCTCACGAAAGAAGATGTCTTAAACATCATTGAGGCCGAGCAGCCTGAGGGCGTCATCATTCAGTTTGGTGGCCAAACGCCACTCAAACTGGCAGTCCCCTTGCAAGACTATTTGCAAAATTTGCCCGCCCCTGACGCGATTGACGCGGTACCTTCAGTGACTAAGATTTGGGGCACCTCACCGGATTCCATTGATATGGCAGAAGATCGAGAGCGATTTGAGCAAATTTTGCAGGAGCTCGATATCGTCCAGCCAGCTAATGGGATTGCTCGTAGCACCGACGAAGCGCTGCAAATTGCTCGCAAAATTGACTATCCGGTGGTGGTACGACCCAGTTACGTACTCGGCGGTCGAGCGATGGAAATTGTGTATTCCGATCAGGAACTTGACTATTACATGACCTACGCGGTGCAGGTCGAGCCTGACCATCCCATCCTCGTCGATAAATTTTTAGAAGATGCCGTTGAAGTCGATGTGGATGCGATCGCAGACGCCACTGGCGACGTCGTCATCGGTGGCATTATGGAACACATCGAGCAGGCCGGGATTCACTCCGGCGATTCAGCCTGTTCAATTCCCACCATTAGCCTGCCAGACTCGGCGCTTGCAACCATTCGAAAATGGACGGTAAAGCTCGCCAAGCGGCTAGAGGTTATCGGGCTTATGAACATCCAATTTGCGGTCAAAGAAAACCAGGTCTACATTCTAGAAGCCAACCCTCGCGCCTCACGCACAGTCCCTTTTGTTTCTAAAGCAACCGGATTGCCGTTGGCCAAAATTGCGGTCCAGATTATGTCTGGCAAGACTCTCAAGGAACTAGGGGTGACCCACGAGATTATTCCTACCCACATTGCCGTCAAAGAAGCGGTCCTTCCTTTCGAACGCTTTACTGGCACTGACACCATTCTGGGGCCTGAAATGCGTTCCACTGGGGAGGTCATGGGCATCGATATGGATTTTGGGAAAGCCTTTGCCAAAGCCGAGCTGGGCGCTAATCAAAAGCTGCCGCAACAGGGAGCCGTTTTTATTTCCATGAACGATCGCGACAAAGAAGCGGTCGTTCCCATCGCTCAAGAACTCGCTGAACTGGGCTTTCAGCTTGTGGCGACCAGTGGCACCCAGAGTGTGCTGCAACAGCATGGCCTCGATGTTGCCACGGTCCTTAAAGTGCATGAGGGCCGCCCCCACGTTGTTGATCAGATCAAAAATAGTCAGATTCAGCTCATCATCAATACGCCTCTGGGCGATAAAGCACAGCAAGACGACCATGAAATTCGTCGTACCGCTCTAGCGTACAAAGTGCCGACAATCACGACGATCGCGGCGGCACGAGCGACGGCTGCCGCCATCCGCACTCTGCAAAAAGAGGCTCTCACAGTCAAAGCACTGCAAGACTATTTGTAAAAGCGCTCGACATTGCATTACTGCAGAGTCTCAGATAAGGGCTATCTAGGGTACAGCAGAATGCGGAATTTTGAATACCCTCCAGGAAGGGAAGGGCCCTGCGGAGTTCGGCATAAGCATGCTTGCTGTGTGATTCTTTCAGAAATTATGGCCAGTCGCAGTTAGTTTTGAACAGGGTAGATCGCTGGAGACTTTATTTGGCAAGGCTTCCAGTTCTGCCTTTTGCCTTTTGCCTTTTACCTTTTACCTTTTACCTTTTGCCTTTTGCCTTTTGCCTTTTGCTACACAACTAAGGAGCCATAAGTTTGCGTTGTGCGCTTTCAAGCTGCGAGGCTTTCAGCGTCCCCTCTTGAGCGGTTGAGCGTTTGTTGGCTAGTAATTGATCCAGAAGTAGAGCCTGCTTATTTCAGTTAAATTCGTGTGCCATTGATGTTGGAGAGCGAGTTGGACAAACTGCTCGCTGGGGTAGCCATGTTTGGGTCGTGTGTGGAACCATCGTGGCAAATGCTGCCACACGCTGTGAGGGCGCTCCAAGGCGAGGATTTGCAGGATGCCGAGAGCCATGGCGTGGAGGTTGAGAAACCGTTCAAAAGCTTCGACTTTACGCTTGACTTGGGCTTGCAAAGTCTCATCCAGATTGGCCATGGTCAGGGTTTGGGGCCACGTCGGGGTCGCGGCCATGGCCTTGAGCCAAAAGCGATAGCGAAAGCCCCCAAGGAGTTGCACCAGAGTGCGAAAGGAGACCTCAATTTTGAATCGCCATCCATCGGCTTCAATCACCGCCGGTCCGGTGAGAGTGACATCACTGGCGAGCAGGATGAAGGGTTTGCCGCCGGGCAGTTGGGTCAAGACAAATAAGACCGGTTCATCGGGAGTATCCCAGTAGAGTTCAAAGCCCTGATAGGCAACGGTGACATAGCGACCATAGAGCAGAGGGCGGCTTGGCCGCCCTCTGCTAGGGGTGCAAATAACTCGCTTAAGCGCACCTCAGCCCCCCATTTGCGCGGTCGTCCGGGGCCGTGTTTGCCGGGCCGGGGGCAAAAGGGGGCATGGGCGACGGTGGAGCAGCGCACCCGCGTAATTAGGTGTAATCCCTCTGCCCGAAACGGTTGTAGGACTTTGGCGGAAGCGTAGTAGGCATCGAGGATCGCCGTGCTGCCGCCCGCCATCACCAGGACACACAGCGTCGCCATCTTCTCGACTAAGGTCGGCGCGGGACCCGGCTCATCGGGGTCAATCCCATTATGGAGTTTGAGCCTGAGCGGTACGGCAAATAGGGCGGGTCCCCGCCCTAACAACAGGCCCCAGGCACTGAAATAATGCCCCCGAATCCATTCTGGCTTGCCCACATTGGCCTCAGGCATCGGCCAATGTTTGACCCCAGGCATCCGGCGGCCTTCTTTGCTCACCTTAATTCCATCACCGACATACACGCGCGGGCCTCTCAGTCGCACATACTGAGGATGGCCTTGCAGCCAACGACTCCACTGGACGCACAGCGCATCGACCCGGAAGGCACGGCTGTCGAACCCATGCAAGGCTTGGGCATAGTAGCGCTCACTCAGACCCACCGCATTGACGTCACTGGTCACCACTGGGGGCGCGGTGCTCAACAGTAACCCCCACATCAACACCACAACCATTCGAAGGTTTTCTCGCGGCTAAAAACTGGGCGCAACGCACAGAGGATTTGCTCCCAACGCTGACATAACTCCATAATGACCCTGGCTGATGCTTGCAATGTCAGCCAGGGTCGAACATTCCGGGTTGATGTGCCTCAGAAATGTTCTTTTTTGGGTGAACTCTGATTCCCTAGAGAACTTCGCACTGCCAGGCTTAAGGCGATCGCCGATAAGCTGCAAACCCGAGGCGCTCTGTTGATTCCAGCATTTACCTTTGCGCTAGTGATGGCATTTCTGGCCAATATGATTCATTATCAGGTCGAGGTGAGTGACTTATTTGTCAGGCTGGCTCTGCAAGCGCAGCAGAGGTTCGTGGTGGATACCCATAGAAAATCAAAGTGGGGCGCGCTCCAGAAATCTGCCCGTTAATGGTTGATACTGATGGCGATGGAGAACGCTAGAATTTTTATCAAGAGTTCTTAGTTCATTGTGTAAGGGGTTTGTAATCGCTCAAGCGAACCCTTGGTCGCTTCATTGGTTTGTCGAGCTAGGGGGCTTGACGCAACCTATGGCTCTGACCACGCTAGGTAGTCAGGATATGGAGCAAAAGGCAGAGTTGGATAGTGGCTACCACATTTACATCAACCGAGCTGTTTTCTGACGAATGACGCGTCCCTTGGCCAGGACTAACTTCAACAGAAGTCGCTGAGTTGACTCATCCCCACCGACGACACTGGATAGGCTTATAAGCTGAACTGGACATCAGCAAACATCATGCAATATGAGCAAGCCAAGCATGTATTGAAATCTTCCGCCGCCATTAGGCTACTGCGGAGCTCTAATGCTGCCTTGATCCTGAGCTTTTTGCATCAGCAATTTAAGCGCGATCAGCGCGTTTCTATGGCCCAGGCTGACTTAGAAGATAGGTTGGGAGACTATCTCGATCTCTTGCAAGAGGTTTATCCCGGTGAACATCCGCGATCGCCCAAAGACTATTTGACGGAATGGTGTGACCATCAACTGCTCAGAAAAACCTTTGACAGCAGTGATGATGCTGTGATGACCTTAACACCAGAGGCTGAGAAAGCGATCGCCTGGCTAGAGGATTTGCAAAGCAAGGAAGAGTTTGTCGGGGCAGAATCTCGCTTTCTACAAATCTTTGACCTCTTGAAAGAAATTCAAGACCGCAGCACCGCTGATGTGGAAACGCGAATTAAGCAGCTAGAGCAGGATCGCGATCGCCTCCAGCAAGAAATTGACCATATCCGCCAAACGGGCGATGTTGCGCCCTATAGCCCTACCCAATTGCAGGAGCGCTTTCTGCTCGCCAATCAAGTCACCCGGCAGTTGATTGCCGACTTTAGAGACATTGAGCAAAACTTTCGCAATCTCACCCGCAAAGTTCAAGCCGCCCAATTCGAAAAAGATAGTCGCAAGGGCATGGTTGTGGGGCGAGTCTTGGATGCTGATCAAGAATTAAAAGACTCTGACCAAGGACGGAGCTTCTATGCATTCTGGAATTTCCTGATGTCAGATCGGAAGCGGCAGGCCCTGAGATCGATGATCCAGACTGTTTATGAGCTTGAAGATCTACAGTCCTTGACCCAAGAGCATCGGTTACTGCGCCGCATTGAAAGAAATTTGCTAGATGCGGGCCAATATATTGTGCAGTCCAACCATCGCCTGACCGAAAAATTACGTCAGATGCTGGATGAGCGTAACCTGCAAGAAAATCGCCGCGTTGCCGATCTGATCACTGAAGTTCAGCGCTTAGCCTTGCAGCAGGCCCAGGCTGCGCCGACCACTCCCGACTTTTGGTCCCTAGCCGGTGATGTCAACCTTCATTTGCCCATGGCCCGTCCCCTCCATCCCTTAGAGGCATCAGCAACCCCCACCTTTTCCCTGGATTTCAGCGATTTGCCGGAAGTTACCTTAGACGCAGAGATGGCTGAGATCTATCATCAGTTTTATGTGGACGAGGCTATACTGTCGCAGCGCATTGCCCAAACCTTAGAAACCTGTTCGGCCATTCCCCTGGCCCACCTGATTGAGCTCTATCCAGTTACCCAAGGCTTACCAGAAATTGTCGCCTACGTGGCGATCGCCCATCAATCTGATCGCCATGCCATCCACCCCCAAGCCACCGACTCCATTGTGATTCCCAGCCTAGACGCTGAGACTCAGCTACAGCTCACTCTGCCCCAAATCACCTTTTGTCGCTGATTAACCCATGCCCCCTCCTCAGCCCCTGCCCTCGGCCCCCCTCCCCTACGCGCCCGTAGTGCTCAAACTTTTGCGTGGCGTCATGTATAGCGATGATCCCCACTGGGAGCGGCTGCAAAGTTACTTGACCCCCATCAAGGATTATTTCGGCAAAATTGGCCTGCAGGTTCAGCACTATGAAACCGAAGGGTTTGCCTATTTAGACCAGCCTGACCCTGAGCCCGATGATCCTACCGAGCCCTTGCCGCGTCTGATCGGGCGGCGGCAGTTGAGTTTCAAGGTGACGGTGTTCTGTGTGCTGCTGCGGGAGCAATTGCGGCTCTTTGATGCCAGTGATGCCACCGGGCGGCTGGTGGTGGACGCTGAAAAACTCCGAGATTTGATCCAACCCTACCTACCCGCCGGAAATAATGAAGAAAAATTTCGGCGAGAGGTCGATGGGCTGATCAAGCAGGCGATCGACCTGGGATTTCTGAAACGCCTGTCTGGGCAGCATGAAAATTATGAAGTGCGTTCGATCCTAAAAGCTAAAATTGATGCGGATATGCTCGAACGCTTGAAACAAAAGCTAGAAGCGGATGCAGCTCACTGACCCGGTCCCAAAATCAGCGGGCTTTTGCCTGCAGCGGTTTGAAGCCTTGAACTGGGGGACGTTTGACCAGCGGCCCTGGGTGCTTGATCTGCAAGGCGACATTGCCCTATTAACCGGATTGAATGGGTCAGGTAAGTCTACGCTGGTGGATGGTTTACTGACCTTATTAGTGCCGAACCGACGCCGGAGCTACAATCAGGCGTCCAGCAGCGCTCGCAAAAAAGAGCGGGATGAAAAAAGCTATGTGCAGGGCGCCTATGGCCGCACCCGGTCGGATGAGTCCTATGGTTCGAAGCCCAAATTACTGCGGGAGAAATCCACACTTTCGGTATTGTTGGCCCATTTTAGCGATCGCGCCAGTCAGGACATCACCCTGGCGCAGGTGCTTTGGATACATGACGGCTCAGTCCAGAAGTTCTTTATCATTGCCAACGAGGCCCTATCCATTGCCGAACACTTTACCCAGTTCCAACGGATTCCTGACTTAAAGAAGCGCCTCAAAACTAGCGGGGCTGAAGTTTTTGAAGAGTTTAAAAAATACAGCCAGAGATTTCGTAAATGTTTGGGCTTGCAGTCTGAAAAGGCCCTAGATTTATTTAATCAAACCGTCAGCATCAAAGAAATTGGTGGGCTCAACGACTTTGTGCGGAACCATATGCTGGAGAAGGCGGATGTCCAAACCAAGATTCGGGAGCTGCAAGAGAGCTACGAAAATCTCACGGTTTCTCACACTGCCATTCAAAATGCACGCAAACAGCTCGAAACACTGGTGCCTTTGGCAGCAGAAGCTGAGAAGTATAAAACACTGAACAGCAATGTTGCGACCTTGGAAAGACTGCAACGGATTGCCCCGGCTTTTTTTGCTGGACGGAAGCTCCACCTATTAACGCAAACCTTGCAAGACATCGACCAAAAGCTGACTCAGGCTCAACATCAGCGCGCTGAAATTGACCGTAGCCTGGGGGAGTTGCGCCAACAGGAAAAAGACCTAGACTTTGCGATCAAGCAAGACACGGTTGGACAGCGGTTACAGGCATTGGCCCGGGAGATTGAGCAATGTCAGCAGACGGTGGAGAGTAAAAAAAGTCAGGCTGCAAAGTACAACGATCTGGCTCGCCGCTTAGGGCTGGCAGAGTACAGCGATCGCGACACCTTTTATTTCGCCAGACGTAAAGGCGACGATCTAAAGCAGGAAATTGATGCCGCCTTACAAACCTTAGAAGGCCAGCGAGACGAGCAAAAGTTACACTATGCCGACTTGCAAAAGCAAGAAAGCCAGTTAAATGACGAGCTCACTTCCCTCCGCAGTCGCAAAAGTCAAATTCCTAAGCGCAATCTCGACATTCGCGATCGCTTGATTCGTGATTTAGACCTGGATGGCGCTGAACTGCCGTTTATTGGCGAATTGCTGCAGGTGCGACCAGAAGCTCAAGCCTGGGAAGGGGCGATCGAGCGGCTGCTGCGCGGGTTTGGTCTCTGCATTTTGGTGCCTGAAGCTCATTACCAGGCGGTGAATCGCTATGTCAATCAAACCCATTTACGGGGGCGGCTCGTCTACTATCGCGTCACCGCCCTTGCGCCTGCCCCCACCCAACGCGCCCTTGCTCCCCAGCAGGTGCCCTATCGGCTAGAAATCAAGCAAGAGAATGCTGATTTTGCGCAGTGGCTGCGGCAGCAGTTGGCCCGCCAGTTTAACTATGTTTGCTGCGACACCATCGAGCAGTTCCAGCGCGAAACTTGGGCCATTACCGCCACTGGCCTGATTCGGCACGGTGGAGAACGCCACGAAAAGGATGACCGCTCCAAAATTGGCGATCGCAGTCAATATATTTTGGGTTGGGACAATGCCAGCAAGATTAAAGCCCTAGAAGCCGACCTGCAGGAAATTCAGCAGCAGCTAGCGTCAATCGACCAAAAAATCCGGCGGATTGAGCGTCAGCGCGACCAGCGATCGCAGCAACGCTCCTGGCTCCAAGACTTCATGAAGTATGCTGATTTTGCTGACATTGATTGGCGATCGAGCGAACAGCAGCGTCTGGAACTCCAACAACAAAAGGAAACGCTCGAAGCCAGCTCCGACCAACTCAAACAGCTCGAAGCTCAGCTGCAAGTCGCCCGGGACAACATCGCTCAGACCGAACAGCAGCGCGATCGCTTAATTGGCGAGATTCAAACCCTAGAAAATCAGCAGCAGCAGGCTCAAAGCGACCAGGGTCAGTGTAAAAAAATACTGCAAGCTGCAACAGCTGACCATATCGCAGTCTTTGAGAAGCGGATGGCCGTCAAGCTGCGCCAATATGCCATGGTGCTGGACAGCATCGGTCAGGATGAAAATGATTTGCGCAATTACCTACAAGAGCAGCGCCGGAAAACAGAGAAACAGCAGAGCGACTCCCAAAGCTCACTACAGATGCGAATGCTGAACTTCAAAAATGCGTTTCCTGAGGCCACCTTAGAGCTAGGACAAACCCTTGACTATTTAGATGAATACCTCAAGCTCAAGGTCCAAATTGAGCAAGATGATTTACCTCGCCATGAACAGCGCTTTAAGCAACTGATGAATGAAAAGGTGATTATTGCCATCTCAATGTTCAAAAGCGCCTTGGAAAAACAAGAGGAAGAAATTCAGCAGGCGATTGAGGAGCTAAATAGATCCCTACAGAAAATTGACTATACCGAATCCACCTACATCAAGCTGTGCTGCGACACAACCCGCAATCGCGAAATTCGTGACTTTAAGGAGGACTTAAAAACCTGCCTGGGTGATGTGGCTCGGCAGACGGCTGAAGATAATGAACACCGATTTCAGACGATTCGTACCCGGCTGATTGAACGCTTTAAGTCTGAAGATCGGTGGACCGCTTTAGTGACCGATGTGCGCAACTGGCTCGATTTTTCCGTCAGCGAGCGCTATCGTGCGGATCAGAGTGAGAAAGAGCATCATACTGATTCTTCGGGTAAATCTGGCGGTCAAAAGGTAAAGCTGGCCTATACGATTTTGGCATCGGCGATCGCCTATCAATTTGGCTTAAACCAAGAAACCTCTAACCATAAGTCCTTTCGGTTCGTGGTCATTGACGAAGCCTTCAGCAAATCTGACGATAGTAATGCCCGCTACGCCATGGAACTCTTCAAGAATTTGAACCTCCAGCTTCTCGTCGTTACCCCCCAGGACAAAATTAATGTCATAGAACCGTACATTGCCAGCCTGCATTTTGTCGCGAACCAACCCGAGGGCAACTACTCCAGCATCGTCTCTATTTCAATTGAAGAATATCGTCGTCAGCGTGAACTGGCGCTCCGCCCCGACCGTGATTGATCCAACTCAAATCAAGCAAAAAGCCGCCCGACTATATACTCAATTCTTGAGGTCAATTATTACTGGCAATCCCTTCTTTCCGCGCGAATTTCCAGTAGGTGCAATTCCTAAAGATTACCCTGCCCTCAGTAAATCTGTTAATCAGCTGATTGAACGATCAAAACAATCCTTAAACTATGGCTATTCGCTGACACTAGAAAGCCGCAATACCCGAAAGCACGGACCGCAATCCTTGCCCACCAGAATCGCCATTGAGACCGAGTCGGACTATCTCAAGCTCATCCAAAAGACGGCAGAAGTGGCACAGTTTAGATCAGATCTAAAGCTCATTCGGACTCAGATTCCAGCTCTTGATCCTTGGCTTTTTCAAAAGCCATTGAAGGTAATCAAGCACCGTGAGTCCTGGAAGGATTTAATTCAAGTGTGTCTCTATTTTCAACAAAATCCCCAGCCCCATCTTTATATTCGCGAACTGCCAATTCGGGTCCATACCAAATTTATTGAGCAGAATAAAGGGATTCTGCGAGAGCTGTTAGAAGCGATTTTACCGGCAGAACAGCTTGTCTCTGTGGAGGGCGAAAAGGACTACACTTTCGAGAAACGCTTTTCCCTCAGATATCGTGAGCCCTTGATTAGGCTGAGGCTTTTAGATCAATCCTTAACCGCCCGCTACGGCTTCCCCGCCAAAGATATTAGCGTGCCGCTTTCGGAATTCAAACAGCTCGATCTAGCGCCTTATCGCTGCGTAATCACCGAGAATCTAATGAACTTTCTCACCTTACCTCTGGTGAAAGATAGCTTTGCTATTTTTGGCGGTGGCTATGGGGTTCGCGTCCTAAAAACCATTCCGTGGTTGTCAAACTGTCCAATTTTTTATTGGGGAGATTTAGACGTCGATGGATTCAAGATTTTAGCCCAACTGCGGGCTGATTTCCCCCAGGTGATTTCCGTGATGATGGATTGGGAGACGTTTGAGGCATTTCAAGGCTTTGCAGTGTCCGTGACGGTAGCGATCGCCGAGCCCTTGCCTCACCTCACACCTGATGAAGACCTAATGTATCAGCATCTTGCCCAACACCAGAAGCGTCTTGAGCAGGAACATATCCATCAGGACTATGCCAATGCAATCTTGTCGCAAATGTAACTGTCCTTCAGACAGCCGTAATTTTCCCCTGAGCAGATATAGCAAGATGCGGAATGCTGAGGTCGGAATACCCTGCGGGAAGGGCAAGCCCTACGGAATTGAAAGCTGTGTCAGATGAAGATTCTAGTGATCTAGAGCGACCTCATCAAACTATGACTTGCTATGGTTCTGAGCTTTGTCGTTAGTTTTACCACCCCAGAGGGTCTAGAGCAGGGTCTAGCTAGACTTTTGCGTGCTGTTGATAAGGCACTTCGCCACCACGCTGTGTTGCTGATGCCACTGCAGTGATCGCCTCCATTCATCATGCAAGAAAACCGAGCAAGCCTGAGCCTGCTCGGTCACGAAGGAACAGCACAAATGCGTCAATGAGGAATGGCTTAGATGCGAATGGTGGTGCCATCAAAGCGCGGCAAGGTCATCGAGAAGTTTTCGCCGTAAGTGAGCTTTTGCTCCTCTAGGATGCCGATCGCGATTTCCTCGCCCATCACTACTGACTCCAAGTAGTCCGTAAAGTAGTGGACCCCGGCCCAGTTGCGACCAATGGAGATATTGGAAGCCAGCTTATTCAGCTCGCCTTCGATCGTCAGGTCAAAATTACCGTCAGCAATTTCTAATTTGGTACCACAAGGGGCCGGATAAACATACGGTCCTGGCAGCACATAACCATGATCGAAAAATGCCTTGAGAATCGTAACGCAGGCTCCGGCGACGGTAGCATGCCCGGCCCCATAGGCTGGGTGCATGGGCGACCCCTCCGGAAACGCCATTGGCAAGAGATAGCTGGTTTCTAGCTCTTGATCACATTCGCGACCATCGTGGATGGTGTTTTGCCGCGCATTGTGAGCCCGCACTGCTTCCAGCAGATCAGTTGCCGTCAGGCGATCACACATGGGTGCAAACGGTGCAAACGTCGCATTTCCGGGAGAGTTCTTCATCCGGTGCAGGCGACCGCCTACCGCTTCTGGACGCAGCCGCCGATGGATGTTGAACTTCTGGAAGCGCACCGCTTTGAGGGCGCGAGTCGCCACTTCGGTCACCAAAGACAGAATGTGGGGACCACCAAAGTGGGCAAAGCCCTGCTGACGATCCATCACATCGCTTCCCTGGAAGGGAATGCCTGGATCAAAGGGAATGCCCAAAGCCAGCATCGACAGACAGGCATTGAGATAGGCCTGGTACAGCGCATCGTAGTGCACGTAGGTCGCTAAGTCGCGCGGTGTGGTGATAAACCGATAGCGATCTTGAGCACATTCCCCTTCATAGGTTTCAGTGCCCCGCAGGTCGGCACCGTTTTGCACATCTAACCAAGACTGCCAGGTGGTCATGTAGTCGCGATAGGGCGTGGCAAAGCGCACCTGATTTTGAAACACCATAGCCCCATAGCGCACCAATCCGGCTGTGGCACTTTCTGCAGTCTGGCCACCCTGGCCTAATTCCGGGGTTCCGGCACAGAGAAACTGGGATAGATAAGGTCCCACATCGTCACCAAAGGTCGTCCCTCGGAAGGCATTTTCTAAGGTCACCGACCCGCGACGACGCGCCTCAGTCGCCTCAGTCAGGCCAGCAATCTCGCTATTTTGGAACCACTCTAGTTGATTGAGTCGCGCGATCGCTTTCTGCACATCCCCGTCATGGTTAAACTTGGCAAATGGCACGTCTCGCAGCAGACCCATTTCATAAACTTCAGCCATTTCAGCGATGAGTTCTGGGCTATCGGCGAGCGGTGCGGGCGGCATCGTAACCGCTTGAGCATCTGGCCCTTGGAGGTCAAAGGTGTTGCCCGCTCCCTGACTTTCCCAAGCGCGAACCGAGACTTTACCGCCTGTTTGGTCGCGTACGGCACAGGAGTTGGTAAAACCAGACTGCCAGGTAATGGATTGATCGGGCTGAGCACCGCGCCCAATCACTTGTCCCGTCCCACTCCGCTGTAGGGGACCTAAAGGAATATCGCGAAAGTCGCGAACATCACCGGAATCAATCCCTAAAACAAACTTTTGAAAGTCGCTGGGATCGGCAATGAGACCGTCGTCTTCGCGATGGGGCAGGCCCTTAGTGTAGTTAGTCAAATGAGAGGGCAGACCGCCCCGCACAACATCTTCAGAACTCGCGTTAGCACCCGTCGCGCCAAATCGATACTGTAGTTCTTCGCCATTCGATTCATGAATTACCGGAGTCCGATTAAAGGCGACTTGAGCAGCTTCAATACGAACATTCCGAGCTTGTGTACAACGTGATTCCATAGGGGGCATTTCCTCTAGATAAGAACAAATGAGTGAGTTTTTCACTCACGTCTTAGTCATCACTTTGAAATAATAAATTCCAGATTTCTTATCAAAAAGATCATCTGAATTCAGCCAATCTCCATGACTTTCTCATTAAAATTCAAGCTTTATAAATTACCAGAAAGCTCTCTAATTCTCTAAAAGAGGTTCCTTTTTTACGCTTTTCGAAGCGTTTCAGCGATTTTGAAGTCTGGATATATTGAAGACAGACTTACTATATTCACTCACAGAAATTCCTTATCCGGAAGAATTTGGCTAATTATTGAAAATTTCAGAAAGCAACAAAAGGAGATACATAAAACTGTCAATCTCACTTTTGAGTTCTCTTGCCAGGGTGCCATGCAGCCTGGCAGATGTTCCTTTAATTCAACTTGTCGCGAGCCTTGGTCACTGCCATCGCAAAGTTCTGAAATTCAGAGTGCATATATCCAGGATGTCCTGACTGTGAGTGTTAGAGATCGCGATGATGGGTGCCTACGCAAGTCAAAGTTTGATCAGATCGGCCAGGATGGTTGGAACTAATGTCTGGGTGCATTGCAATTTCGTAGCACTTGTCCTTCTTGAAGCGTATTTTGTCCTCCACATTTCGCAGTCTGCTACGTCTGCCGATCGCGACAGCAACCCATTAGCATCACGCGATGCGGCCATGAAACTCATGCCAAACATGGCGCTAGTTGCACTGCAAAGTCAGCCGCTTTCTTGCCGAGCTGGCTGGGGTCAGTTTAGACCTGATCAGTATTATTTAACTAGCGACTTTGCTTTGACGAGCCGCTTGGAGTTCTTGAATGCGTTCCAGATTGCCAAGGGGAATCGCTTGAATCAAGCGCTGGGTATATTCCTCTTGCGGCTCGAAGTAAATGCGGTCGGCGGGGCCGAGTTCTTCTAACTGCCCCTGATTCATCACCATGATGCGATCGCTCATAAACTTCACCACCGCCAAATCATGGGAAATGAAGATGTAGGTCAGCTTGAATTCGGCCTGCAGTTCTTTCAAAAGATTCAGCACTTGCGCTTGCACAGACACATCCAGGGCTGACACCGACTCATCACAGATAATGAATTGAGGATTGAGGGCCAGGGCTCGGGCAATGCAGATGCGCTGGCGCTGACCACCCGAAAATTCGTGGGGAAAGCGATTGACACAGTTAGGGTCTAAACCCACCCGCTCCAGTAAGTGGGCGACGCGTTCTTGGCGATTGCGACGACTGCGGGCAACCTTGTGGATTTTTAACGGTTCGGCGATCGCTGCGCCCACACTCATGCGCGGATCGAGCGCACTAAAAGGATCTTGAAAGATGTACTGCATCTCTCGCCGCAATTGCTTTAAAGCCGCACCTTTGAGGTTAAGGGCATCTTGACCGTTAAACCACACATGACCGCCCATGGCGGGAGCTAGCCGCAACAACGCCCGAGCCAGGGTCGTCTTGCCGCAGCCAGATTCGCCCACGAGCCCAAACGTCTCTCCCTGAAACACCTCAAATGAGACATTATTCACGGCCATAACATACCGCTGGGTATTGCCCAAGATGCCCCGAACGGGATAACCCACCTGTAAATTTTCCACTTTGAGCAGGGGACCTTGCTCCGCGATCGCCGCCAACCGAGCAGCAGACTCTGCTGCTGTAACCACGGTTTGGTAAGCCATCTCTCCCGCCGTATCTTGAGGTTTTTCGCGAATTTGCGGTGTCCCCGTCGCATCGGGCACAACCTCCATAAAATCCGCCACTGTGGGCAGTTGACGCAACCGTTGGTTAGGGGTCGGACGACAGGCTAATAAGCCCTTAGTGTAAGGATGTTGGGGATTCGAGAAAATTTCCCAAACCGACCCATATTCCACAATTTCGCCCTGGTACATCACAGCGACCTGGTCGGCAATTTCGGCAATGATGCCCAGGTCATGGGTAATGAAAATCATGCCCATGCCGCGGCGATCGCGCAGTTCTCGCAGCAGATCTAGAATGCGGGCCTGCACCGTCACATCCAGCGCTGTGGTGGGTTCGTCAGCAATCAACAGCGTGGGGTCGCAGGCGATCGCGATCGCAATCATGACCCGTTGCAGTTGCCCCCCCGACAGCTCATGAGGATAGCGATTGAGCATTTCTTGCTGCCGCTGCTTCACCGCTGTCGCCACTTGAGTGGGGGCCCAATTGGGGTGGGCTGCAGCCAGGGTTGCGGCCAACTCATCCTCTCGATCAAGCAGTTTGACCTCTTGCAAAAGGGCGATCGCCTTGGCGGCAGCGGCCTCTGAAGACACCTCTTGATGTTGCAAAATGGCTTCCGTTAGCTGAAAGCCGCAAGTGTAAACCGGATTTAGAGAACTCATCGGTTCCTGAAAAATCATGGAAACCTGATCGCCCCGCAACTGTTGCATGGTGGTTTGAGAGAGCGATCGCAAGTCAGCCGCCGGCGTCTCTTCATCGGGTCGAAAGAAAATTTCCCCCGCCGTGATTTCGCCCGGTGGGTTAGGCACCAAATCCATCACTGTGAGTGCCGTGACTGACTTACCAGAGCCCGACTCGCCAACGATACCTAGCGTTTGTCCGCGAGGCACTTGAAAGGAAACGTTTCGCACCGCCTGAATCAGACCACTTTCGGTTTTGAATTGTACAGACAGGTGACGAACATCCAATACAGGAACAGTCATGGGATCAAACACAGGCACTGGCAGCGTACAGTTGGATTAGCTGGATCATAACAGCGGTGTCACCTAGAAAACGGTTTCTCGGCAAAAGGATGTTCAAACTTGCGATCGCGGTGCTGATCATGTTGATCGGGTCGGCTATCTGCTCGGGCACCGAAACGGCGCTCCTCTCCGTGCCGATTCTTAAAGTTCGACAACTGGCCCAGTCACGCCAACCTAAAGCCCTCGCGCTCCTGTCAATTCGACAACGGTTGAATCGGCCCATCGCGACCATTGTGATTCTCAACAATCTGTTCAATATTGTGGGCAGCATTGTCATCGGTAGCCTAGCGGCAGAAGTCTTTGGCGATGCCGTGCTGGGCTTCTTTTCTGGCATCTTGACCTTTTTGGTGATCGTCTTTGCCGAAATTCTCCCCAAAACGTTGGCCGAGCAGCACGCCCAAAACATTGCCCTGTTCATGGCAATGCCTGTCAAGGCGCTGACCTGGGGCATGACCCCCTTTGTCATGCTATTAGAGCGGATTACCGCGCCGTTTACCCGTGGTCGTCGCCTCCCGACGACTAACGAAACAGAGATCAAACTGCTGGCTTCTATCGGCCATCAGGAAGGCATTATTGAAGAAGACGAGGTCGAGATGATTCGGCGGGTCTTTCGGCTAAATGATATTAAAGCCACTCACATCATGACCCCGCGAGTTGAATTGACCTATCTGCCAGGCGCAGTTGCGATCGCTCAACTCAAGGCCGATATCTTATCCTCACCCCACAGCCGCATTTTGCTGATCGAAGAAGATATTGACCACATTCAAGGCATTGCACTCAAAGACGACCTCCTCACCGCCCTCATCGAACATCAGGGCGAACAACCGGCCCGTAGCCTAAAACGTGACGTCCGCTTCATTGCCGAGAGCAAACGGGCCGACAAGCTGCTACAAGAATTTCAGACCAACCGCGAACACATTGCCGTCGTCGTCGATGAATTTGGCGGGGTTTCCGGTGTCGTGACTCTAGAAGATATTTTGGAAGAGCTGACGGGTGAAATTGTTGACGAGACGGATGTCAACGTCGATTTACAAGCACTGGGCCGCCAGCGCCGCAAACGTCTCTTACAGGCCAAAGGCTTTGGTGATTTACCCTCGCCAGAAGATCAGTAGCCGATGGCCTTGACCCATTTTGAGGCCGATGAGCAACCGCCCTACAACTAGCTCTGAGGCAATTTCTGAGGCCAGAGCAATAGCCTCAGAAATGACGGCAAATAAGCCGTTTGGGCATTCTCAGACAGAGACATGGAAACGTCTGAAAATCTTGTTCAGTCTAGCCAAGTCCGAGTAGGGCATCGAGTTCGGCGTAATCGGGCAGAGTGGTATCAATGGCTTGGCCTCGGCGCAGTACTACCCGATCGCTCTGGGGGCGCGCAAACAATTCGCTAAACGATCGCGCTTTGAACAAAACTAGATCGGCGGATTGCCCGAGGCCAATGCGTCCGGTGTCGGTGAGCCCCATGAGGTCAGCTGGGGTGTGGGTAATCGCCAGAGGCCAGTCGGCAATGGGGCGATCGAGGTGAGCAATGCGGGCGCTTTGGGTGAGCACTTCAAGGCAATCCAAATCGCCATAGCCGTAAAACGGGTCGCGAGTATTGTCACTGGCGATCGCCACGGGAATGCCTGCCGCCTTCAATTCATGCAAAATCGTCACGCCGCGATACCGAGGGGTGCGTTCCGGCTGGCGATTTTGCAGGTAGAGATTACACATCGGCAAACTCACGATGCCCATGTTGGCCGCTTTGACCAGCTCTAAGGTTTTGGCAATATCGGCGGCTGACTGCACCGATAGGGAACAGCAGTGACCGCAGATGACTGGGGCCTCGAACTGATGTCGCAGTTTGGCTTCAGCCACCGCACGGAGGACCTGATCTTCAGGGTTGAGACTTTCATCAACGTGTAAATCCACCGCCAAACCATACTGACTGGCCAGGGTGAATAGACGATCTAACTGGGCGGTTAAATCCGGATTGGGATAGGCGACGCCCCCCAAAATGCCTTGATGCTTCGCGACGAGTTGCGCCAGTCTTTCGGCATCGGCGGTCAGGTAATAATCTAGCGACACGAGGTTGACGGTTTGCAGCGTAAGGCGATCGCGCCAAGCAGCTTGGAGAGCCGTTAAAACCTCTAAGGCCCGGTCAGCCATTGCCCCAAACGCATCGAAATGGGTGCGCAACGCTTTGGTGCCATGGGCATAGGCACAGCGCAGGCTAAACTCCATACGCTGATAGAGTTCCTCCGTGCTCCAGTGCTGAGCATCCTGAATGACCGCCGCTAGAGCACTCTGAAAGGTGCCATTTTCGTTGGCCTGGCGGGGCCAAATATGGCCCTTGTCGAGATGGGTGTGGAGGTCAACAAAGCTCGGAAAGACCAGGCCACCGGCCAAGTCAATCGAGGCAATAGCGGCGGGGGCGGTACCGACCGGGGCGATCGCCGCAATTTTCCCAGCTTGGATGTGCAGATCTGCCGCTACTAACGCTTCTAAAAACGGTGCGGCTGCTAAGGACTCAATGAGGGCGCGATGGTGGACGGTTGCATCTAAAAAACACTCAGGAATGCGCGTGTTAACCAACCAGAAAGTATCTGTCGGCGGTGGCGTAAGAAAAGAAGCGATCGCCATATTGCGTTAAACCCACTTAACCGAAAATCGCCCCAGTATTGGTCTAACACTGATTGGGGAATAGAGTTAATTTACCAAACTCCACTTCTGTCGCCATTAATTCTCACGCTTGAGGGCGCTTTCGTGCCAGTGGCGCAGCAGGCGATCGCTGAGCCACGTCAGGCTTACAAAAATCACGACTCCTAATCCGGTCGTCATCAGCAAGGCGGCAAACATGCGAGGAATCTGAAGCTTATAGCTCGACATCAGAATTTGGTACGCAATGCCTGAACGGGTGCCCCCAGTCCCCGCCACGAATTCTGCGACGACGGCACCGATCAGCGCCAAGCCGCCACTAATCCGGAGACCGCCCAAAAAGTAAGGCATCGCGCTTGGCAGTCGCAAATGCCACAGGGTTTGCCACCGCGAAGCCCCGTAGAGATGAAATAGATTTTGCAAATTGCGATCGGCGCTATTCAACCCCAAGGTGGTGTTAGACACAATGGGAAACAGGGCCACAATCCACGCACAGACAACGAGGGCCGCCAAGGTACTGTTTTTAAACCAGATAATGATCAGCGGCGCGATCGCCACAATGGGCGTGGTCTGCAAAATCACCGCATAGGGAAACAGACTCCGCTCAATCCACTTACTTTGGGCAAACAAAACAGCTAGTAGCACCCCTGAAATCGTGGCCCCGAGAAACGCCATCACCGTAATGAGCAGCGTCACCATCAGCGAGGGAAACAATTCTGACCAGTCGGTAATTAAGGTTTGACCGACCAGCAGCGGCCCCGGCAGGAGGTACGGCGGCACCCCAAACCAGCGCACGGCCCCTTCCCACAAGAGGAGTACCAGCACCCCCACCAAAACCGGGGCCATCACTTCTGGTCGAGCGATCGCCGACCAGGCTCGGGTCGACAACGACGGCCCTGGGGCCATCGTTGTCGACCTCACTGAAGCCTTGAGGTGGGATGACTGGGGGTTTTTAAGCATCATGGAGCCATCCGAGATGGCGGCGTTGTCAGGGGCGGCGCTGTCGCTGTCACCGCTAACAACTGGTGAGTAATCTCGCGACAATATTGGTTGAACTGGGGTGACGTCCGAAAGTCAGCCTCACGAGGATACGGCACCGCAATCGGCACCTCCGCCACAATCCGACCCGGTTGCGCCCCCATGATTACGACTCGATTAGACAGATACACCGCTTCATAGATGTTGTGGGTCACAAACACCACCGTCCAGTGATACTGTTCCCAAAGCTTTAGCAGGTCGCCATTTAGGCGGCTGCGGCTCATTTCATCCAAAGCGCCAAAGGGCTCATCCATTAACAACACCTGGGGGTTAGTCACCAAAGCGCGAGCAATCGAAACCCGCATCTTCATGCCTCCCGAGAGCTGTCGGGGATAGCTGTGTTCAAACCCCTGGAGGGCTACCAAGTTGAGCGCCGCTTGGATGCGACTACGACTAGACCGTAGTGACTGCCCCTTAAGCTTAAGCGGCAGGTGAACGTTTTCTAGCACGGTGGCCCAGGGCATCAGCGCCGCATCTTGAAACACAAACGCCAGGTCGCGATCGCCAACCACTCCGGGAGATTCTAAATAGCCCTGAGTTGGCGTCGACAGGCCCGCCATCAGCTTCAGGACCGTACTTTTGCCACAGCCTGACGGTCCCACCAAGCTGACAAATTCACCTTTACAAATGGTGAGATCGATGCCCTGCAGCGCCACGGTGCGATTGGCATAAACTTTGTTGACCTGATGCAGCGCGATCGCAGTCGACATGATGATCCTACTAAAAGCAAGCGAAGCGGCCCCGGTCCCGATGACCGGTACTAAGCCTGGTAATAATCAACCCCTTTGTTCACAAACTCTAGCGTAAACGCCTGAGTGTAATCGACCTCGGCCTCTATCACGTTGGCCTCTACCAGCTTGTCAAAAAAGGATTTCCAGCGCTCGGCTGTCATCGCGCCAATGCCTAACGCTGCCGCATCGCCAGACACCACAATGCCGTACTCCTTCATTTTGGCGATGCCATAGGCAATCTGCTCATCGGACATTTCTGGATTATCCTGCTTGATGAGTTCGTTGCCAGGGGTCGGATCATCGTTGAGATAGCTATACCAGCCCTTGATCGAGGCATCGATAAAGCGCTGCACTAGGTCAGGGTCGCTGTCAACAATTTCTTGGCGCGTCTCAATTGTCGTGGAATAGGGATCGTAACCATAATCTGCCAACAGCAAAACCACCGGCTCAAAGCCCCCCTCTGCTTGGATCGATAATGGTTCAGAACTTAAGTAACCCTGTTGGGCCGAGTTTTTATCCGCCAAAAACGGGCCAGGATTGAAGTTATAGGGCCGCTTCATATCTTCAGTAAAGCCATACTTCGCGGCTAGAAATGGCCAGTAGGTGATGTTAGCTGCCGAAGAAATATAAATTGGTTTGCCCTGCAAATCTTCGAGGGAAGCCACGCCCTGATCAGGATGGGCAATGATAATTTGAGGGTCTTTTTGAAAGATCGATGCAACGGTTAATTTGGGAATGCCCTCTTGTACCGCTTGCAGGGCATCGGACCCATAGCCCATAAAAAAGTCGATGCTGCCGCCCATTAGCAGTTGGGTGCCATTCACCTGGGGGCCCCCCATTTTTACCGTGACATCTAATCCATGGTCTGCATAAATGCCGGTAGCGATCGCTTGGTAAAAGCCGCCGTGCTCAGCTTGAGCGTACCAATTGGTGCCAAAGGTGATTGTTTGCAACTCAGCGCTCTCTGGGGACTCCGACGCTGAGGGCGTGTCGGTGCGGCCGCCGCCACACGCGGTTGCCACACTGGCCCCGACCAATAGAGAGCCATATTTCACCAAGCGTCGGCGATCAATTTTCTGGGAGCCAAACATCCGATGCTGATTCAAGACTTTTACTTCTCCTACCAGTTTCTTAAAAGACTCAGTCGGCGTGTAAGAACACGCTCCATCTATTGGCGCCGAGGCAACTTGTTTGTGCCGCAGCGATATCGATGAGCCTTAACCTATTGTGAAACAAATTCTCTCTGCATCAAGCTCGCAGCAAACAGATGTCTGAGATGTTTACCGGGGCCTAGATTATTTACAGACCCGTGGTGTGATGATTTTCTACCCACTCAATGACTTGTTTGCCTAAGCGCACATTGTCGAGGCGATCAATTTCGCGAATGCCCGTTGGGCTAGTGACATTGACCTCGGTCAGGTAGCCGCCAATGATGTCAATGCCGACAAACATCAAGCCATCACGCTGTAAGGTGGGGGCCAATTGCGTACAAATTTCCCGTTCGCGATCGGTGATTGCCACTTGGGCGACGCGTCCCCCGACTGCCATATTGCCGCGAAACTCATTTCCTGTAGGAATGCGATTCACCGCGCCAATCGGCTCACCATTGAGCAGAATGATGCGCTTATCCCCCTCTTTTGCCGCAGGCAAATAGGTTTGGATCATCACCGGTTCTCGCCCCTGTTGGGTGCTGATTTCAATCATAGAGTTCAGGTTGCGATCGCCCTGCTCTAAAAACAAAATACCCTCACCGGCCTTCCCCCCTAGTGGCTTGAGCACCGCCCGTCCCCAACGCTCCACGGTTTGGCGAATCACCGTTTTATCGCGACTCACAATCGTCTCTGGAATGGCCCGCGTAAACTGCAGGGCATACATTTTTTCGTTGGCCGTTCGTAAGCCCTGGGGCGAGTTCATCACCAGCGTCTTAGTCGGGTCCACATAGTCCAGCACGTAGGTCGTGTAGAGGTAGGGAATGGTGACGGGCGGGTCTGTCCGCATCATTACGACATCCATCGCCTCCAGGGGCTGATAAACAGAGGTGCCCAAACTGTACCAATCGGTTTTCGCGACCCAAAGGTTGTCATCACTCAGCGTCACCGGTTCGAGCGTCACCGGTTGCATGCGGGCCATGGCGCGCCCCATCTCCACCCCGAGGGCCTCGGCCTGGGTAATCCACACCTCATGCCCCCCGGCTTGGGCCGCTTCCATCAATGCCACGCTGGTGTCATGACCAGGATCTAATTGCTGAATGGGGTCAATGATGAACGCAAATTTCACAGTTGGATTCCTTGTAATTGATGTCCTGAATCAGCCCAGCATTGATTGTGACACGTTCCGATTTACTTTTTGCTCGGGCCAAGCCTCTGTGGCCAGCAAGTCTGCCGCAGGTCGTTTGGTGTACCACCATTGTTGTTCGTCACTGGAGAGGCGTACGGTGTAAATCGTCGTGACAAAGGGAGCACTGCTAGTCTGGCCCAAAATCTCAACACAGTACGAGGGAAATTTGCGCGTTGCCATATCTGGCACAAAGCGTTTGCCAATGCGCCGCCAACTGGGTTCTTTACTGCGCCACTGCAGACGGCAACAAGGCCATGGCAACTGTTCGCGATCGTAAAGGCGGCAGCAGGGACCAACGACTCGATAGGTCAGATGCGCCCCCGGACTTTGAAAGACATGACCGGAGGGCCAGGGATGCTGAGCGTGTTCTGGCAAAGGCGGTATCATCGAAACGGAAGCTATGCCTATATGAACGTCTTTTACGAGATCTATCATGTCAGAACCTATTACCGCTGCAGTGAGCGATCGCATTTGTAAGCACATGAACGATGATCACGCCGATGCCGTCCTGATGTACGCCAAATTTTATGGCCAGGCTGAGTCAGCGACTGCGGCCACCATGGAATCTATTGATGCTGAAGGCATGAATCTGCTTGCGGATGTCGCGGGGCAGCCAACCCCCCTACGAATTCCTTTTGACCATTCTTTAGAGAGTGCCAAAGAGGCCCATCACGTGCTGGTAGATATGCTCAAACAGCCTCGGAAAGCATCCCAAAGTTAAAGGCGCTACTGACGTTAGCACGCTTGCGATGACAGATTTTGGCAAAACCCGTCATCGTCGATGTTGAGTCGATTAACCAGAGGTAGATTTGCAGAGGGCGATCGCTGACATGGCTATCAGAATTAAATTTGTACCTGACGATGTCACCGTCGATGCTGAAGTCGGTGAACCCTTACTTGAAGTAGCAGAACGGGCCGGGGTGAGGATTCCTATCGGCTGTTTGATGGGATCGTGTCATGCCTGTGAGGTCGAGATTGAGGGGCAAGCAGACCCGATTTGCGCCTGTATTAGCGCGGTGCCTCCTGGCCAAGCCGAGTTAACCATCAACTTATATGTTGACCCGAGTTGGTAGCGAGTTAGTTTTGATGCCAAGGCTACGGAGTTTGCCGTTGTGGTGAATCTTACATGGCTTCAGGGAAAGTTAGAGATAACGGTAGAAAAAATCAGGGTTAGGGGCGTTACCCATACATATTGAGGTACGGTTCTGCCTACCCGCGATAAATCTGCACCTTGTTACATTGAGACCACTGTTACATACACAAGCTGCAAACTTTTATAGACGCAGCTAGTCTGTCGCTAGCCGATTGAGGTAAATATCGTGAACAACTCGTCAGGCCAAACTTCAGCCTTTTGGGGCGATGAGAAAGGGGACGCTAACGCTCTAATAGATTACGTTCAGTCAATGTCGCCTGAGACCGTCGCTCAGTTGTCTCGTCCCGTTTCCTCAGATGTAATGCAGGCAATGGAACACAACATCATCGGCCTGCTCGGCGGCCTGCCAGCCCAACATTTTGATATCTCTGTGACGACCAG
Organism: Cyanobacteria bacterium P01_F01_bin.56; assembly: GCA_039185935.1. Taxonomy (GTDB): domain Bacteria; phylum Cyanobacteriota; class Cyanobacteriia; order Phormidesmidales; family Phormidesmidaceae; genus Halomicronema. The sequence continues at coordinate 36,361 of JBCDAJ010000013.1, read as the reverse complement.
CCGTGAGCATTTGGGTCGCTTACTTGCCTCAGCGATGATGAGCGGTTACTTCCTCAAGAGTGCTGAGCAACGCCTAGCTTTTGAAGAAGCGATTGTGTCATCGGATGGTAGCCAAGAATCCGAATAAGGGGTGATGGGCAATCAACGTAAACCTCACCATTACCAAGGCCTCTAAAAACCGCATGGGCCAGCCTCAGATCGTCAAACACTTGCCAGCATGGGAATTTAAGCGCCTCTGACGTTTCTTGGGCAAATTAGCTCTAAGGTAGTCTCTGTGGCATTTCTCAGAGACGACTTGAGTGACTCAGAAGGCTCCACTACATTCTAAATCTGTGGATTACAATCGCTCGGTCAAGTCGTTATCGACTTGGCCGAGCGATTTGCTGGCCGAGCTTCACCATACCTTGTTGCACTGGTATCACACCCAGGGGCGTCAGTTGCCCTGGCGTGAGACTCGTAATCCCTATGCCATTTGGATTTCGGAGATTATGCTGCAGCAGACCCAGGTAAAAACGGTGCTGCCTTACTATCAACGCTGGTTACAAATTTTCCCCACCGTGCAAGATCTGGCCGAGGCTGACCAGCAGGCAGTGCTCAAAGTTTGGGAGGGGTTAGGCTACTACGCTCGGGCTCGCAATCTGCATAAAGCAGCTCAGGCGATTGTAGAACAGCATGACGGGCAGTTTCCTGACACGTTTGATGCGGTTGTGGCTTTACCCGGCATTGGCCGCACCACTGCCGGCGGCATTCTCAGCGCCGCGTTTGATCAATCAGTGCCGATCTTAGATGGCAATGTAAAGCGCGTGCTGGCCCGTTTAATCGCTCTGCGGCGGCCGCCCAACAAGGCCCTCGATCAGCTTTGGCAACTGTCGACAGCACTCGTACCGACTGAGCAGGCCCGTGATTTTAACCAAGCTCTGATGGATTTGGGGGCAACTGTTTGCACCCGACACCGACCCGCCTGCTTAATTTGCCCTTGGCGATCGCCCTGTGCAGCGTACAATCAAAACGTTCAATCGGAGATTCCCATGACCGAAACTCGCGCCCCTTTGCCGCACAAGCTAATTGGCGTTGCCGTCGTGTGGAATGAGCAAGGCCAGATTTTGATTGACCGTCGTCCTCAAAAAGGGTTATTGGGAGGACTTTGGGAATTTCCTGGGGGCAAAATTGAGCCCGGTGAAACGGTGGAAGCGTGCATTCGGCGGGAGCTGCAAGAGGAACTGGCCATCGATGTCGAAGTGGGAGATCGCCTGATGACCATTGACCATACTTACACCCACTTCAAAGTTACGCTTAACGTGTTTCACTGCCGCCACACTGGCGGCGAACCACAGCCTATTGAATGTGATGAAATCCGGTGGGTGGAAGTCTCCGAACTGGAGCAGTTCCCCTTTCCTAAAGCGAACAGCCAAATCATCGATGCCCTCAAGGCCCTCTAATACCATCTCTCCGGGATAGCGCGACTGCTCTCAACATACAAGGAGAAAGATGTGTAGCTGAAGTTTAGAGAACCGATATTAAAAGCAGTGCCAAGCTTTGATTACCAGGTCAAAGAGCGTGAGCGATGACAGAATTTAGAAGTCTGATTGCAGGATTCTGAAATGAGCTCCTGGCTGAATCAGAGTTTCAGGCAGCTAAAATCACCTGAACTGAATGCGGCTTGCTATGGCAGAACACGGCATTGAGAGTGCGGAATGCAGCATTGAGAAGCCGACGACATAGGCGTCTTAGAGATTTGAGCTAGCCTGACCTGATTGCGGCTGGCTGCAGTAACGATTCGATGCACTAGCACTGCTCCTTGCCACCCTTTTACCCTTAACAGCCCCATTCGCAGTGCTATTTAGGACAACTGGAAACTACCAAGGATCTTCGAGCAAGCTGTCAGGGAGGGGCTTGGCGGTAATGTCATGGGTTTGCAGGCCTTGGGCGATCGCGGCGCTGAGAGCTTGGCTAACCAGGGCATAGCCTTGAGAGCTGAGATGAATATGATCGCGATACAAGACATCGGGGTCGGAGGCGGCTTGAAAATCAGCCAGAAAATCAACGTAGGGAATTTGCTCAAGTTCCGCAAATTGGGTCACGCGCTGCCGCGCCACCTGCTCATAGTCGCGAGGACCAGACGGTTGCACTTCGCGTAGCAGCGGCGTCATCGCCATAATGAGGCGACTGTCAGCTTGATTAGCCAAATAGTTTAGCTGGCGGACTGCTTCGAGGTTCACGCCCACGCGATCGCCCCCCTCTTTTTGAATCGCTGCCAGTTCAGGAATGGGGGCTGACTTCATTAAGCGGCTGACTACCTCGATTAATGCCAAGGGCGGATACCGCTGCGGATAAGCGCGATCGCGACCCACTTGCACCGAGGTCGGAGCCGTGGCAAAAAGGTCGTCCGTATTGAGTAGCAGCACCACGATTGGCGACTCAAACGTGCCAAATTTGGCAATGTAGGCCAGCTCATTCCGCGGGCCCCAAGAGTTGGCAGACGCATTCAAGACTTCAACTTTGGCGTATTTACCGGCAAAGTGGGGGGTGAGCTGCTGCTGCAATCGAACTGACAAAATGTTGGATTGATCAGTCCACCAGCCCCCATTCGCAATGGAATCTCCCAACAGCAAAACGCGCAGGGCATCCACCTCTGGCTGCGGCGCAATGGCTGGACTGCGCATGGAATATTGATTGATCTCAAATATATTACCAAACCGTTTAGTGCTTTGATTTGGTGCTAGCCGATACCCGGTTTGGGCATCAGCCACGTACAACGGTGGCCGACCAAAGCCAAAGAAAACGCGCAACGCCAGTTCAACTGCTCCCAACGCCACGACCGCCAGCCCCAACAAGATCAACGCGAGTTTCACCTATGACAGTCTCCCAAAGGTGCCCTAACAGTTTAGAGGATGCCCAGCAGCACTCAACAGCGGCCCATACAAAGCTCCATAAAGATAATTTGGGCTGTCCATTACAAACGCTTTGTCGGAATCTGGGCAGGGTAGCCTGTTAAACAGCGAGGTCAATGGGTCGAGATGAAAAAGTCACTGTGTTTATTTGGTGCGATCGCCCTCGGGGTTTTGTTTCCCCAAGGTCATCCCTATGCCTACTTGATTCGCTATTTCATCATGGTGATTCTCTTTTGCTCTCTCTTGGATCTGAGAGTTGAGGTTAAGTCGGTGCTGAATCCTCGTTTAGGCACCATTATTGCCATGATGATGGCGATCGCGGGCATCACCGCCTGGATTAGTAACTGGTTCAGCCCCAAGTTCGCGCTGATTGCCTTTATGATTGCCATGGCTCCTACCGCTGCCGCCGCACCGGTGATGACGCGATTTTTAGAGGGCCGGGTGGACTATGTCATGGCTTCGGTCGTTGTGACCAATACTTTTTCCGCGATCGCTTTGCCTTTAGTACTGCCGTTGTTGAATCCTAGTGAACAAACCCACATCAACTTTATCGGACTGCTTAACACCCTGACGGTGGTGCTTGTGCCTTTGGCGATCACGCAATTGATACAGCACTTGACCCCGCAACTCGTGAAAACCTTCGCCCCTGTCAAAGGCGCTGGTTTTTACTTTTGGCTGGCGGCGATTTACTTAGCGACTGCCAAAGCCACGCATTTTATTGAAGCTGAGTCCACCTCTCCTGGGAGCGTCATTATCGAAATTGCTGGCATCTCCTTGGTGTTGTGTGCGCTGAACTTTGCTCTGGGTCGTTGGCTGGGCGGATACGACTGGGGTCAAGAAATGGGGCAATCTTTGGGGCAAAAAAATACGCTGTTTAGTATTTGGGTCTGCTTAACTTTTTTAACGCCCGCGATCGCCCTCGGCCCCACGTTTTATGGTGTCTTTCAAAATGTCTATAACTCTTACCTACTGGCTCGTAAACCCCAAACTCAAGTAGGCATTTAGCATGCGGAGTGCAGTGGCAAAATCAGGAAATAGGACATAGGGAACAGATTTTAATGCCTAGTTTTTAGTTCTGAGTTCTTAGCTCTCGGCAATAGGTAATCGGCAACAGGGAATTCAAAACTCAAAATTCAAACCTTAATACTTTAAAGACCTCATCCATTCCACCCACGGCAATAACTTCATCTACTTCACTGTCCCTATCACTCGGCCACCCAATTCCCCTCATACCCGACTCATGTATTCCAGCGTCTACTACTTACTTCGCTCTAAGCAAGATGGTCGTCATCTCGCAGCTCGTCCAGAAGGCCCTGAGAGCGATCGCACCTACCTGCTGATTTTTCAGGCAGATTATGAGGCGCTGTCTTATCTCAGTAGCCATGCACCAGAAATGCGCGATCGCTTTGCGGTAGAGTCCATCCCCGCTTATCAGCTCAAAGGGATGCTCAGTCGCTGGGGGTTCATCGGCATTGGCTTGGTCAGTGATCCCAGCTTGCCCAAAGTGGAATTTATGCAACGAGATCGTCTCTCTTAAGAAAATTAGGCAACCGCTGAAACATCGGCTTAGAACTGCTGCCTCAGCTGCCTAAATCCCCCCATCCTGTGAACGGCTCTTTTTCCTCAGAATTAGGGGACCCACACAGCATCTGGCAGTTCATTTCAAAATGCGTGTATTGAGGCGATCGCTTTAGACAGAAACCATTGGTAGAGGCCCTTGTTTCAAGCTTTCGAGAGTGATTAAGCCGCATAAGAGCGGTCGGAACCGCTGAAGATGAAAATCGTGAAGTCAAGTCTCAACTGCCTTCCGGCTTGAGTCTATGGCAATCCGCAATTAGGTTAGGACAGTTATCTTTTCTGGAATGACCACATAGTCAGCGTTTTCATTCCGAACTCCGCATTCCGAACTCCGCATTCCGAACTCCGCATTCAGAATTCGGCATTCTGCTATACCCGTCGAACTCCGATCTTTGCCAGCTTCAAAGGCCTGCGCATATAGACGAGTGGGTGCTCAAAGCACACGGCTGTTAAATCAGAGGTTGGCGCAATTATTGTGCAGATGGGTTTCGACTCCGCTCAAGCCTCGACATCTTATGCAGAAGATAATCCAGCTGATTGAGCGGAGTCGAAATCAGCGATAGGCTTTAAGGCTTGATCAGGCCCTGCTACTTATTCTGATTAATCGACTATCTTAGGGAAGAATGACGAAGCGTTTTTGCCAACGTCTTTGTCCGCGATGCAAAGCCGATGTCAGCCCTTGTTAGGAGTTCAGGACCATGACTGAAGCAACAAAATATGTCACCTTGACCGATGCAAACTTTGAGGTCGAAGTGCTGCAGAGCGATGTGCCCGTAGTTGTGGACTTTTGGGCCGCCTGGTGTGGGCCTTGTAAATTAATGAACCCGATTATCGATCGCCTGGCTGAAGAATTTGATGGTCAGGCGAAACTCGCCAAAATCAATATTGACAATTATAAGAAACTGGCCAGCCACTATCGCATCATGGGGGTGCCCACGCTGTTGTTCTTTAAGGCAGGCAATCTCGTAGAGCGCACCGAAGGGATTATCGCCCAAGGAGCGATCGCCGGAAAAATTAGCAGCTTACTTTAGCCTTAGCCGCCAAATCAGGGTGGCAGTTGAGATGATTTGATTTTACCCAGGCGGCTCGACATCTGCCTGCTAATCCTGAAGTCTCTGGGGTTGAGACCATAATTAGCCACCCGCCTCCACAGCCCATATACCTAATCGAGGGCGCGGTGGGTCAACAGCTCTTGACAACGCATTTCACTTTCATCGCCTAACGGGTTACTCAGCACAGGGGCTTGAGCAAAGGGAGTCGAAACTAATCATGATCGCCAGGAGCTAGGAGATTGCCGCCATCAATGGGCAAACAGATGCAGCAACAAAGGTTTCACCATCGGCGTTGGCAACAATCACTCTGGCAACCGTTGCCGGTGTTGCTGCTGGTTGTGGCCTTGGGGTTCATGCTAGTTAGTGGCGGCATCGCCCAAACCCTAGACCTCAGTAGTGCCCCTGTCGTGCTGGATGGTCGGCCGCTGTTTGAGGTTGCCTCAACGAGTCAGGTTAATGCGAATGAGCGGGCAGACACGGTTAGCCAGGAACTGGAAGAGGTCGTTGAGACCAACGAAGAACTCGTGGTAACCACAGCAATTCGCAATAAAGTGCCGGTTCTTTTGGTCAATGACCGCTATTTGATGACTGTCACCCAAAATGATGTCGAGCTAAACAATGGGGACTCTCCAAGCACGCTTGCAGACACTTGGGCAGAGCAAATTGATCAAGAACTGCAGAGCGCTCAGGCAGAGCGGAGTGAGACAGTTTTACAGCGGCGATTACTGTTTTCGCTGGTGTTATTGCTGCTGACCGTAGTAGCGCATCAGCTCATTGGCTATCTGTGGCGACGTTGGCGGCGGCCATTAATCCAACGCCTCACCACCCCAAACGACGATGACAATACGCCGCCAGTTGGGCTCAATTTATTGCTATCTTTGCTGCTCAGCTTGATTCGATTCGCTCTATGGCTGAGTTTGATCAGCTATATTACGACGCTGTTTCCCATCACCCGCCGCTGGAGCTACTTTTTTCGCCGTCAAGTGCTCGAAGGTTTCTTAAGACCCAATTTACGCCTGGGGCAAACCGAGCTTTCAATCTTTAGTCTGCTGTTGTTGCTGGGCATTTTGCTGGGGGTCGTTGTCGTTTCTGGCATAGTTGCCAACTTTCTGCGATCACGAGTGCTACGGCTCACAAGCATCGATCGCGGCTTACAAGCTGCGATTTCAGTAACTGCCAAGTACAGCATGATTTTTGTCGGCACGGTCGTCGTGCTGCAGATTTGGGGACTAGACCTCAGCTCACTGGCGCTGATTGCCAGTGCTCTGGGGGTCGGGATAGGCTTAGGGTTACAAAATATCGTGAAGGATTTTGGCAGCGGATTTATTATCGTGTTTGAGCGGCCGATTCAGGTCGGCGATTTTGTGGCATTTGGCGACTTTCAGGGCACTGTTGAGCACATTGGCGCGAGAAGTACCGAGATCAAAACCCTCGATCAGGTTTCCATCATCGTGCCCAATTCTCGGTTTCTAGAGCAGGAAGTAATAAATTGGAGTCATCGTAATCCGGTCTCCCGAATTCGTCTGCCCGTCGGCGTTGCTTACAGTTCTGACCCGAAAGAGGTCAAACAGGTACTTATCGAAGCGAGTTACCAACATCCCCAGGTGCTTTCCAAGCCCCCACCGCTGGTTTTTTTCAAAGGATTTGGTGACAGTGCGCTCAATTTTGAGCTTCTTGTTTGGATTGCTGATCCGCCCAAACAGTTGGTCATTAAAAGTGACTTGTATTTTGCGATCGCCGCCGCTTTACGCCAGCACGATATTGAGATTCCCTTTCCCCAACGAGATTTACACATTCGCAGTGGTGAGCTACCCATCAACCGGCCGAACGGCTTACAACGGTAGAGGGTGCTTTAGTACCATGCGGCGCAAATTTGCATACCGTTCTCTAGAGCGGGGGAGTAGCGGGACAAGGGGAGCTAGAAACTATAGCGATCCGCCATCAGATCAGGACAGTTGTGTAGCGAAAGGCAGAAGGCGAAAGGCAGAAGGCAAAGGCAGAAGGCAGAACTGAAAGCCTTGCTAAGTAAAGGCTCCAGCGATCTACCCTGTTCAAACCTAACGGCGACTGGCCATGATTTCTGAAAGCACCACACAGGCAGTGTTCTTATGCCGAACTCCGTAGGGCTCTGCCTTTCCCGAAGGGTATTCAGCATGCCGCATTCTGCCTTAGAACCATGAGGCGACTGTTGCTACTGGGCGCTAGTGCTTTGCAGCTTAGGGATTAGCTTGAAAGTAAAATACCCAGACAAGACTGTGGCAGGGTGAATGGGTCGCAGGGTAAATGGGATGTTATTTAAGCGCGACTCCCTTAACGTGCTTAGACCGCGAGCGTCATATCCAATGGCAGAGTGATCTGAAAAGTGGTACCAACGCGATCGCTGGTGACTTGAATGTCGCCTCCGATATGCACCAGGAGCTTTTGCACGAGCGCTAAGCCGAGCCCGGTGCCGCCCTGCTTCCAGGGGTCAGCACTCGGCACTCGATAGAATTTGTCAAAAATGCGAGGCAACTCAGTAGCGGGAATCTCTACGCCCGTATTTGCGACAGTAACGAGCACCTGGTCATCCATATTAGCGATCGCTGATACCGAGATGGTTTCGCTGGGCGGCGTGTACTTGCAAGCATTGTTCAACAGTTCCGCAAACACCCGCTCTAAGCTAGCCTGGTCACTCACCAGCGGCGGCAGCGAATCAGGCAAATTGATATGAATCGCTTGTTGACGGCTTTGGGCCCGCTCGTAAAAGCTGTTCGTAATCCCGGCTAACCAACTAGACAAATTGATTTGCTGAGGCGTAATCGGATGATTGCCACCGTCCAGTCGCTGAAGATCTAGCAAATCGTTGATCAAGCTAATTTCCCGCTCGCATTCTTCCTTGAGGACGGTGTAGTAGCGAGCTACCCGGTGTTGACTATTTTTGGGCTTCTGCAGTTCTTCGTTGAGATTGAGCTCTTGGTTGAGAGTCACCCCCAAAAGCTGCAGGGCAACTCGCATGCTGGTCACCGGTGTCCGCAGTTCGTGAGACACCGTACTGAGGAAATCGTCCTTCAATTGATTGAGCCGTTCGAGTTCTTTGACCTGGGCTTGCGATGCCTGATAGAGTCGCGCCTGGCGAATCGCGATCGCACACTGGTTGGCGACTTGCTGCACCAAGCGAATCTCCTGGTCTTCGAACTCGTAATCCTTTTCGTTAATGAGCCAGAGGTCTCCTAGCACCCCCCGATCATCACGAATGGGGCAGGCAAACATGGCGACGTGCCCCCGTACTGGATTCGGTTCCTTAGAGCAAAACTGGAAGTATTGACCGTCGAGCAGCTGATGGTAAACCTCGGGAAAAGCCTCCATCTGGGCCACCCTGCCCTGGTAAGGCGGCAGAGACTCGTTGTACTCGTAATAAATGGTCGAAGTCCCTTGTTCTAAATCGTATAGAGCGGTGTTAGATCCTTTTGCACCCAGCACACTCGTTAACTCTTCCACGGCTGTTTGCAAAATTTGCGACTCATCTAAGCTGTCGCGCACGCGATCGGCAATGCGCTTGAGAGTCGCCTCAAAATCCAATGCCTGCCGCAGTTGGCGAGTCCGCTGTTCGACTTGGGTTTCCAGCTCCGTGTTGAGCTTGCTAACTTCAGTGTATAAGTCGGCCTGGGCGATCGCCCGCCCGACCTGAGTGGCCACATCTTTGATCGACTCAATTTCCCAGGGCAACCAGGGTCGAGGATGACAACAATCATGAACACAAATCAGGCCCATGAGGCCGTCTCCCTGAGCGACGGGAATCGCAATATAAGACTGAATGTCAAGGGCCTGCAAATAGTGTTTGAACTCGGCCGATAAATCCGCCTCAGCCACATTCTCAATCACCTGAACTGCACCATTTTGATATTGGTCTAGCCCCGGCTGCTCAAAGTCGGTATGCGTTAGCAAGATTTCTTTTAGCGAGCATTGGTCTGGCACCACTGCTTCAGCAACGACGCCAACATGATTGGGCCGCAAGTTGTAGAACAGGACGCGATCAGCTTCTAAAAAGCGGCGCACTTCTTCCATGCTGCGCTCAAGTAGAGTAGCGGGCCGCATCGACTGCAGCAAATGCTTGGCGATCGCCCCTAACAAGCGCTCACGGCGCGACTCCCGCTGCAGGCGTTGTTCGGCTTCGATGCGGTACGTAATATCTCGCAGAGTATGCACCAGAAAAACTGCGGACTCGGCGGTCACCATCACGCTGATTTTGACCGCCAAGATCCGAATTTCATCATTACGATCGCGGAGCGCAATTTCGCGCTCTTGAGTAGCTTGAGTGGCCAGGGCTTTGTGTTGCAACCCTTGCAGGATATCGAGCCCGACGTGAGTTAACCAGGCCGCCTCAGGCCGCCCCATCAAAGTCGACTGAGGTAAGCCAAACAAATCACAGCAAGCTTGGTTAACGTATACCCACTGAACATCGGCATCAGTCAGAAAGACCGGATCGGCGATCGCGTCCAAAACAGCGGGAATAGAAGGAAGGGTGTCGGTCACTTTTCGGTTAGGAGAAACAGGGGTGCGGGTAAATAACTCTTGAGTCATGTCCAACAGGGCACTGAGACAACAATTAGCCAGAAAACTTGGCAGTGATAAACAAATATGGCTGTGATTATAAACAGGCTCCTGTCGACAATCCTGACAGCTTAGGCGCCAGGATGAGCTAACCAACTGACAGGGCCTAAAAGGTTCTTAACCGCATACTCGGCCTGAGTCAGACTTAATCACCAGCGACCAAGGCTCAGACTCACAAGTGCCAGAAGTCGGCGAGCCGATGAGGTCAGATGACTAGCCGTAGAAATAACCGAGTAAAAATACAGAGCATTCAGCACAGTCCCAAATACTGCTGATATTTTCTAGATAATTTTCACCAAATCCACAGGTTCACTATTCCCTGATTTCGGCGAAAACGCTCAAGAGCGATCGCATTATTAGAAGAAGAGCCGGATCTACTAACAGCGACTGTCGCAATAAAAAAGGTGCCCCCGTAGAAGCACCTAGACCGTTGTTGAGAGGAGAACAGGAATGCTCAACATGTAAGCCTCCAAGTTGAATCCATTCTACCTTATTGAAATCCATTGTCAACAGTTGGCAAAAATACCTAATGCGTTTAGGGGGTTTGTGCTTACGACAAGCCTTTTTGCATTCACGCATACCAGCTCTCCAAAATAGTCCTATGGATTAGAGTGATTGGCTATGAAGCCAGCAAACAAAGGGGAAAGATGGCTATTTGGAGGTTAGAAGAGCGGCATTCACGATAAAGAAAACCTGTGCCTGATGAGTCCTTAAGCCTGATAGCGTCCTCTCATTTTGGCATCAGGCTTTTTGCGATCAGTTTTCAATTGCCGGGGTAACGTCATGAGTTGACCGTGATGTGAATCTCGGCGGTGGCTCCGGGGCTCCCAGTCGGCAAATGGCGGCAGTCCGTTCAGAGGGGTGGGTGGGCCACGGCTGGCTGAGGTTGAGCCGATGGCACATGACGATAGGACGTGGGACTAGCCAGGCAACGACTGGCGATCGGCATCCGCCATTCAGAACCAAAGGCGCGATCCGTTACTTTCAACACTGGGGGCGCTTGACGACGCTTAAATTCGGCGCGACTCATCAAACGTACAACTTGATTGACAACCGTTGGGGCGTGCCCGGCCGCGATAATTTCAGCAATGGCTTCGTGGCGCTGCACCAGTCGTTCCAAAATATCGTCCAGGACTTCGTAGCTGGGTAAGGAATCCTGGTCGACCTGCCCCGGTTTGAGTTCGGCACTGGGGGCCTTGGTCAAGATATTGTGGGGAATGACGGCATCGACTAAAGTCGACCTGGCAATATCGCTTAAAGCCGATGCAGGATGGCAGTTTAGCCATTCACAGAGGCGATAAACGCGGGTTTTGGGCACGTCAGCAATGACTGCTAAACCACCATTCATATCTCCATAGAGAGTGCAGTAACCAACCGCCATCTCAGATTTGTTGCCGGTCGATAAGAGTAAGTGCCCAAACTTGTTGGCGATCGCCATCAGCAAATTGCCCCGGATGCGCGACTGAATGTTTTCTTCTGCGACCCCAAACTGAGTACGGTCAAACAAGTCTGCCAGCGTCTCGTCATAACCCGACATCAGCGGGCCGATCGCCAGCTTTTCGCTACGAATGCCGAGATTTTGCACCAGTTGCTCAGCATCACTGATGGAGTGATCAGAGCTGTAGGGGGAAGGCATCAGCACGCCCAACACATTTTCTGCCCCGAGGGCAGTGGCGGCGATCGCCGCCACCAAGGCCGAATCGATGCCGCCGCTGAGCCCAATCACCGCCTTGCTAAAGCCGCACTTGCGAGCATAATCTCTGACCCCAAGCACTAACGCCGACCAAATTTCTTCATTAATATCAGCGATCGAGGGTTTGACAATGCCTGGCTGCAAGTCTGCAGATGGCGCGTCGTAGGTCAGCCACAGCAAATCATCTTGAAAAGCACTGGCTCGCCCCATCACAGTACCTTGACGATTGACAGCGACGCTACGGCCATCAAAAATCAGGTCGTCATTGGCTCCAATTTGGTTGGCATACACAATGGGTACCTGAAACCGTTGAGCACTGTGGGCCAACATCGCCTCACGAATCGGCTGCTTTTGCGCCGTAAACGGGGAGGCCGACAAATTTACAATGAGGTCAACGTCGACATCCTTGAGCTGAGCAATGGGATTGTCAGGATATCGGCGCTGCCCCCAAAACTGCTCGTCATTCCACAGGTCTTCACAAACCGTGACGCCGATATGGAGCGATTGACCATCGGACAACGGCAGGTGAAAAGAGTTAATGGTCTGCCCAGGCTCAAAGTAACGATCTTCATCAAAGACATCGTAGGTAGGCAGCAATTGTTTGCGAAATACCTGCTGCACTTGGCCATTTTCGAGCCAGGCGATGCTGTTGTACAAAGGCTTGGCCCCGCGATCGCGGGCCCCGACATTCACCTCGGCAAAACCGACCAGCACGGCGACTGCGGGGGGTAGTTGTCGCGCTAATGTCTCTAACGCTTGGCGCATCGTGGTAATAAAACCAGGCCGCAAGAGTAAGTCACGGGGCGGATACCCACACAAGGATAATTCTGGTGTCAGCACCAGCCGTGCCCCTGCCGCCGCTGCTGTATTCACCGCCGTTAAAATCTGCTCAGCATTATGGGCTAAGTCGCCAATCGTGGGATTAAGTTGAGCGATCGCAATTTTCATAGAAACCATCGACATATGGGTGGGCGTAGCGTTCTCAAACATCCAGATAATTCAGGCCAGGAGAAATCGGCTAAATAAAGACCATCGGTTTATCTTTCAAATGCTCAAAAGCTTGGGCGTCAAAACGGTAGAGGCTGGCCGGGCGTCCGGCTCCGCGTGAGGTTTTGTGGCCCGTGTCTTCTAAAAAGCCTAATTTCAGCAGCCGTGCTCGAAAGTTCGAATAGTCGGAAAAGCCTTCCCCCAAGACCGTGATATAGAGCTGATAAAGGTCTCCAAGGGTAAAAATGTCGGGGAGTACATCAAAGGCGATGGGGCTATATTCCAACTTGTTTTTGAGGCGCTGATAGCCATAGGCCAAAATTTTGGCATGGTCAAAGGCGAGGGTGGGCACCTGCGCCAGGGGATACCAGGCAATGCCGCTGACGCCGTCGGCAATCAATTCGGCCTCAGCAAACCGCACTAGGGCAAAGTGGCTGACTGAGAGGTAGCGCACCCCGTAGGCAGCTTTGTCTTCTCGGGGATCACGCGCTGGCCCACCAAAGGTATACAACTGTTCGAGATAGAGGTTTTCAACGCGAATTTTTTCGGCGAGTACGCGATAGGCCGCGTCTTCCAAAGATTCGCCCTGGCGGACCAGCGTGCCGGGCAAGCTCCAGTAATCGCTGTAGGGGTCGTCATGGCGCATGACCAGCAGTACCAGCAGGCGATTTTGCTCGGTATCGACCGAGAAAATGACGTTATCGACTCCGACTTTAAAGTCCGCCAGGGGTTCAGACTTTAAGAGATCGGCTGTTTTTCTTTGGAGCTTTCCGGGCATGGATACAGGTTTCTTTGGTTGATATAAGCACTAACGGCAGCGGTTAAAGCCTTTGGGTCTTCGGTTTCGCGATAGTAAGAGGAGGACACGCCAAAGGTTTTGAGGGTCTCCGCGATTTCGATTTGTCCTCCCTGTTGGCGAATCGTCGCCAAAGCCTGACCTGCAGGCTGATAGCCTGGCCGTGGAATGACTAAAATCCGCACGAGTTGAAATAGCTCTTTGGCTTGGTACCAGTGGGGCAATTGTTCAACCAGGTCAGCCCCAACGATCAGCGTGAGCTGGGCTTGTGGCCAAAGCTGTTGAGCCCGCTGGGCACTCACCAAACTACGACGATGGCTCAACGCTTCATACAGCGCCACCGTATGTTGAGGCACCGCCAGGTCGTGAATCATCAAGTCGAGCATGGTCAGGCGATCGCGCAGCGGACACTGATGCTCCTTAAAGGGATTATCGGCAGCCCACACGGCGACATGGTCAAAATGCTCAGCCAGCCACCGTAAAATTTTGCCGTGTTCCCGATGGGGCGGATCGGCACTCATGCCAAATAGAGCAATGCGCATAGGCGGTTTCATTATGTGCATAAATAACAGAATGGACTTCAAAGCGACTCAGAACATGACTGTCGACGCCGATTTAGAATCATCGAACAGAGCTGACGCCGGGGCTCTCTGGCGCTCTCAATCGGAATAATTAAGAAATATCGGCATACTCCTCCAACCTACCTAGCCCCCACTTGCTATTGTTGTCTGGACGGCCTGTCGGGTGGCCTGAGTTAACTGAGTGAGTGCCGCCGTAATGTCAACAGTGTAGGTCTTAGGACTCTGCACCTGCCGTACTGCTGGTGACAGTGAGGCCACCGACCGAGCCGTACGCTGGGCAATGTCAGGCAAAGTATCTAACTGAGTCACCCGTTGCCCCTCGGTCATCACCCGTTGTAAAAGTGGCTGGGCTCTGGGGTCGAGTGATTCGGTCGTGAGCGCCAGCCAGTCTTTGACCGCACGATCGCCGTCATACTGCCGAAAGATTTGCTTGCGGCCAGGGTAAGTCGCTTTGCGGGAGGACTCTTTCATCACTGGAATCCCATCAATATCAACCAGTTTGTAAACGCCATTGACCGGGGCGCCCGTCACCAATTTGGTGCCCAATCCGTAACCGTCAATCACGGCCCCCGCTTGCTGCAGCCGGACAATTTCGTATTCATCAATATCGCCACTGGCAAAAATCGGCACCCCTGGTAACAACGCTCGCACCTGTTGCGACAGGGGGGCTAAATCGCCGGAATCTAACCTTACCCCAGCCAAGGCGTTGTGGCCCTGCTGCCGCTGCTCGGCTAAATGATGAGCCGCCCCCACCGGGTCAAACGTGTCGATGAGTAGCGGTGCCCCAGGAAAGTAGCGATGAAAGGCGTCAAAGGCGTCGGCTTCGCTGCCTTCCAACGCCGCGATCGCCATCACCAAAGCGTGAGCCATCGTCCCCGTGGGCTTTGTGCCCAGTTGCAATGCCGCCAGTACATTCGATGTGCTGTCGAGCCCCCCCGCCAAAGCTGCCCGCGCCGCCCACAGGGCTCCCTGCGGACTAAAGGCGCGGCGAGTGCCAAACTCTAGCAGCTTAGCGTCGGGACCAGCCATATCGCGCAGTCGTGCCGCCCGAGTGGCAATCAGCGTTTGGTAATTCAGTACGTTTAAGAGATAGGTTTCAACCACTTGCGCTTGCCAGAGAGGGGCTTCAATTCGCAGCAGCGGCTCATTGGCAAACACCGCTGTGCCTTCAGGTACGGCCCAAACGTCCCCCGTAAAGCGAGCCTGGCGCAGCGTCTCCCAAAAGGCGGCAGGAGCATGGTCAAAGAGTCCCGTCTCTTGCAGTTGTGTAAGGTGGCGATCGCTAAAGGTAAACGCCTCTAGATACTCGATCGCCTGCGTCAACCCCATCGCAATCAGGTAGCCAAAATTGGACGGCAACCGCCGGGCAAATAATTCAAAACTGGCGCGCCGCTGGTCTAACCCTTCGCCGACATAGCAGGCACTCATGGTGAGTTGGTACAGGTCTGTCAGCAAACTATAGTCTTGAGGCAAAGCCTGCAAAGGAGAAAGAGACATGACAAACTCTGAATGACTTATGGTTATTTTAACCATAAACTTCAAGCTTTCCTGTAGGCGTCGTCGAACTTCATCCAGAGTTTAAGCTCTCAGTAGTTTTCTGCAGGTTTATAGAGCCCTTTTATACTTAAATCTTGAGTACTCTTGGCAAATAATATAGATAGACCCTCGGGGGGAATAAGTTTGTCCTATATCCACTTTTCGACTGATATCAGTGAGTCATATTTTGGTGGAATCCATTATTTCCCCTTAAAGGTTGATCCCCTCGCAGGGCTATGCTGAATAGTGGAAACCTGTTGCTGTGACTATGGAAACGCGCGATTTACCCCGTTCTGAACCGACCTGGAAAGCAATTTTGCGGCTGATGCGGTGGGACAAACCGACGGGACGGCTGATATTGCTGGTGCCCGCTCTGTGGTCACTGTTTTTGGCCGCGCGGGGGACACCACCGATAGGTCTACTGCTGGTGATTATTGTCGGCAGTATGGTCACTAGTGCTGCTGGCTGTGTCGTCAACGACTTATGGGATCGCGATATTGACCCGCAGGTGCAGCGGACGCGCAACCGTCCCCTGGCGGCTAAAGCTCTATCGGTTTGGGTGGCGATCGCGCTGGCCTTGGTCATGTTTATCTGTGCCTATGGCCTGACGTTTTATCTCAATCGGCTGAGCTTTGCTCTGTGCGTCGCTGCCGTGCCAGTGATTGTGCTGTATCCCCTGGCAAAGCGGGTGTTTCCAGTGCCACAGCTCGTGTTGGCGATCGCGTGGGGATTTGCCGTGCTGATTCCCTGGTCGGCGGTGACCGGCACGCTAGAATTGGCCGCTTGGCTTTTGTGGGGCGCAGTTATTTGTTGGACGCTAGGCTTCGATACGGTCTACGCCATTCCCGATCGAGAGTTTGACCAGCGCTTGGGCATCAATTCCAGCGCCATCTTTTTTGGTAAACGGACGCCTTTGGCCGTCACTGTCTTTTTTACGGCGACGGCAGCATTACTTGCAGGGGTGGGCATTGTTATGCCTCTGGGTTGGCCCTATTGGTTAACGTTAGTAGGGGCGATCGCCCTTTGGGGTCGTGAAGGATATCTGCTCGGGCTCTACAAGCCGCCGCCGTCTCTCTATGGCAAAATCTTTCGACAAAACGTCTTACTGGGATTTGTTGTGCTCGTCGGCATGATTTTAGGATGCTTTGTTTAAGCCAATGGAATGATTACTCAATCCATCTCATCGGAAGGCAGAGCCAGGAAAGAGTTCTGCTAGGCGATCACACAATCGACGCGAAAGTTTTTGATCGAATAGCAGCTTCATGAAGTCACGATCATAGTGATGCGCTCCCGATCATTAGCAGAATCGCCCTCATCCTCACCGCGTTGACGCTAGCACGTCTGGAGGGCGATCGCTCCTACCCTCACTTTGCGCCCATCATACTCACTGCGATCGTTCCTCAATCGCCATCATGCTTTAGTGTTGCAAAACAATTGGATATGATCTGGGTGTATGTGAGTTTTTAGGCTGTCCTAGGATGCAAGCTGGGGGTAAGGTTTTGTTGGGATTTGACCGCATCACATTTGAACCTCAAATTATGGCAGGACAGGCTTGTATTCGTGGCATGCGAGTCCCTGTGTCCTTAGTGCTGAACTTAGTTGCCAACGGCAAAACGATTGCCGAAATCATTGAAGATTACCCCTATTTAGAAGCTGACGATGTTCGGCAAGCCCTCCAGTATGCAGCTTGGCTGGCCTCCGATCGCGTTTACCCAGCTGCAAAAGCGGGATGAAGTTTTTAGCAGACATGGGTATTTCTCCACGCACAGTGGAATGGTTACGCCAGCAAGGTTATGACGCAGTGCATTTACTGGATGAAGGCTTACACGTTTGCCTGATGAGGAAATTTTGAGTAAGGCAAGAGCTGAAAACCGGATTGTACTGACCATTGATCTGGATTTTGGCGATCTGCTGGCGATTAGCGGAGCGGCTTTGCCCAGTGTGGTGATATTCCGGCTCGGTAATGCCAGTCGAGAAGTGGTTGAAGCACGTTTATCGGATGTTTTGTTTCACTGCACCGATGACTTACGTACTGGAGCCATTATTTCTGTAAGTGACGGCGTGTTTCGGGTAAGGGCTTTGCCAATGTGAATGAGTAGGAGCGATCGCACCCCCAATCTCCTCGGCAATCGCGATCGCCTCCACCATCCCGCGATCGCCCCTCCCATATCCGCTGCTGAGCGTTGCGCCGCCGGGATTGCGGCAGGTGGAACCCCGCTGACTTGTCATCCTTGACATGTGGTTCAATGCCGCCAAAGCGTTCGCCATAGCGGGCAAACGTGTGCAGTGACGGGGCGGCACTGGAGAGGACGGCCCACGGCTCCGAGGCTGTTGAGAGTTGAGCCGTCGCTAAGTGCGCGGGAATCTCGTCATCGACCTCAACGTGACGATAAAAATAGGCTTCGTCCGATGGGGCCACAAGTCATCAACTGGGCAAGGGCGTCCGGTCGCCAGCCGGAGGGCGACATCCCCTTTGAGGCGAATCATCCAGTCCCACTGATGGGTTTGTAACCACTGTAGAAGTTGCTTGTGGTCAAAGCCTCGGTCCGCCAAGAGGGTCACTTCACACCCGGTGGGCAGCCGAGTATAGGCCTGCTCTAACACCGTTTGATAATCCTCGAACGCCACACTGGCACTGGGATGCTCCAGCACAGTTTGCGCCACCGTCAGTGAGCGGCCACCCCAGATCAGGGACACCTCGACGAGACAATACTGATTCCACAACACACTGGTATCGAGAGCTAACGTCACAGCAGTGTGGGCAAAAGCAGCGAAGACTCGCTGGAGCAATGGCTGATAGAAGCGCTCGGCGCTGATATGCGGATTTTCCAGCAGATACTGCAGAGGTTCCAGATGGGCGCGCGCCCCACAGCGACGATGACTGAGGTAGGGCAACCAACGGGCCGGGGCGGCTTGCTGTGACTGCAGAATCGCTCCCACCGCTTCGCCGACCCCTTGCAGATGACGCACCTCTTTGGCGTTTACCCATTGACTCAGTTGGTCATCAGTTGACGATATAGCTGGGGAGTCTTTATGTGCAGATGCTGCTAAGTTGGGGAACTTCAGCTTCTCATGGCGGGCTCCCCTTCTCAATATGAGAAACCCCTCATATCAATCTTTTCAGGACTTTTCTGCGCCACTAAGCTTTCACAACTCAGACCCAATTAGCGATTAAGCGTTGACCGCTTCCTGAATTGCCTCAGAGTCATCCTGGTTGTATATCGTCGCATCAATGTAAAAAACCTGGTGCGCGAGCAGATAGAGTTCCTTCAACTCCTTCGACCTCACCTAGCATCTCCTTATTCAAGAAGAGGAACCGGAGTTCTGGACAGAGTTGTTGAAGCACAAAGCCAGCATGTCCATAAACCTCTCCTTTGCAAGGAGAGGTGCCGCAGGCGGTGAGGTCCATCACCCCAACAAATCCCCCGTTTCTTGAGAAGTGTGAAGGCGGTTGTAGAGACCGCCGTGGCTGAGTAGGTCTTCGTGGCTGCCCATCTCTAAAATGCAACTTGATCGAAGACGAAAATGACATCGGCATCGTGGATGATTGTTCTAAAAGCATGCAGTGAAGTAGCAGAAGGCTAGACCTTTCTGCCTGCTTTGGGATCAGAGATGTTGTCTAGGTTAACTAGGTTCCAGGGCAGTCCTTGGTTGCGAGATGCGCTTTTGCTGCAGTGGGTAATCGCTTACATCGTGAGGGAGTCTTTGACCCACAACAATGCACCGAAGAATGCTGTTCCAATATTTTTGAGTTAATGAGCTTCACCACCGGCTCGATAGCCAATGAAATCGCCCGATTTCACCATTTGTTTTGCATCCATAATCGTGGCTTGGGAGAGCATTTGAGCCGCTCCTTAGGATCGGGAATTTAATCATGTGCCGGTTTTCCCCTCTCGGGAGGGGTGCCATAGGCGGGGTGGGTTCAAACCCTCGCACTCAGAGGCAACCCACCCCGCTGCCCCTCCCAGGAGGGAAAATGTTATCCAGCTTGGCCTCAGTAATTTATTTAATCCTCATCCCTTACCGATTGTGGGCTGACACACACAACACGGCATGGAATATTTTTCCTAAAGTCCTGAAAGTCAGCTTCCAAGACCACGCTGGTGAGGCTAAGACGGTTCGCTATTGTCCGCCACAGGTTGCAAAACATCCATGACTTGCTTATGCAAAGTGGCAATCTTCGGGTAATTATCTACCGCCCGTTGATAACGTACGGCGGCTTCACTGGCCTCGTCAGACTGCAAAGGTAAGATTTCATAGGCTTTTTCGAGTAAACCGTGAATCTCATTGGGGGAAACCGGCTCTTTTGAGGCGATGGATTCATCAATGCGGGCAATAAAGCCTGAAATTGGGCGCAACCAGTCAAACCATTCGTCGTTCACCACGAGTTGAAACAGTTCCATCTTGGAGGTGATAGGCCCGTGAACCCGCTCGTAACTATCCTGCTCGGCATCTAAAAGGGCCTTATGTAGCCTGAGCATCAGCGGTCGTAAGGTTTTGAGCTTTTCATAGGCGGGCATAGAGCCAAAAGTAGAGTCAGTCATGCAATCAGGCGGGCACTCGACAACCTGTATCATCTTGTCACATCCTGCCGAGATGATTAAGCCAATCCTTAGCATGGGAAGGGACGCGATCGCGCCACCACTGCAGCTTAGGTTTAGCCAAGATTGGCATCGGTGCAAGCGTTGAATCCTGCTCTACAAGCACTGATGACGGCTTAGCCATATCAGCAGCGGAAAAATTCTGGTCATTAAGTCTCAAAAGCAAGCCACGGACTAATGCGGAGCGGCGGCGCTTCAATCAAACCGATGGGGGCTCGCTATCATCGGTTTAACCCAAACCCGTTTGCGACGAGACGAAAGCCTTCTTCGGAAGTGCTCAATTTTCTAAGGTAGTACGGTGAATGTTTGACCAGTATCGACAGTTCATTCAGCGAGATCCTCGCTACCAGGATGTTCGGGAGCTGTACACCGAAACGGAAGCGCTGATTTCGCTGGAAGCCGAGACGATAGAACGTCAACCAGAGCGGCCAGAACAGGCGATCGAACCAGAGCAGAAAAAAGTTGAACGCTTTCCGGTGCTGGAGGGGTTGCGGAGGATGGCCCTGGGGCATGAGCGACAGCATGTGCTGCTAGCCGGGCGACCGGGTTCGGGTAAATCGACGACGCTGCAGCGGTTGCTGCTGGAATTGGCTGATGTAGGACTGGCAGAGGCCACGGTCATTCCGGTGTATGTACAGCTCAAGCGCGATCGCCCGATCACTGACCTGATTCTGGCAGAATTCCGCAAAGCGAAAGTGCGTGTCACCCTCGAACAACTGGATGACTGGCTCTTGCAAGATCAACTGCTGTTGCTGCTGGATGGGGTGAATGAAATTCCGTCAGAGGAACGACGGCGTCAGCTCCAAGACTTTCGCGACGATAATCCTACTACTCCAATGGTCTTCGCCACGCGGGATCTTTCGGTGGGGGGCGATCTGGGCATTGCTAAGCAACTGGAGATGCGGCCCCTTAGCGAACCGCAAATGCGGAAATTTGTGGGTAAATACCTTGCCAAACGGAGAATGCCCGACCAGGCGGATACGTTGCTAAGACAGCTCAAAGACCGCCTGCGAGAAATCGCCGAAACGCCCCTGCTATTGAAACTGCTCTGCGATGTCTTTGACCCCGCCACCCGGCAAATTCCCCAAAGCAAGGGTGAACTCTTTTGGCAGTTTGACCAGAAGTACGATCGCATCAAAAAAGATAAAGAGTACGTTCCTGTCTCCGAAAACTTCTGGGATTTTAAAGCCGATGTCCTGCAATTCCTGGCGTTTGCCATGATTCAGACGGATGACAAAACATCTGTGGAAGCCTGGTATGCCTTGCCGCGAGATCGCGCCGAGACGCTGTTAGAAACCTGGCTGAAAGATCGAGGCGTTACTGACCCAGCCACGAAAGCCAAGCTCTGGCTCAAAGATTTGCGCCGCTGTCACCTGCTGCAAGATGCGAAAGACCCTGGCGATCTTGAATTTCATCACCAACTTTTTCAGGAATATTATGCGGCGGAATATTTACTGCGGCTATTGCCAACCCTGAGCGATGACCAACTGAAACAAAACTACCTCAACCTGTTGAAGTGGACAGAACCCATTACGCTCATGCTGTCGCTAGTGGATGAGGAGGAGCAGGCGTTGCGGGTGGTGAGATTGGCAATAAATGACGTGGATTTGATGTTAGGTGCGAAGTTGTCTGGCAATATTCATCTTAACTGGCAAGAGCAAGCCGTTTTCCATCTAACTGAGAAAATCAATGAGCAAATCACTTCCCAAATCTACACGACTAGGTTGCTAGGGAAAACTTGTTCTGATCACGCAGTAAGGATCCTAGTAGAAAACCTTATTAGTGAAGAGAACCAAGAATCACTTTTTGAAATAGCTTTTCAACTAAGCAATATCAACAATCAGTCAATTATAGATCACTTAAGACAACTTCTTAGAGAAGAGAATGATCTCATTTTGATAGCTTCAGTATTTGTTTTAGGGAAGACAGCATATCAAGACGTATTAGCAGATCTGAAGGATCTCTTGAATCATTCCAACAGTACTGTGCGAGAGCAAGCTATTGAAGCGCTAGGAGATCTAAGAAATACCGCTGTAGTTCCAGACTTGCGACAAGCTTTACAAGATTCAGACTATGCAGTTCGAGCAAAAGCTGTTGAGGCTTTAGGTAAATTACATGATGAGACATCATTCTCAGCACTACTAGAAATTGTCAAAGCAACGCACCCTATTTCCTATTCGAGACTTTATCTCCGTTTGACTGCGGCTAAAGCTTTGGCAAAAATAAATTCTGAAAAGGTAAGGCGAGAACTGTCTCAGATAGTTCAATGTAAAGATACAGAAGTTGAAGTTCGTCAACATGTAGTAGAAGCTTTGGGTGAGCTAGGTGAATCAGCAATAGAAGATTTGCTTGTCGCAATCAATGAAACTGCTATCGCTTGGCAAGCTGCAGAGGCGCTGGTAGCAATAGGGGATAGAAGAGCAGTCACGGGATTAATTAAGGCTCTCGAAAATTCTGTTCCCTGCGAACAAGCAGCCTATGTCCTTGGAGAGCTCAGGGATTCAAAGGCAGTTCCGGCACTAGCTGAAGCTCTTGAGCATTGGTATCCTCAAGTAAGAGAGGAAGCTGCTGAAGCATTGGGCAAGATTGGAAACACAAGTGTTGTGTCTCAGCTTTATGAGCTATATGAAAAAGAGAAACTTAGTTCGAACAGTAATTTTCGTATAAAGCTCACAATTGCGCTTGGCAAGCTAGGTGACAGTCGTGTCAAAGAGGACTTATTTGAACTCTTACAAAGAGGAGGATTTGATTACATACTGCCTCGTTCTGATAGATTTCATTTGTTTGAAGCTTTGGAAGAAATAGCTGACTCCTCCGCTATCCCAGTTTTGACTA
This sequence comes from Cyanobacteria bacterium P01_F01_bin.56, assembly GCA_039185935.1. Taxonomy (GTDB): domain Bacteria; phylum Cyanobacteriota; class Cyanobacteriia; order Phormidesmidales; family Phormidesmidaceae; genus Halomicronema. Next base: position 13,221 of record JBCDAJ010000013.1, on the reverse strand, counting down.
ATCTTCTGCAAACGAGGGACGATCAAGATCGACAGCAAGCAGTAAAGCTACTATCGAAACTATGTGACGAAACAATAGCCTCGATTTTCATTAATGCCTTAAAAGATAAAAATTCGGTTGTGCGCCATGAAGCAATTAAGGCGTTAGAGAAGTTCGAAGCTCAAACAGTGCTTCCAGAAATTTTTGCTTCATTAAAAAAGACCAAGGAGCCAAAAGAAAAATTAGCTTTCTTTGAACTATTGGGATACTTTGATGAGCATCCAGTTGTTGATAAGCTGTTGTCAGCTCTCATCGAGAATGATGACTCTGATATTCGCTTTATTATTATAGAATCTCTGGTTAAACTTAGTATTTCTTCCGTGAAATCACAGGCCGGAGAAGCGTTAAGCAATCCCTTTAAAGTAATTTTTCTAAATGAAGGTTTGAGTTATTCATTAGAGAGATTACAAACAAATATCGGGTTTTACAATCATGAAATCTGGCAAGAGGTAACTCAAAATCTAGATTTAGGGAATCAAAACAAGGAACAGATACCTGCGATTGGGTATACGACCAATGTTTTTCCGAATGCAACCGAGGTCAAAGTCTTCGAGCGGGTCAATCGCTACTACGAACAACCTCCAGACTCCGATTCTTAGTCGATAAAATAGCCACTAACTTCCCTTAGCCAACTATGACAACCTTCACTGTTTCTCTGTCCGCAGCCCTGACCGCCTATCTACAAGCCCGCATCGACTCTGGAGACTTCAGCACTGCTGACGACTATATCCAGGCGCTGATTCAACAAGACAAAGCTCGCAAAGAACACCTGGAACCGCTCCTGTTAGAAGGGCTTGACTCCGGTGAAGCAACGCCCATGACCGCTGCCGATTGGGATACCGTTCGCGCCGCCGTTCGCCGCAATCAAGCCGACCAGTCACAGCATGGCTAACTTAATCAAACGGCCCATCGTCATTCAAGACCTGATTGACCATGCCACTTACATCAGTCGCGATAATCTTGATGCCGGCGATCGCTTTCTCTACGCTGCCGAGGCCACATTCCAGCGGCTTGCTGAACTGCCTGCGATCGGCAAGCTCAGCGGCTTCACCACGCCAAAACTGGCTCAAGTGCGTCAGTATCACATCAAAGGCTTCAACCGATACATCGTTTTCTATCAGCTGCATGCCGAGACGGTCGAAGTGATTCGAGTGCTGCATGGGGCGCAAAATCTGGAATTCATTTTGGAACAGGAGCCAGAACCATGACTGAGAGCCCGAAATACCATTTTCCCAAAGCCGAAAAAGTGCAAATCTTTGAGCAAGTCGATACTTACATTGAGACTCAAAACAACCATCCCAGTGATCCAGAGGTTAAGCAGGCGATCGCCGAATTGCAAACCCTACTCACCCAGCTTCAGGCCCAGCATCCTAACGTCACGACAGAAACCGAAGCGTTGACTATCATTAATGCGGAATTTACTGAAATCAGACAGTCACCCCAGCATCGCTTAGCCACGCTCCGTCGGCAACTTCTCAATCCTGAACGTCATGCTCAGGCAATCAAAGCCACCGCAGGAGAAGTTGCCAAGCACTATTTAGAAGAGAGCCTATTGGCAAAAATGGTGCTGACCTATCTCGATAAGCTGAGCGAAACTCCCGAGCAGGGCGAGTAGAAGGCCTATAAACACTCCGACCTTAATGACCAGATATTTTCCGCTGCTATAACTCGGCCATGACCGGTGATCGGCAAAGTGCTGAGCGACCTTACCCAAAGCAATAAAATTACATATTTTATTGTTATTGACACTTTTTATTGTCAATATCTAGAATGGCGACATGGAAATGTTGCAACAGTTAGCGCAGCAGCAACCGGAGCTAACGCTGGATCGCTTTGTCGAAGTGGCCAACGACCTTTTGCCTCAGTTCTTGCCAGAGTCGACGGCTGGCCACCGGGGGCAGGAGGCTGTAAATCCCCGGTTGGTGCGGCACTATACCACCCAAGGTTTGCTCGACAAACCGCTCAAAAAAGGCCGAGAAGCCCGTTATACCTATCGGCATCTACTGCAGTTACTGGTGCTGCGGCGCTTGTTGGCAGCGGGATACAGCGTTAGCTCGATGCATCAACTCATTGGCGGTCAGCCAAACGAGGCGTTGGCGCAAATTTTGCAAGGCGGCGCACAGCTCACGGTCGAAACCACAAATCCGGCCCTGACCTTTTTGACCAACATTCGCGATCGCCCCGGCACTGCCTCACCTCCCCGCTCAGCCCCAGCACCCAGTCCCGCCCGTCGTTCTAAGACTGCTGATCGATCGCGGCAGGCGGCAGAATCGGCGGCAGAGGCTCCGTCACTGCCGTCTCACTGGACCCGTCTTAATCTGCTGGACGGTCTAGAACTCCACGTGCGTGAGGATTTTGTGCCCCCTGCCACCGCCTACGAACGCGATCGCCTACTGCAACTCATGACTCAGCGACTCGCTGATCTCAACTCATCTCGGAGGAATCCACCATGACCCGATGCCCTTCATCAACTCCCCCCCAGCTAGAATTGCTGCCGCTTCACGGAGCAATCGTGACGCAGCAGCCGATGACTTTAGATGTGCTGGTGCGTATTACCCCACCCACTTTGCCCAGCACCCCTGAGCGATCGCCGCTCAACCTCAGCTTGGTTATTGATCGTTCCGGCTCCATGCGCGGAGAAAAAATTCAGCAAGCCCAGGCAGCCGCCTGCTTTGCGGTGGAAAATTTGTTGCCCAGCGATCGCCTCAGCGTCGTGCTGTTTGACCATGCGGTGAATGCCCTGATTCCCAGCACGTTTGCCCATAATAAACAGACCCTAATGGCAAAAATTCGACAAGTACAGGCGCGGGGGTCTACCGCCCTGCACGCGGGTTGGGTGGAGGGCGGCACGCAGGCGAGTCAGTACCTCAATCCCCATCAGCTCAATCGCGTCATCCTATTTTCTGACGGCCAAGCCAATGTCGGAGAGACCCGTCCTGATGCGATCGCCAATGATGTGCATGGTCTGGCTCAGCATGGGGTGAGCACCACCACTTTGGGCATTGGTCAGGGCTACAACGAAGATTTACTCGTGGCCATGGCCCATAGCGGCAACGGCAATTTCTTCCATATTGAGTCGGCAGAGCAACTCGCCGACATTTTTGAAACCGAGCTATCAGGACTCACCGCGACGGTGGGACAGCGCGTCAGCTTGGGTATGGAACCCCAACACGGTGTCAAAGTGATGGATGTGCTAAACGACTTTGAACTGACCAACACTCAGCGTTATAAACTCCCTAACTTGATCGTGGGTTCGCCCCTCAACGTGGTAGTGCGGCTACAGGTACCGGCTCTGACGCAAGTTACCGAACTCTTGACAGTGCGTCTCGCTTGGGAAGCGCACCAACAGCCCCAGCGTCAAACCCTCCGGGCGAGTTTGGCCATGCCGGTTGTCAGTCCAGAGCAGTTTAGCGACTTTCCTGCCGATGCAATGGTGCAACAACAAGTTGCCTTACTGATGGCGGCTCGGGCGCGCACAGAAGCTATTGCTTTTTCCGATCGCGGCGATTTCACCAGCGCTCAAAAGTCTTTAAATACCGCCAGATTAACTTTCTCAGCATTGTCACCATCCCCAGCCCTGCAAGCAGAACAAGCGGCCCTCCAAGATTTAGCACTGGATTATGCGGCAGGGCGATCAGCAAGCGCGCGTAAAAAAGCCGTGTCTCAGGAGTACAACTTACGACGGAGCGGTCAATCCAATCCCCGTCGTTCAATGAAACCTGATTAAACCTGATTACAGAAGAGGCGATCGCCGATTCCGAGAGCCGAAGAAAGTGCCACAATCGGGGAAATGGTCATTCTTGTTAAGTGCGATCGCCCCATGAGCTTTATCCACCTTCCTAAATCTTGGCAATTGCCAGCCAGTCGCGTGACCCCCGAAGCCGCCTATTGGAATCGTCGCCGATTCATTAAAGGGATGGTGGGCATGGGGATTGGGGCGGCGGCGGTCTCCTTTGCTTCCTGCCAGCGTTCCAACGCGATGGATCCGGCCCTCCAAGAGACGCTGGGGCAACCGCTCAGGGGCTTTACTAACAACCCTGACTTTCGCGATGCGGGGCGCTCCATCACCGAAGAGCAGTACGCGACCAGCTACAACAATTTCTATGAATTTGGCGGCACCAAAAACATCTGGGTCGAGGCCCAAAACTTGCCAACCGATCCGTGGACCTTGGCAGTCAGCGGCCTCGTCAAAAATCCGCAGAAATATGACCTCGATGATCTGACCAAACGCTTTCCGCTAGAAGAGCGAGTTTATCGGTTTCGCTGTGTCGAAGCTTGGGCCATGGTGGTACCCTGGCTGGGCTTTCCCATGAAGGCGCTGATGGACGATGTGGAACCAACCAGCGACGCCAAATACGTCAGCTTCACCTCTTTTTATGATCCAGACATTACCCCTGGTCCTTCTTGGAGCCTAAGCCGCGACTTGCCCTGGCCCTATGTCGAAGCGTTAACGATTGAGGAAATGGCGAACGAATTAGCCTTCTTTGCCGTCGGTCTGTATGGGCGCACGCTGCCAAAACAGAATGGGGCTCCCATTCGCATGGTGTTGCCTTGGAAATATGGCTTTAAAGGAGGCAAATCGATTGTGAAAATTGAATTCACCAAAGAGCAACCGGCCACCTACTGGAACACGCTGTCGCCTAACGAATATGGATTTGAAGCCAATGTGAATCCTGATGTGCCCCATCCTCGCTGGTCGCAAATGACGGAGAAAATGGTCGGCACCAATACCAACCCGTTTGATTGGGAACGGCAGGACACTATCATCTACAACGGCTACGGTGACTACGTAGCTGATCTGTACGCATAAAAGAGGATTTTCCATCAGCATGGCATCGGAGGTGACGGAGCTTTTGGTCACACTGAAAGAGTGGCAAAAAGCGATCCAGCAACTGCGGCATCAAGGCAAAACTGCAGAAGACCGACAGCAGCAGCTAGAACAGGCGAGTAAAAAGGTCTTGCAGTGTTTGTCTGATGACACTGTGGAAGCCAAGATTGAGGCGCTAATACAGGAAGCTAGCCAATTTTGTGAGCAGTCAGCTCAGGCTGGACACGATTTGCTTAAAAAAGCTCCAGAGACGTTAATTACCGTCGAGTTGAGCTCGCTGCACCCCCTCAACGTCAGCCGCACCCAGTTCCAACGAGGGGCAATAGCGCCACTTCCCGCACCTTCAGATGAGCCCTGCCTAGAAGACTTAGAGCAAGTGCAAAGAATATTTGTGTTGCTGAGTTCGGCTTTAGCACAGGAACATCAGGCGACCACCACTCTCAGCCGTAAACCCAAAAAACGTCGGCGTCGCAACATAACTCTGGGAGCACTGCAAACTCTGCTGGGGATCGGTCTACTGGCAGGCAATACTCAGCTAGAGATGAGGTTCGCAAATGCATCATATATTTTGGGTGGTAATGCCCTGTTGTCAGCACTGCAAAATTTAGTGGGTGAAAATCCCAAGCCAGGTTGAGCTTCTTCGGCAAAATACGCTGCACATCGGCAGGGCTTTGCTTTCACCAATGTTTTCAGAGCTCTAGTCCTTTTTGCCTTGCAAAAGATCTAGCAAGCGTTGCAACTTCAATTCGATCGATTTCCTTGAAAAGTCCTTCGGGTTTATTTACGATTCAAAGTACGTTAAGTTTGATTTCATTTTTTTATCTGGGTCTGGACTGCGACCAATACCAATAGCCTATAGTCATCTGGATTGGCGTTTGTTGTAACCACGGTGCTTGGAGCTCAATGGAAGCTATTGAAATTCATACTGGCTAAACAGTGAACGGTAGGATTTTGTCAAAAAACTAAGATTTTTGATTTTGGGTTGGTTCATCTAGTAGCCATCAATATGCATTTTTTGCAAGGGAATCGCTTGAGCACGAGGCTATTTGCCTTGGTGAAATGGCTGGCAGTTTTTCTAAAGCAGCTGTTTATGGAAGTTACCTTTAGGAGGAAAATGAGTCGCTCGCTGCCCCCCGGTGCCGTCTATGTCCAGAACTACATATCTGGTAAATCAGGCAACTTATATCGTCTTGATTTGACTACAGGCAATGCCACTCAAGTTGGCAAGCTGGCCACTGAAGTTTACGATATCGCCTTCGTCGATACTGAACTGTATGGATTAGCCAAGAAAGACTTCGGCTTTCGAAAAACGATGCGACTGGTCAAGCTTGATCCGACTAACGGCAAGCTTGAAACGGTTGGTAATACTCAGTTTGATGTCGTGGGGTTGGCTTACAATCCAGTTCGCAAAGCGCTCTGTGCTAGCGCTCATAGAAATTCTCAGATTGTTCAAATCAACCTTGATACCGGCAAAGCGACTCCGATCGCCACCCTAAGTGATCGGGATCGACAATGCGGAGAAATTGCCTTCGACGCTGCTGGACAAGCCTACATTACCCTCATCGGCAACGACCTCAAAAAATATCTGGCGACCTTTGACCTTAGTAGCGGCCAGGTTGAGCTGATGGGTGATATCGGTTTTCCTGGACTCGCCAGCATGAAGTTTATCGGCGACACGCTATACGGCGTTGCGGGTGAATATCGCGGTGTCGGTGGCAGTGACGGTCAGGTCATTCGCATCGATACCGCAACGGGCCAAGGAACGCTCATCACCACAACTGAACCCGCTCTCTGCTGGGCCGGCATGGCCGTTTATGCAGCAGCATCCGCCAATGTATCTCAACCACCAAAGGTGCTAACGGACGATCAGACCTCGTCCAACGATCTCACCTCAGCGGCTGACTCCAAGGAGCCAGTCTCAGCCACCAATGCTCAAACTCAACCAAAGGACACTATGGCATTACTGACGATTGATACTAAGGACAACTGCTACGTCATCAATCCCGATGAGATGAACAATCTGCAGGCAAACGTCGCGAACTCGTTTACCTGCGACCAAGGCACCTTTGATATTCAAATCACCGGTGGACGCTATAGCTACAACGCTGAGCAGACTGAGGGAGAGCCGTTTGTACTGCTGTGGATTTATGGCCTCAACAACAGTACGTTTGTCAACAAAAATACCGGCATTGAGGTGGGCACGACCTGGACAACGCTCAATGGTCTAAGCGATCGCTTGCAAATTGAGGTTAAGGAGCGGGCTGTGATCTGTGCTCTTTTCTTTGATACCAACAGTAGTGACAACACCGGTACAGTCGACGTTACCGTCTCCAGCGATAAGCCCTACTTCAGCCCTCGCACCCTAACTGTTGATAGCCAGCGCAATTGCTACCCGCTCAGCGGACAGTACCTGCAAGAGTTACAGCAGACAGACAAAAATTTAGTTGAACTGTTGCCCGGTAACTATCGCCTCAAAATTCGTGAATCAAATGCGAGCTACTGGTCCAGTGAAGAAAAGTTTCAGCTAGAGCCCTGGGCCTTGCTGTGGATTCAGGGCGGAAAAGTAATTCCCAAGCTGACGGGCGTAGAAGTTAAAGAAACCTGGTGTTCGCTCAATGGCCTCAAAGATGAGCTGATTTTAGAAGTTAAAGAGACGATCAAGGTCTCTGGCTTTTTCTTAGATACCTTCAAAGATGACAACGAAGGGCAAATCATCTTAGAGGTTGAACCCATTAGCGATCGCGACCTTGAGACTATCCGCGAGGCGCGTATTGCGATTTGTGGTCCGGGTCCTGAAGCAGAATCGCCTGAGATTAGCGTTGGCGCCCCCATTACAAGTGATGGTGATGGGGTAGAACGTGAACCGGAGTTGACAACCTGTGGTCCGGGCACCACTGATGGGTCTGATACCGATAGCGTCACGATCAACCGAGAATTGGTGGAGGCTCGGACGTCTGACCGCCGGAGCCGCTTTAACTTTGAGCTCAATCAATCAGAGATTGAAGAAACCTGGCGGCAAATTGCTCAAAATGTTGAATCCTCCCTCACCATCAGCGTTGATCAGAGTGAGAGCCGCGAAGCTTACTGGCAAAACCTAGAAAAAGGTCTGCTCAAGAGTTACCAGCAACAGGCCAAAGAGATGGCCATCAAGGTGGCGCGGGTAGAGTTCATGATGAATGCCTATACCCAACAAATAGAAGGTAGCTTCAATCAGATTTTTCAGGGTTGGTCGAGCTACTTTGATAGCCGTCTAACTGAAATCGTTGATCGGCAGTTACCCAACCTCATTGAGCAGCAGGTCAATGCCAGGTTTTCTTACCAGGCGCAAGAGGTGAAAAAGCTGGTCGTTGAGCAAATGCAGTCCGACATGGAAAAACGCATTGAAGCTGCCATCAACGTAAAGCTGACTCAGCACTCGCAAGAGGTGAAGCGACTGGTTGTTGAGCAGATGCAGTCGGAAATCGAGCAGCGCATCGAAACCATCGTCACGAGCAAAACGAGCGACCAAACGCTGGAAATTAGCGGTTCCGTGATTGAGCAGATTCAAGCGGAGATGGATAAGCGCATCGATGCGATCGTGGTGCTCAAGTCTAATGAGCAAAGCGAATCGCTCAAGCAGTTGATTACTCAACAAATTCAGGCAAACCTGGATGAGCGGGTAGAAGGGTTCCTCAAACTCAAACTGCAAGCACAGACAGATGACATCAAAGGGGCGATCGTTCAACAAATTCAAGCCGAAATTGACAAGCGCCTAGAGGCCGTGGTCAACCTCAAGGTGACCGATCAGAGCGAGAGTCTCAAAACGCTGATTACTCGCCAGGTCGAAGCCAAGCTTGAAAAGCGGATTCAGGTCGTTGTTGATCAGCTCTCTAATACCAATGTTGACGCCATCATCAACAGCATTACCAACGATATTGACAGTCGCATCAATGCCAACGTTGAGAACAAGATCCTCAACTTCCGTCAGAATGTTTCAACCATCGTCCAAAACGAAATCAACACCGAATACACTGAGTCACTCAAGACCACCCTGCTATCAGATATTCAAAATCAGCAGTTCTATCTCGATATGCAGTCAATCAAGTCTGAGGTGATGAACTTCTACGCGCGCTTGGGGCAGTTTGAAACGCAGCTTAATATGCGCATTGCTCAGGGTGATGCCCGAGTCTATAACTGGACTTTGGAGCAGTTGACCATGCTGCAGGCCTGCATCACCGATCGCCAAACCTTAGCAGATATGCTGGATGACTTCAGCAGCCGACTGCGCTCAGAACTGGATGAAACCCCCTGTGTGCAGCCTGATCGCTTCACATCCTGGCTATCACCAGAAGGTAATCCTGAGTTGGCAGCGGGGGGCACAACGCCATTGCCCGAAGGGCGTTAAGGCCAGTACGTCTTCTCTTTATTTCAGTGCCTTGAGCTATCTGCTGAGGTGAACTCTTGTGATGCACACACCGACAGGGGCAGTTTTGCCGTAATGCTGTCGATGCTGCCAGTCGGTCTTCGCCAAAACCGCCCCCTGTTGTCGGTTCACTCTTTGATTAGAAATCACCGGACATATCAATAACTTAGGAGACTCTGTACATGTCAACGACCAATGGCGCGATGATGCAGTACTTTCATTGGTACAGCAGCGCTGATGATAATTTGTGGAGCAAGGTCAAACACGAAGCCAATGCTCTAGCCGCTGCTGGCATTACGGCTCTGTGGCTACCACCAGCGTATAAGGCTTGCAATCCTGTGACTCCCGATCGCGAATGGGATGATGTCGGATATGGCACCTACGACTGGTTTGACCTGGGAGAATTCAACCAAAAAGGAGCTGTTCGCACTAAGTACGGCACCAAGGATGAGTATTTAGCGGCTATTCAAGCAGCTCACACCGTTGGCATCGAGATTTATGCCGACGTGGTGTTTAACCACAAAAATGGGGGCGATCGCACGGAACAGTCTCCCGCAGTCGCCTACTATGCCGATAGTCGCCATCAGCGGGTGGTGGATGATGGTGATGCTGAGATGATCACCACCTTTACCTGCTTTGACTTTCCGGGACGCGGCGACAAATATTCCAGCCTGAAGTGGAACTGGACCCACTTTGATGCCGTTAACTACAACCATGCTCGTCCCCAAGAGCAGCCCGCCAAAATCTATCTGTTTGAAGGCAAAAGCTTTGAAAACATGGTCAGCCTCGAACACGGCAACTACGATTTTCTGCTGGGCTGTGACCTAGACATGGAAAGCGAGACGGTTCGAAATGAGCTGAATTATTGGGGCGAATGGATTTTCGATACCACCCACATCGACGGTTTCCGCCTCGACGCGATCAAACATATTCCCACCTGGTTCTTTAGCCAGTGGTTAGATCATGTTCGCAACTATGCAGGCAAAAACCTGTTTTGCGTCGGTGAGTATTGGGAAAATAATACGGGCGTATTGCATGACTACATTGCCAAAACTGGGGGACGCATGTCTCTCTTTGATGTGGAGCTGCACTACAACTTCCACTACGCCAGCAAAATGGGGGGCGCGTTCGACATGCGCCAGATTCTTACCGGTACCCTAATGGCCGAACAGCCGGCCCTGGCCTGTACCATTGTCGAAAATCACGACTCCCAACCTTTGCAGGCATTAGAATCTCCCGTTGAAGATTGGTTTAAGCCGTTAGCCTACGCCATCATTCTGCTGCGCCGCGAAGGGTATCCCTGTGTATTCTATGGTGACTATTACGGGGCCAGCTACGAAGACTATGGTCGTGACGGCAACCGCCATCAGATTACCCTCGCCTCTCATCAGTGGATCATCGACAAACTGCTACATGCCCGCCAGCACTACGCTTACGGTGATCAGTACGACTATTTCGACCATTGGGACATCATTGGTTGGACTCGTTTAGGCGATGACGAACACCCCAAAGCCATGGCGGTACTACTGAGTGACGGCCCCGGCGGTAGTAAATGGATGGAAGTGGGTCAGCCCAACGCCAAGTTCGTTGATTTGACCGGGCATTTGCAAGAGTCGATTTACAGCAATGAGTGGGGATGGGCCGAATTCCGCTGCCAGGGCGGTTCGGTTTCAGTGTGGGTACAAGAGTAGTTCAATGACTGCCCCCCGATATTGACAAGCTTGGGAAAGGACCGTTGAGCTTTGCGACAACCGTCCGATTAAATCCAGCGATGACGGGTTTTCCCAGGGGTTCTGTACCGCTACAGACCGGCCCGACATCCACTGAAAACCTGTGAGGAATTAACGCGATGACGACAACTGAAGTGAAAGATCTGGTCGTTGATAGCAAAGCTAACGCTTATAAGCTCACGCCTGATCAGATGACGGCAATTCAAGAAACCGGGGTTTCCACCTCCCTCGATCCGGGCATTCATGTGGTGCGGATTCGGAAGGGTACCTTTGATTATGTCGGTGGGGATGGCCAAGCCGGGGAACCCCTTGTCATGCTGTGGATCTACGGTGGAAAGTTCAAGAACCTCAAGAGTGGCGTGATCGTTCCGGCGGGGTGGTCGACGCTCAACGGCTATGACGATACGCTGACCGTAGCCGTATCCGAGACAGTGAGTCTCTGTGCTTTTTTCTTTGATGTCGAACTCGAAGATAATGCCGGTGCCGTGACTGTCTCGGTCGTCAAAGTGGGCGAACTTGCTGACCTCAATTAAGTCGGTCTTGACCGATTAAATCACCAAGTTAGTGACGGGTAGAAATCTGGCGCACTTGACAGGTTTCTACCACTCTCTTCTGCAACCAAAATCGGCGCGACATCAACCACCATAAAGTCAAATTTTTCCCATGTCGCTATTTAGATACTCACGCGTTATTCACCTTTTAATTGCGAACTGCTTTGAGCAAACGAACCTTTGCTCTTTCTGAAACGACTGCATCTTCCAAAAGAATCAACACGAGACCGAGATTGATGACTCAGGTCAATTTTTTGGCTTAAGGTTTCGAGGATTGGTGACGACTAGCTCAAAAATCCAGTCCGGCATATCTTTGATTTTTTCGGCTATGCGGCGCAAATCCTCAAATCCATTGAGGGTTAAGCTTTCGCGCGTTCTGACTTCGATCGCGATAACCTTGTCTGCCCCTTTAGCAATCAAATCAAGCGGACATTTTGATAGCGTTTCGGGTAACTCAGTCGCTTGCGGATATACAGTTACGTCATATCCCTCGCTGCGGTATTCCCGAGCAAGTTTCAGCACGCGACGATGTTCCAAGCTGGACTGGTGATTGCGGTAACTCATAGCGGTGACGGTTGCTAAGAAGGCACTAGTTCAAATCAGCTGGATCCGGAGCAACTTCAATCCTAACATGGACGAATTCTACTCCTTGGATAAAGCCTTCTGCTAGGGTCGGCGATATCCCTCGCACCCGAAAAGAACCGTTCAAGTTTTTGCGGCGACTCACTACATCTGAGGCTAAATAATCGTGCTCAAAAACAATGCCTGTCAGAGCAGAGCGGACGGGCTTAATAATATTGTCACTGTCGGGGACACTGTCTTCTTTGCCGCTGGGGGCATCAAAGTAATAGGTCAGTTTGAGACGCACGTAGTCGTCGTAGGGGCGATCGCTTTCCCACATCCGGCTGGCTACTTTTTGCACGAGGTTAATCCAAGCCTGAAGCTTTGACTTGTCTTTGGTCTGAAAAGAAACCGGTCGACCCGGCAAGATGAATTCGAAAGGCAGCACGAGTTTAACACCGGAAAATACACCAAAAACGCTGACGATAGGAAACCATAGAGACCCAGCGTGTGATGGCAAAGTTCAGATTTCAGATTTCAGAAATGAAGACTTTGATTGTCTGGAAATCTTAGCGCTCTGAAATAACCTGAACTGACTGCAACTGGCTCCATCAGCCAAGACGTAGGCTATGACTATAGTAAATCTGTCCTGGTTCAATGATGAATGACGATGTGGCGATGCAAAAGGTGTCATCCGGCTATTTCTGCCGCCTGTGAGTGGTGCAGAAAAGTCTTGCTCGGGTAATCACGTCAGTGGGTTAAGCCCAACCAAGACCGCTGCTGCTCCCAGGAGGACTGATTCGAGCCCGATATCACCTGTGTGATGAGTTGAGAGGGCTTCGACAAGTGAAATATGCCAGTGCGCCATCCGTCGTGACGATGAATAGCGCACTGGTTTGGGTTCTGCTGACTATAACGGCAACCATCTGCAGCCGTGTTTCAAAGTAAGAGGACATCAAGTCTCAGTCTTGGTAACCGTCCCAGAAAGAAAAAGAAATCTTAGGGAATGAAGCGGTCGAGCTTCGCTAAGTTGTGAGGATGAGCGAAGAAATTGAACTTGCTGGCATCAAGGTTCCAAAAGCCGATTGGGAGGCCACGCCTGCGAGTATC
>JBCDAJ010000012.1:0-67709 GCA_039185935.1 Cyanobacteria bacterium P01_F01_bin.56 | reverse complement strand
GTGCAAGGTTTGTTGACGAGAGAATGGGACTTTCAGCGAATTTGCCTTGCATATAAATGCCACTCAGAACGGCTATGTCTCTTGTATATTGGGGATTCTAGACTTTTTCAGCAGCCTCTAAGTAGGCAGGCGTTATTAAATCGCCAATGATGTAGGTTGCGGTTGAGGAACGAAACCCAACACTCGCAAGGGTTTTGTCACCATAAGCTCGTTCTACAAAAGATTCAACCCACCTACTTAGTGCTTTCAGAAATTACAACTGTCCTGACTTGGTTGCGGATCGCTGTAGTGGTTAGTCTGCTGCAGCGACGGTGCTTATGACGCACTCAGACTCATCAGGAAGCTGCAGGGAAATTTTTGAATGAATTTACGCTATGTCTACGAGCCTGCCTGCCTCTATGCACTCTAAGGGATGAGGATTAAATAAATTACTGAGGCCAAGCTGGATAACATTTCCCCTCCTGGGAGGGGCAGCGGGGTGGGTTGCCCCTGAGTGCGAGGGTTCGAACCCATCCCGCCTACGGCACCCCTCCCGAGAGGGGAAAACCGGCACATGATTAAATTCCCGATCCTAAAGACAAGCAGCAATACCGAGCCCGTTGAGTGCAGGCAGGCGTGGTCATGCAGCGATACTTACTGCAGATTCGGATAAAGCTAAAACTCTGAAGACTCATCAGCATCTTCATCGCCGGAAAATAGGGCCCCCATGAGAGAAGCATCCATTTCCATGCGCTGCTCCATCTGCCGGAGAAAGTAACCCGTCATCATGGCAGAGGCGAGCAGACCAGCCAAATTTTCTCGGTCAGTAGATATCTGTACGTTAAAGCCGTCGCCGGGCAGTACCCCAATCAGGCCTTGAACGTTTTGCGAAATGATTTGCTTAATCTCAGGAGTGACGGCCTGTGCGACTCGACTCAGTACCTCAGGCGACTGATGCTTGAGATATTGAAGCAGCTGATTGCTAGCCTCGTCATCACCGTGTAGGCCAACGAAATCAACGCGCTCAGGGTTAAATGTCATAGCAATTCTGCTGTTCCTATCTCCTAAACCTTAGACTGGCCAACCGAATAATTCCAGTTAGGGTCTTTACAGGTGTTACGAAGGCATAGATGTACCAAGAATCGCAGTCCTGCAAATAGCCAGTAATACGAGTTAGGGTTTTACGTTCCCCCACTTTAACAAATGATCTGCTTTTGGCTAGATTTCTAAGGGTTTTAAATCAGGTATCGGTATCGATCGCTCAGCAAACTTCCAGAAGTCAACATATCGCTGTGTCACAAACTGCATTTAGTTCAAACCATGCCGCTCGCTAAAACTCTAAAGGCAGCACGACTTACAGAAGTGAATCTGATTTTGGCCTCGGCATCGCCAATACCGGGAAAAATCAGATTCAACATTCCCAAAATCTGAGGAATTGAGCGGGCTTTTGCGTAAGTTCTATTCAGTCAGGATTGCCTTTCTGAATGTGACTAAAAGCTAGCGTCGAGGCACGATGCCAAAGCTTTCTAGAACCCCAAGATCTGCTGGCTTTTACTTGCGTTGCCCCCCATTGACTGCCGATATTTGCCAGGAAATTTCTTCTTTAAAGATTATTCAAACATTTGTTTCTTGGGAAACGGTTGCTGCTGCTGCATCCACATTATTAACCTCATCAACCCCCTCGTCTGCCGGCTCTGTAGGGGGGACGGGCTGAGTTGCCTGTTGAGTAAAAGCGGGTAAATCATCAATTTCAAAGTGTTGATGAAATTTGTTCGTCACTTGCAGCCAAAAGGAGCGCCCGTCAGATTGGCGGCGCTTGCGCACAAAACCCAAGTTCACTAGCTCACTGACATGTTGATAAGCGCCAGAGCCGCGAATCTCGATGAGCTCGGTCTGAGCCAGCGGGCCACGGAGGGCGATCGCGGCCAGCGTTCGCAGTGCCCCCACCCCTAAATCTAACGGAATCAAGGTATCCACCAGATGCCGAAAGCCTGATTTAAGCTGCAGACAGTACCCATCTTTAGTTTCCACAATTTCTAAGGCACTCTCGCGATGGGCATACTCGTTCATGAGTTCCATCAGGCCCTCTTCGGCCATTTCGCGATCGCACCCGGCATATTCAGCCAGGTGAGCAACATTGAGGGGGCGGCCCTTGAGGTACAAAATAGCTTCGATGACGCTGGCCAGTTTAGGCATGGCGGCGTTTAATCCAGATTGCGACCGGTGAGCTCTACAAAGATATCTTCTAAATTCGAAGGGCGCGTCATCATTCCGGTTTTATCGGGCTGTTGCTCAAAGTAAGCATTTGCTTCGGCCAGAGTGGAAAAGAATTGATAATCCCAGCGATCGTCGGTTTGGCGCATCAAAATGCCTTCGCCATGTTGCTGTCGCAGTTCTGCCAAGGTGCCGAGGGCAATCAGCTGACCTTGATCGAGAATGCCGATCCGATTGCAGAGAAATTCCACCTCTTCCATGTAATGGGTCGTCAGCAGCATGGTCATGCCCTGCTGATTAAGAGAGCGAATGATTTCCCACAGGCGGCGGCGAGTCTGCGGGTCAAGCCCCACTGTGGGTTCGTCCAGAAACAAAATTTTGGGATTGTGGAGCAGCGCGCGGGCAATTTGCAACCGGCGTTTCATCCCGCCCGATAAGGTTTTGACTTTGCTATCACGGCGATCGTTAAGCTCTACAAACCCTAGCCATTCATCAATGCGCTTTTGGCGCTGAGGACTGGGAATATGGTGCATCCGCCCGTGCAGCTCCATATTTTCCCAAACGGTGAGGTCGCCATCAACGCTGGTTTGCTGCAGCACCACCCCAATCTGTCGTCGCACATCCATCGGATCGCGCTGAACGTCATACCCCGCGACGACTAAATTGCCGTCAGAAGGCTGCGTCAACGTCGTCAACATGCGAATAGTGGTTGACTTACCGGCTCCATTTGGCCCCAACAGTCCAAAACTCTCGCCCGGTTGAATCGTCAGTGACAGGTCATTCACGACGTGGAGACTGTTGTAGACTTTGTGCAAATTTTGAACGCAAACGGCGGCTGTCATAGAGTAGGAATGAAGTGACAAAAGGGCCTTGAGGTACGAATGACCTCTTGCTTAAGGTATCAAACCCTTGACCATTGTGGGCATCCGGGGGCGCCGTCCGGGCAGCGCTGTAGGCTGCTGCGGCAATTCTAGAGATTATGCGCTGTTATCTAAATTCATCCATTTTGCTCATTCACCAGGACGATGTGCCGACGTATAAAAAACAGGGCTCGATCGTGCGCAACAGTTATTTTTGGGCGCTCAAGTCGATCGCCGATACGGCGCGCTTTGACCAGGCTTGGGAGTTTGAACAATCCGTTTGGATTGCTCTATGCCGCCTGTTGACGTCTTTTGCCCTATCCGGATATCTGGGCGATCGCGAAACCCTGCTCGAATTTCCACCCGAGGCTCAGATTCCCGACGAACTGCGCTCAATGAGTACTTGGGCAGCTGACACAGAGAGCTGGGGCTAGCAGCGCTGCGAATCGGGAGGCTAAAGCTTACGCCAAATATCTGGCAGCCAATCGGCGGGGATCTGGCTAAGCGATTGCTGCTGCACCTCAATCCCCAAAAACCGAGCTTGCAACTGCAAATTGCGGATCAGTGCCTGCAGGGCCGTATCGGTAGACGGGGACTCAAGCGCTTGCCAGCCCGTTAAAGCGGTGGTGTAATGTGTCGTCGCCCGCACTAGCAAAGGCGCTTGAATCGTCGCATTAGCCGCCAGGGTAATGGCTAGCTGGTCGTAGACGACCCCAACACTATGGTGGGCTGCCCATAGATCAAAACTAAGGGGGGCATCTGGAGTGGGTTCGACGGTGGCGATCGCCGCCTCGTAGGCAATAATGGCTTGTCGCCAGGCCTGTTGTTGAGCAGGTGAATTCGCTTCGCGGTGTCCGCCTAAGTCCCAATATGCCGTTCCCAGATTGTTTTGGGTGGCGGCGTAGCCCAGTTTATCGGCCTCTCGGGTGCGATAGGCCAGAGCAGTACGATAGGCCCCAATGGCTTGCTCTAGTAGGAATATGGGCCGTTCATGGCGGGCTAAACTCCATAGCGCAATGCCCAAATTGTTTTGCAGTTGAGCGTAGAGCTGGGGTACCGGTTGCGGCTGAGCTTGTTGCAAGGCCTCTTGATAGGCTGCGATCGCTCGATGCAAATGCGTCGCCTCTTGGGAGTGTTGAGACAAACTCCAATAAGCGGTGCCGAGATGGGTTTGCAGCAGGGTGTATTCCTCCGGCATGGTTTCGACCGGCGCATATTGCAACGCTCGGTGAAATGCCCGCACGGCCTGGTCTAAGTAATGTGAGGGAGCTTGATGGGTGGCCAGCAAGCTGTACACACTGCCCAAGTTGCTGTGGAGCCGATTCAACACGTCTGGTGCCGTCTGGTCACTGATGGGGGATAGCGCAGTTTCATAGATTTCACTGCTCTTGGTCAATCGCTGAAAGTACTCCTCAATCGCAGTTGACTGCTGGGCCCATAGCCAATAGAGGCTACCCAGGTCATTCAAGACTTCTGTGCGCTGAGGGGTGGCGGGCTGTTTAGGCTGCAGCGATTCATAAACCTGAATAGCCGTTTCTAAGGTGGGGGCGCTGTGGTCACCCGACTGCACGCGATCTCGCAACTCAAAGGCCATGGCCCAGTCAGGGAGTCGGTGTTGATCGACGGGTGGCGGGGCGACGACGTCAGATGGCCCCTCAGCGAGAATGCTGGCGGCGGCGGCCGGCGGCGGCATGACCGATTGCGAGCGCTCATCTCTGACCGCCTCACTGGGCAGTTCTGCCGGTTTGGGCAGTTCTGTAGGCGGCGGCAGCGGTGGCTCAGCCGTCTCAGTCATAACGTCTGCTGTCTGAACCTCCGCCTCAGATAAACCGGCGTTCTCTGACGATGATTCAAAATCACTTAAGTCGTCCTGCAGCTGATGCCATAACGTCTCGGTAAATGCCGACAAGTCCAACTTGTTCGCATCATCGTTCACCTTCGACGGGGCAGTGGTTAATGCCGCCGGGGGAACAGGGGTGGGGGCAACTGCCGATGGGTCCGTTGGCGATGGGTCCGTAGGCGGTGGGTGAGGCACTGGCGAGTCCACTGGCGGCTCTTGCCCCAAAAACTGCCATTCCCGCACAGTCGAAAAAGCCACCTGAAAGTCGGGCTGATGAGCGATCGCGGTGATGGGGGTCGGCTCACCCATAAACTCAAACACCCAGCGACTGAGATTAGGCACCTCACGCCGGATTTGCTTGAGCCAGGGGCGCGGCATCCACAGCAAAATGCTGACCTTAAATTGCGGCCAGAGCGGTTGGAGCTGATGGAGCGATCGCAAAAACTGGTATTGCGTATCGGAACTACAGTTTGTGAGTTGTTCAATGCCGAGAATTTGGAATAACGGTGGCGACCCAGTTGATGATTGCGACAACCACCTCTGGAGCTGTTGCACTAAATTTGGCTGCTGAATATCTAACAGTCGTTGTGTGTCTACCGTCGCGTCTTGGGGCTGAATGCTTTCTTCTAACGTTGCGGCTAGCCGCCGCTGCAAGGGCAAATCATCACAAGTGGCCAGCCAGATTTGGTGCGGCGGCGTCATTTGCACAGCAGCCTGCAGCCGTTGATAGGTTTCTTGGTTGTGACCCGGCAAAACTTGGGAATTTAGAGGAAGCACAGAGACCGCAGTGACCACAATTTGATTGCCATAGAACTTTAGTTTAAATCTCCCAATTGTCGACCTCCCATTCAGGAAAGAACCAGCCTGATTTGCCGGGATGATCTGGCCTTGTAGTCGCTTTGCTCGTCAGACCGGCTGCCACGCCGGACATCATGGGAAACCAGCTAATCTGATATGTTGAAAAGTCTAAAGTGACGTCAGACAGCCTCCAAGAGGGCTTGCTCTCATTGCCATGTTGCCGAGTTCGGCAAGCCTGCCTGAAAGCTAGCCTAAATGCTTGATGTCACACCTCGCCTTCTTCATAAGTAGGCAGGCGTGATTGAATTGCAAATGGATGTAGGTTGCGGTTGAGGAACGAAACCCAACGCTCGCAAAGGTTTTGTCATCATCGACTCGTTCTACAAAAGATTCAACCCACCTACTTACAAAAGTTATGACCGCATCTTCTCCGACTTCGCTCCGAGAGCAACAGCACCCGATGATTCGTCAACTGGCGAACATTATTGAAGCAGTGTGGCAAAAGCATCTCACCATTCGCAGAGTGCTGGAGAAAGCGTTTGGCGACGCCTGGGCAGCGCGCTATATGACACCTAGGCAGCGCGCTACATGACAACTGTCTTATTCGATGAGGCCCCAGATTAGCCACGCTAAATCTGAGATGCCTGTTATCCTGTAGCAAACCAGTTTTCAATGTGGATGAGCCACGGTAACTACGCCAAATCGGTGCTCTAGCTGCTTTTATCTAAATTCACCTTCGCCATTCGGTCAGCTTGCAATCTCTGTAATGAACGTTGGCCAAGTTTTAAGCACCTTATATTTCATTCGTCCATCTCGCAGCGGTTCCCTTAATTGCCATGACACAGACTCTAACCCCAGATGCTTCCCGGTTTTCAAACACCGCCTCGGAGGGCAAAACTCCGACGGGGGTGGTTCATCCTTCGGTGACGACGGCGGGCCGGTTAGTCGTTCTCTCGGGCCCCAGTGGCGTTGGTAAAGGCACATTGCTACGACACCTACGACAGCGTCATCCCGATCTGTATCTGTCAACGTCGGCCACGACCCGTGCGCCACGGCAGGGTGAAGAACACGGCAAAGATTATTATTTTGTGACCCGCGAGCAGTTTGAACAGATGATTGCGGCTGGCGAATTGCTGGAGTGGGCAGAGTTTGCGGGTAATTACTATGGCACCCCGCGTCAGGCCGTCGAAGATCAAATTGCACGGGGTAATCAGGTGATTCTTGAGATCGAGCTGGAGGGAGCTCGCCAGGTCGCCCAATCCTTTCCGCAGGCCTTTAAGATTTTCCTGATGCCTCCGTCTCCGGAAGAGCTGGAACGCCGCATTCGCGATCGCGGGCAAGATGATGAAGCAGCCATTAACCGTCGTCTAGCTCGGTCTCGGGTTGAACTCAACGCCGCCGATGAATTTGACCTACAGATCGTCAATGACGCTTTGGAAACGGCGATCGCCAAATTAGAAACTGTGCTGCTCTGATCTTATTGATTCCTTAGACCGCTTGCACGAACCCATAAATTCCTCTTTGTAAGGCTGCGGGTTGCACATAGGCTACTGGGTGATCGTTACCATCGACCCAATCCTCTACATCCCCTCAGGCAGGGAAACTGAGAACTCCAGCCAGCCCACAAAACGGGAGGATAGCGGTGGGAGTAATATCGCATTTTGCAGCCTTACCAAAATGTGTTTAAGCCCTACTTCATCAGGGACTGTAGAAACTGAAACAGTAGGGCGACGTCTGCCATCAAGCACGAGCCAGTTAGGGAGTCGCGCTTAAATAACAACCCATCCACCCTGCGACCCATCCACCCTGCCACAGTCTTGTCCGGGTACTGTATTTTCCAGCCGACCCCTAGTTCGCTGCTTGCGCTCCGTGACTGCGAGGATCGTCACTACGATTGGTCTGAGTGAGCACGGCACTGCGGGCGGCAGGTGTTTCTAAGTCAGAAGTTTGCCCCAGACCCTGCTGGTAAGGCAGGGTATCTCCCGCAATCAACGCCTCGAGGTTGCTCGCAATCACGGCCTTCGGTTGTTCACCAATGGCGGCTGTCACGGGTTCACCCTGCTCGTTTAAGTAAACAAAATGAGGAATGCCATCAACTCGATAATGCAGCATCTCGGGTAGCCACTTGTTGTTGTCGACATTAAGCATGACGAAATTTACGTCATTGCCATAGGCGGTACGCAAGCTGGCCATATCGCCGGCCATGGCCTGGCATGAGGTGCACCAGTTGGCATAAAACTCCATAAAAGAGGGCTTCTCGTTCGTTAAGGCAACTTCTAGCGATGTTGACTCAGCGGCGAGAGTTTCTAACGAAGCTGCCGGGGTTTGAGTTCGTACCCCCATGACCACCAAAACAGATAAAATCATCGCCACACTGACAACTAGTAGATTGCGAGCCTTGGTCGCAAGATTAGGGGTCGTGGCAGCGTTCGGAGAAGTTGATGATTGCGTAGACTGATCCATTGGCTGTCTGGTGAGGTGATATTGATGTGAACTCTCTATATTTGGACTTCCGCCAAAGCCCCTTGAATCCCCCAAATCTGGGGGATGTTGCAGCCGATTTCCTCAGTATTGGGGATGTCAGGGGCCAAAATCGGCTGCAACTGCGTCAGTCCTATATATCTTTAAGATAGCGGACACCCACTGAGCCCTTGTAATGAAAAAGCGGGTCACCCTGACGTTTCCGAAAAAAACGGTGCACCAACCGATAACTTATCGCTTGGCTAAAGATTTCAACGTGGCGGCGAATATTATTCGCGCTCAGGTAGCACCGAACCAAATCGGTAAATTGGTGGTGGAACTGTCAGGCGATATTGACCAGCTAGAGGATGCGATCGCCTGGCTGCAGGAAAATGACATCAGCATTTCTCAAGCCAGCCGCGAAATCCTGATTGATGAAGATACTTGTGTACACTGTGGCCTATGTACCGGGGTGTGCCCCACTGGGGCCTTAAGCCTTGATCCAGTAACCTTTCGACTAACGTTTGCGCGATCGCGCTGTATTGTTTGTGAGCAGTGCATTCCCACTTGTCCGGTAGAGGCAATCTCGACAAATCTATAAAAACTCCAGGCGATTGAGTCAACTCTTGGTAGCGTTGATGAAAGCAGGTCGGAGCTCACACTAATGAAAAGCCGCTGGCTGTCTTGGGGATTGTTAGTGCTGTCTTACGCCACCTACGGACAGCTATTGCATAACAATGACTCCAGTCAACTCATCTGGTCCATCACATTAGCCTTAATTGTGATTAAGGCTGGGGTACTGACCTTTTTCTGGCAACCGGTACGCAACTTTTTGCTCAAAGGCTTTAAGACCGATGTAGGTTACTCCATCATGGTGCTGGCTTTGGCGTCTTTAGCCGTTTTGGCCGTGACTCAGCTACGGACTTTTGCCTACATTGTGGTGCTGCTGGCGGCGGCTCTGCTGGTTCGAGTGGATTGCCTAATTGACGGAATGGGCGATCGCGTGTCTTTTATCCTCATGATCTTGTTATCAATGCTCGGTTTGGGCATGAGTTGGTTACCGACGCTCCTGTTTCAGGGGGCCGAATTCACCGCATGAATATCTTAGGCAAACTGTCTTGGGCAAACCGTCAGAACTGATCTTTCATGCCGCGAATTCGGGCAAATGTTCTCACTGGGTCCGCCATCTTAGCGGCTGCCTGCAGGGCTGGTTGATCCCAACGGAGAAAGGGGTTTGTGCGTTTTTCGATACCTAAAGTCGAGGGCACGGTAGCTTCGTTTTGCTGGCGAGCGGCCTGCACCTCAGTCCACCGCTGTTGCAGGTCACGATTGTCAGCATCAACGGTGAGGGCAAACTTGAGATTACTCAGCGTATATTCGTGGGCACACCAAATGCGGGTCGTGTCAGGCAGCGATCGCACCTTCGACAAAGAATTCACCATTTGCTGAGGAGTGCCTTCAAACAAGCGCCCACACCCGCCAGCAAACAAGGTGTCACCGCAAAATAACTCGCCCCAATCGCCGGTTTCCATGGGAGGAAAGTAGTAAGCAATGTGTGCCCTCGTATGCCCTGGCACAAAATAAACTTGAGCCGTACGCTGAGCCACCGTCACGGTATCCCCTTCGCTCAAGAAAACCTGCTGTCCGGGAATGCGACCCTGATCTTCAGCGCCGCCATAAACAACAGCCTGGGGAAACCGCCTGAGTAAGTGACGATTGCCACCGACATGATCGGCATGGTGATGCGTGTTCAAAATGGCGTTTAGAGAGGCTCCGAGCCGTTCTAACTCGCGCAATACAGGGGCGGGCTGAGCCGGATCAACGACTGCTGCGGTCTGACTAGCGGAGTCGTAGAGCAAAAAAATGTAGTTATCAGCCAGTACCGGTAAGCGAAAAATTTCCATCAGGTCTGCAGGGGCGATCGCGACATCCCTTTTAGTCTAAAGAACCGCTCGGAATTAAATTAGGGATCGGCTTGAAAATAAAGTACCCGGACAAGACTGTGGCTGGGTGGGTGGGTCGCAGGGTGGATGGGTAGCAGGGTGGATGGGATGTTATTTAAGCGCAACTCCCTTACCGAATCATAGATTCTCTGTGAAGCTGTATTTCATCGTTGGCTGGGTATAGCGATCCGCAATCCGGTCAGGACAGTTGTAATGTCTGAAAGCACCCCACAGCCAGTATTCTTATGCCGAACTCCGAACTCCGAACTCCGAACTCCGAACTCCGAACTCCGAACTCCGAATTCTGCTATGTAGCGTCTGATTGTGATGTTCGAGTCGTTTACAACCCCCGCCCACTCGCTGCTAACGACTGCAAACGAACGGAGACGGACGGCGCAGGTCTTGCCTACCGTGGCTGACTGTTCGAGCCGATAGCCGCGCTGCACTTTTTTTACAAAACCTGTATTTTGGCTACCACTCCCGGTAATGCGGCCTAGAGTCAAAGCAAGACAACACAACCCGATTTAGAGCACTGCCGTAGTGGGTTTATCCACTCTGACCGCAATTTCGCTGTCTTCCGGACACATTGGCTACGGTATTGCTGAGTGGGCTGACGTCTAATTGTGCTAGGTCATGGTTTGCGATCGCCGCGAATGCTGACGAGTGTTTTCCGCTTCTTTGCTGTTTTGGTAAACGCCTACTGACGGATTTATGACTCATACTTCTTCACCTCTAACCGCTGCAGCAATGGCCACTGAAGCCGCCCAAGCTTGTAAGCTGCCAGTGATGAAAACCTATCGGGACTATCAGGTTTTTCGCATTAGTCCGGAAGACCGCAATCGCCTGGCGATCGTGTTTGACCCCAAGACGGCGGATGTTTCACTGACCTACTGTGTCGAAATTTTTGAAGTGGGGGGGGAGACGCCTTCTCATCGTCACAATGCGGCGGTGGAGATGTTTTACGTGCTGAAAGGCGAAGGCGAAGCGGTTTGTGATGGCAAGGTAGTGCCGCTCAAGACGGGCGACAGCATTTTGATTCCCAACAGTGGAACGCATGAGGTGCGAAATGTGGGCCGCGATCGCCTTTACATGCTCTGCATCATGGTGCCCAATGAAGACTTTGCCGAGCTGATTCGCAATGGGGTGCCGGATGAATTGGATGAAGCTGATTTGCGGGTGCTCAGTCGGACGGACGTTCTGGTGCCCTGCTAGAGATTAGGGAGCGGCCAAGCAATCAAGTACCCATTCATGGCTGTGGCAGAGTGAATCGGTAAGCGGGGCGATGAGATGTGATTGGCGTACAGCTCCCTTAAATTGAAGAATTCCGTTGTATTTGTTTGTTAAGCTTCCACATTGCTTCAAAATTGTTGGGCAAAAAGATAGGATATGAGACTATTCTCTTTCTTTGTTCTATCCTCATTACCCTCGTTGACAGCATGAGTGAATACAGCATTTTTACCTCGGAATCGGTATCCGCAGGCCACCCCGACAAAATGGCAGACCAGATCTCAGATGCCATTTTGGATGCCATTCTCAAAGACGACGCTCATGCCCGCGTGGCCGTCGAAACTCTGGTCAAAACGGGAATGGCAGTGATCGCGGGTGAAGTGCGCACCAGTACCTATGTCGATCTCGAAGATGTTGTGCGTAACGTTATTCTAGATATCGGCTACAACAGCTCTGATGTGGGCTTTGATGGTGACTCCTGTGCTGTATTGAACGCGATCGGAAAGCAGTCTTCAGACATTGCGATGGGCGTTGATGAAGCCGCTAACAAAGACTTGGGTGCGGGCGACCAGGGTTTGATGTTTGGCTACGCCACAAATGAAACCGATGTTTTGATGCCCGCACCAATTTACTATGCCCATCGCCTCGTCGAGCGTCAGGCGGCTCTGCGTGAACAAGGTGTTTTGCCTTGGCTACGTCCAGATGCCAAGAGTCAGGTGACGTTACGTTATGAAGATGGCAAACCGGTCGCCGTTGATGCGGTCGTTTTGTCTACTCAGCACGAACCGGATATTGCCCTCGGCGACATTCGCGAAGCGGTGATGGAAGAAATCATCAAGCCGGTACTGCCCCAAGCGTGGTTTCATGTGGGCACGCAGTATCACATCAATCCCACTGGGCAGTTCATCATTGGGGGACCGGTGGGCGACTGTGGCTTGACCGGACGCAAAATTATTGTCGATACCTACGGCGGCATGGCCCGTCACGGGGGTGGAGCGTTCTCTGGCAAAGATCCGTCTAAGGTCGATCGCTCGGCGGCCTATGCCGGACGCTATGTCGCAAAAAATATTGTCGCAGCTGGGCTAGCAGAACGCTGCGAAATCCAAGTTTCTTACGCGATTGGGGTGTCACAGCCGACATCGATTTCGATCAACACGTTTGGGACAGGCAAGATTTCTGACGAGCAGATTGTTAGACTGGTGCGCGAGCATTTTGATCTGCGTCCCCAGGGATTAATCGATATGCTGGATTTACGTCGTCCAATTTATCGTCAGACTGCAGCTTACGGCCACTTTGGTCGCGAACTGCCCGATATCACCTGGGAGAAGACGGACAAAGCGGAGTTGCTGAAGGCCGCCCTTTAAGCTCCGTCACCTTTTAATAAATCACTGACATTCAATTAACTCAAAGGATTCAATGACTGCACAAGTTCTGAAGCAAGATTACAAAGTTGCCGATATTGCTCTGGCTGATTGGGGGCGCAAGGAAATTGCGATCGCTGAGAGCGAAATGCCCGCCCTGATTAAAATCCGCGAAAAGTACCGCGCCAGCCAACCCCTCAAAGGGGCCAAAATCATTGGCTGCATCCACATGACGATTCAAACTGCCGTGTTGATCGAAACCTTGCAAGCGCTCGGCGCTGAGGTGCGGTGGTCTTCTTGCAATATTTTCTCTACCCAGGATCATGCCGCCGCCGCGATCGCCGCTGCCGGTACTCCTGTTTATGCCTGGAAAGGGGAAACCGAAGACGAGTACATGTGGTGTATTGAGCAAACCTGCCGCACCCCTGCCGGTGACCTGTGGGATGCCAACATGATTTTGGATGACGGTGGCGACCTGACCGGCCATATTCACGAAAAGTATCCTCATATGCTGGATAGCATCCACGGCGTTACTGAGGAAACCACCACCGGTGTACACCGGCTGCTAGAAATGCTGGAGCACGGCGAGCTGAAAGTCCCCGCCGTCAACGTCAATGACTCCGTGACCAAGGCGAAGAACGACAATAAGTATGGCTGCCGCCACAGCCTCAATGACGCGATCAAGCGCGCGATCGACCACCTGATGGCTGGTAAAAAAGCCCTAGTTATCGGCTATGGCGACGTGGGCAAAGGTTCTGCCGCGTCCCTGCGTCAAGAAGGCATGATCGTGAAGGTGGCAGAATGTGACCCCATTTGCGCGATGCAGGCTTGCATGGACGGCTTTGAAGTGGTGTCTCCTTACATTGGCGGGCAGAACGACGGCACCGAGAGCTGTATTGACCGCAATTTGCTCGGCAACACCGACCTGTTAGTGACCGCTACGGGCAACGTGAATGTTTGTGATGCTTACATGCTGGCAGCGCTGAAGCGCGGCGCAGTGGTCTGCAACATCGGCCACTTTGACAACGAAATCGACACCGCCTACATGCGTCAAAACTGGCGCTGGGAAGAAGTGAAGCCCCAAGTGCACCAGGTCTACCGCAGCGACGATCAGGATGATTTCTTGCTGCTGCTGGCTGAGGGTCGCTTGGTGAACCTGGGTAACGCCACCGGTCACCCCTCCCGCATTATGGATGGTTCTTTTGCGAACCAGGTCTTGGCGCAAATGTTCCTCTTTGAGCGCAAATTTGCCGACAAGCCCGCTAGCGAAAAGGCTGCTGCCATCACGGTGGAAGTACTGCCCAAGCACTTGGACGAGGAAGTCGCCCGCTACATGGTGGAAGGCTTTGGTGGCGTGGTTACTCAGTTGACCGAAAAGCAGGCCAAGTACATCAACGTACCGATGAACGGTCCGTTCAAGACCGATAGCTACAAGTACTAATTTACTTCTGTGAATTAGTACAGTAGTTTAAAAGGGCAATCTTTTCTACCGTGAAGAGATTGCCCTTTTTGACGTGGACACAAGAAACACAACCCTATGAGGGTTGACGGTTTTTGGTGGTTCTATGCGGTTGACTGGGACGAATACCGCTAGAGTAGGCTATCTGTGCGCTAGCCTACTCTAGCGGTGATGGGGAGCGAGAAGCAGATGATGTCAGAGAAATCCTTGAGGCACTTCCAAACGCCCTCGAAGCAGCCAAAAACGCGGGTGCAGGCCTGTTGGCAGTCACTTCTTGGGGCTGCCCCTGAGCGATAGGTTCAGGATGGGCAGTGCATACCCTACAGAACTTTCAGACAGGCTCTTGCCAGCGACGCCAAAAGAATACGTTATCCGTTTTGATAAGTCTGCAAGAGCCACCGCCCAATCGCGCTGGTATCTTCAGCAACACTGTGCTGCAAAGCCTCATTCACCAGTGCCAAATCGAGCTGAGGCAGCACCTGTGAAGTTGCAATGCGGCCACTGCGACCGTCGGCAATGGCAAAGGCAATGACCTCTTTGGCCTGAGTATGCACCACCCAATATTCCTCAACGCTTAATTGTTCGTAGAGCAGCCGCTTGCTGCCCAAGTCATCGCTGAAGGAGGTGGTCCCACTTCAATGACCAGCTTCGGAGCGCCAAACTGGTCGATATCTATTGGCGCATTATCACGGGGCAGTGAGGGCAGGTCAGAGCCGACATAATACGCCAAGTCAGGCTGACATTCATGCACCTCCGGCTTACGAAAGCTGGTATTGATCAGCTCCTTGACGGGTAAATTCTTCGCCAGTCCATACAGGGTCACGACGGTTGATATCAGAGAATTATCTTGGCCGGGCGCTGAGCCCAGAGGTGCCATTTCAATCCTCATATAGCCGTGGTCGTAATACGCTTGACCAGTTTGATAGGTCTCGCTATCGGCAGTAGCCAGAAATTGTGGCCAAGTAGCAGTCACCCAAGTATCGGGGTGAAAGATTGGCAACGGTTTAACTTCAGCCATACGACTTTCCATGCCTATGCTTTTTGGAATTGGGTAATTTAATTTTACCGAGTCAAACGATTGCATCGTAAAGCCTGAGATCGCCAGACTATCGGGAAAGCGATCGCAGCTAGCTGCGTCTCTGATTTTTTGTGCCCTGATCACTGATTAATTCTCCTGCGCAGCGGTAGCAGACCGGTCAACTGAAGCTTTAGCTCCCACCGTAATATCCCAACCGCAATGGGCAGAAAGTGAGGCAACCTGAGCATCAATCTCTTCTGGAGAAATGCCTGCCCTTTCAGCCGCTGCCTCGATGTGATCTTGAGAGACCGGCTCTAGGGGATCGAAATACGGCCCGACGCCATCTAGATCTTGTGTGGGTAAAAGGCGACCAAACTCAGAATGCAATTTGCCTAGAGCAGTCCAGGCTGCGCCACGGGTATTTTCGTCTCTATCCTTAACGGCGCGCTGAGTGAGGAAGGTGCGGGTGGTCTCATCCGGCCATTTCTCCGCTAAGGCCTGCAACGCCACACGGCGGGGATCTGCGTCTTCATCGTCGACAGCGCGCTGGGTCAGGAAGCTGCGCGTCGTCTCCTCCGGCCACGTCTCGGCTAACGCTTCCAACGCCGCGCGGCGGGGATCTGCGTCTTCATCGTCGACGGCGCGCTGGGTCAGGAAGCTGCGCGTCGTCTCCTCCGGCCACGTCTCGGCTAACGCCTCCAACGCCGCGCGGCGGGGATCTGCGTCTTCATCGTCGACGGCGCGCTGGGTCAGGAAGCTGCGCGTCGTCTCCTCCGGCCATTTGTCCGCTAAGACCTGCAACGCCACACGGCGGGGATCTGCGTCTTCATCGTCGACGGCGCGCTGGGTCAGGAAGCTGCGCGTCGTCTCCTCCGGCCACGTCTCGGCTAACGCCTCCAACGCCGCGCGGCGGTTATTTGCGTCTTCATCGTCGACGGCGCGCTGGGTCAGGAAGCTGCGCGTCGTCTCCTCCGGCCATTTGTCCGCTAAGACCTGCAACGCCACACGGCGGGGATCTGCGTCTTCATCGTCGACGGCACGCTGGGCGAGGAAGCTGCGCGTCGTCTCCTCCGGCCACTTCTCCGCTAAGGCCTGCAACGCCGTACTGCGGGGAGATCCGTGTTCATCGTCGACGGCACGCTGGGTGAGCAATGCTCGCGTAGTCTCATCGGGCCATTTGTCCGCTAAGGCCTGCAACGCCGTGCTGCGGTTATCTGCGTGTTCATCGTCGACGGCGCGCTGGGTGAGAAAGGTGTGGGTGGTCTCATCGGGCCATTTGTCCGCTAAGGCCTGCAACGCCGTACTGCGGGGAGATCCGTGTTCATCGTCGACGGCACGCTGGGTGAGCAATGCTCGCGTAGTCTCATCGGGCCATTTGTCTGCTAAGGCCTGCAAAGATTTCCTACGAACGAAATAGTCATGGTCTGCGTGAGCGCGATCAACAATCCAATTCCGACTGTCCTCTGAATCATCTATGTCTGCAATTACTTCGACTGCACCAAATCGCGCAAAATCACTTTCATGGGTATTTCCAATCTGTCGCAACAAACTGGCTCTACCAGTCACATAGGCCAATATGTAAACCCAGACCGAAAAACCGACATAGCTCAAACCGACTGGTTCAACAACTACTGAAGATTTCACGGCTTCAGTCGGCCAACGATCTCCAATTTCTCTGAATGCAGTGCGAATCTCGCGTGATATCTCCCAACTATCTACTTTTTTGCAGAGTTTGTTTGAACACTCTAAAAGTACTTCGCAAGCTGTTTCTAATCTAGTGATACTTCTAACCTCGCTCAAACACTCAATCGCCAGCACTAACTCTGGTAGCCGCTTGTTGCCATCCCAGTTTGACAAGTCAGTTTGCGTAGCTAAGTGCTCAACGACCTGACCTACAAAATGTTCATCGATTTGACCGCAAATCAGACGTAGTACCTCACGCCAATCATCATGGCGGCAATGTTCGTCAAACAAGTTGATTAATCCGTCTTTATTCAGCGTCTTCGTAACGTTGAACTGTTGAACAATTTCAGCCGCGCAGAAATATTCTAGAAACGTTCGGTGTACAAAGGCGTAACTGTTTGCACCCAGATCACACAGAATAAAATTGCGGGCTCGCAATTGCTCCACTAATGCCCGTGCCACTGCTCGCGCTTGGTCAAATCGCAATTCCATGCGGAGATAACCTTCGATCAGTCCGGTCAGTGTGTCGCCATCGATGTAATTGGCGCGAGATTCGTCCGATACCCGCGTCTGCATGGCATACGCCACGACCCGCAGGATCTCCGTTTTTTCCCGCAGGCCAATCTCCGCACTCAGCCCTGGAAAATCTCCTAGTGCTCGTTCCGTATCCCACTGGTGCAGCAGCAGGCGCGAGCACTGCTGGTAGAGGTCAACGCGATCTCGCGGCAATTCCTGATGTCGATTCAACACCGCCATCATCGTCAACAGCAGCGGATTCCCCGCCAACTGCCGAATCGATTTCGAGGTTTTAATCGCTTTATCCAGCCGCTCTCGCTTGCTTTCGGCTTCCGTCTGCTGCGCCTGATCAAACGTTACCTCATGCCAGCGATCCAAAAAGGTGCCAATCTGGTCATCGTCCAGATCTTGCAGCATAAAGTGGCGAAACTCGGCATTGCGCAGCCGATGGGGCTGATAGCCCACCACCCGCGATGTCACCACCAGGCGCACCTGCTTATACTCATTGCTAAAGCGATGAATATCGTTGACCACCTGTTCTCGCTCAGCCGGGTCAAACACTTCGTCTAGGCCATCCAGCAGCACCACCACGCGGTTGGGTTGCTCCAGCAGGTGCTTTAGCGTTTGTTGATTGAGCCGATGCCAAGTCGAGGCTTCGTGCAAATATTTCAAAAAGCCTTTGTGGCTGGGGCAGTGCCAGCGAGTATACTCCCGCAGCTCAATCAGCAGCGGCAGCGGCTGGGTATAGCGCTGGTTGGCGTCATTAATACGCGCCCACTGCAGCGCCAGATAGCGCAACAGCGATGACTTGCCCGACCCCGGATCTCCCAGGATGACCTGCCGTGGAATGGTCGCATCATCGGTGACTGCCAGCACGGGCTTAGGGGTTTGGTTGATGTAGGCCTGTCGCCGTTCGTCGTGCAGCTTTTCTGACTCGGCCAGTTGGGCGGCATCCAGTTCCCCGGCTTCCACTAGCCGCAGCAGCTGATCCTTCGGCACTTCTAGCAGTTGCGGGTCATATTCATGGCACTCCCGCACCGACTGCGCCACAAACACGCTCCACAGCCGCACCTCGTAATAGGCCCCCGTCGTGTCGAGGCTCGCCAAGTCCACCGTGCCGTAGCGCTCGACCAGCGCCTCGCGATAGGTTTCCAGATCAAACTCGGGGGGCAGTCCGGCCAGCTCTTGCAGGGCTTGAGAATCTTGGGCTTGAGCCAGAGAGGCAAAGGTATCCTGCAGCTCTGTCGAAGATTGGCGGATCGCCACCACTTTGGCCGCAAAGCGCTTCGCCACGTAAGGCCAGGAAAACCCGTCTGGCATATCAAGGGGATGATCAAGCTGCTGCCAGGCCGTCATGAAAACTTGGGGGTCGAGATAATAGTCGGACTGCAAAAACAGCGCAGCGATGGCATCTCGCACCGACGCCTGATATACGAACTGCTTCACATCAGGGACCCAACCCTGGAGCCGCTCTTCTTCAATCTCAGCCCGAATCAACTCGTCCTCAATGAGTTGCAGCAGTTCTTTCAGCGCCTGCCCCGTCGCTTTCGTCAGCGGGTCCTTGTAAATAACGGAAAAGACGCTCTTAAAGCACTGGCCAACATAGCTTGACGCTGCATCTCTAGCAACCTCCTTAGCAATGTCTTCGAGAATGGGCCGAAAGACCAACAGCGCCGCCCCGCCCCAAATCGCTAGCCATTCCACCATGATTTATTCATGAGCAACTTTCTCAAATCATAGCCAGCTCAACTCAATGCGCAAACCGGCGACATGATTTTGTCGGGTTTGGGCTCCGTTTTGGTTTTGGCCCAGAAATCGCTGGGGGCGATCGCGGGCAGTAGTGGATAGTGGGTAGACGCAGACAGTATCCTGGAAAGTCTGCACCAATGCCCTGGCGTTGATGGTCTCAGTGTCCGAAGACAATTTGCTATGTACTCACAACCGCTACAAACCTCTCGCCTGCGCCGCATGTTTTTTGAGGGATTCACAGCAATGGATATTGCCGTGCCCTTAGTGTCTTTTGACGTCGATGCCCAGGCGGGCAAAGTCAAGGCTTTTATGGCTGACCAAGATTTTGACCGGGTGGGCATTCGCGTCGATGGGCTGGTGCGAGGGTATGTACGACGAGAGGAATTGGCTGCGGGCACCTGTGAGGAATATTTGCATCCTTTCACCCCAGCAGACGATTTGGTGGCCGATACGGCCAGTCTGATTGACGTGGTGAAATCGCTATCGATTAATCAGCAATGTTTCGTCACCACCCTGAATGAAGTAGTCGCGATCGTGGCCCTAGAAGACCTGGAAAAACCGCCGATGCGGATGTTTTTATTTGGCCTCATTACGCTGAGCGAAATGTTATTAACCAACCTGATTCGCCGCCGGTATCCCGACGATAGTTGGCAAAGTCTGTTGTCTGAGCAACGACTGGCCAAAGCCCAAAACCTGCAGCAAGACCGTCGCCGCCGGGGGCAAAAGCCTGACCTAGTGGACTGCCTCCAGTACGGCGATAAAGGCCACATCCTGTCTTACGACGAGGAAGTTCGCCAGGCGATCGGCTGGAAAACGCGGAAAGAAGCGCGTCGGGCGATTAAAGAAATGGAAACCTTGCGCAACAATCTAGCTCATGTTCAGGCCATCATTCCTACTGGCTGGGAGCGGATCGTCGTCACCTGTAGCCATCTGGAAGATAATCTCAGCAACCTGGCCGGACGGTTGAATGAGATGTCGCCTCGATGAGGCATAAGAGGACTGTTGCATCACACAGGCTGTGGGCCTCAAACCTGATGTGGAGTGGGGCTGCTCAAAGGTTGGCGATCGCCTCACCCCGGCAAGATCTATTCCAAAGTGCTGAGACCAGGAACTGATCCACAAAATTCTCGCTGCGTTAGTCTTCAGGCTCATCCAGGTGTTCTGAGGCTTCCCGGTAAAGATTAAAGATGTGGTCGTCTTTTAAGCAGTAATAAACGCTGCGGCCCCGCTTGCGGTAACTAACCAGCCGCATATTGCGCAGCACGCGCAATTGGTGAGAAACAGCCGACTCACTCATGTCAACGGCCTCAGCCAACTCCCCTACGCGCAATTCCTGAGATGCCAGTGCAGACAAAATTCGCCAGCGATTGGGATCACCCAACACACCAAAGAACTCAGCCATCCGCTGGGCCTTTTCGACACTCAGAATTTCCCCAACCGGAGGATCTGCTCCGATCTCAGGCAACGTCTTATTTTGAGAGTCCGACATCAACCAGTCGATATCCAACAGTAACAGCAGCGTTTCTCGCTAAAGCTTAACCAATGCTAAGTGATTTACACAGTCGAGCAAATTTTGACCCCATATCCTTAATCTTGCGGCAATCAGATGCAACCTCTCTCAAGAGCTGGAGGATCAAGAGGGGCCTTGGTATGAGTCCTAGCTAAAGATGCTTTAAACAAATACCTGAACAAACATTCAAGTGTTATATTAACTCATGAACACTTGTTCAGATGTTTGTTTATTCTATTGGTTTAGGAGATTGCCATGACGACGGTTACTCAAATGAAATGTGCTTGTGAGTCTTGCTTGTGTATTGTCGATACCGGCAAAGCTATTGAAAAAGCCAGTCAGTACTACTGCAGTGATGCCTGTGCCAACGGTCATACCGAAGGGTCTGGCTGTGGTCATACAGGCTGCACTTGTCATAGCTAAAGTCCGACAGATTGCAGTTTTGCGGTTTTCTGGTTGGTTCCACCCCCTGTAGAGGCGAGCGTCATTTGCGACCATTTCGATGTTCCCTGGCAAATGACCCTCTCTGAAAGTGCTCGCCTCAGCAAGATTAGACTGACACAGTCAACAGGGATTGAATATTCTGCGGCTGAGACTATGAGCCATCTTTTCCCACTGCTATGAAAGGCATCGCTCTATCACGACGCCACCACCAACTGAGAAAGTCCCTTCAGCGCTTGGGCCTCGCGACGTTAGCAGGCGCAACGCAACTATCGGTTCGAGTTTGAAAAGGTAACTGTATTTTCAAAATGAGATTGTGCGTCAACTCCTCAATAGTTCTCAGCATCACAAAGGACTCTTGGGCTCGATCGCAACATTTCCGTATCCTTCAAATGACTGGCGATCGCCTTTGAACCCCTACCCCAGATTGAACCAGAGCGATCGCCCCCAAAGGCCCTGCCAAGCCTGCCTTCTGCGAGGTCCAGGACGGCAGGTCGTCCTGGTCGCTGGGGGTCTGGGGGAAAACGAAATTTCCCCCAGTTAGACTGACAAGCCCCCACCGAGATCTGCGTCCTACCCCATCGTCAAACTTAGCGGTAGCCATCTGGCGATCGCCCTCAATAGTCATAGAGACAAATGCTAGACTACAGCCCTAAACGCTACCGATAGTTTGTCTATGTCCGATTTGACCCAGATCCTGGCCCAAGAACTCTCACTGCCGCTCCGTCACCTTACCGCAGCTTTAGAACTCTTGCAGGAAGGGGCCACAGTGCCATTCATCGCCCGATACCGTAAAGAACGCACGGGCGGCATGGATGAAGTGCAATTGCGATCGCTGCAAGAACGCTACGAGTATTTGACCGAGCTAAGCGATCGTCAACAGACCATCCTCAAATCCATCGCTGATCAGGGCAAACTCACCAAGGAACTCGCAGCCAAGATCCAGGCTTGCACCCAAAAGACCGAACTCGAAGACTTATATTTGCCCTACAAGCCAAAGCGCCGCACCCGCGCCACCATCGCCAAAGAAAAAGGTCTAGAGCCCCTGGCCGAGCTGATTGCCGAACATAATCAACCGCAGGCGGCGACGCTAAATTTGCCCCAAGCAGCGGCCCAATTTGTACATCCAGAGGCCGCAGTGACCTCAACCGAAGACGCTCTGAAAGGCGCTGCCGACATCTTGGCCGAAACCGTTGCCGAACGCGCCGATTTACGAGCTTGGGTCCGGGAGTATTTGTTGAAATCGGGGGTTTTTCAATCTCGCATCGCCCCCAAAATTCCCGAAGGCAGCACCAAATTTGAGCTGTACCGCCACTACGACAATCCCGTTAGCAAAATTGCCCCCCACAATCTGCTGGCGCTACTGCGGGGCCAGCGCGAAGACATCCTCAGTTTAGAACTCGCCTTTGACACCGACACCGTGCTGCACCATCTGGAATCCCAGGTGATCCGCACCCGGCAGTCGGAGCTACGGGCCTTTTACCAAGCCCTGATTCAAGATGCGTTTGCCCGGTTGATGAAAACCTCCCTAGTAAACGCCGTCATCGCGGAGAAAAAAGCTGGGGCCGATGCGGAATCCATCCAAACTTTTGAGGCCAACCTGCGAGACTTGCTGCTGGCTCCCCCGGCGGGTATGAAGCCCACGATCGCGATCGACCCTGGTTTCCGCACGGGCTGCAAAGTCGCCGTAATTGACCAAACTGGCCAATTCCTACATTACGAAGCGATCTTTCCCCACCAAGCCCAAGCCCAGCGAGAAAAAGCCGCGACGACGCTTAAACAGCTCGTGCAAAAATATGAGGCGGCACTCATTGCCATTGGGAATGGCACCGCTGGTCGAGAGACAGAGGCGTTTGTGAGCGAGGTGTTGCAAACGCTGTCTCAGAAGCCGGTTAAGGTCATGGTGAACGAGGCTGGCGCGTCAGTGTATTCGGCCAGTGAAGTCGCGATCGCCGAATTTCCCCAGCTTGATGTGACGGTGCGCGGGGCCATTAGCATTGGTCGTCGGTTGCAAGATCCCCTGGCCGAATTGGTAAAAATCGACCCCAAATCCATCGGCGTCGGCCAGTATCAGCATGACGTAGACCAAAAGCGGCTGAAGCAAAAGCTGGCCGACACCGTAGAAAGCTGCGTGAACTACGTGGGCGTGGATCT
The DNA here is from genome assembly GCA_039185935.1 of Cyanobacteria bacterium P01_F01_bin.56. Lineage (GTDB taxonomy): Bacteria > Cyanobacteriota > Cyanobacteriia > Phormidesmidales > Phormidesmidaceae > Halomicronema. The sequence continues at coordinate 44,497 of JBCDAJ010000012.1, read as the reverse complement.
GAACACGGCTTCTCAGGAATTATTGACCTATGTATCGGGCATTAACGCCAAGCTTGCCAACAACATCGTGGCCTATCGCAATGAGAATGGTGCCTTTCGCGATCGCAAAGCGCTGAAAAAAGTCCCCAAACTTGGCCCTAAAGCCTTTGAACAAGCAGCGGGATTTTTGCGCATTCGCGGCGGTGACAACCCCCTCGACAATACTGCCGTTCACCCAGAAAGTTACGGCATTGTTGCCCATATCCTAAAAGACCTCCAGATCGATCCACAACAATTGACGACCAGCTCACAATCGCTGCCAGCCCTACAAACAGTGGATATCAAGCGGTACGTCACAGACACCGTCGGCGAACCGACCCTGCGCGACATTTTAGAAGAGCTAGAAAAGCCTGGACGAGATCCGCGATCGCAGTTCGTCACCGCTCAATTTCGTGACGACATTCAAACCATGGCCGACCTGCAGCCTGACATGACGCTCGAAGGCGTGGTTACGAACGTTGCCAACTTCGGTGCCTTTGTGGATATTGGTGTCCATCAAGATGGCCTCGTCCACATCTCACAACTCGCCGATCGCTTTGTCAAAGACCCTAAAGATATTGTCAAAGTGGGCCAAGTCGTCACCGTGCGCGTGATGGAAGTGGACGAAAAGCTCAAGCGCATCAGCCTGTCAATGCGTTCGCACAGCCCCTCCACAAAAGCATCGTCCGACGGCAATGCCGCTCAGACATCCGGTAAACCGCAGAAGGCTGAGCGATCTAAACCCCCAAGCAAACAGGCGCGATCGCAGCCCGGTAAGGGCAAACTAAAACCTCAAAAATCAGGACAACAATCAACCTCAGCCCCCACCTTGCAAGACCTACAAGCCAAGTTCAACCGGCGATAGAGCAAGTCGGCAGATTCAAAAGCCGAGGGCGCGTCATCAATTAAACCCAGAAGCCTTTAAGAATCAGCATTACCGCACCCGCACTCAAAATAAAGCGAAGGGCTGTATCCCGGCCACTGAGAGGATTTAACAGCTAAATGATGACAGCTCCTAGAGCTCACAATCGGGTTCAACTGCCTTAAACCTATTCCTTTGAAGCGTTTGACTCCCGTCTGCTCGTATTTGCAGAGCAGGCGGGAGTCTTTGCTATGCACCTAACAATTGGGGAATCAAGACACTGGCAAATTCATAAACCTGATGACTCAGAACCGTCATTGTAGAACGGGTGATTGGCAGGCTATCAATCACCATGCCGGCAGAGAGCGCCATCATATAAAGGATGGAGTATTTGAAGAGTGACTTGGCCTGGTCGCGATCGCTCGGCGTTTGCAACAGTTCCCAAGCTTTTTTCAAAAAGAGACAGCCTAGATACAGAGCGATCGCACCGTATACCCAACCGGTGGCATGCAGCGGCACCGTCATAAGCAACGTAATCGGCACCAAAACCAGCGTGTAAGCCCAGATTTGTTTAGCCGTCGCTTCATCGCCCACAATCACCGGCAACATTGGCACCCCGACCTTGGCGTAGTCATCTTGAATGACTAAAGCCAGGGCCCAAAAGTGAGGCGGCGTCCAAATAAAGACAATGGCAAAGAACAGCCAAGCGGCCCAACTCAATTCACCCGTGACGGTAGCCCAACCCACCAACGGCGGAATGGCTCCTGCAGCACCGCCAATCACGATGTTCTGGGTGGAGGAGCGCTTAAGCCAGTGGGTATAGACACCCACGTAAACGGCGATTCCCAGCATTTCTAAAACCGCGCTGAGTAGGTTACCCACCGTGGCCTGTAGGGCAAATGCGATAGTTGCCAACGTGATCGCAAAAATCAAGGCATCCCGCAGTTGAATGCGCCCGGAGGGAATGGGGCGATGACGAGTCCGCTCCATGTCAAAGTCAATGTCGCGGTCATAGATACAGTTGATGGATTGTGCCGCCGCCGCCGCCAATGCCCCGGTCAGCAACGTCACAATGAGCAAAACCGGATCAACCGTGCCTTGAGCCGCCACCAGCATGCTGGCTGCAGTCTCAATCAACAGCAGTGGAATAATTCTAGGTTTTGTCAGTTGCCAATAGCTGCGACAAACCTGCCAAAAACTATCGTGGTGAGGAGTGGAATTCTGCCAAGTGGGAGAAGTCTGCATATGCAGGTAAATCCTTATTGAGAAAGCATTCAAAAAAACAAATCGAGTGCGTGAAAGCAGTGCCGAAGCAGCTCAAACCGCTGTGGTTTGTGGCGGGGCACTGATCTTAGCGGTGCGATCGCGCCAAGCCAGCACGGTAAAACCCATCAAAGCTGCCGTTAACATCGCGCCCACGGTATGGTGCGTCACCGTCAGGGGCTCAACCTGCAGGTGCAATCGCAGCGTGGCCATCCCCAACCCAATCTGTCCGACCAGTAGCGAACCAATCAGCAACGTGAGTCGCTGCAACCAGGGATGTAGCGCTGGCGTACGCCACGCCGTCAGCAACAGCACCAAGATGGCTAGCGTCGGGGGGACGACACCCATCAAGTGGCTGTCCATCACTTGGCAGAGCTGCGCCCCCCCGAGACACTGGTGAGCCGCCCAACGAGATCCAACCAGCGCCCCGAGCAAACACTGGACATACACCAGCCCCGTCGCGATCGCTCCCAGCACCGGCAAGCTACCCGCCGTGCCCAAACCCTGATAGGGCGTCAGGCAGAGGCCCATCACCAGCACCGTCAACAAGAAGGCTAAAGCGGTGCCTAAATGGGCTGTGACAATATCAAACCGGAGCAGTTCAGTCACAGTTAGACCGCCCAAGGCCCCCTGCACCAAAATCAGGCACACCGCGCCAACCGCTGCCCAAGGGAGCCAGGTGGGCACATCTCGACGACACCACCAAGCCTGTACCGCTAGCCAAATCGACATCAGACCAATCAAAGAGGCATCTAAACGGTGAAACCACTCCAGAAACACCCGCAGGTTCATTTGTTGGCGCGGCACAATCTGGCCGTAACACAGCGGCCAATCAGGGCAGGCTAGCCCCGCATTCATAACGCGAGTCGCGCTACCCACTGCCATTAGCGCCAAGGTCGCGATCGCCAGCTTCCAAATCAGTCGACGCAGACGAACCGAGGCGGTGAGTCGCTGAGTAACGTCAAGTTGGCGTCGTTGGTGAGAAGCATTATCAAAGGGAATGTTGGCTGACATATAAAAAATAAGTGTGCAATCCAGAATCCCTTGCCCCAGCAATTAAGCCCGATTCAGACACTCACTGAACTTTGGCCAAAATTACCCGAGGTGGATTGATATCACTTTAGAAAGAGGGGTTTTAATTCTGTAAAAGCTTTAGGGTTTTCTTCGGAATTTATTGCACGATTCAATAAATCTTGTAACGTTTTCTAAATTTGACGTTCAAGAACGTGTTTAAGGTCACAAAACAATTCAATCAAACTCTTCACTTTGCCGATAGGCTTTTGTCCAGGGCAGTTCTGGCGCCGTGACGTGGGCTTCTGCCGTCGTTTATAGTCGCCTGTATAGCAACGCAAGTTTCCGTAAATCTGGTCGTATCGATTGATTCTTAATCTTGCTTCGATATTTTTAGAAAATGCGTGAGCGCTCCCTCAGGTTGACTTACGAAATTCTAAGCTAGAGCCTTCTAGCAAGACTCATTTATCTCTACTCCTGGCAAGCCCTATGTCTACCCCTTTTCAGCAACTCAAAGACAATTTCCGCACTCTTGGCAAAGACTCGCAAACCGATACTTTGCAAACGGCACAGCATGCCCTCCAAGATTGGGTGGCTGCCAATGCCAGTGCGATCGCCGAAAAAAAAGCTCCCGCCGAATTCAACGGCACCATGATGCAGTGGTTTCACTGGTATATCGAGCCTGATGGCACCCATTGGCAAACCCTCAAACAAAATGCTCAGCATTTAGCCGCCGCCGGTTTTACTGCCCTGTGGCTGCCCCCCGCCTACAAAGGTATCGGCGGCAGCTATGACGTGGGCTATGGCGTTTATGACATCTTTGACCTGGGGGAATTTCACCAGCGAGGCACCATCCGCACTAAATACGGCACCAAAGAGGAATATGTTGAAGCCGTGCGGACCTGTCGCCAAAACGGCATCCAAATCTATGCGGATGTGGTGTTTAACCACAAAATGGCCGCTGACTATGAAGAAGAATTTGACGCCATTCCCTACGATCCCCAGAACCGCAACCATGCTTTAGGTGGCCCTCGCAAAATCAAAGCCTGGACAGGTTTCGACTTTCGCGGCACCAACGGCGAAGGGGGACGCGGCGACAAGTATTCCACCATGAAGTGGCACTGGTATCACTTTGACGCTGTCGATTACAACAGTGCGGACCCTGAGTTCAAAGCCGTTTGGAAAATGGCCGATAAAAGCTTTGAAACCAAAGTCGATTTGGAGCGGGGCAACTACGACTACCTTATGGGGAGTGACCTCGACATCAATCATCCCGAGGTCAAGGGGGAGTTGCAACATTGGGGCCAATGGATGTTAGACGAAATTGGCGCTGATGGCTTTCGTCTAGACGCGATCAAACATATCAATGGTGATTTCTTTAATGAGTGGCTTGATCAGTTAGAAGCTCATACGGGACGAGACCTATTTTGCGTGGGTGAATATTGGACCTATAACTTTGGCACCTTAAGTTGGTACATCGGCAATGCGGGGGGCCGTCTCAACTTATTTGACGCCCCGCTGCACCATAACTTTCACAAAGCGAGCAAAGCCGGTGGTCATTACGATATGCGGCAAATCTTTGACGGCACCCTGATGAAGGAGCTGCCATTGTTTGCCGTCACCCTGGTCGAAAACCATGACACGCAACCGCTCCAATCGCTAGAAGCCATCGTGGAATCCTGGTTTAAGCCCCTGGCCTATGCCATGATTTTGCTGCGTGAGCAAGGCTATCCCTGCGTCTTTTACGCCGATTACTATGGCGCTCACTACAAAGACAAAGGCTATGAAATCTGGCTGGACTCACACCAGTGGATGATCGATCGCCTCTTGTTTGCCCGCACCAATTTTGCCTACGGTCCCCAATACGACTACATCGATCATTTCAACACCATTGGCTGGACTCGCCTCGGCTCGGATCATCATCCCTATGCCATGGCGGTGGTGCTCAGCGATGGCCCGGCTGGCCACAAATGGATGGAAGTGGGCAAATCTCACAAGGCGTTTTATGACATCACTGGCCATATCAAAGAACCGATTTACACCAACGAGTATGGCTGGGCCGAGTTCCGCTGTAACGGGGGTTCGGTTTCTGTCTGGGTTGAGCAAAATCCGCTGCTGTCTCAGTTAGAAGGCATTGAGGTTGCTTAAACCACTAGGGTGGGCAGTGCCCACCCTACCGCTACTTGAGTTAGACAAAAAGGGGGGCAATATCGGCAAAAACGTACTCCTTAAATGTCTCTTAAAAGGCAAATTACGGCTCGTATTTTTCAGAAGCTATCCAGGTAATCATCAATAAAGAACTGAATAGAAATAATCCAATAAATATATCAACTCTAATGTTAAATAAAAAGGAAGACAGGCTGAAATCATGTTTACCTAAGCTAAAAGCTTGAGTATCTAGGAAATAGTTTGAGCTATTAAGAAACAGGACTGATCTTCGATTTCGGAAGTTTAGGCAGAGTCAGTATTATCAAACTCCTAAGAGATCTGTCTTGATAGTTCTGAAATTCTCCGCTCCGCATCAGATTCGCAACAGGAAAAACACTGCCTAATATAAGGATTAATATAGCGTTCCTATTTTATTCGTTAAATTGAAGATGAAGTTTAGCAATCGTTTCGGGTCTATATTCGTTCAATAGCCAAGTCGAATTGCGAGAGAACGAAGGAAGACAGATTTAGTAACCTAACGATAATGACATCTAGCATCGAATTTTTTAGAGGATATTATCCTACACTGACATACCTCTCCTATATTCATCTTTCTTTGAAAAAAACTGCCGTTAATTGTGTTTTTTGGGTTCTATGAAGTTTTGAGCTAAAGAACGATCTCTCCATAATACATTTGCGCATTCACAATGGCTTTGCTTTGGTCAATGGAATGCCATCAAAAACGTTGGGAGCCCCCAATGCCAGACTCAAATTCACTACCACAACAGCAGTCACAATTTTCTTCAGACAATGGAATAGGGCTGAGTAAAGTTCGGGCTAGGCGTGATCGCAAATGATGCCTCGTCTGGGCAAGTAAGCTGGAACTATCTACTGGAGTGTCGTCACATGATAGGTTCTGGCAGAGTGCCATCCGTAAACTTGCAGACGGACGGAACGAATTCAGTTGCGGCTCGTCTCAAGCTTCAGTATTACCTAAGCGCAATATTTGCCACTGCAATTGTGGTGAATGCGATCGCTCAGGCTGGCGTCTTCCCTTAAGATTAGGGGCTGTGTGTTGTCGAGAGAACTGAAAGATGCAATTTTCCACCTCTATTTTGAGCCTCTGGGTAGTTTTGAGTAGCGCAGGGATGGGCCTGACGGCATTAGCCGCAACCGAATCGCAGTTAGCGATCGTCTCGCCCTCACCCCTTGTCCAGGCTTTTGATAACAAGAGCGATCTCAAAGATGGCACCCTAACGCTCTTGCGATTTGAGACTGAAAGTTATCTTGTGCGGGTTTATCGGCAAGATGGCCTTACTTACCTCAACGTTTACAACAAAGAGACTGGCTACACAGATAAAAATGAGGCATTGGCTTATCTGGTTGGCCCAGAAACTGAAGATGACTCCTGGCGCACCTATGCCAATCAACAAGGGGACCTAGAGTATCGTGCCGGGGTTAATCCGCGTGGCGATACGGCCTTAGAAATTCGGTTGCCAGAGGGGCCACCCGCGCAGCCAGAATATGGCTTTAACGTGACCTACAGCTTTCCGCATGTTCTTTTGGGCAGTGACCTAGATGCCACCCTTAGCGAACTTGAAGCCTCTGGTTGGAGTGTTGAGTCCAGTTCTGCTGAGACGGTAGAGTTAACTCGCAATCAACTGGGGTTAGAACTGCAATTCGAGCCGTCAACTAACACCATCACCTACACTCACCTAATAGATTTGACCTAGGGCGTGTTTGACTCAAATACTGTGTTGAATTTGGCGTGTCAAGTCCTGCGAGGGAGGAGTTTGTCTGGGGCAAACGGTTGTCCCGACTTGAGGATGCCATAGATGACGCGAATGAGTTTTGTGCATCAAAGCGCCAATGACTGGCATCTTCGCCTTGCCTGCGGCTAAGAGACATTCGCCAAAAGACCGAGCCTGGGGACACCGCCGCCACCCAGTCAGAGCGGAAAAGTAAAGCGCCTGGCACAGTCGTCGATTGCCGATTTTGCATAGCCGTGTCTGCCTTGCCCCGAGGTCCCCAAGGTCTGTTCCTGCGGCTTCAAACCCGCAAAGGCGGCCAGTTGACGGGCCGAGGTGAAGGGGGCAATTGAGCCGATTTTGGTCAACACCTGCGCTGCGGGACTCTCTCCCAAGCCCACGATGCTGGTCAGCAATTCCTGCTGGTGCGGTAGTGACTCATGCACCTGAATATGCTCGCGCGAGCTTTCAGCTTGCCAGAGCATCGGGATTTTGGCGAAACGCTTTTGCATACTCAGGGGAATATCCAACCGTCACATGGGGTAATGCTTTTGGTAACTGTTGCATCAAAAAATCTACCGCGTGGCTCGGCAATCGTACCGGAACTTGTCGCTTACTCCGGAAGCCAAACACAATAAAGTTGAACTGCGCTACTTGCACGCCCGACACCCGCCCCGTATTGACTCGACGATAAACCCACACCACTTGCTGTGGATCATGGGTCAAGACCTCGGCGATATCGACGCAGCGCAATTGGTAATAAATACAGTTCGCCAGTCCAGCGGCGATCGCCCCTAGCCCCACCAGCCATAGAAATCCTTTGAGACCATTGGTCGTAGTGACAAAAAAGGAGCCAGCGATCGCGGCCAGACCTAAAGCCATAAACACAATTCCTGAGGCAAAATTGACCCGGTGTAAGGAGTTTTGACTGCGATGGATAACATCAAGCAGTTCCGAACTAAACATGGCATACCTGTATGGACACAGCATCGCTAGGTTGCCCGAAAGATAGAAATCACGCTCTAATGAGTGCTTCGGGCGAGGACTAAAGCCGCTGGCCATAGTCTACAGATGCTCAAGGGCGGATAATGGCGGATGGCGTCGGTATTTATTTGGCCCTGGAAAATTGGCTCAGCCGATACCCTCAGGCGATCGCCGCCACAACGCAACTCAACCGATAGCCAGGCGCGATCGCGCTGCATCCAAACTCCTTACCCCTAAGGAATCGGCTTGAAAATAAAGTACCCGGACAAGACCGTGGCAGGGGGGATGGGTAGCAGGGTCGGTGGGATGTTATTTAAGCGCAACTCCCTAAGGTCATGTAGCGCGATCAGACAGACAGGATATGCCGATTCTTATCTAGCGGATGCGGAAACCGATATCGTGGCGGTAATACATCGAGTCGAACTGAATTTCAGCGATCGCGGCATAGGCTTGTTCTAATGCCTGCTCAAACGTTTCACCGAGAGCTGTGACATTCAAGACCCGACCACCATTGGCCTGTACTTGGCCTTGAGACAGTTTTGTTCCCGCATGAAAGACCAGCGCCCCCTGCTCAGCCGCAGCTTCCAAGCCGGAAATAGTCATGCCCTTGTCATACTGCTCGGGATATCCCCCAGCGGCCGCCACGACACAAGCCGCCGAAGCGGGTTTCCACTGCAGGGGCGGCAACTCAGCTAGACGCTTTTCAGCACAGGCTAAGAGCACCTCATCCAGAGGGGTTTCTAGCAGGGGCAACACCACTTGAGTTTCGGGGTCGCCAAACCGACAGTTGAACTCAATCACTGAGGGGTCTCCCGTTGGCGAGATCATCAGTCCTGCATAGAGGACACCTCGATAGTCAATGCCACGACGCTGCAGGGTGGCGATCGCCGGCTCCAAAATTTGCGCTTGAATGGTATCCAAGATCTCTGGCGTCACTACAGGGGTAGGGGCATAGGCTCCCATGCCACCAGTGTTAGGTCCGGTATCGCCTTCGCCAATTTGCTTATGATCCTGAGCGGGCATGAGGGGAATGATGGTTTCGCCGTCAGTCACAGCTAAGACAGAGGCTTCTTGCCCGGTTAAGAAAGCTTCAATCACGACCTGCTGGCCCGCAGCACCAAACTTTCCGGCCAAGGCGTCTTGCACCGCCGCGATCGCGGCTTCCAGGGTTTGTGCGACGGTCACCCCTTTTCCAGCCGCAAGGCCATCTGCTTTGATAACAATCGGCAGGGATTGCTGCTGTAGGTAAGCGATCGCCGGGGCCGCCTCGGTAAAAACCTCAGACGCCGCCGTGGGAATCCCCGCCTCGACCATCAGAGCTTTAGCCCAGGCTTTGCTCGCTTCGATTTGGGCGCCCGCTTGAGAAGGCCCAAACACCTTTAATCCTTGCTGCTGCAGGTAGTCTGTTAGACCATCGGCCAGGGGCTGCTCTGGCCCCACCACTATCAAACTGAGATTGTTAACTAATGCCACTCGGGCAATGCCTTCAAAGTCGGTCAGCGCCAGCCCCAGATTACGGCAACCGGGTAGCGTGGCGGTGCCCCCATTTCCCGGTACGCACATGACTTCTTCAACATGTGGAGAAGCCAACAGTTTCCAGGCGAGGGCGTGTTCCCGTCCACCACTACCAAGTACGAGCGCTTTCACTGGATCCGTATCCCTTATCAACAACTAACTGAGAAGATTTTTTCCAGGGCGTCGGCGATCGCCCACCGAGGGCACTGACGTCGACATCTGCAGATGCTTCCCCATCCGACCCGACATTAGCTTGGCTTAGCAATGCTTAACGAGTACCACATAGCTCCAGAACTCAGTATGAACTATCCTGTCTCTACCCAAGATGCCATCTTCGCACGTCATCAGTTTTTGTCGAGATGAGTTGAGCAACTTTTTTGATCTTCACAAGCTCATTGCCATCAGAAATTTCAAAGGGTCATTCTCTCGCTCCCGACCGGTTAATTCCGACAATGACTGCTTGATGAAGTTCAGTTCCTGATCAGAGTTTGCAAATTGACCGGAATCTGAGTCTCAAGGATGGATTAAGTACTTAGTTGCGTTTAGCCAACTGCTCTCGCAACCCATTTGTGCAGCAGATCGCTATCTTGGGATTGACCTCTTTTAGGCAGGACTTACGCAGTTGCATCCAATTTTGGCCCCTGTATCCCCAAACCTGGGGAAATTGGATGCAACATCTCCCAGATTGGGGGGACTGAGGGGGCTTTTGCGTAAGTCCTAATTAGGGTTAAGTCTGTCTCCCTCGTGGTGATGGCCGCAACTCTTGAAAATTGGCTGGATTTTTGGAAAAGCGGAATCTTCTTATGACCGAGCGATCAGCATTTTCGCAAGCAAACCAAGCTGCTACATCGCCATCGCCATCGGCAGCTAGCCAAGACGAAGACACGCTCCGACAAGAAATTCTAAACCTGAAGCGTGAAGTGACCGACCTGAAGGCTGAGTTGCGCGATCGCGCTCAAGAATTGCACACCACTCGGGGAGAAATCGCCGAGTTAAACCAGCGCTTTGCAGCCCAAACAGCCGCTTTAAGAGAATCCAATGACACTCTGGTAGCAGAGGTCGTCGAACGCAGCCAAGCCGAAAATAGCCTCAGAACGGCTCGTGACCAGCTCCAAGCCATCTTAGACGCGGTCCCTGGCATCGTGTCTTGGATCAGTGATGACTTGAGGTATCTCGGGGTTAACAATCACCTGGCTCAGACATTCAACATGCCGATCGATGCCTTTATTGGTCAGCATATTGGGTTCCTGCACACTAGCAGTGAATTCAACCTATTTGTCCAAGACTTTTTTCAAAGTGATCAACTAGATGCTTACCGAGAAGTCTCAGCCCAAGTCGCTGGCGAGCAGCGCCGCTTTTTGATCGTGGCGCAAAAGTATAACCAAGGTAAAGCCGCGTTTACGGTTGGCATCGATATTACCGAGCGCGATCGCGCCGAAACCGCCCTCCGAGAAGCCGAAGCAAAATATCGCAACATTTTTGAACACGCCGTCGAAGGGATTTTTCAAACCACGCCTGAAGGGCATTACTTGAGTGCCAACCCATCCTTAGCCCATATCTACGGGTATGCCACTGCAGCCACGATGATGGCTGAATTAACCAATATTCAGCAGCAGCTTTACGTCGAACCACAGCGACGTCAAGAGTTCATTCAAGCCCTGCAACGCGATGGCGCGGTCACCGGATTTGAGTCGCAGATTTATCAGCGCAACGGCAATATTATTTGGATTTCCGAAAATGCTCGCGCTGTTTACGACCACAGGGGCAATCTCCTCTATTACGAAGGTACCGTTGAAGACATTACCCAGCGCAAAGAGGTCGAAGCCGCGCTGCAGCGAGCCAATGAAGAATTAGAACTCCGAGTCGAGCGGCGCACAGCGGCCCTCACAGAATCCAATCAGCGACTGCTATCAGAAATTCGAGAACGCCATCGAGTCGAAGAAGCGCTACGGGCCTCAGAAGCAGAACTTCGTGCCCTCTTTGCGGCGATGACCGATGTCATCACCGTGTTTGACAGTGACGGACGCTACCTCAGTATGGTGGCCACTAATTCGCAACTACTCTATAACCCTGGCAAAGAGCGTATCGGCCAAACGGTGTACGAAGTGCTGCCACCTTATCAGGCTAGCCTCTTTATGCGCCACATTCAGCAGGCCCTCAATACCCGCAAACCGGTGCGGTTAGAATACGGCCTCCCTATCGGGGACTGGCAGCAACTGGGCGATGCGAGCGGTCAAGCAGCTCCTGATGATTTTGAAAGCACCGCTTGGTACAGTGCCATCATCTCACCGATGCCCAACAGTCGGGTCATTTGGGTGGCGCGAGACATTACAGAAAAGCGACGCGCTAACATTGCCCTCCAAAAAGCCGAGGAAAAATACCGCAGCATTTTTGAAAACAGTGCTGAGGGCATTTTTCAGGCGAGTCCTGATGCTTGCTATCTGAGTGTGAATCCCGCTCTATCAAGAATGTATGGCTACCACAGCCCACCGGAAATGATGGGGCGCATTACGAACATCGATCGCCTCTACGTCAATGAAGAGCGGCGGCGGATTATGCTGCAGCGGCTGCACAAGCAAGGGGCCGTCTTTGCCTTTGAATCACAAGTCTATCGAGCTGACGGCAACATTATCTGGGTTTCAGAAAATGTGCGGGCGGTGCGAGATGAGCAAGACAACATCGTGTATTACGAAGGCACCGTTGCCGACATTACTCAACGCCGTCAAGCTCAGGAGGCCCTGCGTGAGAGTCAGCGAACCTTAGCAACGCTGTTGGGTAACCTGGCGGGTATGGCCTATCGGCGGCACTGTGATTCTCATTGGAGCCTCGAATTTGTTAGCGACGGCTGTTACGACCTGACGGGATATGCCCCGAGTGATTTGCTCGGTGAGACCGCAGTGCCCTTTGAGCAACTGATTCACCCGGACGATCGCAGTTACGTCAAAGGTGAAGTAGAGCGATCGCTGCCAGCGGGCGATCCGTTTCAGATGACGTATCGCATTTTGACCGCCAGCGGCCAGGAAAAATGGGTGCTGGAGAAAGGGATTCCCGTTTCGCGCCCAAATGCCACCCCAGCAGTGGTCGAAGGCTTTTTGACGGACATCACTAATAGCAAGGAAATTGAGGAGGCTCTGCGGGTTGAGCAAGAACGCTCGGAACGATTATTGCTCAATATTTTGCCCGCTTCGATTGCTGACCAACTCAAGCGCAGCAGCCGCTCTATCGCCTATCGCTTTGACGAGGTGACCATCCTCTTTGCCGATATTGTGAACTTTACGGAACTCTCAGGCGCCCTACCCCCAACCGATTTAGTAGATTTGCTCAACGAAATCTTTTCGGCATTCGACCACCTGGCAGAACGCCATCGCCTCGAAAAAATCAAAACTATTGGAGATGCTTACATGGTGGTGGGTGGTGTACCCAGTGCTTTACATGACCATACCCAAGCAATCGCGGAAATGGCCCTCGACATGCAGGCTGCGATCGCGCAATTTCGTCGACAAGATCAATCGAGCTTTAGACTCCGGATTGGCATTGACACTGGCCCGGTCGTCGCCGGAGTTATTGGCCTGAGGAAATTTTCCTACGACTTGTGGGGAGATGCCGTCAATGTTGCCAGCCGCATGGAATCACAAGGTCAGGCTAATCGGATTCAGGTGACCGCTAAGGTCTACGAACACCTCAAAACCCAATATGCATTCGAAAAGCGCGGCGCGATCGACGTCAAGGGCAAAGGCGAAATGGTGACTTACTGGTTATGTGGTCGTAAACCCGAATAAACAAGACAGCTGAGCTGAGTGGCGATTAGAGCCACCCCCTAAAGCGATAAACCAGCAGCCCAATGTATTCCTTCATGGCGCGACTTACCTCATCCAGCTTGGCAGCATCGGGCAGCAGGCTAAGCAAAATCGCCTGACGGGTACCGGTTACTTCGGCGACGCGTCGTTCAGAAATCAGGAAATCAGTCGGGGCCGCGATCGCCTCGATGCCCTGCTTTTTGAAAATCGCGAGCGATCGCGGCATGTGCATTGCCGATGTCACCAGCAGCACCCGATTGATGCCCTCCTGTTCTAAAATCGCTTTGACATTTACTGCATTTTGATAAGTATTGAGTGAGGTCGGATCCTGTAGAATATCGCGGCGCGGCACCCCCATCGCCGTCGCGATTTGGGCCATATCCTCCGATTCTGGGGGACCACCCCCCTTCCACTCAATGCGACCCCCACTGAAGATGAGTTTGGGAGCTTTCCCTGCCTTGTACAGTTGAGCGCCATGCAGCACGCGATCGCCGGCTTCAGAGACATCCACCCATGGGCGCGGCGCATCCGCTGGGCGAGTGCAGCCCCCCAACACCACGATCGCTTCGGTTTCGGGTACGGGGGTCGGGGGCAGATTTTGCCATTCTAAAGACTGCACCAGGCGCGTTGCGACCCAAGCATTACTGCCGGCCCAAAGGATGAGAAAAGCCGCGATCGTACTCAGCATTGCCAGCCGCTGTCGCTTTTGCCAAATTCCCCACACGGTGATCAAGAGCAGCACACTGGCTAGTCCGAGTGGATAAACCAGCAACGGCAATAACTTTGACAAAAACAAGAACATTTGAGAAACCGCATCACAGTCTCCTAATTTTGGCAGCTCAAGCTGTCTTTAACTCGCTCTTGGGCCCTTCCCGGTGACCAGAGGCAGTGTCCATCAGCACACTATTGATCGCCGTTGATCGCCGTCAGGATCAACAGCGGTCAAGGAGGTCGGGCAACAGGCGTTTGATACGACCGGTGTCTGTCAACTTTTTGTCTTTGGCGGGTTCATATCTTAGGCATATTGGCGCCACCGACACCTCAGAGTTCCGCACTCTGAACCCTGGACTCTGCTTCTATGTGTTGTCTTGATGTTGGATTAAAGGTACCAAATGCGTCATGTAATCGCGCTTCCCAATGGGTGCTCCTGCCATGCGGATAATGTTGTATGCCGTTGTGAGATGGAAGTAAAAGTTAGGCACCAAAAAGTCATCGACATACGATCGTCCAGAGAGTTCTAGGTAGAGTGGCTGTCCAAGGGGAATTTTGGCAATGGTTTCTAGCTTGGCATCAACAGCGTCAATCTCGGCCAGTAAGCCTTTGGTGGCAGCGATATGCTCGTGAGCCTGCACAAGCGTGTCGACATTTGGTGGTAAATTGTCGGCTGGCTGGTCAGCACACCACAAAGCAAAATTGCGGGGCTGGTTACAGGTAAAAACCACTTGCGTGCCGAAGGGCAACATGTCAGGGGCAATGCGACGCTGCAGGAAGGCCTCCAACTCTGTGGCGAAATGAGTCTCGGCAAGCTCTAAGAAGTGGCTGAGGTTGTCAAGCCGAGAACTGAAAATGGTCTGTATCGTGGCAATTTGAGGATTAGCCATTGGATTTGATACCCACAACAAAAGCCCAAGGTTAAACCCTGGGCCAAAATTCTAGCTATAGAAGCGTATTAAGGTTTGCCCTCACTCAAGAGTGGCTAAATCTGGTTATTAGGCAACGCTGGAAAATACTGGTAAGGGGCAGGTGTTAGGCATGGGGGGAATGGGACAAGCGTTGGTCGTTTCTGGAACGGTCATCACGACTTCGCGCACCACGGGGGCTTCGTAATACTTACAGCCTGTACAGGGGCCACAGGGATTCATCGCGCAGCGCAGATAGGGCGATCGCGCATTCATCTCACAGGTAAAATCACCAATGACATAACCGAGACCTTCAACATAGTTCAGGTCGCGATCGCGCTGAATCGCTTCTTTCAAGCCTCTACGGGCAGCTGCCTCCATGGCTCGGCCAAACTCAGCCTGCACCCGCTCGTGAGAACGGAGGCTAATCCAAGCGGAAATTAAAGCAGGGACTAAACTAAGGCCAAAAATTAGCAGGACGATGAGCATAAGGCTCCTACATACAGATTTGTCTCGGACATTGATTGGTAAATCCTATCGTGATGTTGTGAGCAGTTGGTCACTGATCTGTGTATTTGTAGTAATCCTTATGACTTCCTGTTAAGTTGTGAAAACTCAGCAACGAAAAATATCTCAGGCTGCAGACCCCAGAGGACAGAAATCAAACATAAGTCCCTGATACAGAGCGTTTCAGCCATCTCAAATAGCTTCAGCTAACGGCGACTTGCTTTAGCGATCGCCATCGCCCGCCCTGCCAACATCCTTGGCAGCTAGGTATTTGCCGCATCATCTTTAGGTTTAGGACGGTAGGTCGAGGCGACCTGCAATTCTTTTAGCTGCTTGGCATCCACCGCCGACGGTGCATCGGTCAATAAGCAGCGCGCCTGCTGGGTTTTCGGAAAAGCGATCGCATCCCGAATCGACTCCTCTCCCGCCATCAACATGACCAAGCGATCAAGGCCATAGGCAATACCACCGTGGGGGGGCGTGCCATATTCAAACGCTTCCAGCAAAAAGCCAAACTTTTCCTGAGCCTCTGCTGCTGATAGGCCAATTGTTTCAAAGACTTGTCGCTGCACATCGGGTTGATAAATGCGTAAGCTGCCACCACCAATTTCATAGCCGTTAAGGACCAGGTCATAGGCTTGGGCGCGGGCGGTTTTCAAATCATCCATTTCGTCTGGACGTGGAGCCGTAAAGGGATGGTGCAGTGCTTCCAAGCGCTGTTCATCAGCGTTCCACTCAAACATCGGAAAATCCGTCACCCAGAGCAGATTAAGGTGATCCTCTGGAATCAAGTTCATTTCCTTCGCGATCGCCTGTCGCACCCGATCAAGAGTGGGATTAACGATGTCATCAGGACCGGCACCAAACAAGATAAGCGTGCCAGCCTCTGCCCCTGTACGACGCAACAACTCTTGCACTTGCTCGGCGGTCAGATTGTCTTTAATGGCGCCAATCGTATCAATTTCACCCCCTGCGCGGACCCGAATGTATGCCAGCCCTTTAGCTCCCGCTGCTGCTGCCACCTTAAAGAGATCGCCACCCGGCTTAATACGAACATTGGAAATAACGTCGTTGCCGTTGGGAATTGGTAGCACCTTGACCATGCCCCCAGACTTCACCGCCCCCGAAAACACTTTGAAGCCAGAGTCTGCTACCAAATCCGATACTTCTACCAATTCCAAACCGTAGCGCGTATCTGGCTTATCACTGCCGTAGCGAGCCATGGCTTCAGCATAGGTGAGTCGGGGAAAAGGCCGCGGTACTTCAATGCCTTTCACCGCCTTGAAAATATGGCAGACCAAACGCTCATTGAGTGTCAGAATCTCGTCCTGATCCAGAAAACTCATCTCCATGTCTAACTGGGTGAATTCTGGCTGGCGATCAGCTCGTAAATCTTCATCGCGAAAACAGCGGGCAATTTGGTAATAGCGATCGACCCCCGACACCATAAGAATTTGCTTGAAGAGCTGCGGCGACTGGGGCAATGCAAACCATTCGCCTTCATTCACGCGGGAGGGCAAGATAAAATCGCGGGCGCCCTCGGGCGTCGAGCGCGTCAAAATCGGCGTCTCCACTTCTATAAAATGCTCTTCGTCTTCGAGGAAGCGGCGAATGGCTTTGACGATCGCATGGCGGGTCTGTAGATTTTTCGCCATGCGCTCTCGCCGCAAATCAAGATAACGATAGCGCAGTCGCAGTTCTTCTCTGACCGCCTCCGCTTCAGCAGTAGACACTTGAAAGGGCAACTGCTTACGCACCGCATTCAAGAGTTCAATTTCGTCGGCGTAAATTTCGATTTCCCCAGTGGGTAGCTTGGGGTTGATGGCACCTGCCTGCCGCTGACTAACCTTGCCCGTAATCCGCACAACATATTCGTTTCGCAGGCTGTTAGCAGTCTCAAACGAAGCCGGTGTCCGTTCTGGGTCACTGACAATTTGTACAACGCCCGTGCGATCGCGCAAATCCACAAAGATTACGCCTCCATGGTCGCGGCGGCGATCAACCCAACCAAATAGGGTGACAGTTTCGCCAATGTGGGAGGCTCGCAAGTGGCCGCAGTAGTGGGTACGCATGGTAATTGCCGAGTGCTGATTGAATGTGAGAGGGATTTACAAAACCCATCTATTATCTCGGATCATGCAACCACTCGCACCCTTTTAGTTCAGATTTTGGGAGTGACTAAACCCCCTTTCCAGATAAGTTATCTAGTGGTCACAGAACAAGTAGTCATAGAACAGAACTAATTATTATGTATAGCCGGCTCGTCGACGTCTGCTTCCAACAGGTTCGTCAACCGCTGCCGCAGCATGGCTTCAATCACTGAGCCGGGCTGACGTTCGTGAGGCCAGGCAAAGGCATGGCGAAAGGCTGCTGCTTGGCAGGCTTGCAACTGACCAAAGCCGATGATGTCCTGCGTGAGCAGATTTTCGTACTCAAAGGGCAAACGCACGTTATGCAAGCCAGCGTTGTCAGTGCAGATGGCAATATCGACCCCAGCTTCAAAACAGCTATCAAAAACCGGCTTTAACTGTTGAATGTTGTCCAAAGTACCGGTTTTGAAGTAAGTCGTTGGACAGACCTCTAGGCATTGGCCGCGGGCGGCGACATCTCTCAGCAAATCGGGTCGCTGCAGCGGAATCTGAATGCCGTGACCAATTCGCATCAAATACGGCAGCAGCTCTGGATAACAGCCGTCTTGAGTCTCAAACACATGACCGGTTGTGCCCATTCCCAGACTCCGTGCGTGAGCATAAAGGGCAACGTATTCGTCCAAGCGATCACCATACTGCGCATCGCCCCCAGCCAAGTCGATCGCACAAACATACTCAGGAAACTGGGCTGCCAAGTCGACAATGGCCCGATTGACCTCATAGGGCAATTTGGAGTGCATACAAAGAATTTGCTTCGTCACCACCGGATATTCCGACTGCTGACTGGCCCGCCCGACCACTTCCACAATTTCGGCCATCTTGTCGATGCGTGCATTCTGTGGCAAGTGTTCAGGCGTCCGCAGATAAGGGGTGTAGCGCAGTTCCAGATACGCTAAGTTCTCAAAAATATAGGCTCCGCGAATCAAGCGATACACAAAATAAGGCAGCGCTTCATGGGTCTGCACGCTTTCTACCAAGGTGTGCAATTCCAAATATTCGGCCAGCGTGTTGCGAGGACGAGTGTAGAACGCTTCAAAGTCAGGATAGCCGTCAAAGCGATCGGACACGTCAGGACGGTTGCGCTGAAAGTAACGCCACAAAACCCTGGGCACAACCGAACCACCCAGGTGGCGGTGAAGCTCAGCATACAAACTCATAACAAAACCCTCGACTACAGACTACCTAGAAACCATGACCCGCTAGATATATGAAGTATTGTAAAGCAAGCAGAAATTTGTCTATTGTTTTAGCAGTAAATATGCTGATTTGAGGGGGCTAGGCGTTAAATTAGCTTCAAAAATTATTGAAAATCAGGCGGCTAACCTTCACGCCTGTTGCTGCCATCTGATGCCGTTGAATTGTTCATTGCCTGAGTTAATAGGCCTGACCCCACTGCTCAAACAAAGTCTTGACAGGGCTACAAAGTCTTGGAGATAATGGTCATTTGTGTGAACGGAAGACCTTAAAGACATTGGCTAACGTCGTAGTGATTGGAGCCCAGTGGGGCGACGAAGGAAAAGGGAAGATAACTGACCTCTTGAGCCGGTCGGCACATGTGGTTGTACGGTACCAAGGCGGCGTTAATGCAGGTCATACCGTTGTCGTTCAGGGGCAGACGTTTAAATTGCACCTGATTCCATCAGGCATTTTGTATTCCGATACTCAGTGTGTAATTGGCAGTGGCACAGTTATCGATCCAGGCGAGATCATTAAAGAGCTTGACATGCTTGAGGGGTTGGGGATCTCGACTCAGAATCTGCTGATTTCTGAAGCAGCCCATGTCACCATGCCTTACCACCGTCTGCTAGACCAGGCCTCTGAGGAGCGTCGGGGTAAAAAGAAAATTGGCACCACTCGTCGCGGCATTGGGCCTACCTATGCCGATAAGTCTGAACGTATCGGCATTCGCATGGTTGACCTGCTCGATATAGAGGATCTTTCGGAGCAGCTAGAGTGGACGATTCAGTATAAAAATGTCGTTCTTGAAAAGCTATATGGCCTGGAACCCCTCGATCCAAAGGCTGTTCTAGAGGAATATCGGAGCTACGCTGAGCGGCTACGGTCCCACGTTGTCGATAGTTCACTACTTATTGATCGGGCGATTCGCCAGCGCAAAAACATCTTGTTTGAAGGCGCTCAGGGGACCTTGCTAGATCTTGACCATGGGACTTATCCTTACGTCACTTCGTCTAACCCGGTGGCGGGCGGTGCATGTATTGGCTCTGGCGTTGGCCCGACGATGATTGACCGGGTCATTGGTGTAGCAAAGGCCTATACCACTCGCGTTGGTGAAGGGCCATTTCCGACAGAGTTGGTGGGAGGCCTTGGTGATAAGCTATGTGAGCTGGGTTCTGAGTTTGGCACGACCACAGGGCGGCGGCGACGTTGTGGCTGGTTTGATGCCGTCATTGGTCGCTACGCGGTGCGCATTAACGGCATCGATTGTCTAGCGATTACGAAGCTGGATGTCCTCGATGAACTGGATGAAATTCAGGTCTGCACCGCTTACAAAATTGATGGTGAGGTGCATAAGGAGTTGCCAGGCAGCGGCCGGTTGTTTGCCCAGTGCGAACCGATTTACACTACGCTCCCAGGTTGGAGAAAATCCACAGCCAATTGTCGATCGCTCGAAGATCTGCCTGGCCAAGCGTTGGATTATTTGAAGTTTTTGGCTGAGTTAATGGAGGTTCCGATCGCGATCGTGTCGCTCGGAGCCAGTCGTGATCAGACCATTATTGTGGAAGATCCCATCCACGGTCCCAAGAGAGCGCTGCTGTATGAAAATGGCAGTGCGTCTCAAGTCGCTTGATTGTTCGTTTGTTTGTCCGCAGAAACCCTTTTGAAGTGTTAAGTAAGTCCTATGGAACTGTCGATTGAATGTCAAAAGCGCGATACCAGCGTTAACCCTAGAGCTCTCCGTCGGGAGGGGCAAATCCCTGCAGTCTTATACGGACATGATGGCGATGCGTCAGTTTCGTTAACGGTCAATGAGCGAGCGGCCGAACGCTTAGTGCGTAGTGCATCGGTCAATAACACTCTGATCAATGTCAGCGTCCCTGAGATGCCTTGGAATGGTCAGGCCCTGCTGCGTGAAGTCCAGACCCATCCTTGGAAAGATCAGCTTTATCACTTGAGTTTCTTTTCGATTGCGAGCCAGTCTAGTGTTGATGTTGTGGTCCCTGTTGCTTATACCGGCACAGCTAAAGGGGTTAAAGATGAAGGGGGAACCCTCGACATCATGGTTTCTGAGTTAGCTATTCGGTGTGCGCCGGGGGCGATTCCTGAAACACTCGATGTTGACGTTTCTAACCTGGCGGTGGGCGAAAACCTGCACATAAGTGATCTGAAACTGCCTGCTGGGGTTGAGGCGATCGCCGATACTGACAAGACCCTAGTCAATGTGGCGGCTCCGAGAACCGTTGCCAGTGAAGAGTCTGTAGTCGCTGTGGTTGCCGATCAAGCCACAGAGTAACGCTGATTGAGATCAACCAACCAGGGATGTTTATCCCTGGTTTTTTATTGCCAAAACTCAGGTATTTATGGCTAACGCATCCCTCCCCCCGTTAATTGAGCAAATGCTCCAACCGGAGTTTTATCCCCATGACGTGCAAATGCCCATTCGGCTGATGCAGACCCATGTGTCTTATGTGTTGCTAACGGGGGACTTTGCCTACAAAGTGAAGAAGCCTGTGGACTTTGGCTTTCTGAACTATGCCACGTTAGACCGCCGTCAACATTTTTGCGAAGAAGAACTGCGTCTCAATCAACGTGCAGCGGCTGCGTTATATTTGGCGGCCCTGCCGATTACGCGACAGGGCGATCGCTACAGACTGGGGGCTGATGGTGAGATTGTGGAATACGCCGTCAAGATGCAACAGTTTCCGCAATCCACGCTACTGAGCCATCTATTTGAGCAGGGTGAACTGACAGAAGAGTTATTGCGACAACTGGCAGCGGCGATCGCTGACTTTCACCTGAAGGCAGAAACCAACGACTATATTCGCGACTTTGGAACGGTGGTCAATGTCCGCGAATCCATTGATGAGAACTACGAGCAAACTGCTGGTTTCATCGGTGGGCCGCAAACCCAACAGCAGTTTGACGAAACCAAAGCCTACACCGATCAGTTTTTTGCCACTCAGCCAACCTTGCTGCAGCATCGCATGGCGCAGGGTAAAATTCGGGCCTGCCATGGTGATTTGCACCTCAACAATATTTGCTACTGGCAAGATCAACTGCTGCTGTTTGACTGCATTGAGTTCAATGAGCCATTTCGCTTGGTTGATGTCATGTTTGACATCGCTTACATCATCATGGACTTGACGGTGCAAGACCGCCGCGATTTGGCTGCTGTTTTTCTCAGCCACTATGTTGAATGCACAGGTGATTGGGACGGGTTGCAAGTGTTGCCACTCTACGTCAGTCGCCAGTCCTACGTCAGAGCCAAGGTCACCTCCTTTTTATTAGGTGATCCTTCGATTGATGAAGACACTAAACAGGCGGCATCTGCCAAAGCGGCGAAATATTACACTCTGGCCTGGTCTTATGTGCAGCCGCGACCGGGACAGTTGCTCGTGATGTCCGGTTTATCAGGTTCGGGCAAGAGTACTGTTGCTCAGGAATTGAGTCGACAACTGGGGGCAGTCTACCTCCGCTCAGACGCAGTCCGAAAGCATTTGGCGGGAGTGCCACTGCAGGAACGGGGCGATGACAGCCTGTACACGGCCGAAATGTCTCAGAAAACCTACAGGCGACTAACTGAGCTAGGGGGCAGGCTGGCTAGTCAAGGATACACCGTGATTCTGGATGCCAAGTTTGATCGCATGACAACTCGACAACTCGCGATCGCTCAAGCCCAGCAGCATAAACTGCCCCTCACTATCGTGAACTGCGAGGCTCCAGCGACGGTTTTAGAGCAACGGGTGCGCGATCGCCAAGGCGACATTGCTGATGCCACCGTTGCCGTCCTTGCTAATCAACAGTTTGAACCGTTTACTCCTGAAGAAAAGCCGTATGTGAAAATGGTTGACACAACTCAGCCACTCTCACCTCAATTGGCGACTATAGTAGAAGCGTAAATGCTTTAGACGGCTGCGTCCCGTATCTATGGAGGCCTGGCAGTCTAAGAGACCTATTGATCTGCGGGTAAATTGTGACTGATAAAATTTTCCCCGTCGCGTTGAAGTCGTGGCTGGTTTTTCTGGCCGCATTTTTGCTATTGGGCTACGAAATTGCTCCGAGCATCCTGTTTGGGGCGATCGCTGGTTTCGCTGGCGGTACGGTATCAGCCTGGTGGCATACCCCCGGCGGTGAACCGGCGCCGCCGAATCCGGAACCGAACGCGCTTGATAAACTTGGCGAAAGATTGAAACCACGCGGGGTCCAAAATCGCCTGCCGTTTTTGAAGTTGTTTACCCGTCGCGATCGCCGTTATCCTGGCCCCCGTTGATCAACTGCTGTTATGACGTTTGAGATGCGCGAGATGCGCGCTCAGGATGATGCGCCTATCGCCGCAATCATTCGCCAAGTCTTGACCGAGTTTGGGGCTAATCGCCCCGGCTTTGCGTGGGCAGACCCTGAGTTAGATCATTTATCGCAGGCTTACCAGGGCGATCGGGCAATCTACTATGTCGTGACTCACCGCGAACAAATCATTGGCGGTGGCGGGATTGCTCCCTTTCCTTGCAAATATGACAACGTCTGTGAGCTGCAAAAAATGTATCTCTTGCCCGGATATCGCGGGCAGGGATTGGGCCAAACGCTGATGCAGCGACTCCTCAGCATAGCCACAGACTACGGATACCGTGGCTGCTATCTGGAAACATTTGACGCGATGCAAAGTGCTATCAACCTATATCAAAAGTCCGGCTTTGAGCCGCTCACAACGCCTCTGGGCAACTCTGGTCACAATAGCTGTAACCGTTTCTTAGTCCGCTGGTTTGATCAGACCTTGGCTCTTGACGAACTGAATACAGACATCTAGAGCCTGGTACTTAACAGTTTGACGTCTCTCGCCAGGGTCTTCTAGTCCTCAAATTTGAAGAAATCAACGCGGACAAAATCTGGAACTGTGTGAACCTCTTGATCAGAAAAAGGTAGCGTTATACGAAAGCCGGGATTTTGTACCGTGTATAGATTCCCTAACTCCAGCCGATAAGCGCCCAACAAGTAATTGATCCCAATATCGGGATCATAAGCGCCTAATTCACACATAAATTGATTGACAAAACCCGAGGTGTCTTTCAGCACTGCCACATCTATTTGTCGACGATTTGAGCCAAAGCAAACGACTAAATCGCCTGCCTCGGGATCAATATCAGGATTCGGTGGATACACGTATCTTTGGAGCGCTAAATTGCCTCCATCGGGGCAGTTTTCTGGTTGGTCTGCTGATCTATAAAAGGCTTCAGTCTGCTCGCCATCTTCGAAGAAATCATATGCGAGCAGACCACCTGTGTCGCTGATGGTCAGGCTAATCGCAGGCGCTCCAAGTGCTTTTGATAGCTGAGCCGCTCCAGGTATGGTGGATGTCCGACTGACAGTCGAAAAGTTCAGTGCTTCCCAAAAGAAAATTGACCAATCGTGTTCTGTCAACTGATAAGCAAAGCCGAAAAGATTGGGTATTTCAATCTCAGCATCTAATACATCGCGCTGTGTTGTTAGGGCACTCGCTGAAATCGAATGGGTGAGCTGATCGATAGGTGATCGCACCAAAGTAATGGTTGTGTTGCGATCAGAATATTCAACGCCGCGTCTCTCAGACCAAGGGCGGCTAAAGTGTGTTGCAACCTCTTGTTGATAAGCTTCGATGTCAACCCCGCGACTCCTCAAATAGCCCTCTGGATCCCTCAAATACTCTCCCGGATTGCTAAGGAGTGCTGCTCGATCAAGATTCCTTAGTTGTTCGCTCACTGAGCCCTCTTGTGATTCAAGACATTCATTTCTGACGTGGCTAAATTCGTCGTCATTACGACTACAACTCAT
Organism: Cyanobacteria bacterium P01_F01_bin.56; assembly: GCA_039185935.1. Classification (GTDB taxonomy): domain Bacteria; phylum Cyanobacteriota; class Cyanobacteriia; order Phormidesmidales; family Phormidesmidaceae; genus Halomicronema. Next base: position 19,891 of record JBCDAJ010000012.1, on the reverse strand, counting down.
CGCCAGAGGAATTAGTAAAATCATCCACCAGAGTTTTCTAGTCATGCTGTAGAGCCCTCTCAACCAAGGTTGGAGCGTTATCGCCGGTTCGGAAAATTGTGACCATGGTTAACTCCGGTAGTAAATGGTCAGGAGGGCTGTATGCGATCGCTCCGTTCCTGAATGCGCTCTGCCGTGCGTAAAATTTGCCCTGCCAACATCGCGGCACCAAACCCATTGTCGATATTCACCACGCCAATCCCGGTGGCACAGGAATTGAGCATGGTCAGTAAGGCTGAGACGCCGCCAAAACTGGCCCCGTAGCCAATGCTGGTCGGCACCGCGACAATGGGGCAGTCCGAAAAGCCTGCCACCACACTCGGCAGTGCTCCCTCCATCCCGGCAACTACGATCAGCACATCGGCCTGAGCGACCACATCGCGGTGCCGCAGCAGTCGATGAATGCCTGCAACCCCCACATCCCACAGGCGTAAAACTTGGAAGCCTGACAACTCAGCGGTTACTGCAGCTTCTTCGGCCACGGGTAAATCGGCTGTTCCGGCGGTGAGAATACCGATGATGCCCAAATGCTGAGGGTGGAGATTCATGGGTACTAACGCACAAATTTTAGCGGTCTCAAAGTACATGGCGGCGGGCAACGCCAGGCGAATCTGTTGAGCCACCTCTGGCTCAATACGGGTAGCCATGACCACAGGAGTGCGATCGCGCATCGCTTGCATAATCGCCACAATCTGCTCAACAGTCTTTCCCGGTCCCCAAATGACTTCTGGAAAGCCCGTTCGGAGCGATCGATGGTGGTCGACCTTGGCAAACTCGTCGATCGACTCAAATTCCAAATACTTCAGCTTGTCAAATGCCGACTGTGGACTGACCCGGCCCTGGGCGATCGCTTCTAATAACTGCCGCAACTCCTCTGGCTGTGTCACGCAACGCTCCTAATGGCAACCTGTCTAGCCTATCGCGAGGGCGGGTGGATGGGGGCTGGATGGGGGGGCGGCTGGGTTGACTGACTAGAGCAATGAGCAGCAAACTCTGACATCTGCGCACTTGATCATCCTCACACTCTCTGGCGCTGATTCATCTCTTGCTGATGCTGATAAGCAACATAAACCCCGGCAATCACTGATGCGACGTATAACAAAACCCCTAGCCAGTGAGTGACTCCGGCGATGAATTCCGCATTTTGCAGACAGTTCATCATGTTAAAAAGTTGCCACCAATCGTGGGCGTTAATATCGGGGTTGGTGAGTGGCAGCACACGATGAGGCGCATCGGCCATGTAAACCGCGACATCCATGAAGTTTTGCCCCGTCCAAAATAGAGTGAGCGCACTCGAAAAATATTGCTGGGTGCAATAAAAGTAACCAGTAAACACTGCAGGGAAAGCAATCTGGGTCACAGATCCCCCCAGAAGCATTAAGAAATGTCCAAATGGCATGAACAGCAGATGCCCCGTTTCGTGAATGGCAAGATCAGGGTAGTGCAGCCACATGAAGGGACCGTCATAACTGGGATTACGGGCTCCGAGAAACCCATAAATGGCAATGAACCCAATAATGGCCAGCATCATTGGCTCAAAGTCCTCCCATTTCAGCACAAAGGGTTGGGAGGAAGGCCGAGCGGGCGGTTGACTGGGGCGCCGATGAGGCTGAGATGGCTTGCTTCCTGTCATCACCGCTTGGGAAAGAGGTTCTGGAGGGGTGGAACCGGATAAATCCGCTGGCGCGTGAGGCGGCATGGTTAGCGGTGGCGAGTTTGTTGCTGGCGATCGCCCCGTTGCCGGATGCGCCTCTCCAGTCGTTGTCAGGAAAATCTGCTGGGTCCACGTCGGCTGGCTAGCACCCAATGCAAATCCCTGCATGATGACTGAGGTGATGCCTTGGGGTTGCAACTTCTCTAGCCCGACTCGAAGGCGCTGTTCCATCTGCTCGACCGGCGGTACTTGGGGCGCTTCTAAAGCAATGCGAAGACCTCGATCAAGCGGTTCGACTCGGGCCAAAATACCTTGGGGCTGTAAGGAGAGGTTAAGTAACTTGGCGATCGCGATCGCGTTACCAGCTCGAGCTTGTGCCAACAACTGTGAATTGCTCATGACGACCTCCCGAGCTCAACAGCGCTAACTCCAGCTTGCCCGATTTCAGGCGATCACCGACTCGAAGAATCCACTTATAACAGTTATTAAATGAGATCAGCGTTATCCTCTAGCGTTTTGAGATTTGTTTGTGACGATTGGGTCTTGCTAGGAGCTTCAATATCGCTTGGTTCATCCGAGGTATCAATATTGTCACTAGCAGTCTTCTCTGCCTCCGGCATCAATGTTGACTTGTCAGAAGTTGACTTGTCAGAAATTGACTCGTCAGAAGTTGACTCGTCAGAAGAAGTCGCTTTCGAAAAAACAGCATCTTGAGATTCTTCCAAGCGAGAATTCTCTGTTAGGCCATCATCCTCATTTTTGTTTTGCTCGCCTAGAGAAGACACTGACGCAGTCTCATCAGTGTTATTTAGCGTTGCCGCCGGCTGGCCCGAGTCTCCAGTGGTGCTCTTCACAATCTCGTCCTCGGGAGCCTCTTCTGCCGTGTCCTCCTCGGAAGCCGTCTTTATCATGGGCTCGCTTTGGGCGTCGTCGTTAGAGTTCCCAAGGCTATTTGTAGTTATGGGTTGGCTAGTGGACGAGGTTGGTTGGGGGCGATCGCTATCTGCAGCTTCTATGTCAATGTTTTCTCCAGGTACAGAATCAGTTGCCCCACCAGGTAGATCTAAGGGAGAAATTTCGCCTAGGTTCTCTTCAGCTTCAGCGGCGGCAGGGGTTTCATCGACGGCCTCAGGCGTTGATGTTGCTGCAGAGTTGCCTTCCTCCAGCAGCTTTGCAGGCGCTTCCTCGAGCGGGTTATCCAAGCCGTCGGCAGAAGCGGGCGTTGCCAAGCTCTCAGGTTTGGCCTCTGACGCGGCTGACTCATCAGTGGTGAAGGCGCTTGCCGCCTCATCGCTATCGGTTGCTGTCACTGACTCAGAGGCTTGATCAGGCGCGATCGCATCAATTGAATTTTCGATAGTGAGCACGGGAGGCTCATAGCTGGCATCGACCAGGACCTTGGCTTGATCTAGCGAAATCTCACCTCGAACCAACTGCGACAATCCATCTTCGCCGCCGGGCTGGTAATCAATTACTCGCAACCCTGTACTAAAAGCGTTGTCGATGAGGTTGCCGTTGTCATCAATCAGCTCTAACTTGACCCAGTTTTTACCCGGTTTAAGCCCCTTTAGATAGATCGGTTGCCAGCGATCAAAAACAAAAGACTCGCCATTTACAGTGCAGCGAATGCGCCAATCATCAATTGTTTCATCAGTTTGAGCGACCAGATGGGGGGGCGCATTGCTGAGATAAAAATCTAGCAAAATTGGTTCAGCTCCGTAGCTATTTTGGGGCTGGTTATAGGTCAGTACCGGTTTACTCTCGTCCGGTTTATTTTGAGGGGAGGCCGCAAACACGTTAAACGTGACTTGATCATAAGCTCCTGCGTTTTTGAAACTTTCTCCCCAAGGCCGCACTGCTAAAAGACGTAGGGTGTGAGTCCCCGGCGCTAAGTCTGCCAAGGTAATGGAGGTATCGGCGTCATAGATCGCTTGATGGGGCTGGTCATCCAGAAAGAGATGGAGATGAGGGCCTAAGCCGATTTGCTGATCTTTATATATAGGAAAGTCGCGGATTTGTAGATCGACTTGAATGGAGGTGCTAACCAGCGTTGCATCTTGATCGGGACTAGCAATGCGCACCTGGGGCTCATACACGTCTAAATAGGGTTTCAGTTGTTGAATCCGTTCGGGAGGCGAAACTTCCGCGATCGCTCCCACCAAGGGATGAGCCGCTGGGGCAGTTTCATCGGGTGCGATAAGCACTACCGGTATGTCGCTATCACTACCGCAACTGGCCATGCCTAACGCCACCACCATCAGACACAGCGCGATCGCGCGCCGTAATTTGGTTGCCATGCCCTCACTCCCTTCCTGACGTGCCCGTTTCAGATTTTCCCCTAGGTTGGATCAGGACGAAAGAGCACAGCCCCAGAATCAGCAACTTGCATAGTTAAGCGCTGATGAAAATTGACGAATTGATTACTAAAATTGAAGTTTTTAATCGACACAATAAGAATCGCCCGAAAAACAAATCATAAAATCTTCAGAAAGCAACATAAATACCTAGAAAAACCGCAATTCATACAAGAAAATTTACTTTTCTTGATAAAACCTCGTCCTAATCGCCTGAATGTCAAGAAGTTCGTCGAGGGTTTTGATTGAGAATTGTTAATGCTGCGGTTTTTGAGGCTGATTTTTATTGGCATCGTCGCCTGAAAGTCAGGCAGGACAGTGATTTCCTAGGTTGAAATATTGTTAACATAATCTCAGATAAGGAAAACAAGCCGTTTATAATAACCGGAAGTAACTGTAGGCCAAATTGTGCAGATTTAGGGTTTATTAATCCTTTAGATAGCGTCATAATTGGTATGCAGCACTTAAGCAACTTGTAAATGCTCGTTTGTCTAGAGAGAGGAGAGTCTCCATGACAACTACACCACGCGAGCGCGAGGCAGCTGTAAAGGTGACGGTAGATAAAGATCCCGTTCCTACTTCTTTTGAGAAGTGGGCTAAGCCGGGTCACTTTGATCGCACCCTTGCAAGAGGACCCAAAACCACCACATGGATTTGGAATCTTCACGCCGACGCTCACGATTTTGATAGTCATACCAGTGACTTAGAAGACATTTCGCGCAAGATTTTTAGCGCGCATTTCGGTCATCTGGCCGTCGTCTTCATCTGGCTTAGCGGTATGTATTTTCATGGCGCTAAATTTTCCAACTATGAAGCTTGGATGACAGACCCCACCGGCATTAAGCCTAGTGCTCAGGTCGTTTGGACTGTCGTTGGCCAAGAGATTTTGAATGGCGATGTAGGTGGCGGTTTCCAGGGTGTACAGATCACTTCTGGTTTCTTCCAGCTCTGGCGAGCTTCTGGTATCACCAACAGCTATCAGCTCTACTGCACCGCGATCGGCGGGCTTGTAATGGCTGGTCTTATGCTATTTGCCGGCTGGTTTCACTACCACAAGCGAGCACCCAAGCTCGAGTGGTTCCAAAACGTGGAATCGATGATGAATCATCACCTGGCTGGTTTGTTGGGCCTCGGCTGTTTGAGTTGGGCTGGGCACCAAATTCATGTGTCTTTGCCCATCAACGCCTTGCTAGATGCTGGAGTTGCTCCGCAAGATATTCCCTTGCCTCACGAATTCTTGTTTGACAAGGGTTTTATGGCTGAGCTATATCCCAGCTTTGCCCAGGGTCTGACGCCGTTCTTTACTTTGAATTGGTCTGCCTACTCTGATTTCCTTACCTTCAAAGGTGGTTTGAATCCTGTAACAGGTAGCCTTTGGTTGTCTGATACGGCACATCACCACTTGGCTTTGGCAGTTCTCTTCATTGTGGCTGGTCATATGTACCGCACTAACTGGGGTATCGGCCACAGCATGAAGGAAATTTTGGAAGGACACAAAGGCGATCCTATGCTGTTTGGTGGCAAGGGTCATGACGGTCTTTATGAGAATCTCACCACTTCCTGGCATGCTCAGCTAGCTGTGAACTTGGCGATTTTAGGTTCTTTGACCATCATCGTGGCGCATCATATGTATGCCATGCCTCCATATCCGTACATTGCGACGGATTATGCGACTCAGTTATGTCTGTTCACCCATCACATGTGGATTGGTGCTTTCTGTATCGTTGGGGGGGCTGCTCATGCCGCTATCTTCATGGTGCGTGATTACGACCCAGAAGTGAACTTTGACAATGCTCTGGATCGTATGATTCGTTCTCGCGATGCCATCATTTCTCACTTGAACTGGGTTTGTATTTTCCTCGGCTTCCATAGCTTTGGTCTTTACATTCACAACGACACCATGCGGGCCTTGGGGCGACCTCAAGACATGTTCTCTGACTCCGCTATTCAGCTGCAGCCGGTTTTTGCGCAATTTGTCCAAAGCATGCACAGTATGGCTGCTGGCTCTACTGCTCCTAATGCGATAGCGGGTGTGAGTCCGGCGTTTGGTGGTGACGTTGTTGCCGTGGGTGGAAAAGTCGCAATGATGCCCATCACGTTGGGTACAGCTGACTTCATGGTTCACCATATTCATGCCTTCACGATTCACGTGACGGCGTTGATTCTATTGAAAGGTGTGCTATATGCTCGCAGCTCTCGGCTTATCCCCGATAAGGGTGAATTAGGTTTCCGCTTTCCCTGCGATGGTCCTGGTCGCGGTGGTACTTGCCAGGTTTCTGGTTGGGACCACGTGTTCTTGGGGCTGTTCTGGATGTACAACTCCATTTCTATCGTTATTTTCCACTTCAGTTGGAAGATGCAGTCCGATGTTTGGGGTGCGGTTTCAGACAGTGGAGCGGTTTCTCACATCACTTATGGAAATTTTGCAAACAGCGCAATTACCATTAATGGCTGGTTGCGCGATTTCCTATGGGCACAAGCAAGCCAGGTTATCAATTCCTACGGTTCGGCTCTGTCAGCCTACGGTCTGATATTCTTGGGTGCTCACTTTGTTTGGGCGTTTAGTCTGATGTTCTTGTTCAGCGGTCGCGGCTACTGGCAAGAGTTAATTGAGTCTATTGTTTGGGCTCACAACAAGTTGAAGGTGGCTCCTGCTATTCAACCTCGTGCTCTGAGTATCACTCAGGGGCGTGCAGTTGGCTTAGCCCACTATCTCTTGGGAGGAATCGGCACTACTTGGGCCTTTTTCCACGCTCGAATACTGACACTGGGCTAGCAGGGAGGATTTGAAAGAAATCTATGGCGACTAAATTTCCAAAATTTAGCCAAGCACTCGCTCAAGATCCGACAACCCGTCGGATTTGGTACGGGATTGCCACTGCCCACGACTTTGAAAGCCACGATGGCATGACTGAGGAAAATCTTTATCAAAAGATTTTTGCCTCTCACTTTGGTCACCTGGCGATTATTTTCCTGTGGACTTCTGGCAACCTCTTTCACGTTGCTTGGCAAGGCAACTTCGAACAGTGGATCAAAGATCCGCTGAATATTCGTCCCATCGCCCACGCGATTTGGGATCCTCACTTTGGTCAACCTGCAGTAGATGCGTTTACTCAGGCTGGCGCTTCTAACCCGGTTAACATTGCTTTTTCGGGTGTTTATCACTGGTGGTACACCATCGGTATGCGCACCAATACGGATTTGTACACTGGTGCAGTATTTTTGCTGATTTTGTCGGCAATCTTCTTGTTTGCTGGTTGGCTACACTTGCAGCCCAAGTTCCGCCCGAGCCTCTCCTGGTTCAAGAATGCTGAGTCTCGTTTGAATCACCATTTGGCTGGTCTCTTTGGCGTCAGCTCTTTGGCTTGGACTGGTCACTTAGTACATGTGGCTATTCCTGAGTCTCGTGGGCAGCATGTGGGTTGGGGTAACTTTTTGACCACTCCTCCACATCCGGCCGGTCTAGCACCGTTCTTTACCGGTAATTGGGGCGTATATGCTCAAAGTCCTGACACATTGGATCATGTTTTTGGGACTTCTACCGGCGCCGGGACAGCGATTTTGACCTTCTTGGGCGGTTTTCACCCCCAGACAGAGTCTCTCTGGCTGACGGATATGGCCCATCACCATTTGGCGATCGCGGTGCTTTTCATCGTCGCAGGTCATATGTACCGAACCAATTTTGGGATTGGTCATAGCATCAAGGAGATCTTGAATGCTCACAATCCTCCAATCGGTACTCCTGGTAGCCTGGGTGAGGGGCATAAGGGCTTGTATGACACGCTGAACAATTCCTTACACTTCCAGTTGGCTTTAGCATTGGCCAGTTTGGGTGTGGTGACTTCTCTGGTTGCTCAGCACATGTATGCCCTGCCTCCCTATGCCTTTATGGCTCGGGACTACACCACTCAAGCAGCGCTCTATACTCACCATCAGTACATTGCTGGCTTCATCATGGTGGGGGCGTTTGCTCACGGGGCGATCTTCTTGATTCGGGACTATGACCCCATCGCTAACAAGGACAATGTCCTCGACCGGGTTCTACAGCACAAGGAAGCGATCATCTCTCACTTGAGCTGGGTTTCCTTGTTCCTCGGTTTCCACACCTTGGGGCTGTATGTTCACAATGACGTTGTGATGGCTTTTGGTACGCCTGAAAAGCAAATCCTGGTCGAACCCGTTTTTGCTCAGTGGGTACAAGCAGCTTCTGGCAAGATGATTTACGGGTTTGATGCTTTGCTGTCTAACCCCGATAGCCTTGCAACCACGGCTTGGCCAAATGGCGGAAACGTCTGGCTACCGGGTTGGATGGATGCCATCAACAGTGGTTCTAACTCTCTGTTTTTGGATATTGGCCCTGGTGATTTCTTGGTCCACCACGCGATTGCTTTGGGTCTGCACACCACCACTCTGATCTTGGTCAAGGGTGCGCTGGATGCACGCGGCTCTAAGCTGATGCCTGACAAGAAAGACTTTGGCTACAGCTTCCCTTGCGATGGTCCGGGTCGTGGCGGTACTTGCGACATCTCTGCTTGGGATGCCTTCTACCTGGCCATGTTCTGGATGTTGAACACCTTAGGTTGGACGACTTTCTACTGGCACTGGAAGCATTTAAGCGTCTGGTCTGGTAATGTTGCCCAGTTCAACACTTCTTCTACCCATCTGATGGGCTGGTTCAGAGATTACCTCTGGCTCAACTCTTCTCAGTTGATCAATGGCTACAACTCTTACGGCATGAACAACCTTTCCGTTTGGGCTTGGATGTTCTTGTTTGCTCACTTAGTTTGGGCAACTGGGTTCATGTTCTTGATCTCTTGGCGGGGTTACTGGCAGGAGCTGATTGAAACTATCGTATGGGCACACGAGCGGACTCCTCTCGCGAACTTAGTTCGCTGGAAGGATAAGCCCGTTGCACTATCCATCGTTCAGGCTCGCGTAGTTGGCTTGGCTCACTTCACAGTGGGGTACATCCTGACTTATGCCGCCTTCCTAATTGCCTCGACTTCAAGCCGATTCGGTTAGCGGTCTAGCAGTTAGATAGGTAAAACAAAACTCCTCAGTGCTTTGCGCTGAGGAGTTTTGTTTTATATGTGCAGTTGCACTTTGACAAACTTCTGACAAAGTTAGAATGTCCACAAGCCTACTCTTAGGCAATATTCATGCATGTAATATCCATCCGTAAACTGCGGGATGATGCGGCTAGTCATGTTGACTCAACGCAAGCGATTGCAGCTTGGTATACCGTAGCCCGTAAGGCGCGTTGGAAAAATCTGGAAGAAGTCAAGGCGATTTACCGAGATGCGGAAGCCGTTGGCAACTTCACCGTCTTCAACATCAAGGGCAACAAGTATCGCCTCATTGTGGGGATTGATTACGAAAGCCAGACTATTTTCTATAAGTATTTTCTGACTCACGCTGAATACGACAAGGATAAGTGGAAAAATGACCCTTACTTTTGATCAAGCTACCTACGCTGACTTACTTATGGAAATGACGCCGAAGGTCATTGAAACTGAAGCAGAGTACGAAAAAGTGTTGGTCGAAGTAGAAGCCTTGGCGTTTAATCAAAATCGAACGACTGAAGAAACAGCACTTTATAAGTTACTTGTCTTGCTAGCAGAAGCTTACGAAGCAGAAAACTACTCCATGAAAGAGGTTTCACCAACAGAGGTTCTAACTCATATTTTAGAAGCGAGTGATTTTACTGCTGCTGATCTAGTAGGGTTGCTTGGCTCTAGCGATGTCGTCTCAGAGGTTCTTGAGGGAAAGCAGGCTATTACTAAAGTCCAAGCGCAAATTCTGGGCGATCGCTTCAAAGTCTCACCTAGCTTATTTATCGATTAGCTTACCTTTAAGTCAACTGGTATATTTGAACCAGTTGCTGGTAGCCGTTTCTCAAATGGAAAAGTTTGATTGGACAAAGTTTCTGCACGAGTTCAATTCGGTACTTTTTGAGCTGTATAAACTTGAACAACTTGAGCAAGGTGAAGATGTTCTTGACATCAGTTACCTTCGACCAGGGGCAATCGTAGAAGAGATTGCAGCCGCAGAAGATCGATTAGGAGTCCAATTGCCGCCCTCATATAAAGCTTTTCTTCGAGTTAGTAATGGGTTTGAGTGGCCAGAAGCGGGTGCCGGTGCACAGGTTGGTAAGCTACTGTCAACTAAAAAAATAGAGTGGTTAAGCTCATATGCCCCTGAGTGGATTGAGATATATGGGGGCGATGATATCTCTTATGAGGAGCACTTGAAAAATCAGGCCAAAGGTGGATCACGATACAAAGGTCGATATTTGGAAAAATGCTTGGTAATCAGTGCAACGGGCGACGCGTGTATTGCTCTGCTCTGCCCTGAAGTTGTCACCTCAGAGGGAGAATGGGAGTTCTGGCGGCTAGGGAGCTGGTGTGGAGCTGATCGATGGCCCAGTTTTCAAGATTGGATGACTGACAACTATCAGCGGTACTATCGCGAGGCATATGCCTGGAGGGATGAATAGCGTTGCAATACCGTCATTTTTGTTAATAGTTGACAGGATCGTTGTTGCTCACGAATTCTCAATGTGATGTTGGCTAGGCTTAGGGATTGAGGAGGAGATCGCTTTGCTGATAGGAGATCGCTGATAATGGTGAGCGCGAGTGTCCACCCATTGCCAGCTTCCGTCATGATGGAACGGGCGTTGTTGAAGAGAAACTATGAGCGATCGCTCAAACCGATTACCGTGGCGCTTTTGGATTATTACGCTGGTCGCGTTTATCAATGCGGTCAGTTTCACCATCATCATTCCGGTGCTGTATCCCTATGCGAAGCAGTTTGGCTTGAGTGACTTTCAGGCGAGCTTGCTGACAACCGCTTATGCGGCTTCGCAGTTTATCGGGACGCCGATTTTAGGACGCCTATCTGATCGGCTGGGGCGTAAACCACTACTAATTTTGAGCTTGCTAGGCACCGTCATCGCGAATATCATGGCCAGTCTAGCCCCCGTTGCTTGGTTTTTGTTTCTAGCCAGGATGTTGGATGGGGTCACCGGTGGCAACAATTCGATCGCCCAAGCGATTATCAGCGACATCACCAATCCTGCTCAGCGCACCCAGGCCTTCGGGATATTTGGGGCCACATTTCGTCTGGGCTTTGTCGCCGGGCCACCGTTGAGCTATCTCGCCCAAATTGTGCCACCGTTACCGGGTATTTCGTCGTTAGGGATGAGCTTTATCGTGTCCGCTGCGATCGCTCTCATCGCCACGATTCTCTGTGCCGTTTGCCTGCCAGAAACCCACCAGGTCTGCGAAACATTGGAGTTGAGCTGGTCAGATTTCCAGATTGGGAGAATTTTGCGATCAATTCAAAATCCTCGTTTTGGCCGTACGTTTCTGGTAACGTTTCTCAGCGGCTTTACCTTCACTATCTTTACCTTTGCGTTTCAGCCCTTTTTCCTCAATGTGCTCGACCAAACCGCTGGCCGACTAGCATTGATCTTTGCCGTCTTCGGCATCATTGGCTTCATGACCCAGGTCTTTGGCCTGGAACCGCTACGACAACGGTTTAATATTGTGAGCATTTTGGCGTTTATGCTAGCCGCGCGGGGAGTGTGTTTTCTGCTAATTCCGACTTTTCCCACGATTCCGGTATTTATCTTGATTACGGTGATATTTGCTGCCGTCAATTCATTTCCGCTACCGTTATTGGAATCGATTTTGTCACTACGCAGTGGACCGCAAGAACAAGGAGAGATTTTGGGAACGAACGCATCATTTCTCAGCTTGTCAAATGCGATGGGACCTGCGATCGCCGGCATATTAGTCAGCTTTGGCTATGGCCTTCCCTTTTGGATTACAGGTGTACTGACATTGGGGGTGGCCTGGTTTTCGCTGAGCCTAAGAGAGCTAGCGCCCGCCCAATCTTCTTAGTCGTTCAGGGGCCCATGGGGTTTCACAAGCTCGCCCACGGAGAACATTAGCCCGTGCGGCGTAGCGTAAATTTCGCCACAAGGCATTGATGTAAGCGGTTTACTGGCTGATCCACCTCACCATCCAGTAGGCTAAGTTAGCGATCGCTTAAATTTTGAGCAGGACATTGTATCTATGGGCCCAGCGATACCTGCCTTTGCCTCCCTGGCTGAGCACCTCAACGCTTACTACAGTCAAGTCAAGACGCTAATCCTGGCACGCCAGCATCCGGTTAGTGGATTGCTGCCTGCCAGCACTGCGGTGACAACCCATGGGGACTATACCGACGCCTGGGTGCGTGACAACGTTTATAGCATTTTGGCCGTGTGGGGGTTGGCGCTGGCCTATCGCAAAATTGACGAAAATCAAGGCCGTACCTACGAACTGCAGCAAAGCGTGATTAAGCTCATGCGCGGGTTGCTGTTTGCCATGATGCAGCAAGCTGACAAAGTTGAGCAGTTTAAAGACGCTCAAGAACCGTTAGCGGCTCTGCACGCCAAGTACGACACGGCAACCGGCAGCACTGTGGTCGGCGACGATGAATGGGGACATTTGCAAATCGATGCCACATCCGTTTTCTTGCTGATGCTGGCGCAGATGACGGCCTCCGGTTTGCAAATTGTGTTCACCTTAGATGAGGTGAACTTTATCCAAAATCTGGTCTATTACGTGGCGCGGGCCTATCGCACCCCTGACTATGGCATTTGGGAGCGTGGCAATAAGCTTAACCATGGCAAGCCGGAACTCAATGCCAGCTCGGTCGGTATGGCCAAAGCCGCCCTGGAGGCCATGGATGGGTTGAACCTATTTGGCATTCAGGGCGGGCAAGCCTCAGTGATCCACGTTTTGCCTGATGAAGTGTCGCGGGCGCGGCTCACACTGGAATCGCTACTGCCTCGGGAATCTGGCTCCAAAGAAGTCGATGCAGCGGTGCTCAGCATCATCGGCTATCCCGCATTTGCGATTGAAGATGCTGATTTGGTTGCGCGCACCCGCGCCAAAATTATTGACAAGCTGCAGGGGCGCTACGGCTGCAAACGCTTTTTACGAGATGGTCATCAGACGGTCATCGAAGACACCACGCGGCTGCATTATGAAGCAGCGGAACTGCAGCAGTTTGAACATATTGAATGTGAGTGGCCGCTGTTTTTTACCTACCTCTATTTAGATGGGCTGTTTCGGCAGGATGCAAAGGCAGTCCGCTTTTATCGGCAACGGCTGGAGGCGATCGCCGTGCCTAAACAGGGCTTGAAATTGCTGCCAGAGCTTTACTACGTGCCCGAGGCCGCGATCGCCGCTGAACGAGAAAATCCGGGTAGCCAGCCCCGCCAGCCGAACGAAAATGTGCCACTCATCTGGGCGCAGAGCCTCTTTCTATTAGGGCAATTGCTAGAAGATCAGCTGATCACCTTGGGCGATATCGATCCGCTAGGTCGACATGCCCGGGTGGGGTACAAGCGGCAGTCAATTGTTCAGATTGCCCTGATTGCGGAAAATGCTGCCCTGCAAGAAAAGCTAGCGGATTACGGCATCGAAACAGAAATCCCTGAACAAGTTGCGCCGACCAGCATTTATCCTTCTGGGGAACTGTCGGCAGTCTATGCCCAAATTGGCATGAACCATAAATTGGGGCTGACAGGGCGACCAATTCGACGGTTACGGGGCCTGACCACAGCACAAGTCTTTCACATTCAGGGAGAAACAGCGGTCTTTTTGCCGTCCTTTTTAGATCCCCAAAAGTTTTACATCACGCTTGACTATCACTTTCTGGTTGCTCAAATTCGCAGTGAGTTGGCTTACATCCGTTATCACTGGCAAGCGATCGGTCGACCGACCATCACTTTATTGCTCACGCACAGCATGTTTGAGCTGGGACACCGTCCCATTCACGAGTCGCCGTTGTTAAAAATCATTCAAGAACTGAAGACGGGACAGTGCGGCGGCGTGCCGGTGGTATTGGGTCCCTTAAATCAGCTACTGCTGATGGCTGGCAGCGAGCGCATTGATGACATCGGAGTTTATGCCTTCCATCAACCAACGCTACAGTCGATCGCGCGGCAGGCGGCTTATTTGCCCATGGTGCCAGAAGATGCGGTGCCGCTAGATGTGTGGCATCTCTTCCAACTGGAACGAGCAACGGATACGGGTCACCTCATTGAGAATCTCCAGCGATCGACCAACCTCTACGAACAGGTGGAATTGCTCGCTCGCCTGCAATCGCTAGAGGGACTGGACTTTGATACCGGCATCGGCCAAGACAGCCCCATCACGGTGGGTGACCTACTGGAAGAAGTGTACGTCCAAGCAGGGCGGCAAGAAATCTGGCTCATCGTGCGTCGCACCGCCGGTCTGCTGCACAAAATGGACGTGAATTTGTCAGATGCCATGACCGAGTTGTTAGTGCGTCAGAAGTACGTCACGGTGGGCAAATCGTACTCTGATGGGTCGTTGATTCACGACCCCATGCCCCATTCCGAAATTATGGAAAAAATCATCGAATTTTGTGGGGAAGATGAGCGCGATCGCGCCCTCACGCAAGAAATCATCGTTTACCTCAGCGTGCTGATCAAATCCGAACGGGAACTGTTTGACGGTTTACTCACGCTGCGGGTGGGGTATCTGATTCTGTTGCTTACCAGCGAAATGGCGCGCGAGCATCACATTCCTCGGGATGAAGCCTACGATCGCCTCACCGCCCTTAGCCCCTACGAAGTCAAAATGCTGTTACGGCAGGTACTCGCGGGCTATGGCGGCATCAATCGCAACCTGTTCCAACAAGAATCCCTGCATATCAAAACCTCCTCACCCGTCACCTGGAGTGTGCTGCCCGAGCAGGTCGAAGTGAGTGATTTGCAAGTTGATGACTGGTGGCGCAAACGCCAAATTGACGGCGAACTGACCCGATTACCCGAGGAGTTTTACCTCAAAGTTTGGGAGCTGCTGCACCACTGTCGGGGGGTGATTATTGGCGATAAGCTCGATCGCCGCAACCGTATCGATAGTGAGTCGGTCATTTCTGAAATGACCCCAGGGGAAGCCAACTTCGCCCGTCGCATTGATCACCTGCTGACCAAAATTCATGCGCCTGAATATCGTCACCTGACGATTGAGGTGCTCCGAGAGTTGGCCGCCATCTTTAAGGGGAACCCTGATTTACAGTTTGACGACTACATTGCCTTGGATGTGTTGACGGGGCACGCCGTGCGCATTGCCTGGGTAGAAGACCACCCCGAGCGCGGGGGGCAGTATGATGCCCAAAAAGGCGCGGCGTGGTCGGCATTTTATGGGCGATCGCCTAAAGACTGCGCCATTTATACCTCCAAAGCACTTCAGTTCTTGGTGGAGCTGGCCGAAGCTGAAGCCCAAGCCCGAGCCGAGGCCTTAGCCGCCGCTGAAGGCACGGCTGACGTGGCCTAGCAGCTTCCTGCTTTTATCCTTGGTGGTAGCCAGAGTCCATGGGCTAATCGCTGGAACATTGAATAACCTGCCGATCGCGATACGCGGCACTAAAAAATAACAGCAACCGATCGCCCACCAATTGGATTTTGGCCCAGGTTTGTGGCTCTAGCGTGACCTTGAGCAGCAGCAATTCATGCACCAATTCGTTCGCAACGTCTGGTGCGATTTGCGGGTCGGCATAATAGTTTTGCCAGAGTTCATTCAGGTGGGGAAACCGCGCATCCCCCGCAATAAAGCTGAAGATAAATTCTTCAAACGGGGCGATCGCCGCCTGCCGGTTGCCACAGTATAAATCAAAGCTCATCGCTGTCTCCGCCCCTGCATCTAGTAGTCGGCAGCTACCGCCCGAGCTGGAACTTGTTAGCGTGTTCAATATATCGCCGGGCGGCAAAAGCATCAGGACTTTGTCCTTGTAAAACCGCGATCGCATCTTTGACTACGTGGTCGTTGGTCACATGATAGGAGTGCTCTTTTAATGTTGAGACCAGATCACTCACATCGACCAAAACAACTTTGTAAGGCAGTTGGCGCGGCAGCCGAGGGCCACCTTGACCCAAGCGATCGGGGTTGCCTTTAGTGATATCGCTAACCATCAGCGCTTGATCTTCAGTATTGAAATAAACAGTGATTTGTTTGCCGATCTCTGGCAGTCTCGCCAGCTTATATTCATGCTCAAACGCGTCATTGTCTTCATCCGCCGCCGTCAAGATGAGGTTGTCAAAGAGCCGAGGTAGCGTGCGCGTGCCGCTAATTTTTTGCGTTTCTTGCAAAGCATGTCGGAGGACATAATTGCCCATACTGTGAGCAATTAAGTTGACCCGTTGCTGACAGGGCTCACCCTCACTCGCATCGCGCAAAAACCGCGTGAGCTTTTCTAACCCACGGGCAAATGCATACCCCGAGGCTTGGGCATCATGGC
Source organism: Cyanobacteria bacterium P01_F01_bin.56 (assembly GCA_039185935.1). Classification (GTDB taxonomy): domain Bacteria; phylum Cyanobacteriota; class Cyanobacteriia; order Phormidesmidales; family Phormidesmidaceae; genus Halomicronema. Next base: position 3,523 of record JBCDAJ010000012.1, on the reverse strand, counting down.
GATCGTCCTTGTACTCAAATAACTTGCCATTAGAAGGCCACGAAAAAACAAAGATATTGGGCTGATATTGCTGATTAGACAGTTGCTCTAACCGTTTTTTCAGGGTGGCGGCAGACTCCACAGCATCTTTAAAGGTCACGTTGAAACCGTGAATCAAAATAATGGAGTCTCGCGATCGCGCTTTCATATCCTGGCGGATTTCTTTAAAGAGCGCTGTCGATCCTTCTGCCACATTGTCCGGTAGTAGCTGAATTCCTCTGGTGTTAAGCGTTCCGTCACTGACCTCGGCTTGGCCAAAGCGGAGATCACCCAAATCCGCTGCAGAAAACCTATCGCCAAAGTCAATGCCATCAGGGCTGCTAATGAGATTCCGATTAGTTGCAAAATAAACAGTCACCATAAGCGGTTCTCCAAAGCTCAATGATCCAGGTGTGGGCTTAGCGCCTGACTCTGCACGTAGGCCGACGATATTTTTAAGATATGCGTCTGGCGTTGCTGACAAGCCCTAGTTGCAATAAAGCTTCAGTGCTGCCAGTGCGCATCACGGAAAAACCAGGTGTATAGCGGTGTTCACTTTGGTTAAGTACACTCTCAAGCTTCGATGCCTTTGTGTGTGGAATCCCCCTGTGCTTGATTAGCCTGCATGCCGCTATATGCAACAGGAAAAACTGAAAAATAGAGGCGATCGCTATCTTAATCAGTCTTCAATTTTGATGCGACGTTAAACCTCGTCCAGGTTCAGAAGTGGAGCTTTGACGATTGTTCGACCTCACCGCCTGCGGCACCTCGCCTTTCCAAGGAGAGGCTTAATGGCAGTCTGGTTTCGAGAGGAAAGGTTTTGACAACCAACTAGAACTCCAGTTTTCAACTTAGCCTGGATTATTCATGACCCTATGCCGAAAACGGCTAAAACGTTTAAATCATAAGGAATCTAGCGTTTTCGCGTTTTCGACAGTGTGTTTTTATACACGACTTGGTATGTTCTGAAAAAAGAATATTTGAAATAATGCAATCACGTTGCCAACAGCCTGGAATTCCATAAACAGTCGAAGCGTAAAACCCTTATAAATCTGGGCTTCTATTTTTCTCTGCTCGTAACTTGCCAAGTCGTGTTGATGACTTTGTAATTTTTTTGATTTGGCAGCAGGAGGCCCAGCGTCAGAAGCCAAACCTTTCGAAGGTCCAGCCTGCTCAAGAAGATTTGGCTTGGCTGAACTCAGACTTGTCTAACCTAGACCAGCATGAGCATTATGAGTGGGCAGAAGGGGAATTAGAGCAAGGCAAACCGCTAAAAAAATACGTCGTCGGTCGAGGACTCGTGATCGAAGAATGACTCAGCGGCGTCCAGTTCCTATTTTCCGAATTCCGCACTCCGCATTCCGAATTCGTTCACTGCATGCGATCGATAGTGCGGTATTGAATGGCTTCGGCGACGTGTTGGGCTTGTAGGGTGTCGGAGTTATCGAGATCGGCGATCGTGCGGGCCACTTTGAGGATGCGATCGGTAGCGCGGGCGGAGAGACCGAGTTTGCGGACGGCATTTTCCAACAGTCCTTGCGTGGTGGTATCGAGGGGACACCAGTGACGCAGATGGCGGCTCTGCATGTCGGCATTGCACTGCAGCGACGTTTCGGATTGAAAGCGGGCGTGGGCGCGATCGCGGGCCTGCTCTACCCGAACTCGGACCTGTTCGGATGGTTCCCCTTCCGTAATTTGGGTCATTTCCTCGGGTTTCAACCGCCCCACGACGACCTGTAAGTCAATGCGATCCATCAGCGGGCCAGACAGGCGCGCCCAGTACTGCTCGCGGCTGCGCGGACTACAGGTACAGGGTTGAACCGGATCGCCATAATAACCACACGGACAGGGATTCGTGCTGGAAATCAGGGTGAACTGGGCAGGAAATTCCACCGATTGGCGCGTGCGCGTAATCGTGACATGGCCATCTTCGAGAGGCTGCCGCAAGAATTCCAGCACGTCTCGCTTAAACTCAGTCATCTCGTCCAAAAACAAGACGCCGCGATGGGCCAGCGAGATCTCTCCCGGTTTGGGAAAGCTGCCACCGCCGACGAGTGACGGCCCCGACGCTGAATGGTGCGGACTGCGAAAGGGTCGACTGGTCACCAGGCTACCTTTTTCTTTCAGCAACCCAGCGACGGAATGGATCTGGGTAACTTCTAAAGCTTCCTCAAACGAGAGGGGCGGCAAAATGCTCGGTAGGCGGCGGGCCAGCATGGTTTTACCGCTACCTGGTGGCCCGACAAAGATCAAATTATGACCGCCAGCAGCGGCGATTTCTAGTGCGCGGCGAGCTTGGGCTTGGCCTTTGACGTCACGCAGGTCGAGTTGATTGGCGGGGGCATTGGCGAGTTCCGCCTTGCCATCTAGCTGATAGGGCAAATGCTGCTCGGGATGATTCAAAAAGTCGACGATGTCGTTCAACTGCTTGAATCCATAGACGTTGAGGCCGGGCACCACCGCAGCTTCCCGAGCATTATCGGCAGGCACCACAACTCCCTTGATGCCCAGAGATTGGGCGGCAGCTGCGATCGCCAACACCCCGGCGACTGGCCTTAAAGTTCCGTCTAATGACAATTCGCCAAGGAAGAGCAAATCGTCTAATAAGTCTGGTTTAACCTGCTCGGTAGCGGCGAGCACCCCAACACTGATAGGCAGATCAAAACTGGGGCCTTCTTTACGCAGATCCGCTGGCGTTAGGTTAATCACAATTTTCCGCGTAGGAAACGGAAATCCTGAGTTTTTGAGGGCCGCTCGACAACGTTCGCGAGATTCCTGCACGGCGGTGTCCGGTAATCCCACCACGACTATTGTGGGTAAGCCCCCTGACAGGTCTACCTCGACGCCGACTTTAATGGCGTCAATGCCGACGATTGCGGCACTCCAGATTCTCGATAGCATGACACCCTCAACGTAGCGGTAGTGCGTTTAGAGTGCCCGCCTGGCAGATGACAGTTCTGGTTAACCGTGGCAAAATGCTGCCTTCATCGCGGTACGGCGCTGGTAGGGGTGACGGTCTCACTGGCCGCGGTAAGCTTAGACCCCGCCCCATTCCTGAAACTTTCGTGCTGTCGAGATGATGACTGTTGGGCTCTGCCACATATCGGGCAAAAGAAGACACGGCTTGGCAATGCGCGTCGCCCCAAGCAACAGAGACGCCGATATTTCCTACAGTCTCCTCAAAAAGTCCCTTAGAGATGAGGATTAAATAAATTACTGAGACCAAGCCGGATAACCTTTCCCCTCCTGGGAGGGGCAGCGGGGTGGGTTGACCCTGAGTGCGAGGATTCGAACCCACCCCGCCGACGGCACCCCTCCCGAGAGGGGAAAACCGGCACATGATTAAATTCCTAATCCTTAGAAGCTGGACTTTGGACAATCAGTGTGACTGAAGAGCAGGAAAGTGGTAAAGGATATCAATCGTCAAGCTTTACCCCCGATGTCAACTCATCTTGAACCGCTCCGCGAATTTCGCCAAGCCATTTATGAAAGTTTTCCCTATCGC
>JBCDAJ010000011.1:0-68518 GCA_039185935.1 Cyanobacteria bacterium P01_F01_bin.56 | reverse complement strand
GTCTGAGCTGCTGCTGGCGACAATCCTAAATCTGGCAGCAGGCCAGCCCAATGAGTCATCTGAACCGCAACGAATGAGATCGCAGCTAACCAACAAAACCGACGCCGAGAAGACCGGGTTAAATATCCGAAAAGTCGACACGAAAAACCCGGAATGGAAAATATCCAATCAAGTCGCAACATTCTATTCAGGAGACGAAGTTCACATCCTCAAGCCACCCACTCCAGAGAGTGACAAAATCCCACAGGGAAAATTTACCGAACACACCACACGATGGAAGCACAACCATAGGGATCAATAAGTACATGGGCACCGGCGACCCCCTATAGACTCGATTGAGCTTTACGGAAATTAAGAGTACACCAAAGATGTCAGCAAAAACACCCGTGTCTTCTTAAAAAATCTATAAAAGTTCCGGATAATCTCGTAAAACTTAAGGATCTATAAGCCTTTAAATGGTGAAAGTTAAGCTTAATTCTTATCGCAAGCTAAAGTCGCTAGCCTCAAAGCATGTTTACCAATTACTTGCCCTAGAGAGAACCTCAGAACCTCAAAAACTCTTAGAAAAGAGGACTAGCTATTCTCAAATGCAGTCTGACTCGTGTTTCGACACTTTGCAAAGAAACGATTTTGCGCTTCAGTTTTAGCAACTTTGGCAGAGAACGAAAAAGGTCATGATTGAAAGCCATGATCATGGCTTTCAATCATGACCTTATGTGAGTAAAAACTAGTTTCTAGAGCGTAGACAACCCAATTACAAAGCGCTGCTTCTACTCTCACACAAGCCCATGACGAGAATTGAACTCGTGACCTCACCCTTCCAAGGATGAACTCTAGGTCTTCAAGCCGTCTCTGCACATGCCCTTTAAGCCTCGTCAAGAAACCTTCATCTCCAATCCATACCCATAGAACTTACGCACAGCCACGAGAAGCCAGTCTCTCACCCCCAGAATCAGTCGCTAGAGTCAAGGGATGAAAGACTCTCTGACTCGTTTGGACGATTGCCAATATCGGCTGGTCAGCCAAATCAGCTACACCCTGACCAACTTTGCCGACCACAGTGAGCGGTGCTCTCACGACCAGGTCAATCGGTATCTAGCAGGCGAGAAAATAACGCCTCGTCTGGTTTGGTAAGACATTGCCAGTCAAGTAATCACCACGCCTACAGGCTATGTAGTGCTTGATGACACGGTGCTAGACAAATAGCATTCGTTTGCCATCGACTGGGTGCGCCGTCAGTACAGCGGTAATGCTCATGGGGTGATGAAAGGCCTTGGGGTGGTGACCTGTGTGTCTGTCAATGCGGTGTTAGACAAGCTTTGGCCCCTTGACTATTGCATCTACGACCCCGTGGGGGATGGGAAAAGCAAACTGGACCATGTCCGCGACCTGCTGAGTCATCCCCTTTACCAAAAGCAACTGCCGTTTCAAGCGGTCCTGATGGATACCGGGTATGCCACCAGAGACTTGCTGCTATTCATTGAATCCTGGCAGAAGGTTTACGACTGTCCGCTTAAGCCCCATCGGCAGGTGGACGATTCGGGCGGTCAGCAGTCCTATCGACGGATGGATCGCCTCACCTGGAGCGAGTTGAAACAGCAGCAGGGTAAACAGCTGAAAATCAGAGGGTTTCCCAAAGACTATAAAGTGCAGGGTTTCCGGGTTGCGGTGTCGACCCACCGCCCGGATTTCGTGGTCACCAACGACTGGACTTCGACCTCCACAGGGGCGACACAACAGGCGTGTGGCTTCCGCTAGAAGGTGGAGCAACTGCACCGTGAGCGCAAGCATATTGGCGGCGCGTTCCTGGTCTGGGTTCGGCTGAATGACTGGGCCCGACACACCGGGCAAACCATTTATCAGCTCAAGCATGGTTCACTGGACCATTATCTTTGCCAGCAGCTCAAGCAGCCCTCTCTCAAAATGGCTTCTGCGTAAGTCCGATTGAATAGACTTGCTTCCACCTAAAAATCATGAAATCGTGACATAGTTTGAGTTTCTTTAAATGATTAAACGTTTCCATATAATCCCTGTAAACTAACTGCATAATTTATGGGATTTTGGGTCAGACAATTCTGTCAAGGCTGAATAAGGGGAGATGCGTCATAGAGCCAGATGCGTCAAATCCCCTGGCAGATTCTGGGCTCTTTATGCTGCAAATGCTGTATGCATCGTCATTGCTGAAACGTTCCTAGAGTTCGTTATTTTTTTCGAAAATTTGTTTACATAATTCACGATGCCCCCAAGGCTGCGAATCACTCCTGAAGATTGTTCGCCCTTAGGACGAATGATTTTGAAATACCTGAAAGCTGAAGGCGTTAGTATGAATCGCCTTGCAGATCTGTCTGGGGTGGCTCAGCCACGCCTCAGAGGAGCTTGTTTAAAGGGCACTTGTCCTACCCCAGAAACGCTTCGAAAATTGGCCCGGGTCATGGGTATGCATCATTTAGAACTGTATACCTTGGCGTATGAAGGTCGATTTGAAACGAGCCCGCTTGAAGGCGAACCTTATACGTTGAATACATTGGTGCGCGAGCTATTTGAGACGGCCCGAGAAATGGGGTTGGCGGCACCCAAAGTGGCTCCCTCCAAGGCCCAGATTTGTAAAGCATTAATTGAGTTGGGGTTTGTCCCTGCTCAAGAACAAGATTAAGACACTATTACCCCAAGTGAGTTTTCTGGTCAGCGGCTTAAGGGAGCGTCAATACTCTTTGCCCTGATGTAAAACCGGCAACAACTGAGCCAGCAATGACAAGCGATGATGCGTCTTGACATAGGGATTGGAGCTGGATACACCAGGTCTCTGTGGATAGATGCCTCGTTGACCGATTTTTGTCCTGGGTAATGACAAGAAAGCCATTATTCGAATGTGTATAATGGCTTTCTTGTCAAACACTTTTTGCATTTGTTAATATGCAGGCATGCCAACGGAATTAAAAGTTGGTAACAAGGTTCTGAGGAGTCGCCGATTATGGATTTTCCTATGGAGTTAAGCCTAGAGCAGCAGTTTAAGCTCAAGGTCTACCGAGAACAGGTGAAAGAGTTGACCCCTGAGGAATCCCAAGCTTGCTTGCTTGAGGTGATGCGCCAGCTCATGGTGAAGGAAAACCTGATTAAGCATCTGGCTAAGCATGCTGCTTAGAGCATCAGTGAAATCTTGGTCGGAACGTTGAGCAGCTGGTGACTTATCCGGTTGTGTCTGTAGTGTTAAGAAATACTTCTTTGTTTCTCAGATCCGAGACCCAGTAGCCCTCTCTTTCTTATTGTCTGTAACGTCATCGCTGTGTTGATTAAAGGGATGACTCTGTACTGACTCTTAACAAGTAAGGAGAGTAAAATGCTTGATGCATTTTCTAGAGCAGTTGTAACTGCTGATGCCAGCACTTCCGTCGTTGGTGATTTGAGTTCTTTGAAAACTTTTATCGCTGAAGGTAACCGTCGTTTGGACGCTGTGAATGCGATCGCTAGCAACGCAAGCTGTATGGTTTCTGATGCGATCGCTGGCATGATTTGCGAGAACCAAGGTTTGATTCAAGCCGGTGGTAACTGCTACCCCAACCGTCGGATGGCTGCTTGTTTGCGCGATGGTGAAATCGTTCTGCGTTATGTCACTTATGCTTTGTTGGCTGGTGATGCTTCCGTTCTGGATGATCGCTGCTTGAACGGTTTGAAAGAAACCTACGCTGCTCTAGGTGTTCCTACCACCTCAGCTGTTCGTGCTGTTCAAATCATGAAGGCTCAGGCTGCTGCTCACATTCAGGACACTCCTAGCGAAGCTCGTGCGGGTGCCAAACTCCGTAAGATGGGTTCTCCTGTTGTTGAAGATCGTTGCGCCAGCTTGGTTGCTGAAGCTAGCAGCTACTTTGATCGCGTAATTGCTGCTCTCAGCTAATTATTTGAGACGTTAGCTTTTGCTAAACGACTTCAACCAACTCGTAATTTTGGTCTGAAACAAATTTGGAGATTTAATCAATGAAATCTGTTGTTACTACTGTGATCGCAGCAGCTGACGCTGCCGGTCGTTTCCCTAGCACCTCCGACCTAGAGTCTGTACAAGGTTCTATCCAGCGTTCAGCGGCTCGTTTAGAAGCTGCTGAAAAGTTGTCTGCAAACTTAGATAACGTTGCTAAAGAAGCTTACGATGCTTGTATTTCCAAGTATCCTTACTTGAATAACTCCGGTGAAGCTAATTCTACCGATGTGTTCAAAACTAAGTGTGCTCGTGATATCAAGCACTACATGCGTCTCATCCAGTACTGCTTAGTTGTTGGTGGCACTGGCCCCTTGGATGAGTGGGGAATTGCTGGTCAGCGTGAAGTTTATCGTGCTCTGAGCCTGCCCACTGCTCCTTACGTAGAAGCTTTAAGCTTTGCTCGTAACCGTGGTTGTGCTCCTCGTGACATGTCTGCTCAGGCTTTGACTGAGTACAATGCACTGCTCGACTATGCTATCAACTCTCTGTCATAGTTCTTGAGAAACTCTACCGCCATTTTTATTTGCGATAGAGTGGTAGTAGGGTTCCTCCCCTAAACCTGAGAAATTGTTTCCTTTGCCTGCTTTGGATGGAGTAGTATTAGGAGACTTTCTCAGGTTTTGTTTTAGGTACAAAATATCCATCAAGCGAATGATTAAGGAGCAATGGATAAGCGTTTTTTTAAACTTTTTGATTTAACAGAAGAAAAGGCGATCGCCATTCTCGATACCCCTCCTGATCAGGTTGGCAAAGAGGATTCTCGCTATATTGCAGTCTCGCACTTAGTTAACTTTCCCACTGAGCAAAGTATCCAAGCGTTAATCCGAGCGTTACAACAAACGGATCCCTCTTTGGATAATCGCATCGTGCGCCGCAAAGCGATTGAAACCTTGGGCCGATTACAAGTTGCTGAAGCACTCCCATTGATTCGTTCTTGTTTAGCTGAAAATGACAAATTCACCGTTGAAAACGCCGTTTGGGCGATTGGTGAAATCGGCACTCAAGATCCAACTTTGTTAGCTGAAATAACGGCTTTATTGGGAACTCCCGATCAAAATTATCGAGTGATTATTCAAACGTTAGCCAAACTAAATTATCATCCAGCTCTGGAACCTATTCGCCCATTTGCCACGTATCCTGAACCCCCGGTCGTGAGTGCAGCGATCTCGGCTATTTGTCAGTTGACGGGCGAAACGACGCCAATGAGCCAAGTGACAAATTTTTTGCAGCATCCCAATGTCATGGCTCGTCGCCTAGCCATTCAAGATCTGATCGATACCCACTACGACACTGCTATTCCGGCGATTGCCCAATGTCCAGTTTCCCTGGTTTTTCGATTACGGGGCATTCGCTCACTGGCCGAAGCTGGAATTGCCGCCGGACATCTCTCTTTTGAGGAGATTCAACCCTCTCTAGAACAGACCTTACGCGATCATCCGAGTGATTTAACCCTTGTTAGTCAGTACGATCGCCCTCCTGAGTTGGCATTTCTGATTCGAGAGCTATATGACACCGATTTTGGTCGCTGTTATTTGGCCACAAAGCAGTTACTCAAAGACCATGCCGAAACGACTCCTGAAGCACTCTTAGCCACCTATCGAGAAGAAGCCTGTGCTGATTATGGCGCACATTTTCATGTGGTCAAACTGCTGGGGTGGTTACGCTATGCCCCTGCCTATGACCTGTTCATCGAGGCGCTACATAATCAACAACCGCAATTTCAAAAGTCTCGAGCCGCTGCCGCCATTGCGCTAGGAGAGCTGGGCGATCGCCGGGCAATAGATGAGCTAAAAACTTGTTTCAATACCCGAATTTGGGATTTGAAATATGCAGCTCTCATGGCCTTACAGAAACTTGGCGAGACAGCTAGTGCTTCGCTAGCGATAGAAGATGATGACTGGCTAGTTAACACAAAAGCTCGTTTGCTAATGACATAGCCTTGGGCGATTAGAAGAGCATTGACCATTAGCTTAAAGAGAACATAGTCTGTTTTCAAATGTGAAATAGACAAATCATTTTAGAGTGTTAGCGTTCTAAATTGATAGTCCTAACTTAACCCTTAAAAAGGCATGCACCCATAGAAAGACCATGGCATAGAAAGACCATGGCAAAGCTGACAATATAAGCTTGATTTGTTCGCAGAGAGGCTTTATCCTCGCCAAACTTGCTCATCGAAATGGCTCCATTAAGGGAGCGGCTTGAAAATAAAGTACCCGAATAAGACTGTGGCGGGGTGGATGGGTAGCAGGGTAGGTGGGATGTTATTTAAGCGCGACTCCCTAATGCCTAATAAACCAATGGCCACCGTACCTGTCAAAAGTAAAGACGCTCCAATCATGGATGGTTTTGCATAACTAGAGATAAAACACCGCCGGTATACCCTAAACCAATAAAAGTCGTCATCCAGAGGGCAAGCTTTTTATGCAGCTTGCGAGTTTTGGCAGAATCCCCTCCGGGGCTACCCGTACGAATTTTCCAGCCCATATAGGTAGCCGTGAAATCCATGATACAAATGGCAGTTTCCATCATGATGGGGTGCCCCCAGTGGACAATTGGCTCAGGCATTCCAACCTGGGCAGATCAATCTGTCACCTACTTTAATAAAGCAGTTAATTTTGCTCTCATTATTTATAGACTTTCCTACGCTCAACAGTAATTTTACCATCGCATATTTAGTGGCGATTTCGTAATGTAAGTAGGTGGGTTGAATCTTTTTGGGAACGAGCTTATGGTAACAAAACCCTTGCGAGCGTTGGGTTTCGTTCCTTAACCACAACCTACATCATTTTCAATTTAATAACGCCTGCCTACTTATTTAGTGACAACGATGAGCTTAGCTAAGCAAATAAGAACCTGTCTTGATGCTTTTATTTGAGCATAGATTGGCTTATAGAAAGGCCATCATCACTCAATGGTCAGAATCAGCAAATAGATGCTTTATTCAGACTGATTTAACTCGTAGAACCTTTCAATCGGCATCCCAGTCCTCCTCGTTCTTGGAGACTTTTTTGGGCGATCGTAGAAGGACTAAAAATTACATTTTTTACCACCTGCCAATCATCAACCATGAGGGATTGAATATTGTCCATGGCCTCTTTGGGGCCACCATTCGTCAAATAGTAAGGATGACCATCGTCACCCTCAACAAATTCACCGTTAAAAAAGTTGTACTCAACATTATTTTCTAACTTTTCTCGCCTGACCTCAAGGCCAGCAGCCTCTAGATCCTTCACCGCTGCAGCCTCTAGGGCCACTTGTAATTGCAATTTAGCGGCCATAGTTTTGGTGGTTAAGCACGGTACCATTTCTGCCATTTCTATCGCATCGTTAAGGGCTGCTTGACTGTCGTTGACCACCACAATGCCATGACCAAGGAATAATAAACCCATGTCTAAATGAAAGTGTCCAGGTTGCTCAACCCCTACCACTTGTTCAAGGTGAGTCAGGCCAAAATCCTCGCAAATGACTTGTCGCACTGTGTCATCAGTCAGTTGATAAAGATGGGCGGTTGCCGCGATCGCATCTCTCCCGACCAACACCATGGGCCGCCCGGTGGCATCCTCACCCGTGATGAGGTTCCCCCCCTCAATGTAGGCTCTGAGGTGCCCAACCTGCCGACCCTCAGCTCGTGTTACGTGCGCTCGCTCCATCCCCGTTTTCAAGGTATTCACCCGCACCCCTAAAGGAATCCACTGGTCATCTTCCTGCAGCGCAGCGTCTAAAAACTCCTCAGCAATCAATCCTTGCCAGCGGTGGCGTCGGCCTTTGGTCATGGCCCAAACCAAGAGATCTTCATCCAAGGGCGTTAGGACTGCAACGTGCCCATTGGCAAGATATTCCACACTGTCCTCTGCCCACTTTGACAAAGGATTTGGGCTGATCAAAAGGGTGTAGTTCAGCCCCTTATCGCCTGCTCTAGCCAGTTCTCGTGCCAAGTCAGCTTGGCTGGTCTGGTCAGTTAAGATTTCTAGGTGCAAGCCCAACTGCGTTGCTGCTTGGGCAAAGAATTGCAGGTAGGCCCATTCGGTGTCTGCGGATTGCGCTCTCTGACCACGGGTGTAATGCATGTGCAGCACCTTTGTTTTGCTACTGGGGGTCTTTTTGTGAGGGAGTGCTCCGCCGGTATCCAGTACCGGCAAGTGCTGTCTAATCCGGTTTTGAACAGCAGCAATATCACCTGCGTTGAGGGTGTCTTCTTCTTGTAATTCGCGGAGCACTGCATGGAGTTGTGCTAACGACCATGCCTCGTTGCCACCAGCAGCATCATGGGAGGAGGTTGACTGAGGAGAATCAAGGGACATCGGATTCATCACTAATGCAGGTTAGGGATTAGCTTGAAAATAAAATACTCGGACAAGACTGTGGCAGGGTGAATGGGTCGCAGGGTAAATGGGATGTTATTTAAGCGCGACTCCCTTATTAAGGCTCATGAGAAGAGACTGAAGATAACATCCTATGCAGAAGTCCTAGGCACGTTACGATCGCGACACTTTGACGGATAGGTCGAATTTTACGGGATAATGAGCGAGCGACAAATTGCTCGTAATAGATTCAAAATTTCAACTCAGCCCTGATACAAATATGTCTATTGACGCCCTGTTTGAACAACTGAAACATCCCAATCCCCATATGCGCGATCGCGCCATGTGGGAGCTCGCCGAGGCCCAAGACGAGACCGTCATTCCCCGCCTGATGGCGGCTTTGGATAAAGAAGATACCACCTATCGGCGGGCGGCCGTTAAAACCCTGGGAGCAGTTGGCCCCGACACCGTACCGCCCCTCGTGGATGCAATGCTGAATAGTGACAATGTCACCGTTCGAGGCAGTGCCGTCAAAGCGCTTGCTCAGGTTGCCATTTGTTACCCCGAGATTCCGTTTTCCGAAGCCGGCATGCAGGGATTAGCGAAGGCCGTGCATGATGAAAATCCAGTGGTCAATATTGCCGCAGTCATGGCGCTAGGAGAGATCGCCACGCCGGAAGCCTTCGACATTCTGTTAGAGGCCTTTAAGACGACGGACAATATCGCATTATCCGTAACCATCGCCAACACCTTTGGTTCCATCAAAGACAGCCGAGGGGCAGGGGTCTTACAAGCCATCATCGAGGATGAGTCGGTGGAGGATTATGTTCGTGAGTCAGCAATCAGTGCCCTATCGCGCTTGGAATTGGTGATGAAAAATCAGCCGCCTAGCAATACTTGATAGCCACACACACCTTTTTATTAATCAAAAAAGAGAGGTACTTAAATCAAGTACCTCTCTTTTTTGATTTCTGGTTGTTTGAGAGCCCTTTCTCATGGGAAATAGCGCCCAAACTTCAAAGGATTAAGTCAGGAATACAAAAGCTTACGCAAGCTCCGTGATCTTCGAGATCTTGCCACCAGAGCGGTGGATCCCTTGAACGACTTGAGACATTTGACTATAAGTTACGGTCGTTGACGTCTGACTAACGCGTTGTAGCCTGGCAGAACCTTTGCTGGAGGAATAGGCAATCTTAAACCGCTTGCCAATGTTACCGTAAGAGCCACTCTTGCCAGAGGCAGGTGCTTTAACAGGAGTCGGTAAATTAGCCGCTACAGAAGCAATCAATTGCGCATTTTTACCGCGATCGCTGGTAGCAGGTCCTCGCAAAAGCGAGAACATACGATTAAAACCATCGTTTTTAATCCCTTGTTGAGAGGCAATGCTACGGGGATAAGGCACTCGATCTTCTCCGAAACTGACATTGTATTCGTCGCTATCGAGGTAAGAATTAATATCCGCCTCATAACCCTGCTCGTTATAAGTCACAGTGTGTGCAGTAATCTCAGTCTGATCTTGAGGAGCCCGACCAAGTAAGTGCTTGAAGTTCAGCTCAGTAAAGCGATAGGGCGAGTTGGACTCAAAAAAGAGACTGCGATATAAACCGGACTGAGCGACAGCCCGCACAAACCCCTTGACTGTAATCGAACCATCGCGCAACAGAGCTTCAGCACTGGCCAAGCGCTGGTTTTCCATGATGTGCACATTGCCCAAGACCTGACGATAGACAGCTTGAATAATTTCTTGTAAATCTTCTTCTGTCGCGAGAGGACGTAATTCTAAGGTCGGTGCCTCAAAAGCATCTAACCCGAGAGCAGCAGACCTTGTTAAATTTCCCATGGGATAATTTCTCCAACAAATTTCTTAATTTTGTAATTGTTCTCACAACGGCATTACTAGACATATGCCGTTTCATTTCAGACTTTAAGGGAAGGCATTGATTCACTCCCCGAATCCAAGAAAGCAAGCAATAAAAGTTAATGATCGACAATATATTTGCTCGAGCCTTAAAATTTTTCTAATCAGATTCTCATAAATCTTGTCTTAAGCTGACCTGAAGCTATCAGCAGATGCCTCTAAGCTGCTGACTTTTCCAATGGTCACTGGAATATTGACTTAGTTGGTTTTGCCCTATGCCTCAGCGTCTCCTTAGTGTTTTTGATCTCACCGAAGATCAGGCGATTGACCTCCTAAAAACCCCCCCAGAGCAACTTGAAGATCCTGCCGATCGCTACATTGCGGCTTCTCAATTGGCGAAATATGAAAGCGATCGCAGCATCCAGGCATTAATAACCGCGATCGATCTGCCGGTCACCGATTTGAATAGCCGGATCGTGCGGCGCAAGTCAGTGGAAACCTTAGGTTACTTAAACGCCACAATCTCCATCCCTATCTTGCAACGCTGTTTGCAGGATGAAGATCTCTACACCGTGCAAAATGCCGTGTGGTCAATTGGGGAAATCGGGACCCAAGATGCGTCAATTTTGGATGCGATTGTGCAGCTCTTAGATCAACCCACCCAAAACCATCGCCTCATTATCCAAACCCTGGCCAAGTTAGGCTATCGACCCGCCGCGACAACGCTCCATTCTTTTACCCAAGCTGAGGACCCGACTGTTGCCAGCGCCGCCATCGCGGCCATTTACCAACTCACGGGAGACACCTCTCGGCTCCATCAGCTTGTCGATCTGTTGCAACACGAGTCAGTAAACGTGCGGCGGAGTTGTATTCAAGATCTGATTGACGTTCAACAGTATGACGCGATTTCCCAAATTGCCCGTTGCCCAGTCTCAATGGTGTTTCGCCTGCGAGGAGTGCGATTATTGGCTGAGGTGGGGATGCCCGCGCAGGCGATCGCGTTTCGGCAAATCGAACCCATCCTCGATCAAATTATTCGCGATCATCCTGATGATTTAGAGCTGGTGCATGAGTATGACCAAACTCCATCTCTAGAATTTCTGCTCAATGAACTCTATGAAACGGACTTTGCTCGGTGCTACTTAGCGACCAAGACACTCCTTGAGGTGTATCCCCAATCAGCACCAGTGGCACTCATCCAAGAGTACAACCAGAAAGCTCGGGGGGACTACGGAGCCCACTACCATGTCATCAAGTTATTTGGCTGGTTGCGCTATGCACCGGCTTATGAACTCTTGGTTGAAGCCTTGCATAATCCCACTCCCCAGTTTCAAAAATCGCGAACGGCCGCCGCGATCGCCTTGGGGCATTTGGGCGATTCCCGAGCCGTCCCAGCGTTGAAAAGTGGACTCACTAGCCCCATTTGGTCATTGAGTTATGCCTGTTTGATGGCGCTTCAGGCCCTACATGAATCGATTCATGAGACCACATTAGAGGCCGCGACCCTCAAAACTATGGATTTCTTAGTGCAGGCTAAATGGTCGCAAGCAACGGTGGGGAAAGGTATTTAGCAGATTGCCGAGGGGAGAAGATTCACCTTCCTGAACTTTTGTAACTTACTTTCTCATATCCAGGACATCCCTGAGAACGATTCTGTACTGTATGCCCGTAAGCTTTATGGCCTCCGAACTCGGGCCATAAGGTTGAGAGTTAATAAGTTTTTTGATCCTTAAGGAGAATCCAATGCTTGATGCTTTTTCAAAGGCAGTTACCTCTGCAGACGCAGGTGGCAAGTTTGTGGGTGGCGGTGACCTCGATAGCTTAAAATCCTTTATTGCTGAAGGGAATAAGCGCTTGGATGCTGTGAACGCGATCGCTAGCAACGCTAGCTGCATCGTCACTGATGCAATTGCCGGCATCGTTTGCGAGAGCCCTGGTTTGACTGCCCCTGGCGGTGGCGTTTACACCAACCGCAAGATGGCTGCTTGTCTGCGTGATGGTGAAATCATTCTGCGCTACATCACCTACGCGGTATTGACTGGTGATGCTTCTGTGCTCAACGATCGCTGCTTGAATGGCCTGAAAGAGACCTATTCGGCATTGGGAGTTCCCGTCGGTAACACCGCGCGTGCGGTCAATATCATGAAGGCTTGTGCCGTGGCGCACGTCAATGACAGCAACACTGAAGCTCAAGCGGGTAGCAAGTTCCGTCAAATGGGTGCGACAAAGGGCGATTGCGCTGCGCTGACAGCTGAAGTTGCGAGCTATTTTGATGCAGTAGTTTCTGCCATTAGCTAGCATCCCTTTCGATTTAGCATCCCTTTATTTATGTACTAATGACGGAGAAATAACTCATGAAGTCAGTTCTTACCACAGTTGTCGCTTCTGCTGACCAAGCAGCTCGTTTCCCTAGCAGCTCCGACCTTGAGTCCGTTCAAGGTAGCTTGCAACGAGCGACTGCTCGTATGGAAGCGGCTGAAAAGCTCGCTGGCAACTACGACGCCGTTGCTCAAGAAGCGGTTGATGCAATCTATGGCAAGTATCCCAATGGCCAAGGTCGTGACATGGATGCGAGCACTCAGAAAGAGAAGTGCAAGCGTGACATCGTTCACTATCTGCGGTTGATCAACTACTGCTTAATCGTTGGCGGCACTGGTCCCCTCGATGAGTGGGGTATCAACGGTGCTCGTGAAGTTTACAAAGCACTGGGAATCGGCGCTGACACTTACATCACGGGTCTGAGCTTCTTGCGCTCTCGCGGTTGCGCTCCCCGTGACTTGTCGGCTCAAGCTCTGGTTGAGTACAACACTTACCTAGATTACGTGATCAATTCCATGGCGTAATTAGCTATGCGACTAGCCAACTTGGCTTTTGCGGCCATGGGCTAAAACATATACAGTCAATCCCAGTTGAGTAGCACCCATTTCTTGGGCGGCTTTAGCTGGGATTTTCTGTCTTTAAAAAGTTCGCAAAGTTACCCCACAGACAAACTCTTTGCCATAACATCAAACGACATCCAAAAACATCTTTCACAACAGCGTCAAGATTAACACTCCTCTAACTTTGCATTTTGTGAAAACCCATGTTTTCCTTCAAAAACAGATGCCCATATCAACAGGCCAAAATTCTTGAAATTCAAGATAGATACTTGACCCTGAACAAGTGCTACACTGAACCTTAAAAGATTGCCTCAAGCGTTATTAGGTTTAAGGGACTAAGCTTAGAGAAAGCCATGATCAACAACACGTTATTCCGCCCTGCGGCTATCAGGGAAAACAGAAAGAAATTCAATCCTGAAGGCTTTGACTTGGCCGCAGTGATAAGAGCCAAGAAGGCTAAAGAGGAGGCTGCAAAAGCACGGGAAAAAGTTGTTGAATCCGTTACGCTTAGGGGCAAGCTCTCTGTCGTTGAACCCATCAAGGCCACCGTTCCTCCTGGGGATGCCCATCGTAAGGCCCTAGCGGACGCTCCAATAATTGAGCTCACGGTAAATTCGACACCGGGAGAATTGGACTTGGTAGTTGCAGCCGCTTACCGGCAAGTGTTTGGCAACGCCTACCTCATGGAGAGTGAGCGATTGCCAATTGCCGAGTCAAAACTGCGGAGTGGCGAAATCTCGGTACTAGAATTTATTCGTCAATTAGCTCAGTCAGAACGGTACCGTACTCTATTCTTTGAAAGCTGCACAAATTTACGAACCATCGAGTTGAATTTCAAGCATCTGCTTGGTCGTGCCCCCTCTAGCCAAGCCGAAATCTCAGAGCATATTCAACTCCTGGTAAACGGTGGATTATCGGCTGAGATTGATTCATATCTTGATAGTGATGAGTACTTTCAGATTTTTGGAACCAACATTGTTCCCTACTACCGAGGATATAAAACTCAGACCAGTAAAAGTGTTGCCGGATTCACTCACTCTTTCCAACTTTTAAGGGGCGTTTCTACCAGCGACAAGGCAATGATTGGGAGTCCTCAACCCCAACTTCAAACATCTCTCTTGTCGAATCAGCCGACTCAAATTGAGGCGCTGTCTTCGGTGCCTGACGTCCTCTTGACCTTGTCGCCCTTACCGACACCTAAGGCTCCTCCAGAGCGATATGTTTCTAATGATTTAAGTTGCGTTCCGAGGTATAAATCATCGGAGTTCCTAGCAACTCCCATGTCTCCCAGTGATTGGCTCCGGCAGTATAAAGCCAAGGAAGCTGCAGCGACGTTTCCAATGGCTCGCAAGAGTCAGCCAATCACCTTAAAGGCTGGGGCGACTGAAGATGATGTGTATTTAGTAATTCAGGCTGCTTACAAGCAAGTCTTTGGGAATGCCTATGTGCTTGACAGTCAGCGACTGTTGACGGCGGAGTCGAACCTGATTAACCATCAAATTACCGTCAAGGGATTTGTTCGGGAATTAGCTCAGTCTGAGCTATATCGTTCACGTTTCCTGGAAACCTGCTCTAACGTCAGGGCAGTTGAGTTGAACTTTAAGCATCTTCTGGGCCGAGCACCAGATGATTTCAAAGAAGTTGCTCAGCACACTGATATTTTACTAGAGCAAGGTTTTACAGCCGAAATTGACTCTTACTTTAAGAGTGAAGAGTATCTCCAAAACTTTGGCGAAGATACCGTACCTTATTATGTCGGATACGCGAGCCAGACGGGTAAAAATGTTGCTGGATACAACCGGATTCTCCAGCTCAATAAAGATGCTTGCAATAGCGACCTTTCGATCGCTGAATTCAATCAGAAACCTCAGATTCAGAAGGCTTTACTCACCACGCTTGAAATCCAGCAAGCGCCAGTCTTTAATCCGAAAGGCTTCAATTTGGCGAGAGCCCTGGGTGCTGGTAATTATGCTGAAGAATGCCGCCTACCTTCCATTACCAAGCCTCATACTAATGCGTTTACCGATCGCCAGTCGATAGAGTTGCTCGATATTACTTCTTTAGAGCAGCTTGATTTGGTGATTACGGCAGCCTACAAACAGGTATTTGGTAATGCCCATCTGATGGAAAGTGAGCGCTGTGCAGACGCTGAGTCTAAGTTACGCGATGGGCAAATTACCGTATTAGACTTTGTGCGGCAGTTGGCGAAATCAGACCGCTATCGCACCTTGTTCTTTGAGAACAATTCGAACTTGCGTTTTGTTGAGCTGAACTTTAAGCATCTGTTGGGGCGATCACCTGAGACCTCGGCTGAAATATCTGAACATATTCAGATACTGGCCACAGGTGGGTTTGAAGCGGAAATTGATACCTATCTTGATAGTGACGAGTACTTTAAGACCTTTGGTATGGCGACTGTTCCGTACTATCGAGGCTATCAGACTCAAGTTGGCAAGAAACTCTCGGGCTACCTCCATTCTTTCCAATTGTTGCGCGGAGTTTCTAGCAGCGATAAATCGATTTCTGGAGATTTTTATAAACAATTGGATGGCGCGTTGCTGGGCGATCGCTATAGTCCAATTACTGAATTATCTAAAGTTCCAGAAGCTTAGAATTCATAAATACCGAAGTGATAGAAGCCATTGCGTTTATTGACTGAAATTCATTCGGCTGATAGGGTTAACTTATGGAATTCCAAGTGATCTCCATTAAGAGAACCTTGGCTAAAATCTAGCATTCCTGTCGAGATTTCACTTGCCACAAATCCAAACAAAGTTGGATTTGTTAAGGTGTTTTTTCAAACTCCCACTCTTGGCATTCAAAGATGATTCAAAGTTTGTTTGGCATATTAAGAAGTAAGCCTGCGCAACCAAAAGTTTTTGTTGACAGCAATCCTACAAGTAAAGGGCTTAATGAGTCACTGGCGGAAAAGTATCGTGACTCAGTTAGGGGTGGGATAGCTGCAAAGCTGACCAAAGATTTGACTGCTTCAGATAATGTTGAATTAATTATCAAGGCGGCTTACAAGCAGATTTTTGGCAATGCTTACCTCATGGCAAGCGAATGCCTTAGAGAACCCGAGTCACAATTGCGGGGCGGGGAAATCACAGTTCGAGACTTTATTCGGCAGTTAGCCCAGTCCGAGCGATATCGCGACTTGTTTTGGGACAAGTACCCCAACGTGACGGTGATTGAGCTCAACTTCAAACATCTATTGGGACGGGCTCCGACCTCCTACGAGGAGATTTCTGAACATATTCAAATCATCGCCACAGGCGGATTTGAAGCAGAGATTAACTCGTATATCGATAGCGATGAGTATGCGCAAGCGTTTGGGATTGATCAAGTCCCCTATCAGAGAGCCTATGATTCCAGGGTAGGGGGCCGCACCGTTGGGTTTACCCATGCTTTTCCTCTCGTTGGGACAGCCTGTAGCAGTGAGTTATCACTCTTTAGCGATCGCGCTCCTAAGCTCCAAACGCTTCTGGCTGAAGGTAGCCCTAGTAGTATCCCCTTCATCAGTGTGTTACCGGAGCCGCCACCGCTCGCCCTACCGGCGCCGCCAAAGCCCACTGCACCGAAGTCTACTATCAAGAAGACCAAGCCTGCGACTAAAGGTTTAACCCCGAGTGATAAGGTTGCGACCCCAAAGAAGTCTGCAGCTATGGTAGCTGGCCCCCAAGTTCAGGTCGCTTCATATCCTGAAGATGTGAACAAGTCTCTTGCCGCAAGGTATCGGGGAGCGCTAGGGCAAAATCAGCCTTTAGAGTTGACCTTAGGTTCTGAAAGCCCAAAAAATCTTGACTTGATTATCAATGCTGCCTACAAACAGGTGTTTGGCAACGCGCACTTTATGGAGAGTGAGCGTCTTGCCAAAGCGGAATCGCAACTTCGCAACGGCAGGCTAACAGTCTGTGAATTTATTCGTCAACTCGCAACGTCGGAGCGGTATCAAACCCTATTTTGGGACAAATACCCTAACATCACAGTCATTGAGCTCAACTTCAAACATTTATTGGGACGAGCTCCTGTTAGCTACGAGGAGATTTCCAAACACATCCAAATCATTGCAGAAGGTGGTTTTGACGCTGAAATTGATTCCTACATTGATAGTGATGAATATTTGAATGCGTTTGGATACGACACTGTTCCCTATCTAAGAGGTTATGAAACTGAGGCGCTCAGCAGTGTTTCAGGTTTTACCCATGCATTCCCTCTGTTTGGCACAGCGTGTAGTAGCGAAAAAACGAACTTCAGCAACGGTACGCCCAAACTGCAATTGACGTTGGCGAAGAGCAAGCCGAGTCAAATTCCCGATATTCGATCCATCCCAGAATCGTTCCCAGAATCTTTGCTGGATGCGCCTGAGCCACGTATACCCGTCGAGATTCGCAATATTGCTCGTCAGCTTTGGGTTGAGATTGAAGAAAGACGGGCTTTAGTACCTTTCCCATAAAAACAAAGTTTACACAGGGAATTGTCAATACCGAGTCAGCCGCAGCAAAGTCTTTTTACTGCGGTTTATTTTTTCTGAGCCCTGCTTCCCTAACAATCAATCCCAACCCAGCAAAGGTCTCATCTAGGCATCGAGGCAACTTTATTCAGAAATTTAGGGAGGGTGCTGCTAGACCAAAACGTCCATCTCTGCCAGTTGATCTAGCACATCACGAGTTTCAGACAGAACTATCTTCCATTGCCATACAGGTTGCCTGAGCAAGGAGTACCACTGACGATATTGCGTGGCAACTTTTCCTAACCTATGTGCTCTTTGGGCATAATGAAAACCACCGCCTTCTTGCCTCAGGACTTTAACTTCTGCCAGCTCTTTCTGGAGATTGTTGAGCTTGCTCTGTAGACCATTCATAATGGGCTTGCCATTGCAGTGATTGATGCCGAGCTATCGAAACACTTAAAACTAATGAGCTACGTTTAGCTTAATGACCAAAATATCCGCATAACTCAATAGCTAATATTACTTGATGATTAGGAAAACAAATATACAATTCAGAAATTCCAGTTATCAATTAGACAATTGATAAGTAGGTGGGTTGGAGCTTTTGTAGAACGAGTCGATGATGACGAAACCCTGGCAAGTGTTGGGGTTCGTGCCTCAACCGCAACCTACATCATTTGCAATTTACTAACGCCTGCCTACTTAGAGTCAAACAGCACTGATTTTAGCTTTGAACCATTTTGGGAATGAGCTTTCTTTCAAACTTGCTCAAATACTAGGATCCATTCAAAACAGCTCAATTTTACCCGTCGGTCTATTTCTGCGGTTCACTAAGCGTAATTTCAATGAATCATGATGCGTTTTCTATAGATTGTTTTTCAAGTTGATTAATGGCTAAATTAATGACCTTCTGAACAGCGACTTCAGACTCTTTGGCAAACGCAACTCGCAGTGGTTCGAGTGCCTGAGGATCGCGAATTTTCATCAAGGCTAATGTGGTCGATTTACGCGTCTCCCAATCTGGATGATTCAACAAGTCAATCAATTTGGGAAGTGCGGGCTGGTAGCCTAGATTTCCAAGGGCGGCGGCGGCCTCACAACGAACGATTTCAGCTTTGTCATCAAGCGCCTTGATCAGTATCTGAAATCCTCCATCTTCGGGTTTTTCATGGGCAACCTTAGCGATTGCCCCAATCACCGCTGCTCGTACTTCACTAGCATCAGAGGACAATGCCTGGTGTAAATACTCTTGAGCCTCGGCACCAATAAAGGTTAGCGCCCAAGCGGCATGCCCTTTTGTGCTATCAGGATGTTCATTGGATTCGAGAATTTTTAAAAGTTCAGGAACGGAAGCTTTCCCCATCTTGGCGAGGGCAGCCACAGATGACCCTTTGACTACAGTATCTTCGTCATGCAGCAAAGCATGAATCAAGGTTGGAATTGTCTGGGGATTGGCAATCAATGTTAAGGTTTTGGCCGCAGCACGGCGCACAACGGGGTTCTGATGATGACTGAGCGCACTTTCCAAAAAAGGAGTGGAAGGTTGCCCTACTTTACCCAGTGTTTCGGCAACTCTCAGGCGAGTCATTCCCCGCGTATCCCCCAAGCACTCAACCAGTTGATTGAGAAGAACTTCGTCCTTGATATCAAAAGTGTTTTCCTGGAGCTGAATGCCTACCTTGGCCAACAAGTCATCCGTTTCTGATTGACTCAACGAAGTCGGCATTGTTTCTAGGGGAAGATTAGAGTCAACCATGATGCTGTTTTAAAGAGTCGTATGGATAAATCAACCTCAACATAATTCAAGTTCAGGTTTTCAATGACTAAAATTCAAGTAAAACAGGAAGAAATTGAGCCGAATAGGTGATGAGCTTCTCACAATCTGAGAGAATTGATTGGGTGAACACCTGGTTATAGGCCGCTATATATAGGCTATAGCACTTGCGGAAAATATGTCAGACTCTCAACAGATTAGTGAAGCGGTTGCGAAACTCTACGATACCTATCCGTTTCCACCAGAACCTTTGCTGGATGAACCGCCCCCTGGCTATAACTGGCGTTGGAACTGGTTGACAGCTTATGCCTTTTGTACTGGGCAAAAGCCGACTCGTGAAAATGTGCGTATTTTAGATGCGGGTTGTGGTACAGGGGTCGGCACGGAATACCTGGTACACCTTAACCCTGAAGCTCAAGTTGTCGGTATTGATCTGAGTGCTGGGGCGTTAGCGGTAGCCCAAGAGCGCTGCCAAAAATCTGGGGCCGATCGCGTCAATTTTCACCACCTCAGTTTGTTTGATGTCGACCAGATTCCTGGAGAATTTGATCTCATTAACTGTGTGGGGGTGTTGCATCATACGCCTGATCCGGTTGGGGGGATTCAGGCATTAGCCCAAAAACTGGCCCCTGGTGGCTTGCTACACGTATTCGTGTATGGGGAATTGGGGCGGTGGGAAATTAAGTTAATGCAAGAAGCAATCACGTTATTGCAGGGCGATCGCCAAGGTGACTATGAGGATGGGGTTGCGATCGGCAGACAGATTTTTGCCAATTTGCCCGAAAACAATCGCCTGCGCCAGCGAGAGCACGATCGCTGGTCTTGGGAAAATCAGCGCGATGAATGCTTTGCGGATATGTATGTACATCCCCAGGAGATTGATTACAACATCAATACTGTGTTCGAGTTGATTGATGCTTCGGGGTTGGAGTTTGTGGGGTTGTCGAACCCCCACGTCTGGGACTTGAACCGTTTAGTGGGCTCTGCGCCTGAGGTCATGGAGCGAGCTGCCAACCTAAGCGATCATCAACTTTATCGACTGATTGAATTACTCGATCCGTCCGCCATTACCCACTATGAGTTTTTCTTGACCCGCCCGCCCTTAGTAAAGCAAGCGTGGGATGATGATGCGGCTCTGCTAAGCGCGATTCCCGAACCCAGCCCCTGTTTAGAAAACTGGCAAGACAGTCCGCAATTTTTCAACCAAGATTACCAACTCGTCAAGCTGGAAGCAGCCCCTTGGCAATTTTTGGTGGCCTGTGGTGAGGCCCAAGGACAGAGAGCCGTCGGTGAGTTATTAGCTCAGTCGAAGGCAACGTTGGAAGATGTGCGATCGCTTCAACGCCAGCAACTGATTTTACTCACACCTGTAACTTAATCAGCTGGTCTAGAACTCAGCTTACCAAGCATCCTCTTCGGCTTGTCGCTCAATCTGCCGAATGGCTAACTTGGCCAGTGTTTTAATGACCGTTAGTTCATCATTAAGGGCAGCCTGTAATGCTTCCATAGCTTGAGGATCACCAATTTTCCCCAAAGAGTTAATGGCAGCTTTTCTGACATCGAGCTCAGCATCTTTGAGGGCCAAAATCAAATTAGGCACCGAGGCTGGGTAATTAATTTGCCCCAAGGCCGCCGCCGCTTCTGTGCGGATCAAGGGTTCTGGATCGGTGAGCGCTGAAATCAGTAATCCGCAGGACTTATCATCGTTTTTTTCTTGGGCGACATGACCTAACGCCCCAATGACGGCACACCGGACATCTAAAGAATCAGAATTTAGGGCTTTATAAAGATAAGCCTCGGCTTCTGAGCCCATAAAGGCCAAAGCCCAGGCTGCATGCCCTTTAATGTCTTGAGCATGATCTGGCGATGCCAAAATATCCAAAAGATAAGGGGCGGCCGCTTCGCCTGTTCTGGCTAACGCACCGGCTGATGAGCCCTTAACCACGGTATCTTCGTCATTTAAGAAAGCCTCTAACAACGAAGGTACCGCAACTGGGTCGGCGATCAGAGTCAGCGTTTTGGCAGCTGCACGACGCACCACTACATCCTCATGGGTTTGTAGAGCCTCAACGAGGAAGGGGGTGGCGGCCTCACCAATATCTCCCAGGGTTTCGGCAAAGCGGAGTCGCATTAATCCTCGTGGGTCTCCCAAGCCCTCAACCAGTTGCTTCAAGGTTTGATGATTTTCTTCATCGAAGGTGCCAAAGGAAATTTGCTCACTGACCTGTTCCACAAGGGTGTCATTTCTGTCTTGAATCGCTTGCAATTGGTCATCCTTGGTCGGGGAAGTTGAGTCGGTCATTTGACTCATTGAGGAATCCTCTTGATATCTACTAGAAAGACAACAAATCTAGAAGTTGGGGTAGCCAGCCCCCCCTGAGCATCTAGACTCTCACCTTAACCGTCCCAAGGGGTTAACCGGCATAGATGAAGAGTAAGCAATCTTACTCGAAGTTAATTCTGCGAATGGGGAAACAACCGTTCAGTTTTCACTCGTCAGCGTGACTTGTCGTTGACGCAGTTCTGCAAGCATGGCGTCAATCTTTGCTAGGGCCGGGTCTAAATTGCCTTCGGCTTGACTCTTCATAACTTTGGCCTTTTTGGCAGCGGCCATCGTTTCATTTACCAGACGATCGCGATACTCTTGCAATTCGGCAATCGCGGCCACCAATTCCTCTGGGGTTGCTTGTTCAATCGGGTTGGTTTGAGTTGCTTCAGTCATGGGTAACACCAATGTCAAACAAAGAAGTCGAGTTCAAAAAATGAGCATCTAGCGATCTTGGAGTGTGGACAAGGCGCTACCCACACCTGCAAGTCACATAATTTAAGGCCCTGAGATGGACCCAGCATTCAAGAGTTCTTGAAAATAGCTGGAATCTCCTTGGGGAATAGCGCTGCGTTCTTTGACTTTACGGGTATAGAGCCTAGCCATAATCTGTTCCCAGTCAGTTATCGAGAGTGGCGATCGCTCTCCAGCCGGGGTTGTTTTATCTAAGGGTATGGTTGCTTGGAGCGATTGCTGAACTTGCCACACTCGGGCTCGGACAGCAGCACTTTGCTCGTGGGTGACCATTAGATCAAATTGTTGGAAAATCTGGGCTCGCTGACGGCTGTCTAACGATGGCGAATTGAGCACGAGTGACTCAAGTCCCACCACAGCAGCATACCGAACCACCCATTCTTCATCCTGCTGAGCAATGAAAACTAGCGCCTCCAAAGCTTCAGTTTGTGCGACTTCTAAGAGATGGCTGGGGAATTGATGCCATTGCATTTGCCCTAACCCCCGAGCCGCCGCCCGCCGCACACTCATAGACATGTCAGCAGTGGCGGCACCCAACAACGTCAGCAATCCCCGTGGGTCACCAATACCGGCCAAAGCCCTAATCGCCCAAGCACGTGCAGTGTAGTTATTGACATCCAATTGTTCTAACAGCCCTGGCACAACTGATGAGCCCAGTTTTACTAACCCGTCTACCGCCGCTACAGCAGCGCCAGGATTGTTATAGCTGAGAGCTTCAATTAAATATGGAGCTGTTTCGGGCAAGCCAGTATCGGCTAAATCTTGGACAGCGTCTGACAGAGCGGTTGCAGAATCCGCTTTTTCAATCGCATCTATTAATGGATTAAGAGCATCAGCCATGATTAAATAAAAATCCTGCAAAAGTTACGGCAGCAGCAGTTTGAAAAGGAGGATTATATCTACTTAATATTCTCATCTGAATTGTTTCATTGCTTCATCAAGCAAGCATTTGACAGCAAAAATTAACAACACAGTTGACGCGATGAGCTTTTTAATTGTTTAGATAGACTACTTCGGTAGTTAGAGATGACTAGAGTAGGCTATCCATGAGCTCCATAACCTGCTTGGCGCCCTCAGATAGAGTCGTCTCTTCGCTGATTGAGAGCTCCTTTTCTAAGAGACCTTTCAGGGCAATCAGCTTCAGGCTATTTTCGGCCAGAGTTTCAGAGATGGCCTCAGCGGCAGGTAAATACCCAATTGCTCCCAAGTCGGCTAAAACTGCCCGTCGGAGTTGCAGATCTTCATTAGAGAGGGCTTGGGTCAATCGCTCGCCATATTGACGAGCTTCTTGTGGATCTGGAATCAGTTGGTATAGAGCCCGAGCGGATGCATATTGAACGCGCGGAGTTGGATGTGCCAAAAAGGGTTGGATGTCGGGAATTGATTCAACACTTCCCAACGTTCCTAAGGCTTCAATCAGGGCATCAAAGGGTTGAGATAGCTGAGGGGGTTCCAGGGCTGGCAACGTACCCGGCAGTTCATCGCGCAGCAGTTGTAATAGCGTGGGAATCGCCACCGGGTCGCCCAATTTTTCTAAGGCTTGAGCCGCCGCTTCGCGGACGTAGAAGTCTGTGCAGCTCAAACTTTGGAGCAAAGGCGGAACGGCTTGCCGATCGGCTAATTTGCCCAAGGCCCGCGCCGCATTGCGCCGGAGGGGGTAGCCGCCCGCCGGGGTGCGATCGTCCTCATCCTCTAAGGCTTGAATCAGGACTTGGACCGCTTCCTCCGTGTTAACGCGAAATCGTCCCAGCCACCACGCGGCATACATCCGCAGCCCTATATCGTCGCCCTGAAGATTGGCGATCGCGGTTTCAATAGTTAACTGACCGTCGTCATGAATATCGAATGAATGAGTCATCGGGCAATCTTAAGAATCTTCTTGTGGCCTTTTAGCTAAATTAACGTTTTGATTGGCAATGGCCCATGGCAATACTCACCGTGGGAATTCACAAAACAAATCCCTGAGAAATAAACAACGCCTAACCGGAGCCAGTTGCTGTATATCCCTCAGGGACAGATGTGTTACCAAACAATGAGCGGTGGAATTACCAACTTAGCTCAGAGCGTTGACAGCGTAGTCGATATAAGTGTTGGCTTCACCAGCAGCATCACCGGTCAAACCATGGTTGGCCTTGATGTACTTGAGAGCCTCAATGTACCAGCTAGGAGATAGCTCAAAGGTGGCGTTAATCTCAGCAATACCGGCAACTAGGTACTCATCCATAGGACCAGTGCCACCAGCGATACAACAATAAGTGACCATGCGCAGGTAGTAACCGATATCCCGTACACACTTGTCCTTACCACGTTGGTCAGCCGCGTAAGTCGGGCCGGCCATTTGAGTGGTGTAAGGGAACTTGTTGTACACCGCTTGAGCCGCACCAGAAGTGAGGCTAGACGCTTTTTCACTCAAGGTCTTGGCAGCGGTCAAACCCGCACTAGCGCGAGAAAACCGACCAAACGCAGCTTGCAATTCGCTGCTGCTCAAATAACGGCCCTGAGAGTCAGCTGCTGATACAGCTTCAGTTAACGGGGTCTTCATTGTCCAAAAATCTCCAAAATTCCAATTTTCTTTGAACAAAAGTCGCTTAGCTTTGGCGACTCTAAATCATTTCGATAGTTGCTTCGGTAAACCTAAGCAACCGCGGCAGCAGCTGTATCGAAGTAGGAGCTGATTTCAGACATCAAGCTGGAACAATCACCAGGGGTGATGCCGGCAGAATCATTGGCGATCGCAATAGCCGCCGCCTTCATCTTCTCAACACCAATAGCGACGGAAGTTCCGGGAGTGCCCAAAGCTACATAGGTCTCGCGCAGGCCGTTCAAACAGCGATCGTTTAGCACGCTACCGTCACCTGCAAAAATTGCGTAGGTGATATAGCGCAAGATGATGTCCATGTCACGTAGGCAAGCGGCCATACGACGGCTGGTATAAGCATTACCACCAGGTGCGATCAATTGGGGCTGCTCCGCAAACAGCTCACGTGCAGCGCTTGCAACAATCGCCGAAGAATTACCGGTAATCCGGTTCACTGCATCCATCCGCTTGTTGCTGTCAGCGACCATTGCACTCAAAGCATCAATCTGAGCCGAACTCAAGTAAGCACCGCGGGCATCAGCTTGAGAGACTACTTTTGCAAAAGCGTCAAACATTAACTCAATCTCCTTAGAGTTTGCAGAAGGGTTTTGTAAGAAGTGACTAAGCTCCCGAGACTGCGGAAAGCCATTCCCGAATCAATAAAAGCTCGATTACCAAGCTCTCAACCACAAGAACTAGTAAGCCACTATTGAGACAGTTAACATTTCCACAGACAGAAACCTTAGAAGGATTCATATTTCTTAAAGAAAAGAGATGGGTGCCTGGAACCCATAGACCAGAGCAGACAACCGTCTATCACCAACTCTCTACTTTCCTGTTTATACTATGCCGTTGAATCGGTTTGTCGTTACGAATTGTCAAATATCTCACAAAAGCCTGAATTCTTAACAGTGACTGAGCTTCAGTGGTGTACCAAAAACGCTCAATCTATTCAAAATGCAACAAAAGATGAAGAAACAACTGATTTGCGTTATCTCAGCTTCGTTGCCAGGGGTCGTATCTTTACCTGGCTTGGTGACAGTTGTTATTAGCGCTGCACAGTAGCCAGTTGGCGTTCCAGATCAAAGAGAAATCCATGAATATACTCCTCTGTCCATTCCGGGCCGTAAAAGCGATTAAACATTCCCCGAGCCGGATCTTTCTCCGCGCGATAGCGCAGATACCGTAGCTGTGCTCGCTCGATATCCTGGAGGGCAGTGCTGTCAGCCACGGGTTCTGCTTGATCGACAAACTCTAGGTAGGCTTTGAGGTAAGCCTTGAAGGCGTCAAAAACGTGGGTTTGTACAGCCTCTGTCTCAGTTGGGCGTGTCCACAAAAAAGCCGGTGAAAAGAATGGCTGCGCCTCTTCTGGAAAATCGCCCCCCCAGGGCAGATGAGCCTGAAAGGACTCGAAAATTGGCAAAATCGGCTGGGTATACTTCGCCTGATAAGCCGCATCGTCGCGAAATAGAGGCTGCATGTCTAGCGCAATCAGATGGCCGCCAGGCAAAGTCACTAAGTCGGCCCCAAAGAATGGTAAGTCATAGTTCAAGCGGGGAAAAATCACAAAGTTAAGAACTTGAAAGGCACTCCCTCCTTGCACATGAGCAGCGCGAATTTGCCGTAGCTTTGGCGACTGGTGGGCATAACTGGTCGTTAAAACGGTTACCTGGCGCTTACCCTTACCCGTTACCGCTTGTTTCGACTCAAACCCTTTTGGGATGGGATAAGGCTGCAAATCGAGGGACTGCTCCAATTGCATCAGTGCATGGTCTAAAAATGGCTGGTATAGTGTCATCGCTTGCTCTAACTACCCAACTGCAGCGGTTAATGGGACAGCATCTTCAAACAAAAATTCATGCAGAAAACGCTCAGACCAGTCGTGGCCAAAGTAGCCCTTAAAAAGCCCAGCGGCAGGGTCTCGCTCCGCACTGTATTGGTCATAATCTTTTTGAGCTTGCCGGACGCGCTGAATAGCCTCAAGGTCGGCAAGGGGTTCAGCGGCATTTAACATCTGGAAGTAGAGTTGCAAATACTCTTTAAATGCCTCAAACACTCGAGTTTTGACAGTCTCTGCATCGGTCTTGGCAAACAATAAGTACTTTGAGAAGTATTGATTGGCATCGTAAGACTTCATCTCCAGATCCTGACTGAGATCGGGGTAGCGATCGTGCAGTGCTTTTAAGGGAGCAATGTACTTTTCTAGATAGGCTTCATCTTGAAACAGGGGTTGAAAATCCATCACAATCAGATTTTTAACCTTGCCGAAAGAGAGGAAATCGACGCCGAGAAGTGGCAGCTCGTAATGATGTCGAGGATAAATCACGCTGTTAAGGATTTGAGAAACTTCCCCAGCATCAATGTAGGTATAGCGAATTTTCCGTAATTCAGGGCACTGATAACACCAGCTTTGAATCGTAGCAGGACTCCGCCCAGGGTTGCTCTCTCGGTGTTCTAACCCTTCAGGAATGGGGTGAGAGTGCAATTCAAACTGCTGGTTTAGCGATGTCTCCAGGTGCTGAAGAAAGGGTTTATACATTTTGATAAAAAGTTTTCATCCTAAAACCTGACATTAGAGGATATCTGGGGGGATTTTCATGAAGACCCGCCAGAGCGTAATTTTCCTTAACGTACTGAAGCGGCTTGCCGCCCCTCTAAGTTCTTAAGATGAGCGAGCTAAGTTGTGCTGAACCATGCTGGCCAGATCCTGTTCAGACACTAGGCGACGCTCTGAACAATAGGTCATGAGATAAACGCCGTTTAACATCCGTACGGTACTAACCCGTACCCGAAAATCATCAGTGAGAAACCAGCATCGCTCCTGACCTTGACTCCGGTCATATTCTGTATCAATGGTCAGGATGCCATCGTCCCCGAACCAGTATCGACAAATGACCGGGATTTTTTCGATATACCCCTGGTTACGCAGCAACTTGCCAGAACGCCCCGTATCGTCATCAGGGAGATCTACGAGGATAGCGGCCTGATCAGGATTCGGGTCGCCAGTATCCTCATGAGCCTGCCACATAAAACTGGCCCCTCCCAAGGCTTTTTGGGGGGCTACTCCTTGAGCCTCACAGATACTTTGAACACGTTTATCTTCAGGGGAGACCACCCCGACATACAATTTCGATTCTCCGGACTCATCGGCAACCGTATCGAAGTGGTGAACAGTGCGCTGAGTAAACCAGATCCCTTCACTCTTGCGGAAAAAGTCCATCATTGTTTTTGGCGTAACCAGCAAAGCGAGTGCTCCTCTACTCACAGCGAATGCTTAACCGAGACTAGGGGCATAAAGGTCGGCCCTACTCGGTTAAATATTCTAGAGCCCTCCGGGCCAGCTGGTGAGCCTGCAAGATATCGCAAAAGTGGGAATGCACAAGCTGGAAGCTGGAATGGGAAGAACCACTTTACAAAACTTGCAGCGATCTAAGCGATCGCGACCAAATGACGGGTGTTGGGGCTGCACATCGGCGAAAAACGATTTTTCCCAATGGAGTCGTCAAGCGTAGAACTGGGCCGTGCTGACTAAAGCCTTGCGCTTAGATGGCTTCAGCCTGATGGAAGTATTCCTACTCATACGGTTATCCTCCCTCCCTTGACCTTGTGAGCAATGATACATTTATTGTCAAGAAAGTTTGCAAAACTTAATTATCTGAAACAGTTTTGGT
This sequence comes from Cyanobacteria bacterium P01_F01_bin.56, assembly GCA_039185935.1. GTDB lineage: Bacteria > Cyanobacteriota > Cyanobacteriia > Phormidesmidales > Phormidesmidaceae > Halomicronema. The sequence continues at coordinate 40,231 of JBCDAJ010000011.1, read as the reverse complement.
GTGTATAGCGTGCTCAGTTGGACTCCTCCAGCAGGGAACTTCCATCTGCTTGCGGGTAGGTGTCTTAATCCAAGACAACCATTTTGCTTTGTGTTCAGGGCGATCGTTGAACCCAAAATTTAGAGGCTGATTTCTAAAATGTATGATTCTGCTGAAAGCAACAATTCTTTTTACCGTGACCTCCCTGAGCTAGATATGGCTCAGCTAGCTCAGCGTTTAAAACAGCAAGTCGCCAGTCGCTGGACTAATGGTAACTGCGCCATTCTTGGTTGCGGCTATGTCGGCAGTGCTTTAGCGGGTTACTGGCAATCACAAGGTCATACGGTAACGGGTACTACGACGCGGGAAGATCGGGTCACATCTTTATCTGACCTGGTTTCCCGCGTCATCGTGATGAAAGGCAGCGATGCCAGCGCGGTGCAGGTCTTAATGGAGGGACAGGACACGGTGGTGGTGAGCGTTGCTCCCATCGGTTCTCGGGTGGCCGATGAGGCGACCTATGCCGCGACCTATTTAGAAACGGCTCAAAATCTGCTCGTAGCCCTGGAAAACGCCCCGACAGTTAAGCAACTAATCTATCTCAGTAGCTCTGCTGTATACGGTGATCGCCAGGGCGGTTGGGTCGATGAGGAGGCCACCATCGACCCGGCAGACGTCCGCAGTCAGGTTCTCTTCCAGGCAGAACAGATGCTGGCTCAGGCGAGCAATGAACATCAAAAAGTTTGCATATTTCGCCTGGGCGGCATTTATGGGCCCGATCGAGAGTTGTGGCAAATGTTTGGCGGCATGGCCGGAATGGTGATACCCGGTAAAGGCGATCGCATTGTCAACTGGATTCATCTGGATGACATTCTTGGGGCGATTGAATTTGCCCGCTTGAATAAACTCGAAGGTATTTACAACCTGGTTAATGACAGTGTCCTAAGTGTCAAGGAGCAAATCGACCAGGTCTGTTTAGAGTACGGGTTGCCCCAACCCCGATGGAATCCTTTGCTGCCAAGCCCCCAGCGCAAGAGTTTGCGGGTGAGCAATCAAAAGCTCAAAGCGGCGGGTTATCAACTGATTCACCCCCAACTCTTTGCCCAACGAACCGGTAGCGCGTAACTGCCTATCGTTGCTCACAAGTAGAGCCATGGTAGGCAGGATGCACAAAGCTGATAAGGGCACCCCAAAGGTGCCTGATTAACGGAAGCTCGGCGGCAACGGACTGACAAACCAGGTCAACAGAATCATAGTGTTAACGTTTGTGAATTTCTTTGACTAAAATAAATTTGAAAGGACTTTAAATAACTCATGGAACTCACCCAAATTCAGTCTTTCTTGGAAAGCGCGGATCCTCAAAGCCGCATGAAGGCGATGGTTGAACTCCGACAACATACGCCAGAGGTGGTGGTGCCCCTGCTGAAACAGCGTATGTACGACAAAGAGTTTGTGATCCGCTCATTTGTCGCCATGGGATTGGGCTATAAGCAAACCGAGGAAGGGTTTGACGCGTTAGTCACCCTGATTACCACAGATCGGGATCCAAATGTGGTGGCTGAGGCCGCCAATTCCCTGGAAAAGTATGGCGATCGCGCAATTCCCCATTTAGTGCAGCTCTTTGAACAAAACACCCACTGGTTGGTGCGTCAAAGTATCTTCGCGGCCTTAGAAACCGCCTCCCCTGAGGTGAAGCTGCAGTTGTGTCGTTGGGGCTGGGAAGGGGAAGATTTAGTCGTACAGGGTAGCGCGATTTCTAACTTATCCACCCTTGTCGGCACGCCTCAAGCTCCCGACGCCCTTGCCATACTTTTAGAGGCGGTGGTGTCAGAGACTCCCATGATTCGGGCCCAAACCGCCAGAACCCTTAAGCATTTTGACGATCCTCAGGCCAAAGCAGCGCTACTAGAATTGCGACAAGATACCAATATGCGGGTGGTGGGCGCCACACTGGAAAGTCTCTTATAAGCGATGGAATAAGCGGTCATGGGGGAGCAGTTAACGGTCATTGGCTGTGGGTATGTAGGTTCTGTGTTGGCAGAATATTGGCAGCAGCAAGGACACTCGGTCACGGGCACAACCACTCGGTCAGAACGCCTTGAAACGTTGCAAGCGGTGCTCTCAGACGCGGTGCTCCTCAAGGGCGATGACAGGGCGGCAGTCGCCGCCGCTAGCCAAGGGCGCCATGCTGTCGTGGTCTGTGTGGCGCCACCCCGATCCCAGGCAGGCGACCCAGCCGTGTATGCCGGTACCTATTTGCCCATTGCTCGCAACTTGGCCCAGGTCATCCAGCAAGGCCAATACACTGGTCAAGTGCTCTATCTCAGTAGCTGTTCGATTTACGGCGATCACCAAGGTGAATGGGTGGATGAAACGACCCCAATTGTGGCGGCGACTGAACACATTCGCATCTTGCAAGAAGCTGAGCAAATGCTATTGCAGGCTGGCAACGAGACCCAAAAAGTCTGTATTTTGCGCCTGGGAGGCATTTACGGCCCAGGTCGAGAGTTGTTGAAGCGCTATGGGAGTTTGGCCGGTAAAACGTTGCCAGGAAAAGGCGATCGCGTCATCAACTGGGTTCATCTCGCTGACATTGTTGGGGCCATTGACTTTGCCCGAGCGAATCACCTAACCGGCATCTACAACATTGTCGATGACAGCGTAATGACGGTATGTGAGCAAGTACAGCTCATTTGTACTCACCATCAACTGCCGACTGTGCGGTGGGATGAGTCAAAACCCGCTCAAGCGGCCAAAAATTTGCGCGTGAGTAATCAAAAGCTAAAAAAGATGGGATATCCGCTGATCTATCCCCAGTTAATTCCTTAAAGTAGCGGCAAGTAGCGGCGCGGCAAAGTACCTAAGTAGGTTTTCCGATGACAAGTGGCCTCGATCCTAGACATCAATTGTGGTTGAAAATTGCCAATTGGCTCGAAACGACCTATCTCTCATCACAGCATCCGGTGGATTGGTCGAAGTTGAGCACCGATATTCCTGCTGTGAGTCACGACAGGCTGCGGCATCTAAGTGCGCGCATTCAAGCGAGTCAAGACTTATCCAAACCAGATCGTATGTTGTTGATCATGTTGAGACTTTGGTTCGACGTTCCTGCTGCTGACGGAAAAACGGCCCTCAAACAACTCCAGCATCATCTGAATGACATTGAGAGGACGTTTGTTCCCTGGAAAATAGTCTTAGAGAATAAAAAACGCAATCGTCATGACTCTGAAACTGACCCCATGAGACTGGCCGAACTGTACCACATAGATTCCGCTCAGCAGGCCTTTCAAGATGCGAAGGCTGGCATTCCTGCTGAGAAACGCGATCAGTTCTATCGAGGGGTAATGAAACCACCTTCGGAAACGGCTGTTCGCAGAAATGTGTTTCCTGGGAAAGCCATTTACGGTTTAACCCGACATCTGATTGCGGTGGATGAATGTACTGGAGCGATTCAAATTCAATCCGTGGGCGAGCCTTATCAGTCAACGCTCACGGGTCTGTGGTTTGATTTAGACTACTTTCAATCGATCCCACAGCGCCATTACGAATTTCAGAAAACAAGTGTCGATGGTCAGCATGTTTGGGAGCACTTTGTGATCAACCTCAAAGCCGACATTTGCCAGAAAAAAAGCTAAGGGAGTTGCGCTTAAATAACATCCCACCGACCCTGCGACCCATCCACCCTGCCACAGTCTTGTCCGGGTAATTTATTTTCAAGCCGATCCCTAAGCCCTATCGGTTGCCTCTTGAACTCCATCAGAAAACGGCAAGTACCAATGCTATCCTTCAAACCTTGCGCTCTTCTTTAGCCATCTACGGTCTTTCAGACCTATACGATTTCCATTTCAAAACGGACTCATAGAGTCTGATAAATACTAGTGCTTTATATTCATGAGTCGATTGCCTGCAAGCCTTTCTAGAAGTGAAATCCTCACGTATACGTAGCCCTCTCAGCCTTTTCCGTGTCGTTGTTTCAAGGCATTCATCGCCCTCTACATTCATCAATGTTTGGGCAAAGAGCTGTAACTTACATTGTCTGTAATCTGGCAATACCGACCCTTCATTATTTAAAGCAGTTAACCAAATGGCAGCCTGGAAACAAGCTCTAATTTTCCATAGGCAGTCACTGGAATGAGCACCTCGTAAACCTTAGGGAGTTGCGCTTAAATAACATCTCACCGACCCTGCTACCCATCCACCCTGCCACAGTCTTGTCCGGGTACTTTATTTTCAAGCCGATCCCTTATCCCTTTTCCAGGCAAACGGTTCGGACTGCCAAACTTTATTACTCCTTGCTCTAACCTCAGTTTAAAGAATGTTGTAAATTCATTCGGCTACTGAGTTAATGCTAAGCTTGTGGCACTAGAGATAGAAAACCACAACATTTAAGGATTAAATGATAAATGGTTAAAGGTTTTAAGATGAAAAAGGTGTCGGCCTTTGGCGGATTTGACTTCTTTAAGGGCAAGATTAAATTACCAAATATTCGAAAAAACCAATCATTGAATGGTTCTCAAATAAGTTCAGCTAACTATACCAAGGAAGAGAATCGATATGATAATCAAATAAGCAAATCATTGGATGACCTTCAAATAAGTTCAGCTAACTATACTAGGGCATTTTCTGATACGGCTCTGGTCGAATTAATTTCCGATGCAACTGAACAGAAAGACTTGGTCATTGCAACTGCGTACAAGCAAGTGTTTGGCAATGCACATCTCATGGAAAGTGAACGGGTCCTAGAAGCAGAGTCTCAACTTCGGAGTGACCAAATCACTGTGATGGAATTTATCCGTCAATTGGCTAGGTCAGAGCGTTATCGAACTCTAGTGCTTGAGAAGAATTCAAATTTACGTGCGGTCGAACTCAATTTCAAGCATCTGTTAGGTCGGGCACCTGCCAGCTACGCAGAAGTCTCTGAACACATTGCTCTTATGGCAAGCGAAGGATTCGATGCGGAGATTGATTCTTACATCAATAGTAACGAGTACTTCGAGTTTTTTGGAACCAATATTGTCCCTTACTACCGAGGGTATCAAACGCAAGCCGGTGGAAACCTTTCAGGGTACACAAATTCGTTCCAACTTGTCCGCGATAGGGCGAGTAGTGATAAGTCAATGCCTTCATCGTCCTATATAAAGCTGGACAAAAGCCTCCTCAATAGTGGTCCTAGTGCCATCACAACGTTGCTCAACGATATGGACATATCGAGAGTAATACAAAAAATCCCTCAACCGCCCCGTGACCAGCAACCTGCTGTTAGTAAGTACGGATCGGCATCAGAATCCCCTTCGTCGAATGTTTACTCTACTGAGGAAATCATTCGACGAGCCGTAAAGAATAAATATCGGGTTCTTTAGATCAAATAAGCTGGGCAAAATCTGTGCCTGACAGCCATCTGTAATCCGGAACCTTTGTTGCCAGAATCACTGAAGTCAAGGTCACACTAAAAGCTGACTCTAATTTCCATGGTCGATTACTGGAGTTATTTCTCCTTAAGTATTATGGCTTCGTTTGCAAAGCTGCCCGGACATTGCTCTCTAATTGAGTTGTGATTAGCCACGAGGGCTAATTTACAAAAGCGCTCTTGAAAAGTATCTGTGCCAATCATGGCAATACTTTCAACCCTTTACTATCGCTTTACCCCATCATGGCAAAAGCTTGTCATCGCTGATTCTAGCCTAGGCGGCAAATTACTTCTGGCCATTGCCAAAATGTGAACTTGTGTAAGTACTTGCCTCTAAGCCACGCTGGTTTTTTAGGGAAGTTGGGCGTTTAGCACTCATAACGCTGTGCCAAATAAGTAGATGCGCATAATTAAACGTAGTTCTAATTCTTGGGAAGCCTGGTCATGCCCTTGTCAGGATAGTGGATAGTTCAGAACACCTACTTATCTCTTCAAGCTCAGCAATTTCCCAACCCTCTACAGGGAAAGTGCTGTTACTACAATTCTATTATTTCAGCTTATAAAATCTGCTGTGACTACCCTCTGCCAGTATGGATAATCAACTCTCCTTGAATACCTTAGAAAAAGCCTTGGCCGCAAAAAGCTCTGGCATGAGCTTAGGCCGACAGGATTTTTACCAATTCAATTTTAGTGATTTAGACCTTAATGCAGTAGTGCTGAGTCAATCGATTTTGGTTCGGGCTTGCTTTAGAGCCGCTCAGTTAAAGGACGCTGATTTAAGTGGGGCCGATTTAAGGGCCTCAGATTTATCGCAGGCCCTTTTAGTGGGCGCTAACTTGCGGGGGGCCTGCCTCTATCGTGCTGATTTAAGCGGGGCTGATTTAAGCGAGGCTGATCTGACTGATGCTCAGCTAGAAGGAGCTCACTACGATAGCCGAACGGTCTTTCCGAAAGGGTTTACTTATAAATCTTCAGGGGCAATCGGCCCAGGGGCCAATTTAAATGGTGCGGCTCTTAATACTGCGAATTTACGTAATGCTGATTTACAGGGAGCCAATTTATTGGGAGCTTATCTTGGGGGCGCAGACCTCAAGGGTGCCAATCTCAAAGGGGCGCGACTGGTGCAAGCTGATTTGCGTCGAGCCATTTTGACTGGCGCTTGTTTACGAGACGCCCGCTTAAATGGCGTTAATTTAATGGGGGTTGATCTACGGGCAGCTGATTTAACAAACGCTGCTTTTCAAGAATTTGAAAGTGTTGCAGGAGCAGACTTCACGCAGGTCCAAGGGTTGACGGAGCCGATGAAGGCCGTGATCTTCTCTCAAACTGCTGAACAGTTAGATATGATGCATCCCTTGACCCGAAAAACGACCCGAGAAAGTTTAGAGCCATCAAGTTAACAGATTGTTTTCGGGTGATTGACCAACCCTTTACGTCATAACTGGCGATCGCCAGTCAAAAGATTGCCGTTTCCTAAGTTTTGCCTGTCTACTAAAACAACGAGTATTTGACGGCTTAAGTCTCGATGCCGATCCCCCACCCAGCGGGAAGCCGCTTCTCTTTGAGTGGGCTAATGTTACGCAAACTTACGCCGAGCGGTACTAGCCTGACTAGAGTTGACCTATCCGTTGTGTTTGAATGCCTCTCCTTACTGAAGCGATCCTGCTTTAGCAAAGCTCCGCAGCAAGCAAAGACTCGATAGATTCAATCGCCACCTGGCGAAATATCTAGCTTGAGCTGGCTAAGCCAACGTCCCAAACAAAGGCAAGTTACTACACTCTTGTTTCAAGGTACTGACCGATCATGACCTCTTCGCCAGCGCGAGAAATGATGGTCTGGCGCGTGCGGTATTGCTGGCCAATGATCTTAACCTCTTCTTCAAATACATTGCCACTATATTCAGTCCGCAGGCACATGGTTTCGGTATCGCGCATCGAGAACTGAGCAATGATTGGTTTTGAACTTGAAAAACCGCGATCGCGATATAGCTGATTTCCCTTCACTCCAAAGACAGTTGAACCACTAGTCTGCTTTGCTCCAGGACCAATGTAGTTGCTGTCCCAGGTGGTCAAAACACCACAGACAAGCGCTGCTTCGTCAGTTAAGTCATGCTTACGAGCTAATTGCCGCAGTTCGTCGCTCCCTTGGGCGAGTGGTTCAACCGTTAAAAGGCTCAAGACTTCCTGCGTATCACCACTTTTGAGCGTGTAGTAGCGGCGTTGCGATCGCCAGCTTCCTGCCGAAGCCTTAAAAAAAGCATTTGCAAGAGTTTCTAAGTTCAGCTCAGAGATCTGGGTCGTCATTTTCATATCTGCCACATTACGAGGAAGCACTCTCAACAAACAGTAAGCCCATAAACACAAGCTTATTTAACATTTTGTCATAATTCAGAGGGTTTAAGTGTATGTCAGGCGACCTGATGGAGAGTTTCATTCAAAAATTCTTATCAGGTCGCCTCCTCTGATGCCCATGACGAGATTATGACTTCACAGTCGTCCAGTCTTGCTTGAGTAAAGCCATAAACGTGGCGAGGCCTTTGGAAAATCCATCAGGGTCAGGCTTGACATAGTCGGGAAATTCTTCATAGCACCGCCAGGGTTCCGAGGGATTATGGCGTAAGTGGAGAACCCGATCATCCCCGACGAGTTTCCACAACATTTCACCACCTTTAGGAATTTCAGCCATGACAGCCTCCTTAAATTCAAATCAATCGTGCTGGTTGCAACTGCCCCCGAGATTTAGTCTATTGTGGCAGGAGAAAAGCGAATTTATGTAACGAAACACACTTGAAGTCTAGACAATTTTACCATTATACGTAGTCGTATTATCCCTTGAGCGCCGATACGAAAGAACCGCTTGTAAAACTCACCTGAGAGCAGAGCATCAGATATGGTCGGACATTACATTAGGGGGATTTTCAGGGGGATGATGGCGCAACTATTCTTCTAGTAAGGGTTCCATTGCGGCACCGATGACGGTGTGATCCGGATCTGCCCTTAGTACAGCTAACGCGGCTTTGGCAGATGGGTCGTTGAAGTGCTTCAGCGAAGAAGCTGTACGGGCTCGCACATGGGTAGTTTCTGAATTCGCTAATTGCAGCAAATATTTTAAGGTCACATCCTGATAGTCAGAGCCTGCAAGTGAGCCTAAGGCATTGATTGCAGCTTCTTGAACCGGTCTGTCGTCACCCGCGATCGCAATTTGACAGGTCTCAATAAGGACTTCAGGACAGTTCATTTCCACGAGCGCTGCCAAAATGCTAGTGCGGACTAACCAGTGGGTATCTCTGACAAAGCTTTGTAGCAGATGAGGAGCGGCAATTTGACCAAACAACGACAGAGAGTTGGCGGCCTCTGCCCGTACGTTGGGGGTGTTATCAAACATAATCAGCTCCAGCAAACCGGAAAAGGCATCAGCTGCTTTCTGATAACCAAGTTCTCTCGCCACAAAGGTTCGAACTAAAAATTCTTCATCCAAAATATGCTTCGTCAAAAAGGGCATAGCAATCTCTGGGGGATACTCTCGCAGGGCTGAGATTGCTTTGAGACGATATTGATAATCTGCATTTTGCAAATTTTGTTCGATCTCTGGCAATTCCATGGCAGCTAAAATGTGTAAAACATTATGGATAACCAACTAATTCTAAGGTCTAAGACTCTCTTTAAGGGGACATGTAGCTATTAGGTAAATTTAAGTCGAATAGCTATATCAGTTTGATAAGAGATGTCTTGAAAGAGGTTTCAGTATAAAAGTCTTAATATTTCAATTCTTTTCTTCTCATGAATGGGAAAATTCACTTGTCGAAATTAGTAGCGATATCTGGCAATTTTTATGTCCAAAGCGCCCTTAAATGAGAAAATCCGAGAGTTGATTCAGAAGTCTCGGATTGTTAGCTTTACAACATGGGATGAAACTTATCCAGCAGACTTGATTCAACTTTTCCAAACGGCGGACGATGAAAGGCGCTATCTCAGTGATGAAGACTTACAGCAGATACAGGAGTTGGCGCCAGAAACTGAAGCTTTGCTTTTGATGGCTCAGTCACTACGTGATCAAGTTGTGTTCATTGTGGATGAAGCTCGCGAGTCTGTTTTGAGCACTTTTCCAAACATCACTCAACCGGGTGGAGGACTGTATCCGCAAGAACGAGCTGATGCCTGCTGGCGAGATTTTTGGCACTTTTTACGCTGCATTACTTACGGTATTGCAGGGCGTCGCACAGATTACACAAGTCCCGATGGCTTGCATCACATGCAAGTCCTGTACCAAGAACTGCAGGTGCCCCTGGATGCCATGGTGGTAGGACTAGAGGGGATTAAGCAGGCGAGTTTAAAGCGCTTGGGAACTACTTCAGTTGAGTTAGCACCCTATTTCGATCACTTAATTATCCAACTCAAGCAGTTCCATTAGATTAGCCAACGCCAACTTAGCAGCCTCTGCGACTTGGGAATTAGCATCACGACTGAGATAACTCAATGCCGATTTGCTTTGAGACGAGGGGAGATTGCCAAGGGCTTCTGCCACCCGCTTCCGCATCATCCAATCTTCAGAAGCAACAAAATCTAACAATCGTTCAACTTGATCAGTTGCACCGATTTCGCCGATCGCCATCACGGCAGCCTCTTGCAATAGTGATTGATCACTTTCCAGGGCTGTCAGCAATGCCCCAATTGCTTGGGAATCTTTTAAATTGCCTAGCGCTACAGCGGCACTGAATTGTACCAACCAGTTTGTGTCTTCAAAAAAAGCATGGCTGAGGGCATCTAGGGCTTGGCGATCGCCCAGGTAGCCTAAGGCCCCAGCCGCCATTGCGCGAACGTTGTAATCGGAATCAGCCTCTAGAACATGAATAAGCGTGGTCAAGCTATCTGGTACAGGTTTAATGCCTAGGGCAAAGGCTGCCATCCCCCGTACTTGCTCTGCTGGATCATTGAGAGCTACCTCTAATAGTGGATAGGCGGCCTCAGCTGGCATGGACTCCTTTTGCAATTCCAACATCGCCATCACCCGAGTCTTTAAATCAGGACTCCTGAGATGCTGCGATAAATCCTCTAGAGGCGGTGGCGGATCATTCGGATTAAACGATGTCACTCGTCTGTAGCTCCGTATCCATATCAAATAGCATGGTCGTCATATAGCGCTCAGTCCACTCGGTGCCAAATGACTTTTCAAGAATGCGGCGGGTCTTATCGTTTTGCTGCTGCTTAGTACAGTAATTACGCTGACCAGCCACAACACCTAGAATATCTTTAGCCGAACTAAGCGGTTGCGTGGTGCTAGCAATCTGGCAATGCAACTGAAGAAAGTCGAGCACTCGCTGTAAAAACAGCTTTTCTTCAAGGGGATTGGTCGGACGAATAAACAGGCAATAATCAGAGAAGATATCGCCCCAGTCAGGTAAATCTCGCGGCTGAGCAAATTCTAAGTCAGAGAGTTGTTCCAAACTACGCTGATAAGCCACCGGCAAAGACCGATCCAGGCTTACTGGAGAGAGATCTACAATGGCGGCGCTAATGCCGCCCCCGCGCCGCCCCACCAAATCAGTTCCGAAAATAGGCAGATTGTAATCAGAATTAGGAAACATTACACAGTGCAGAATGTCCAGTCCGTTACCAATCTGTGCTAGCTCCATATGCAGCTTACGAAACTGCGGGGTGCGATAACAGCAGTTTTCAATCACCACTTTCTCTTCTTCCAAGGCCCCTTCTATGTAACCGAGATCTTTGGGAATAACATAAGGTGCTAGCGCTAGACTCTGCTGCCAAGTGCTTTCAATACCATTGGCCAAGTCTCGAATTAACGGGTTTTGCAGGCTTCTCAGAGAAGAGGACATAGATTTGGCGGAAAATACTCGACGAGAATGAGGTTCATGCTGTTGTGAAGCTATTAACGAACTAGCTATTAAACAACGCTAATCTAAATCACTGTTATCCAGATTAACTGCTAATGCCCACTGTCGAAGCATATTGAGACTAAAAGCATCATTCGCCAGCATATCCAGCAGACCGGTAACAAAGTTATTCAACTCAACTCTGCCTGATGAGTTATTTTGAGCGACGAGTGACGCTCGAAGTGGATATCGCAGAAAGCTTCTGCCCTTTCTTGCCAGCAGAAATCATATCAACCCTAAGGCGTGAAGCGGGCCTTCTGCCAAAAATATCTCTAGTAAGACAGCAGCGACGCCCAGCATCGCGAAGCGACCGTTCCAGACTTCAGCAGATTGCGTCAATCCCCATTTCCAAAGCTCTTGAGGAGGATATAGTTTCGCAGTGGGTTCAGCAGGAATTGCTGCCGCGAAAGTCACCGGTGGGTCAGTGAGCGCTTTAATGGTCAAATCTGTCAGCGCTTGGATGAAGGTGGGATGGGTATTGAGGGCCGGCACCCGGGCAAAAGTCTCAATACCAGCGGTCTGTGCCACTTCTCGATATTCTTGATCAATTTCTTCTAGGGTTTCGATATGTTCTGAGACAAAGCTAATGGGTACTACGACCAGTTCCTCAATCCCTTGTTGAGCTAAATCTTCAATCGCATCCTCAGTGTAGGGCTGTAGCCAATCAACGGGGCCGACTCGACTTTGATACGCCAATGTGTAGTCACTCGATGCTTTGACCTGTTTCATGATCAAAGCCGCGCAATGCTCAATTTCTCGCTGATAGGGGTCACCGGACTCTTCAACATAACTAACGGGTACCCCATGGGCACTAAAGAACACTCGAGCGGTTTCGGGATGCTTGACCTGTGCAAAAGTCTGATCAACCAACAAGGCCATGGCTTCAACGTAACCAGGGGCGTCATACCAGGAAGGGACCACCGTGTAGGGGATTTTCTGAAGAACCGGATCGTTTTTCCAAAGCTGTTGCAGCACCCGAAAGCTGGAACCACTGGTGCTGATAGAGAACTGTGGATAAAGGGGCAAGATGACAAGCTGCTCAGGCCGATCGCGCTTAATGTGCGCGATCGCCTCCTCTGTAAAAGGATGCCAGTAACGCATGGCCACATAGACTTTGGCGTCGTGCCCTTGTTGCTGAAGTTGCTTTTGCAATGCATCCGCTTGGGCTTCAGTAATGCGTCGTAAGGGCGAGCCACCGCCAATCTTCTGGTAATTCTCTTGCGATTTTTTTGCCCGCATCGTCGAGATCAACCAGGCCAATGGCTTTTGGAGCAAGGGCGAGGGCAGTCGAATAATTTCGGGGTCAGCAAACAGGTTATATAAAAACGGTCGAACGTCTTCGAGTTTGTCGGGGCCACCTAGATTTAAGAGCAGAATACCGATACGTGCCATTGGACTAAATCTTTATGTAATCTCTGAGGTTTAACCAGTTGTGGATGAAGCGAAAATACGCTTTATGGAAGAAGGTAAACAAAAATTGACTTCCAAGACGTTTTTCTCATCTATCTCCATCCTTACCGCAGGTGGTACGCTAAGATGATGAACTTTTGTGAATGGCGGAGGCAGGATCTTGAGCGATCGCGGCGTTGGGCGCATGTTGCTTTCCCATAACTTTACCGTCTCTCCTGATGTCGTTCCTGCCCTGAGTGCTGAAGAATTTGTGGGCGTGTTTCAGGAGGGTTTGAGGACCCACGACAGTCTTCAATGTTCGGCCATTGACCATCCCCACTGGCGAGTAGAGATTCAATTTTCCACGGCGCAATTTGCCCCCGGTGAAGTTGGCGAATTGTGTGCCCAAGCGCTGGTTGCAAAACGGCGATCGCAACAGCCAGGTCAGCCCCTGCCGACGATTTTGATTCTGGGTGGAGTGAAGACAACACCGCCTAGCAGTAATGCCCCAGGGGCTTTGCAACCAGGAGAATGGGGTGTCGATGTGGTCGAGACGGTCTCTGGCGAAGACTTTCTCCAGAGCATCAACTGGGATGCCACCATTGCCCAAAGGCCCCCAGAAAGTATCTTTAAAGTTGAAATCCAGGATGCCTGATGATGACCGTAACCGCAAAGGACTTCATATTTGCCGTCATTAAGGGCGATATCACTGCGGTGGAACAGGGACTCGTCGACGGCATCGATGCCAACGTGACTGATCAAACGACTCCGGAAGGAGATGGCAATACGGCCCTCATGTGGGCCGCTGACGAGGGCCACTTAGAAATTGCTCAGCTATTGGTGGCGTCTGGAGCGGACGTCAATTTAACCAATGGAGCACAGTATTCAGCCCTCATGTTTGCAGTGGAAAGCGATCGTCCAGATATGATTCATTTTTTCCTGGATCAGAGCCATAACATTCAGGTGCGCAATCGCTATGGTGAGACGCCTCTGATGATTATGGCTCGTCAGGGACAAACTGATATCGTCAAACGACTATTGGCCATGGGGGCCGACATTCAGGCGACTAATAAGATCGGGGATACGGCTCTTTATCTAGCCGCAGAACGAGGTCACCTTTACACGGCAAAAGTACTTTTGGCGGAGGGCGCGACGCCAAACACGGCGAACCTAGGTGGCTGGACGCCGCTGATGATGGCTGCCGCCCAAGGCAACTTAGAAATGATGACATTATTGCTCGATCAAGATGCGGATTTTCGGCCTCAAAACCGTTGGGGGGCAACCGCGCTGAGCGAGGCCCAAAAGTCGTTTAGAGCCCAGCAGGCAGTGAATCTATTGAAGCGCGCAGGGGCTACGGAATAGGCCACCAATGCTTGACTATAGCCATTTAGTGTTGCCTGATTGAGAGCATGAAGTCCTTGCCATCGGGCTTTATATCATCGATACCTCTGGTATCGCCTCTGTCCTGAGACAATGAAGCATATTCATCACTGGTGGCATAAGGGAAATCATGGGTAACCAAGATCGCCTGCACGAATTAGAAACGCTCATTAGAGCCGGGTCAATAAATCATCGACGGCAGGCACTGGATGAATTGGCCCAAATGCCCTCGGAAGCCGTGATACCCCTGTTGGAAAAACTATCTCACAGTGAAAATTTTCAGATCCGGCGTGTTGCTGTTATGGGACTAGGGAATCACCGTACAGCTCAGGCTTTTCAAGCTTTAAAGGATGTCATTGATCGTGAACAAGACGCCAATGTCTTAGCAGAGGCAGCCAATTCACTCTTTGAATTTGGCGAACCATCGATTCCTCTGTTGCAAGAGCTCTTCATGCAACAATCACTTTGGCTGACGCGGCAAACGATTTTGTCCATTTTGATGGAAGCCGACTGTCCAGAAGTATTGTTATCTGTTGTGCGGACTGGATTAAAAGATCCCACCCAAACGGTGAAGGAAACCGCCATCCTCGCGCTCGGCCCGTTAATGAATGGCCCCTTTGAAACCGAAGCCCTAGAAATACTTGCCCCAATCGCCGCATCTGAAAATTGGCGTGATCGCTGGCGATCTGCAACCACCTTGAGTCTTTCCAACAATCCAGAGGCCCAAAAACTGTTAGCTACACTACGCCAAGATCCAAACCACTATGTGGTTGCGGCGACCCTAGAAGCTAACTTAAGGGGCGACAAACAATAGCTTGCTTAACTTTTGTGAATTTTGGCGAATAAATGTGCCGTCACCCTCAGAGAAAGGTCGAAGCTTTTTCTCTGAGGACTTTTCAAGTTTCTAGATGCCATCCTTTGGGACCGAGGCGAAGCCTCTTGCAACATAGTGAATTAAGCGCCCGACGCTTAAACGTAAACATTAATGAATCCTTCTAATGAGAATCGTCGTCTTTAGTGGAAGATTGTTCATAACAAACCGTATAAATCCTTCAAGTAGACCCAGCTAGTCTAGGCTCTTAGTTGCTGGACGATCGGTTTAGCGGCTCTTACGCTTCCCGTTAGCGTGAACAGCTTCATGAATAAAGCTTTTTGCAATATCTCTTAACCTCTGCCGTTAGCCAGGAGTATTTGAATGCCTTTTGGACCCGCATCAAGACTAGGAGTCAGCCTATTTGATGAGACTCCCCCTGTAGAATGGGTGCCCGGTCGTTCCGATGAAGAGGCCGAATCCTATATTCGTGCTGTTTATCGCCAGGTTTTGGGCAACGCTTATGTAATGGAAAGTGAGCGGCTGTCTGTCCCTGAGTCTCAGTTTAAGCGGGGAGAGTTAAGTGTTCGTGAATTTGTCCGCGCAGTTGCCAAGTCGGACCTTTACCAATCTCGCTTCTTCACGAATTGTCCTCGTTATCGGGCGCTTGAGTTGAATTTTCGCCATTTACTAGGACGCGCACCGTTAGATCTTGAAGAAATGCGGATGCATAGCACCATTTTGGATACGGAAGGATTTGCCGCTGATATCGATTCCTATATTGATAGTGACGAATATCAAAGCAACTTCGGAGAGAACTTGGTTCCCTACATTCGTGGCTATAAGACTGAAGCCTGTGAAAGTATGGTGCAGTTTACTCACTTATTCCAGCTGGTTCGTGGGGCCTCTACCAGCAGTCTCAAGGCCGATCTGTCAGGCAAGAGCCCTCGTTTGAACTCCCTAGTTATTCAAAAGACTCCGACACCAGTAGTTTCTCCCGGTAGCGATGGCGCGACCTATCGGAACCCGCCAATGGTTGCTCGCCAGCGACAAGGGGTTGGCGCAACGGCTGATGGCAAAGTTTATCGGATTGAAGTCACGGGCTACCGGGCCAAAGCCTTTAGAAAGGTTTCTCAGTTCCGCCGTTCTAATCAAGTTTATTTGGTGCCCTTTAACCAGTTGTCTGAAACTTATCAGCGGATTCATCGCCAAGGTGGCGTGATTGCCAGCATTACGGCTGTTTAGAGCATTAATTCTGAGCCCTAGATAGCTGATTGAAATACGACATTTCAGGGCTGTGTAGCTAGGGCTGCTTTCTCGGTATTCGCTGCTGTACGTTTGCTCAGCAATTGGTTTCTTTTAGCAATCTATATTCTTTGTTTGTTTTCTCAATTAGTTTTTAGGAGATTTAATCCCATGCTGGAGTTGTGGCCAACTAGTAGCCTCGAAGATGTGCAAGTCATTATTCGAGCTATATACAAGCAGGTTTTGGGCAACCCTCATATGATGGAAAGTGAGCGATTCATATCCGCAGAATCGCAGCTCTGCGATCGCTCCATCACCGTTCGTGAATTTGTGCGGTCAGTCGCAAAGTCTGACTTCTACCGGACCCGATATTTTGAGGCCTGCGCTCCTTATCGCTTTGTAGAGCTTAACTTCTTGCACCTGCTCGGTCGGGCACCACAAGATCAGCGTGAAGTTTCTGAGCACATCATCCGTTGCGTAGCCGAAGGCTACAACGCAGAAATTGACTCTTACATTGACAGTGATGAGTATCAATCTGCCTTTGGGGAAAATGTGGCCCCCTATTATCGGGGTGAAGCCAGTGAAGCGAATCTTAAGCAGCTTGGGTACAACCGCATCTTTGCTCTAAACCGTGGTCCCGCTCAAGTCGATAGTAGTGTTAAAGCATCTCAACTGGTGGGAGCTTTGGGCGGCAACATGTCCAATGTCATCAAGCCTTCTAGTGCCACCGTGATTGGTTCCGGCACCGAAAAGCGCTTCAAGATCTTAACCACGGCAGCTAAGTTTGACTCCCCTCGTCGAGTTAGCAGTAATGAGTACATTGTATCTGCCAGCAAGATGACCCCCCAAATTCAGCGAATTAATCGCACTGGTGCGAAAATCGTCAGCATTACCGAGATTATGTAGTTGGTTGTAAGCCTGATGGCATGTCTGCCATCAGGCTTTTTGAAGCTCATTAAAAGAATCAAAGAATCATTGTTTTAAGCTTTTCATCGCTCTTTAAAAACTCAGGAGATCATCACTATGGCACTATGGCTCACTGACACGGATGCTTTAGAACTGCGTCCAAATTTCACTGAAGCTGACCTACAGCAGGTTATCCAGGCAGTTTATAAGCAGGTTTTGGGCAACGCCCACCTAATGGAATCGCAGCGGTTGGTTTCTGCTGAATCTTTACTGCTTAACGGCGATATCGCCGTTAAGGGGTTTGTACGAGCAGTGGCTCAATCTGATTTATATCGTTCTCTCTTTTTTGAGACCTCTTCTCCTTACCGTTTCGTCGAGCTGAATTTTAAGCACTTACTTGGTCGGGCTCCGCAAGACCAAGCAGAAGTATCTGGTCATGTAGTTTTGTATAACGAGCAGGGTTATATGGCCGATATTAATTCCTACATTGACAGCGATGAATACAATGCCAAATTTGGGGAAAATATTGTTCCTTATTATCGCGCCAATACTCAAATTGGCTTCAAGAATGTTACCTTCAATCGCAATTTTGCTCTGATGCGTGGCTCTGCAACAAGCGACTCAGGTAGGCGATCTAAGCTGGTCGCTGACCTTGGGGCAAACATAGCTACTAAAATCAAGGCCCCAGCCGGCGCCACTGGTACATATGACAATACTGGGAAACGCTTCAAAGTCACTGTGAGCAATTCGGGCTCTACAGCTCGGCTGGGTCACCTGAGCAACCAAGAATATGTCGTCAGCTATAGCCAACTGTCTCAGAAAATGCAGTCTGTCTTTAAAAGTGGTGGAAAAGTCCTCAGCGTGGCTGAACTTTCCTAGCGCTGGCTGCTGAAAGCTATCTCAACATTGACGATTCAGCTCTGTTAGTTCAAAATTTGAGGAATTTTATAGATGCCACTTTGGATTCAAGATACTGACTCTCTAGAACTTCGCCCTAATGCTACCGAAGATGACTTACAAGCGATCATTCGCGGAGTTTACAAGCAGGTTTTGGGGAATGTTCAGCCCACTGAAAGCAAACGCTTAATCAGTGCTGAGTCTTATTTACGTAATGGAAATTTGACTGTCAAGGGATTTGTTCGCGCCATTACCATGTCTGACCTATATCGGTCTTTATTCTTTGAGACCAGCTCTCCTTATCGTTTTATTGAGCTGAATTTCAAACATCTACTAGGCCGTGCCCCAGTTGACCAAACGGAAATTTCTGAACACGTTCAAATCTATAACGCTGAAGGATATGAGGCGGAAATCAATTCATATCTCGACAGTGGGGAGTATGACTCCAGCTTTGGGGAAAATGTTGTTCCTTATTGTCGTACCAGTAAGACAACTCAGGGCATTAAGAATGTGGGCTTCAATCGAACCTTCTCGTTATATCGTGGTGAAGCCGCGAGTGATTCTAGCAAAGCAGCCAACCTAATTAGTGATATTGCTGGCAACTTGGGCACCAAAATTGTATTACCAGCAAAGGGGTCTGGTGCTTACAGCAATACTGGTAAGCGATTCCGAGTGACGATTACGAAGGCCAATTATGGTTCTCGCGTAACTCAGAGTAATACGACGTTTGAAGTTGGCTACTCACAGCTTTCTAAGAAGATTCAGAACATTCAAAAGACGGGTGGCAAGATTCTGAAAATTGCTGAAGTTGCCAACACTTAGTCTTCAATAAACATCGCCTTCATGGAGGAGATTTCATTATGGCAGGCATGAATGTAACAGGAACGGCTACGGTCAATGGCTACTGTAGCCGCCCGGTTGAGATTGCCGTGACTGCTGTTTGTCAGCAGGATGTCATGAAGACCAGTAACTACGAGATTAAGGTGCCTTTTAGCCAGATGTCTCAAGTTATGCAATCCATCAACCGGATGGGCGGCAAGATTAGCGGTGTGTCTGTTACTAATTTTGAATCGGTCATAACATCGGAAGATGACTAACGGTTGATGAAGCCAGCGTTTGATTGCTCTAAAATGTGGGTTAATCGCTGGCTTTTTTAGTCTTTTTGTTTTGTTCAAAGTCGGCAAGATTTCAAGGTGAGATTAGCTTCGTAATCGGCAAGGATTTTTACTGAGCAAGAAGTTCTTTGACGAGGCCATATAGCGATTTATTAGACGCTAAAGTCTCTACAATGCATTCGAGCTGTTTTAATAAGTCCCAATCATATTTTTGATGGATATCCAGGAGTTTGTCGAAAAATCAATTGGCCAGTGGCGTTCTCAAAGAAGTGCCCATCATTTAGCATTTAGTCATTTTGAAGCAGTAGAGTCGGTCATCGACATTGAAGTTATCTCTCCTGAAGATGCCTCCGTCATTGAGCTTTGTAAGTCTTATAAGGTTCATCCCAGTCGAGTCGTTTCTCCTTTCAAAATGAGTTGGGAAGGTCAGTCAGACTGGGATGATGGGGAAGAAGTCCTCAAAGGGTCTTCCGTGTTGGTTCCAGTACCTGATCCGAGCCAGCCTAATGCAGGCAAGCTATTGCGTGAACAAGGCTATGCGGAGACCATGGCAGCTGCTGGAGACTATAGGATTATTGAAGATGGCACTTTTGTTTTGGTAACGAGTTACGATCGCGCCGCCGCTGAAGAGAAAATTTGGTTTGTGAATCCCAATGTTCGCTGCCGGGTTTCTTTGATTAAGACCAGTGCTGGTTCTGGTGTGGTGACAGCTTCTTTTTCTTCGGAAATCCGACAATCTTCCTAAGATATAGTGTCCTTTTTAAAAAATTAGCAGCTCATGCTTTCATCCTCAACGGCTCGATTAGGTAAATATTCGCCTGACTTGGTGACTCTGGCCCGTTGGATGGCAGGTGACTTTAGCAATCAAAAACAAGCAACTGAGAGCCCTAGAGAATTTGCCCATATCCATGTATTTTTTCGGCCTTTAGCCTTTGATTTTTTCTCCGATATTGGCTTCTATTCTGAACAAGTTTATGACTATGATCTATGGACTCCTTATCGACAAGGTGTTCATCGTTTAGTGGATAAAGAAGATCACATCTATATCGAGAATTACAGCTTAGCTGACTCTTTTATTTATGCCGGTGCAGCTCGCGAACCTGCAATCCTAAAATCCATTACGCCAGAAGCAATTCAGCGACGCCAAAATTGTTCGATGGTCTTCAGGCGTGAGGGGGATAAATTCATCGGTGAAGTAGAGCCTGGCAACTTGTGTCTAATTAATAAAAACGACTGCCAGACCTATCTGGTTAGCGACGTCGAGATTACCGAATCGACTTGGGCCAGCCTTGATAAAGGCCTAGACGTCAATACTCATCAGCAAGTTTGGGGGTCAGAACATGGTTCCCTGCGATTTGAAAAACGGGAAAATTTTGCCCATGAAATTACAATCACCCAGTAAAGAATCACCTACAACTCTGAAGAGTTCTCAACCTGCAATGCTTCCCCCAGAATCACAGAAGAAGATGAAAGGCTGGATTCGCAGCCGTCATCTAATTTGCTCTGGGAGTTTCTTCATTTTCGAAACCGTAGATTACGGCATGATCGAACGGTTTTCGGATTGCATTGCCGTCTTGGGTGGAGCCGTTATTTCAGTGGACCCAGTTGACAAAATATGGATGGGTAATCATCGCCAAGTCATGCTCTATCGAGTCAAGGCAAGCCTTCTGACTCCAGGTCACAAGCTCAAGCAGTATTGGATTAAGTACGGCAGCTTTAGAACTCGATTTGATTGCGAACCTTAATGAGTCTCTTTATTTATGCTTAATTTATGCTTAGTCCATGTGAGCATTGCAAATTTGTTGAGTCTGGCATCTTGAATTGGACTTAGGTTTCTGAAATGCAATGAGGTGATTACAACCATGGTTAGTACCTTTGTCAACCCAACCGTGAATCCAGACTCAGGACTTGGAGTGCGCGTGTTTGATGAGACTGAGTCTGTTTGTCTACGTCCATACGCTTCTGGGGCAGAAGTTGAGATCGTAATTCAGGCTATCTATCGGCAGATTTTAGGTAATGCCTACGTGATGGAGAGTGAGCGGTTAGGCACGTTAGAGTCTCAGCTGATTCAAGGTAACTTGAGCGTTTGTGAGTTTGTGCGGCAACTAGCCAAATCAGCGCTGTATCGGACCCGTTTTTTTGAGAGTGGTCCTCGGTATCGAGCGATCGAGTTGAACTTTAAACACCTGTTGGGGCGGGCGCCAGAGAGCTATGAAGAGACAGCGCACCACAGTCATCTTCTCGATAGTGGTGGGTATGATGCCGAAATTGACTCTTATATCGATAGTGATGAGTACCAGGAAGCATTTGGCACCGACACAGTTCCTTATTATCGAGGGTATAAAACCCAGACGGGCAAATCTCTGGTGGGTTTTACCCACATGTCTAAGCTCTTGAGAGGTCGCTCAGCCAGTGATAAGGATTATTTGAGCCAGCGCAATTCGGCTCGATTGGCGAGAGCAATTTTGACCAACCAAGCCAGCCAAATTACGCCAACCACTAACATTTCTCGCGACTGGAGCCCTTTCCCCGATACCAAACAAATCATTGCAGCCGCAGTGAAGGTGAGTGCAGCATCTTTTGGTCTGAATTCAGGACCTTGGGTTTCCCCAGTATCTCTGGCTGCAACCACGGCTCCGCCTGTTGCAGTCACGCCAGCGGCAATCGCGACAGATGCGTTTGCGAGTGCAGCGGATAGTTATCAGCAAAACCGCTATCAAGGCTTGCAAGCCTTGAATCGTGAGCCGGTGGAGTTATGTTCTGGCTTTTCTGCGGCAGATGCCGATGTGGTGATTCGAGCGGTTTACTGTCAGGTTTTGGGCAATGCCTATGTGATGGAGAGCGAGCGATTAGAAGTGCCAGAATCTCAACTAAAGCGAGGCGAACTGAGCGTCCGTGAGTTGATTCGCTGCATTGCCAAGTCAGCGCTTTATCGGACCCGATTTTTTGATAATTGCTACCGCTATCGCTCTATTGAGCTGAACTTTAAGCATTTGTTGGGCCGGGCGCCAACGAGCTTTGAGGAAATGAAATTCCATAGCACTCTTTTGGACGAAGCCGGATTTGAGGCGGATATCGATTCTTACTTAGATAGTGATGAATATCAGCAGGCCTTTGGCGAGGCGATAGTGCCTTATTACCGGGGCATCAATACCCAAGCAGGTCAGCCAGTAGTGGGATTTGCTAACACGCTGCAATTACTGCGTAGCGCTTCCAGTAGTGACCAAAATCCAGCCGCCGGGAATCCGCCACAATTGCTGGCGGCACTGATGGCGACTTATCCCCATGCGATTAGTCAACCACGGGATGCTAAGGACATCTTGCGGGAAGTCTTTAAACCAAAAACTTTGGATGGGAATGATTCCCAGGTGCTTGCCGAGAAAGTAGCTGCCGAACGGGCTTTGCAGCAAACGCTTGAGAAGCAAGCTCAGCAAATCGTAGTGTTAGAGCAACAGCTAGCAGATATCCGTCCTGTGGCGATGTTGGGTGCCATGCAGATTAAGGATAGCTGGAGTCCATTGCCTTTAGCTGAGCCTGTTGCGGCGGCGGCTCCGCTGCAACAACAGGTGGATTGGCAAGCTTCAAAAATTGCTGCACTACAGGCACAGATTGCCGCTGCCCGTCGATACGCCGCAATTGGGGAGTCTCGGTTGAGTAAGTGGCGTAATCGACTGTTGCAGAGGTAAGGGAGCGGCGTAGATATTTAAAGTATCGAGATAAGGTTTTAGCAGGCTGGAGGAGTGGAAGGGGAGATGGGATTGAGGCACGACTCCCTAACTATATGCTCACCTTCTGTTGGGCAAAACTCCTCGCCTGCAACCTAACCCCTGAGGCATTGATCTTGTTGTGATTTGATTTTCGGCAACCAGATTTAAATTTGAAATATTAGGAAGCTTACAATGGCAATTGCACTTTTAGAATATTCTCCATCGTCCCAAAATCAGCGCGTAGTGGGTTTTGAGGTTCCTGGTGATGAGCAGCCCAGGCTGTTTAGCACAGACAATATCTTGTCAGAATCTGAGCTGGATGATTTGATCATGGCGGCTTACCGCCAGATCTTTAATGAGCAACAAATGCTTAAGAGTTTTCGCAAGAGTTTTCTAGAGTCACAATTAAAGGCAGGGCAAATTACCGTTAAAGAATTTATTCGAGGGTTAGTTCTGTCTGACTCGTTCCGACGCCTCGTGTATGACAGCAATAATAACTACCGCTTTGTTGAAATTTGCGTCCAGCGGGTTTTAGGACGCAATATTTATAGCGATCGCGAAAAGCTAGCTTGGTCAATTGTTTTGGGCCAACAAGGTTTAACGGCCTTCATTGATGCCTTGCTGAATAGCGAAGAATATTTGAGTAACTTTGGAGAAACCGTTGTGCCCTATCAACGGCGGCGAATCCTCCCGCAAAGGGCCGAAGGGGAGGTCTCCTTTGCTCACATGGCTCGCTATGGCACTGCTTATCGGGATCGACTTCCTGAGCCTTATTTGGCAGTATTTCAAGGGTCTGGATTTACCGGTCCCAGCATGTCTCCTGTACGCTGGACTTGGCAAAAGCAACCCCCCAAGGCGTTGGCAAAAGTGTGGATAGGTCTATTTTTCAGCGGTTCAACCTTTATTATCTTTTTGTTCCTGGCAACCTTGTTGCGGTTTTAGGGGCTGCCATAATTTAGCTATTTAGAGACCTTAAAGATCAAGGTGTCACCCTTTGAGGTAGAACTTTGCAGCATGTTGAGCATCAACTCAAGAGAAATGAGTGCCTAACCGATCAGGCTTTCCATCCAATCAGGCCTATGTATAGTTGACGAGGAACACCTTCCCCAGAGCCAATTACCGCTTTTGCCCATGAGATAGCTTGAGGATAGCGATCGCTTCAGGAACTTGAACTGAGATGCCATCGTTAAGAATTTCGGTGGGGTTAAACACAGGCGACTCTCGTTTGGATTAGCCTCGAAGCAGGACGCCTTCTGCGATTACGTCATGGTGAATCAGTCAGGTTCGTTAGTGCAACGGTCAGCCGCTGCGACCACGCCGGTTGTCTTTCATGCTGAGGATTTAACCAAGACCTATGGCATGGGCGAGGTCGAAGTGCAGGCGCTGCGATCAGTAGACCTGGATCTGTACGAAGGGGAATTTGTCGTGTTGCTGGGCCCGTCTGGAAGCGGCAAATCGACCCTGCTGAATATTCTGGGCGGATTGGATATTCCCAGCAGTGGGCAAGTCATCTTTCGCACTCAAAACCTCACTCACGCCAACGATCGCCGCCTCACCCAATTTCGGCGCGACTCGGTGGGCTTCATTTTCCAGTTCTACAACTTGATTCCCAGCCTCACCGCCCGCGAAAACGTGGCCCTGGTCACCGACATTGCCCGCCGCCCCCTCACTCCCGAAAAAGCCCTAGAAATTGTCGGTCTCAGCAATCGCCTCGACCACTTCCCCGCCCAACTCTCCGGGGGCGAACAGCAGCGAGTTGCCATTGCGCGGGCGATCGCCAAACGTCCCGAAGTGCTCCTCTGTGACGAACCGACGGGTGCCCTTGACTTTCGCACCGGCAAGCTCGTCCTCAAGGCCCTGCTGCAAGTCAACCAAGAATTTGGTACCACCACCGCCGTCATCACCCACAACGCCGGGATCGCCGCCATGGCCGATCGCGTCATCCACATGCGTAGCGGCGAAATTAGCGCGATCGACCTCAACACCGAAAAGGTCGATCCAGAGGATTTGGAATGGTAGGAGAGAGGGAATAGGGGACAGGGAAGAGGGGATAGGGAAGAGGGGACAGGGAAGAGGGGACAGGGAAGAGGGGACAGGGGGACAGGTGTTAGGGGACGATAAGGCGAGTTCTAAGTTTAGTGAGCATTTTGCTGATTTCGGTGATGAGGTTCAAGCTTTCAATCGTTTGCTCTTGGGATACATAGCCGAGCCGCACTGCCAGAAACACATAGGTTTCAGTTTCCATTAGCGACCCTTTGGCAATCGATAAAAAATGAGCATATTCCTTACGACTGCTTCTACCATTGCCTTCGGCAATATTGCCAGGTACCGACACCACCGCCCGAGTAATCTGTGATGTCAAGCGATAGAGTTCCGTTTGCGGAAAAGACTCAGCCAACCCATAAATCAAGACCACCAAATCCATTGACTTTTGCCAAACGATCAAATCCCGATGTGACCTAACCTCTCCCACTTCACAGTCCCCCCAAACGCCCCCTGTCCCCCTCAACATTCCCCCGCTTTCCTCCCACCCCCCCCCAAGCACCCTCAAAATCCTCCCCATTACTTCCTAATCCCTATTCCCCGTTCTCTACTCCCTGTCCCCTATTCCCTATCCTCTATCTCCCATCCCCTATTCCCCATCCCCTATTCCCCATCCCCTACTCCCTGTTCCCCATTCCCTAATCCCTAATCCCTGTCCCCTATTCCCTATTCCCTAATCCCTAATCCCTGTCCCCTATTCCCTATTCCCTATTCCCTATTCCCTATTCCCTATTCCCTATTCCCTATTCCCTATCCCCTATTCCCTACCTCCCATGAACTCCCTCGATCGCAAACTTATCCGTGACCTGCTGCACCTGCGTGGACAGGTGATTGCGATCGTGCTGATTGTGGCCTGTGGCATTGCCAGCATGGTGACGATGCTAAGTGCCTACGATTCGCTGAATCTGACCCGGGCAACTTACTACGACCAATATCGATTTGCGGATGTGTTTGTATCTTTGAAGCGCGCCCCCGAGCAGCTGGGCGATCGCATTCAGGAAATCCCCGGCGTACAGCAGGTGCAGACGCGGGTAGTGCGCGATGTGATTGTGGATGTGCCCGGTCTCCAAGAACCCGCCACCGGGCGCTTGATTTCGGTGCCGGATCAGCAGTTGCCGGTGCTAAATGGGCTGGCAATTCAAGAAGGGCGCTACATTGCCTCGGGTCGGCGTGATGAGGTGTTGGTGAGCGAGGCGTTTGCAGAGGCGAATCAGCTGGCGATCGGCGATTCTCTGGGGGCGGTGATTAATGGCCGCTGGCAAGCGTTGCGCATCGTCGGCATTGCCCTCTCGCCAGAGTATGTGTACGAAATTCGCGGCACCGATTTGCTGCCCGATAATCAGCGGTTTGGGGTGATGTGGATGGGGCGAGAAGCCCTGGGCACAGCCTTTGATATGGACGGTGCGTTTAATGATGTCACGCTGACGCTGGCTCACGGTGCCAGCGAGCCGCAAGTTATTTTCCAACTAGATCAATTATTGGAGACCTATGGCGGGTTGGGGGCGATCGGTCGCCGTGATCAGATTTCGAATCGGTTTTTGTCGGATGAAATCACTAGCCTGCAAGCGACCGCCGTGTTTATGCCCGTCATCTTTTTGGGCATTGCCGCTTTTCTGCTGAATCTTTTGCTGGCCCGATTGGTGAGCACCCAGCGCGATCAGATTGCGGTATTGAAAGCGTTTGGCTACAGCAATCGGGATGTGGGGCTGCATTACCTGAAGCTGGTCACCCTGATCGTGTTGGTCGGAGCCATGCTGGGGATTGGGCTTGGCCTATGGATGGGGGAAGCCACAACACGCAACTATGCCAACTTCTATCACTTTCCCCTCCTCGCCTTTCGGGTGGAGCCTAGCCTAATCGTGATTTCAGTGGGGGTGAGTTTGACCGCCGCGGCGATCGGGGCGGCGGTAGCGGTTGGCAAAGCTGTCCAGCTCCCCCCGGCCGAAGCCATGCGTCCAGAGCCGCCCGCCGATTTTCACCCCACTTTGGTAGAGCGCTGGGGGCTGCAGCGACTGTTTTCGCCAGCGGGCCGGATCATCCTCCGCAATGTGGAGCGGCAACCCATCAAAGCGGGGCTGACCGTTTTAGGCTTATCCCTGGCGGTGGCAATTTTGGTGGTCGGCCATTCCTTTGAAGATGCGATGGCTTACCTGATCAACGTGCAGTTTCACCAAATCCAGCAGGAGGATATTACTCTCTCTTTTACCGAACCGCTCTCTAGCCGGGCGCGCTTTGACTTATTGAACCTGCCGGGAGTGGTTCGGGCCGAGCCGTTTCGGGTCGTGCCCGCCCGGCTCCGGTTTCAGCAGCGCGCTTACCTGGGGGGGCTCACCGGGCTACCGGCTGACGGCACGTTGCGTCGCCTGATGGATCGTCACCTCAACGTCCAGACGCTGCCGACCCAAGGCGTCTTGTTAACTGACAAACTGGCCGAAATCTTGGGGGTGCAACCGGGCGATCGCGTAACGGTAGAGGTGCTTGAAGGGGCTCGTCCCACCCGCGAGGTTACCGTCGTGGGGCTGGTGAATGAGCTGGTTGGGGTGGCCGCCTACATGGACATTCACGCCCTGAATGACCTGATGCGCGAGGGTACCACCCTCTCAGGCGCGTACCTGGCGGTAGAGCCGCAGCGGTTAGATGCGATTTACGCAGAGCTGAAGGAAACCCCTGCCGTCGCCAGTGTGGCGCTGCGCCAAAATAGTGTGCAGCAGTTTGAAGAAACGATCGCGGGCAGCCTCGAAATTTTCACCACGGTGCTGGTGATTTTCGCCACCATCATTGCCTTTGGGGTCGTCTATAACGCTGCCCGCATTGCCCTGTCAGAGCGCAGTAGAGAACTCGCGACCCTGCGCATTATCGGCTTTAGTCGGGCGGAAGTGGGGTTTATTTTGCTGGGGGAACAAACGCTGCTGCTCCTGGTCGCCATTCCCATCGGCAGTGCCATGGGATTTGGGTTAGCCGCTTTGATGAGTTTTTTCTACAACACCGAACTCTATCGTTGGCCCCTGGTCGTCACCCGTCTCACCTATGGATTTGCCTTTGGCATTGTGGCGATCGCCGCTGTGATGTCGGGCTGGTTAATTTTGCGGCAGATTACCCAGCTTGATTTAGTTGCCGTACTCAAAACTCGTGAATAGAGGAGTATCGTTATGGCTCAGGACACCGATTTACGCCTGCATCCAACTGAGGAAACTCGCGAGACCAAGTCGTCCGCGCCAACCCCTAAGCGCTGGCGCTTCAAGCTGCAGCCACCGGGGCGACGCTGGCTCTATCTGCTGGCGGGCTTGGGCATAGTGGGTTTGGGTGTATTCGGGTTGCGTCCCAGTCCCAAGCGGGTGGATTTGGTGACGGTAGAGCCGAGCGACCTGCAGCTCACGGTCGATGCCGAGGGCGAGACGCGGGTGCGCGATCGCTTCATCGTTTCGGCCCCGGTGGATGGGCGACTGACGCGGATCGACCTCGAAGCAGGCGATACCGTCACGGGCAATCAGGTGGTAGCCCGCATCGATCCGCTACCGTTGACCAGTCAGGTGCAACAGTCCCAAGCGCGGCTCAATGAGCTGCGAGCGCAAATTGCTGGGGTCGAAACCCTCCGCCCTAAAGACGATGCACTGCAGCAGGCCACCAGTCGCATTGCCGTGACCCAAGCCGAAAAACAGCAGGCTGAAGCAGAACTGGCCCGAGCCGAAGCGAATTGGCAACAGGCCCAGCGGGAACTGCAACGGGCCAATGAGTTGGCCGCTCAGGGCGCGATTTCTGACCAAGCGCGAGAATCAGCCGCGTTAGCGGCCACCGCCCGAGAACAGGAGAAAAATGCGGCTCAACAAGCGCTAGAGAGTGCGATCGCCGCTGTCAATGCGGTACGACAAGAGCGCGACATTCTACAAGCCGAACAGCAAGATCCCGACTATCTGATCGAGGCGTATCAGGCAGAAATGGCTGGTGTTGAAGCCGAACTCACCCGGCTGGCCGATGATGCTCGCCGCACCGATATAGCGGCCCCCTCAGAGGGCCGAGTGCTGCGTGTAATGGAAGCAAGTGAGCGCTACGTCACGGCGGGTACGCCGCTGCTGGAAGTTGGTGACCCCGGCAATTTAGAAATGGTGATTGACGTCCTCTCTCAGGACGCAGTGCAGATTCAACCGGGCGACTCTATTCAGGTGACGCAGTGGGGCGGTGACGAAACCTTATTCGCGCAAGTGCAGTATTTAGAACCCGCCGCCTTTACCAAGGTGTCGGCGCTAGGGGTAGAAGAACAACGGGTAAATGTGATTGCCCAGTTTACCGATCCGGATGTGCCCCTGGGCGATGGTTACCGCGTTGATACCCACATCGTCATTGACGAAGCGACGGCGGTGCTCAGCGTTCCGGTGAGTGCTATTTTTCCCTGCGATGCCGGCACCTGCGTCTTCACCGTAGCGGACAATCGCGCCCAATCAACCGCCGTCACTCTGGGCCTCAAAAACACGTTTGCGGCAGCGGTGGCAGCGGGGCTGAGTCAAGGCGATCAGGTGATTGCTTATCCTGAATCGGTAGAGGCCGGCGATCGCGTGCAAGTCCGTTAACGAGGGATGAAAACAGCAAAATTACAGAAGTTGGCGAGCTCAGCGTAGCTGAAATAAGGCAGAAACACATCTCTGAAATTCAATGTGATGATAAGCCGCTCTCAAGGATTCATCCCAGATATCAGCAACCCCTATGGGATTAACTGCGAATCACCTGAACGTCCTTAGTCGTTGGGTAGCCAACGGTCGTCAACTAGATAGAGCCACAACTGCGTAACGCAACCTAATTTAAGAGCGATCGCACTCTTTGAATGAGGTCTTTCATGTGAAAAGGCTTGCTGACGATCTCAGTTCCCGATACTTGAATTATCTGAGCGTCCTGCGGATCAATTGAACGTGCTGTTATCACAATGACAGGGATATTGATATTACGCTGCTGCATTTCTTTTAAGATGGCCAGGCCATCTTTATCGGGCAGTCCTAGATCCAGCAGCACCAAGTCACAAGTATCGTCAAGCATCTTGCTTAAAACCTGGTTGCCATCGGCAACCACATTTGTAGAGAAACCTGAACGATTGAGGCCCTTTTGCATAAATGCAGCAATTTTGGGTTCGTCCTCAGCAATCAAAATAAGTTTCATTGAAGGCGAGCCAGATAATGAGAGCGATTTAAGTACGGCTCAGAAACAGTAGCAATTACTGCGACTCTTCGGTAGATGGATAAGGATTGGGAATTTAATAATGTGCCGATTTGCCCCTCTCGGGAGGGGTGCCGTAGGCGGGGTGGGTTCGAACCCTCGCACTCAGGGGCAACCCACCCCGCTGCCCCTCTCGGGAGGGGAAAGGTTATCCGGCTTGGCCTCCATAATTTATTTAATCCTCATCCCTAAGTACTATTACTCAATTAAAACGAGCTCAGGTAAGTAAACCATGAAACCCTCATGAGATGACTTTCATGAAAGCATGCGATACCCCATCCCCCGGACGGTTTCGATCGCCCCGTCGCCGAACTTTTTGCGTAAATATCCCACATAGACATCCACTACATTTGAGCCGGGGGAATAGTCATAGCCCCAAACTTGATCCAGCAGTTGCTCTCGGCTCATCACTTGATTGGGATGCCGCAAAAACGTTTCAGCCAGGGTGAATTCACGAGCCGATAGGTCAACAACTTGACCATCAACTTTCAGCCGTCGAGTCCGTAAGTCCAGCGTGATATTGCTCACTGTTAGAATCCAATCAGCCTGAACATAGGTGTTCAGGGTCGGTGAGACGGTACGGAGTCGTGCTCGAATCCGTACTAACAGCTCTTCAAACCGAAATGGCTTGGTCATATAGTCATCCGCGCCATTGTCAAATCCAGTAACTTTGTCTTGAATATCGTCTCGGGCCGTCAAAATAATCACGGGTGCTAAAAACCCCTGTCCGCGTAGATCAGCCAGTAGATCTAAGCCATCTTTTCCAGGAATGCCCAAATCGAGGATGATCAAGTCAATTTGACCATCTAGCGCGATCGCGGTGGCATCCTCACTGTTGGTCGCCAGTGAAATCGTGAACCCATTGGCAGATAACCCTTTCTCAACAAAAGCAGCGATCCGTTGTTCATCTTCTACGACAAGCAAATGAGTCATAATCGCTTTGTCCTTGCAGCGTCATCTGTCGGCAAAAATAAGCTAAATGTTGCCCCTAGTCCGAGTTGGCTAGTGAGTTTAATATGTCCGTGATGGGCCTCAGCAATGGATTTCACAATGGCTAACCCTAATCCAGCACCCTCTGATTTTCGATAGGTGTTTGCGGCTCGGGCAAAGCGGTCAAAAATCCGTGTCTGATCCGCAGGGGCAATCCCCGCGCCAGTGTCTCTCACCCAAAATCGGACATAGCCTTTCACCTGTTCTGACCCAAACTCAATCATGTCGTTCTGCTGAGTGTGCTGCACGGCATTTTGTGCCAGGTTAACGATCACGCCAGTAATGCGTTGGCGATCGGCTACAAACGTTCCTTTAGCAGTGCTCGTAAGCTCCCAGGCACGATCTCCCAACGTCGTAATTTTGCTATACACCTCATCCATAAACTGAGCCGCATTAATCGTTTCATCTTGCAGAAAGTTGGGCTGCTCTGCCTTCGTCAGTAGTAGCAAATCATTGACAAATCGACCCATGCGGCCGATCTCATCCATCACCAAAGACAGCGTTTCCTGCTGTTCCTCAGGGTCATCACCCATCAGCTCCAAATGCCCTTGAATAATCGTTAGCGGCGTGCGCAGCTCGTGGCTAGCATCGTTAATAAAGTTGCGCTGGGTGTCAAAAGCTGACTGCACTCGATCCATCATGGTGTTAAACGTTTTAGCTAGGTCAGCCAGTTCTCCTGACCCATTGACCGACAACCGTTCTGACAAATTCGTTTCATTAATCTCTTTAGCCGTTTGCGAGAGCTGCTGTACTGGCTGCAAAAGCCGCTTGCTGCCCAGCCAGGCTAACAAAAGGGAGCCTACGAGCACACCTACAGCCACTTTGATGAAGACATAAACCCCAGCGAGGGCTTCGCTTTGCTCTCCTGCCGAGAGGTGTGCATCCACAAACAGCCCCACAGGAACATCATTGACCTCTAAAAGGCTGGTTCTGTAGATGATGCTGCCCACTGTGGGATCATTGCTGGGCACAGTGGCCTCTTGTGCGACGTCTAACGTGAGCCATTCCTGAAACAAGTCGGACTCGGGCCCAATCACTTCAGGAAGGATAGCGAGGTTAGTTCGATACAATTTGTTCTGTAAAATTACGATTTGAAAATTGTCATCTTCAGGGATATTTGTCGACATAAAGTCGTCTGCAAATGCCTGGATGGCATCCACTGAATTGTCTGTTTCAGCATCCCAGCGGTCGTAAGCGGTTTCAAACTTTTCGACTTCTTCTTCTAGGTTGTCACGGACCCGGTTATTTACCTCTGTAAACAAGAAATAGCGAAAGATCGGAATAGAGGTGCCAAAAACAACCAGCATGGTGACAGAGTAGAGCAACAAAATTCGAGTTCGAGTCTCGCCATTGAGCTGTTGAAACCAGTGACGTATCTGAGCAAATGGCGATACAGACGTCGTTTGTGTTTGTAAAGGAGATGGAAGGGAGCTTTTCACCACGACCTCAATTGTCATCCTCTAAGAAGAACAAGGGTCCTCAAGCAAAACCGCAAGGAGCAACCCCAAAACTGTTTGTCTAAGAATCTGGCATATGGGACAGACCAGCACCCAGAAAGGTTCCAGTGCTGAAGCAAGGTCTCCGTGCCCAAGACGAAGGCCCTCAAGCGTTAACCACGATTGCTCTTCTGAGCCTGTAAGTAGGTGGGTTGAATCTTTTATAGAACGATTCAATGATGACGAAACCCTTGCGAGTGTTGGGTTTCGTTCCTCAACCGCAACCTACATCATTTGCAATTTAATAACGCCTGCCTACTTAGCAATAATTAATACTTGAATAAATACTTCAAAAATCCTTTCTAGACAGCGAACTACCCAGTCGGAAGATATTAAAAGAACCTTAATCATTCATTAGAAATGAAAATGGCTTTCCTCAGTTTAAAGAATCGAGGCTATTTGGAATTAAGAGTTTTCTCATCTTTCTCTAATGAAGGCTCATGAAGTGTTTCTCACAGAGTCTTAATGATCTTTTTAAGCGCACGCAGGAAAGTGAGATTGTCACTCACAAAGCCCCTTAGCTTGAGAGGCAATACTATGAACGTTTGCATGATTGGAACTGGATATGTCGGTCTCGTGACCGATGCCTGCTGGGCCCACGTTGGGCAGATTGTCGTTTGCGTCGATAACAACGCGGCTAAAGTTGCGAAGATGCTGGCCGGAGAGTCTCCTATTTATGAGCCTGGCCTTGATGATTTGATGAACAGCGCGATGGCCGCCCGCGACATTCCCGCTGCCGTGCCCCTATGACAGCCCTCCAGCCCGCGCTTTGGACTGCGATGCTCTGGTGGTTGTCACTGACTGGCCCAAATTTCGGGAGCTACCCTACATCGCCCTGGCCCGCACTATGCGGACGCCTCTGCTCATCAACGGTCGCAATTGTATAAATCCTGACGCGATCGCCCAAGTCGGCCTGGTGTCCCTCGGCATCGGTCGGAATCCGCGCCGCTCCATGGCTGTCGTTTCACCCAACCAAGTTGTCCGAGCCGCGTAGTTATTCGCTAGAGGAATAAGTGATGGGGGAGTTGAGTGAATGGCGATCGCTTTTGGAACGCCTCCTTGTTCCCTACTCCCTCCCCCCCTTCCCCCTGCTTCCCCAAACTTCTCACACACAGGGATATCTCCATGAAGTTAATGGTCTACTCCCACGATGCTTTTGGCCTGGGCAATATTCGGCGCATGGTTGCCATCTGCGACTATCTGCTCAAAGCCATTCCCAGCATTTCGATTTTGGTGGTGTCGGGTTCCCCCGCCCTGCACCAGTTGCGTTTGCCCCCAGGATTGGACTACATCAAACTGCCCTGCCTGGGTCGAGACGACCAAGGCAACATGAGCGTCCGCTTCCTCAGGACGGAACTGCAAGACACGCTCACCCTGCGAGGCGAATTGATTCGCACCGCTGCGGTCAACTTTCAGCCCGATGTGTTGCTGGTCGACAAAAAGCCTAACGGCCTCTGGGGAGAACTGCAGTCCACCCTTGATTACCTTAAGTGGCAGCTCCCTAAGACTCGTTTAGTCTTGCTGCTGCGCGACATCCTTGACCACCCCGACGCTACGACTGCGCAATGGCAGAGCGAAGACTATTACACTCTGACCACAGCGTGGTACGACCAGGTATGGATTGTTGGCACCCCAGACATTTTTGATGCACCACGGGCTTACCAATTTCCGTCCGAGCTGTCTGCCAAAACCCGGTTTATGGGCTACATCCGCCGTGGTTCGGGGCGACAACACCCGACTGAAGTGCGGCGATCGCTCAACTTAGCCGCAGATGATAAGTTCGTGCTGGTGACGCCGGGCGGCGGCGGTGACGGCTATCGTCTGGTCGATACTTATCTCAGCGCAATTAGTTCAGCGAGTATCGACACCCCGGTTGTCAGCCTGATTGTCAGCGGTCCCGAGATGGCAGCCCCTCAAAAGCAAGATTTACTGCACCGCATCCATCAGCGCTCGGACCTACACTGGCTTGAATTCACCGACGATCTGGCGAGCTATATGACTGCGGCTGATGTCGTTGTCTCGATGGGTGGCTACAACACCGTCGGTGAAATTCTCACACTACAGCGTCGCGCTCTGGTTGTACCTCGCGTTCACCCGGTGGAGGAGCAGTGGATTCGCGCCCAACGCATGGCTGAGTTAGGGCTATTTACGGCAATTCACCCCGACCAACTCACATCTAATTTGTTTGCCCAGGCTTTGCAAAAGGAATTGCAAACTCCTGCAGCGACAACATCAACATATTCTCTAGACCTGAATGCTCTGCCTCGCATCACGGAGACCCTCCTCAGCCTGATGCAGGGAGCGAATCCAACGGTAAAGTCTGAACTCGTCGCCTGACGAGCCACCACCTGTTTGAGATTGTCTGTGTTCCCTGTGGTGCCTGGCATCGTGCCTATACAGCTTGCTATACCCGACTCCCGATTCTCTGATGGTGCGTTGCTTCGCAAACCCACTCTACCGATTTCTTAAATCCCCTATGAATTCCCCCAAACCCGTTATTGGCTATTTGCTCAAAACGTTTCCCAAACTTTCGGAGACATTCATCCTCAATGAGATGTTGGAACTTGAACGCCAGGGTCTTAATCTGCATGTCTTCTCGCTCCGGCAGCCTCAAGATACTTACCATCATCCGGCGGTCAGTCAGCTCAAGGCTCCCGTCACGTATATCCCTTCCTTGCTTCCGAAGTGGCAATGCGATGAGGAAACTGACTTGATTCAAAGTCAGATCGCCTGGAGTCGTCGCGATTTCGAAACTGTGCTGGAGCTGTTGGAGTTCTACTGCGATCGCCCCGAAGAGCGGCGCTTTAACGAGTTTCTCCAGGGCTGCTATCTGGCTCAAGAAATGGAGCATCTGGGCATCGACCACCTGCATGTCCATTTTGCTAATGTGCCGGTAGCCACTGCTGAAATCGCCCAGAAACTCACGGGCATTCCCTTCAGCATGACCGCCCATGCCAAAGATATTTACTTAACCGATGACGTCGCTCTAGACCGTCGCATTCGCAGCGCCGAATTTGTGCTCACCTGCACCGATTACAACCGTCGTTATCTAGAGGCGGTTTCGACATCAAGTACCCCCATTTACCTGTCTTACCACGGCATTGATCTGACCCGATTTCGTCCCCGTGCAGACGAGGCTAAAACTGTCACATTGGCTCAACCGCCCCTCAACATTCTGTCGGTCGGACGGTTCTGTGAGAAAAAAGGGTTTCCGTACCTGCTCGATGCGTGTCACCGACTCAAGCAGGCGCAAGTGCCCTTCCACTGCAAGATCGTGGGCTTTGGCCCCTTAGAAAGTCGCATCCAGGCGCAGCTTGCCACCCTGGGGCTGGATGACGACGTCACCCTGGTCGGCAAGCTCACCCAAGACGAGGTGATCGAACAATATCACCAGGCCGATGTCTTTGTGCTGCCCTGTCTGGTGACGGAGGACGGCGATCGCGATGGCATTCCCAATGTGCTGCTCGAAGCCATGGCGACGGGCCTGCCTGTTATTTCCACCGCCATCTCTGGCATTACCGAGCTGGTGCAGTCTGGGGCCAATGGCCTGCTCGTGCCCGAAAAAGATGCCGCTGCGATCGCTCAAGCGCTTACCCTGCTAAGCCAAACTCCCGCCCTCCGGCAAGAACTCGGTCGCGCCGGTAGCCGTACCGTCCACCAAAATTTCACCCTGGCGCACAACGTTGGACAGGTTAAAAACTGGCTACTGAGCATTCTCCGAAACCCCATTCAGCTCCCATTGTCCAAAACATTGTCCCCCACCCTGGAGGCCGTTATTCGATGAAGCGTTTACTCTTCTACTGTCAACATATTCTGGGAATTGGCCATCTGATTCGGAGTATGGAAATCGTCAAAGGGCTCACCGACGACTTTCAGGTGTGTTTTATCAACGGCGGCGAGGCGATCGCTGATTTTCCGATTCCCCCCAACGTAGAGATGGTGCAGCTCCCGGCCCTCAAAACCGATACCGAATTCTCAGAACTTCAGCTCCCCGCAGGCTTCGACTCCTTAGAGGACGTCTTCGCTGCCCGCCGCGATCGCATGCTGGCTGTCGTCCAACGGTTTCAGCCCGACGGGCTCATGGTGGAGCTGTTTCCCTTTGGGCGGCGACGCTTCTCCCCCGAACTGATTCCCCTGATTGAGGCGGCTCGCGATCGCGGGACCAAAATTGTCTCTAGCCTGCGCGACATCGTGGTGACTAAACAAGACCAAGCCCGGCACGAAGCCAAAGTCTGCAAACTAATCAACCAGTACTTTGACCTACTGCTGGTGCACGGCGACCCCCAGTTTATGCCCCTAGAGCGCAGCTTCACTCGCGTAAATGACCTTCAGTGTCCCGTTTACTACACCGGGTACGTCACCCAGGCCGACGCGCCCACTGACATGCCGATTGCCACTTTCACCCAGCCGACGATTCTCACCTCCGTTGGGGGCGGTCGCTTTGGTCACGAGCTGCTACGTACCGTCGCTGCTGCTAGCCCGTATCTTGAAGGGCGCATTCCCCATCACATTCAACTGTTTACCGGCCCCTTTTGCCCTAACGAGGTCTACGAGGGGCTACGCGATATCGCTAAAACCCTGCCTAATCTTAGCGTTGAGCGCTACACCCCCGACCTGATGGCCTACATGCGTCAAGCCGACCTGTCCATCAACATGGGCGGCTACAACACTACCCTTAACGTGCTCAAAACTGGTGTCCGCTCCATGCTGTTGCCTTTCACTGGCAACGGCGACCAAGAGCAAACCATTCGTGCCGAACGACTCGAAGACCTCGGTGTCGTCTCTGTCATTCGCCCCGATGACCTGCACCCCCAGCGTCTTGCCGATCGCGTCGTCGCTTATCTCAAAACCGACCCTTCCTCCATCCGCTTTGACCTCAACGGCGTGGACAATACCGCCCGGATTTTGCGGGAGTTTGTCTCTGTTGCGATCGCCGCGTAGAGGGAGTGGAGTAAGTGCAGTGGATGGAGTTAGTGGAGTAGATGAAGTCCATGAACTAGCTATTCCCACTCCTTCACCCACCTCACCTCCCTCACCCACCCACCACCCCACTACCCATCCACCTACCTCAAACAATCACTATGACAACTCAAACCCGAATCTGCATCACCACCCTCGAATTTCCCCCTGACGTTGGCGGTGTCGGTGAATCCGTCTCGCGCATTGCCCGCATGCTGCAAGACATCGGTTACGAAGTCCACGTCGCCGTTTTCCACTCCAAACAGCGAAAAGACGACACCCTGCGGCGATCGCAGTGTCTCTCCCAAGTTCAAGACGGCCTTTACGTTCACCGCCTGTATCCGGCCATTCGCTCCGAAGCGCCCATTGTGCAAGACTTTCTCAGCGAAGTGTACTTCCAGCTAGAGCAACTGCACCAGCAATTTCAGTTCAACCTGTTTCACGGCTTTTTTATCAACGAAACCGGATTCCTGACCACCCTACTCGCCAAAGAACTCGATATTCCCGTCATTAACAGCGTGCGTGGCAGCGACTTGCACAAGCATGTGTTTAACCCCAAACAGCACGGTCAGGTTACCTGGACCCTAGCCCACTCTGACTGGGTTACCTGTGTGAGCCACGCCCTCAAGCGTCGCGTCTGTGTGCTAGTTCCCGAAATGCGTCATCGCACCACGGCCTTTTGGAACTCCATTGAACCCCTCGACCTGAGCAGTCTGCCCACCCCTCCACAGATCGATCGCCTGGAAGGCACTGTCATCGGTTCCGTTGGTCGGTTCCGCGATAAAAAGGGCCTCGAATTTCTGCTTGATGCCTATGCTGAACTCGCCCCCAAACTGCCCCTGACGCTGCTGCTCGTTGGCGACTATGCGGATCGCGAACGCGCCTACTGGGAAGCGCAGGTCGCTGCTAGTCCCAACTGCAATCGGATCATCCTTACGGGCCTTGTCGAGCGTCAAGAAGCTCTCGCTTACCTGCCCCACATCGATATTTTCACTGTGCCCTCCCTGCATGATGGCTGCCCTAACGCCCTGCTCGAAGCCATGCTGGCCCAGCGAGCCATTGTCGGTACCCACGTCGATGCCATTGGCGAAATTTTGTGCGATCGCGACAATGCCCTGGTGATTCCCCCCGGCGACAGCAACGCCCTCGCCTATGCCCTGTGGCAACTCGCCCAATCTCCTACCCTGCGCCAACAACTCGGCCAGCAAGCCCGCGAAACCGTCCTCACCCAGCTCGCCCCCGCCGTCGAGCAAACCAACTGGGCCAAAGTCTACGATCACGTCCTGCCCCAGCAGGAGAAAGTGATTGCCCTGTCCGCATAGAAGAGTGTGAGGGTAGGCGGAGTGGATGGAGTGAGTGAAGTAGATGGAGTGCTGTTTCACCCGACTCCACTGACTTCACCGACCTCATCCACCCCACCACCCAGCCACCTACCTCACCAACTCCACCTACCTCACCCACCTAACACCATGACTCCCAACATCACCCTCATCGTCTCCCCCCGCGAACGCTTTAGCCACACCCGGGCCTCCCTGGAAAGCATTTACGCCAACACTCAGATCCCCTTCAAGCTAATTTATATTGATGGCGGTTCGCCCCGCTCTGTCCGCAACTACTTACAACAAAAGTCTGAAGACTGGGGCTTTGAGCTGATTCGCACTGAGAGCTACCTGGCTCCTAACCAGGCTCGCAACCTCGGCCTTGCCCAAGCTGATACCGACTACGTTGTCTTTATTGACAACGATGTTGAAGTTGCCTCCGGCTGGCTCACCCAACTGGTCAATTGCGCCGATGCAACCCAGGCCGCAGTCGTTTGTCCGCTGACCTGCATCGGCCAGCCCCTGGGCGACAAAATTCACCTCGCAGGCGGTGAAGCGCGCATCGTACTTCGGGTCAAAGGCGACGAAAAGCAGCGCCGTGTCCACGAAAAACACTACTTTGTCAATCGTCTCGTGGCTGACGTACAAAATCAGCTTCACCGTCGCCAGTGCGAATTTGCTGAATTTCACTGTATGCTCGTGCGCCGCTCCATCTTTGAGGCGATCGGGCCGCTGGACGAAAACTTGCTCAGCACCCGCGAACACATCGACTTTTGCCTCACCATCGCCCAGGTTGGCGGCACTGTTTACTGCGAACCCGCCGCCGTCGTCACCTACGTCCCCAAGGTGCTGTCTCGTTGGTCGGATCTGGCCTTCTTTATGCTGCGCTGGAGCGACGAATGGGAAACCCGCAGCCTCAAGTACTTTCGCCAGAAATGGGACCTGCCCAAAAAAGATAAATATTTCAAAAAGCGCTACCAGCGCCTGGGATACCGTCGCCACCAGGCCTTTATCAAACCCTGGGTCAAGCGCCTCTGCTTTGGCCGAACCCCGACTGCCCTCGTCAAATTCCTGATTTCCCTTGATCGCCAGCTCAACCACTGGATTACCGATCGCTACTACCAACAGCATCCCGAGCGTCAAACTCTGCCCAAGCGCGAAGTACCAGGGCGGGAAGTTGCCCGCGATCATGCCGCGTAGAAGCATGTGAGGGTGGCAGGGTGTGAGGGTATGAGGGTGAAAGAGTAAATGAAGTGGGTGAAGTCAGTGGAGTCGATGGAGTCAGTGAACTAACTATTTCACTTACCTCACCCACTATCCATCACCTACCTCACCCACTATCCATCACCTACCTCACACGACTTGGTATGTTCTGAAAAAAGAATATTTGAAATAACGCAATCACGTTGCCAACAGCCTGGAATTCCATAAACAGTCGAAGCGTAAAACCCTTATAAATCTGGGCTTCTATTTTTCTCTGCTCGTAACTTGCCAAG
>JBCDAJ010000010.1:0-71824 GCA_039185935.1 Cyanobacteria bacterium P01_F01_bin.56 | reverse complement strand
TCTGCCTTCTGCCTTCTGCCTTCTGCCTTCTGCCTTCTGCCTTCTGTCCTGACCTGATTGCGGATCGCTATAGGGCTCTAGAACGGGGAAGCAGGGTAAATGGGATGTTATTTAAGCGCGACTCCCCTAGCTCTCCTGGCACCACTGCTTCCCCGTTCTAGAGCCCTATAGCGATCCGCAATCAGGTCAGGACAGAAGGCAGAAGGCAGAAGGCAGAAGGCAGAAGGCAGAAGGCAGAAGGCAGAAGGCAGAAGGCAGAAGGCAGAAGGCAGAACTGGAAATCTTGCCAAATCCAGGCTTCAGCGATCTACCCTGTTCAAATCCAACTGCGACTGGCTATAGTCAGCGTTTTCATTCCGCATTCCGCATTCCGCATTCCGCATTCCGCACTCTGCTATCGGATGCCAACTGACGCTGCACGGTACCGTACTATTGGCAGCGAGTGCCACGACCAGCCTCAAAAGTGTCTATGCATTCAGTGCTCTACCGCATTCGTCGTTAGGTTAGAGCAGTTCCGATCGCTAAAACGCTAGTGTGGTTGGCTTTTCCTCGTTGCCCGCTGCTTTACTACGACCTGTTGACTTTAGAGGCGCTGCTATAGCAGGGCACATGAATTTGAAATTCTGAGCCGGTGCCGATTTCAGAGTTGACGATCAATTGTCCGCTGTGGCGTTCTGTCACGATTTGATGGCTAATGGAGAGGCCCAGCCCGGTGCCTTTGCCAATCGGTTTGGTCGTAAAGAACGGATCAAATAACTTACTGCGATGGGCTTCCGCAATGCCTGGGCCATTGTCGCGAATGCGGATGAGCACCTCATGCTCTAGCTGTTGGGTCGTGATGGTAATCGTGGGGGGCTCTGACTTGTGCGATCGCCCCCCATTGGTGATTTCTTGCTCAAGCGCATCGATACCATTGCTCAAGAGGTTCATAAAGACCTGGTTGAGCTGACTGGGATAGCATTCCACCGAGGGCAAGTCAGCATACTCTTTTACCAGTTGAATGCCGGGGCGATCGGGCTTGGCCTTGAATCGGTGATGCAAAATCAATAGCGTACTGTCAATCCCTTCATGCAAGTCAACGGCTTTTTTGTCAGCTTCGTCAAGTCGAGAAAAAGTGCGCAACGAAGTCACAATTTGCTGGATTCGCTGACTACCCAATTGAAAAGAATGCAGAATCTTATCCGAGTCTTGTAGTAAGTAGTCGAGGTCAATTTCTTCAATAAAGTCACTGACTTCGTCAGCCGGATGGGGGTGATGTTTGCGATAGAGGCTAAATAATGTTTTGAGATCGCTCAGGTGTTCTTTGATGTGAGGAACGTTGCCATAAATAAAGTTGATTGGATTATTGATTTCGTGCGCGATGCCTGCCACCATTTGTCCTAAGCTAGACATTTTTTCCGTCTGAACTAGCTGAGTCTGAGTGTTTTGGAGTTGTTGTAAGGCACCGGCTAATTCAGCCGCTTTTTGTTGGGCCAGTTCACCGCTTTCCTTGGTTTGGGCATATAGTTCTGCTTGCTGAATGGCAATCCCTACCTGCCCGGCTAAAGCCCTAAACAACTCGATTTCGGTATCTTGCCAATGACGCGGCCCAGAACATTGGTGAGCAATCAGCAGCCCCCACAACTTATCCTGCACAATGATGGGAACGCTCGCGTTGGCTTGTACTTGAAGGTCTTTTAAGAAGTCTCGATGGCATTCGTCAAGCTCAGCCGTTGTAATATCATCAACGGTGCGAAAGTGACCCTGCAAATACATGTCAGCATGGCCTTCAGGAAAGCAAGAATCTTGAACGTCTTTGTGGATTAGCGATCGCCAGGGGGCCTCCACTGATTCAGTCACGATATGACCTAGCCAATCTTCGTTAAAGCGATAAATGAGCATGCGGTCAACGTTGAATAATTGCCGCACCTCTTGTACTGTGCGGCACTGAATTTCTTCTAGCGATAGGGATTGACGAATTTGGGTAGAAACTTGGTTGAGCAGTTCTTCTTGCTTAGCGAGTTTGCGATACTTAGCTTCGGACTGTTTCAGCAAGTCTTCAGCGATCTTGCACTCGGTAATGTCTTCAATGGTGCCAAGTAGCCCGACCACATTGCCGTGTTCATCATGCAGGGGTAATTTGCTGGTTTCTCGCCACCTTAGTTGACCGTCTGCCTGCAACTGAGACTCTTTGATACGCAGCATGGGGGTGTCGGTTTCCATCACGCGGCGATCGCACTGTAAATACCAATCAACCTCCGCGTTAGCCCAAGGCAGCTCAGCGTCCGTAAGGCCCACGACCTCACTGGGATGGTTGAGCCCGGCCATTTCAGCCCATTGCTGATTGCAACCTAAGTAAACCGAGTTGCGATCTTTCCAAAAAATGTATTGGGGAATGTTATCCAGTACGAGTTGTAGAAATTCTGCTGTGGGCTGGATTGGGGCACACTCTACACTGCTTTCGGATTCTGCAGGGGCAGTCGGGAGCGGCGGGGGAGATGGCACAGGTGGGTTCAGTGGGGGCAAATTAGCTATGGCGGCGCTGGTGAATCCCGGCATTTCAATGCCGATAATGGCATCGGGATAGACCTTTAACTGAGTTTCTGTCAGACTCTTTTGCTCAGGTTGATGGTGGTGAGCCTGGGGAATGACGGAGAGATGGCTGATGCTGACGATCGCCTCAATCTGTCCGTCAGGGTCAAATAGTGGGGTATACGTCGTCTCGCAAAGCTGCAGGTCATCGTCTTCGTTAGGCAAAGAGTGGACCCGGCGCTCAGCCTGAGCCTGTTTTTGCACGGTCAAGAGGGCATCTTCGACCTGTTGCCAATATTTTTGCCAGGTTTTGCTGTGGCCAGCGGCCTTTGCCTGCTCAGCGAGGTGGGTATTGGTTTGTCCCTGCCAAGCCAATTGACTCGTGTTTAGGGCGATCGTTAAACCAGGACTTACTTGACCGTAGCGATGGTCACAGTCAAACAGGGCTATCCATTCTGGTGACTGATCGATGAGTTGGGCTAGCGCAGTGACAGTAGCGGGTATAGAACCAGGAACAGGTTGCATAAGGGAACGGCAGCGCACCGATGCACTGTAATAAACAGGTGACTGTAGAGTACCCATGGGCGAGCGCCCGGCATCGCCTTGGGGCAGCGCACCAACGCACTGTAATAAAAAGATGACTGTAGAGTACCCATGGGCGAGCGCCCTGCACTGCCTTAGCAAGGCTCTCAAAAATGACCACAATCCGGTGATTGGGGTGGCAAAACTGGCTGCTCAGATTCGCCATCCCTCAGGCGTCAGGTAGCCAGTTAAGCAATGCTGCCTCGCTTGCGCGCCTCTTTGAAAGATGTGCCCACATTTTGCAACCCCGCTCGAATCATTTCTCGCTCTAGCAGGGCAAAAAAGCGGGTGCGATCGCCACCGCGCACCACCGCCTGGTTGTGGGCTTCGGCGAGAGCGATGGGGTAGCCATAGCCTTTTTGCACTTGGGTCATCACCATTTCTAAGGCGGAGTCGCGCAGCGGTTGACTCAGCGCGACCCATTCAGGCATCTCTACCCGGGCGACCTCAGCCCCCACATGGACGTAGCAGAAATAAA
The DNA here is from genome assembly GCA_039185935.1 of Cyanobacteria bacterium P01_F01_bin.56. Taxonomy (GTDB): domain Bacteria; phylum Cyanobacteriota; class Cyanobacteriia; order Phormidesmidales; family Phormidesmidaceae; genus Halomicronema. The sequence goes on along the minus strand of JBCDAJ010000010.1, from coordinate 68,253 downwards.
TGCGGTGGGCACCGTACTCCGCCAAAATATTGACCGAACTCTGCCAAAGGGGGCCGCGTTGTCCTGGTTCGAGCAAGGTGGCGCCTAAAGCGACGTCACGTAACGGCGCAAACACTTGGCAAGGAGCGCGATCGCGGGCTTCGGCACAGTGCGTAAGGCAATCTGGAGTTTCAAAGGGGCAGCTCTGCAACCGCAAAAAGTTCAACGCTTCGCCACTACGGGAGGCGCTGACATAGCCCACAAGCGGAATTCTGGCGGCTTGCAACCGATTCCAAGCGGCCAGAATTGGCGGCAGCAAGCGATCGCGGGCCGCTGAGGGCAAATCTTCTAAAAACCAATAGATCAAAGAGCCGTCAGTCAGCGCCAAGGTCGGGGGATGCTCGTCGTCTGCGGCTGCCGTGTGGAGGTCGAGGGCTAAATCAGCTAACGTTTCCGCCTCGGCCACCGTGCGGCGATGCCCCATCCACTCTTCGGTACTAATGCCCCATTGCCGCGACAGGTAGAGATCTTCGGGGCGATAGATGACCTCTGGCAGGCTATCTAGTAAGGGAAAACGACCTTGCCCATAGTGCAAGACAATACGCCCAATGTTGAGCAAGTAACAGTAGGCAATTTCATGATGACTCGGGGAGATTTGCGAACCATCCGTGGCCAAGACGGTATGGGCAGCCGGTGCCCCTGACAGGGGAAGACGAGTGTCCAGCGGTTCGACTGGGCAGGCCATCGCAAAGGGTATGCGATCGCGCCAAGCTTCCCAAGTCTCAATCAGCTCTGTTTGGTGCGATTGGGCCCGGGCCATCAGCTTGTGAGCAATCGTTACGCGGCGGCTAGCCGCCTCCGCTTCGTCCTTTAAGTGCTGGCTGATACCCTGCATTTGCTGGGCCAGTTTCATTAAGTCCAACATGAAAATGTCTCTTTCCCAATCGACTCGGGAGTTGCAGCAGGAGCAATGCTGATAAACCGCGTCTAAGTTGAAAACTGGAGTGATGTTTGGCCATCAAAACCTCACCTCACCGCTCCTTGCAAAGGAACGGAACCAGACGGTCATTAAGCCTCTCCTTGAGAAGGAGAGGTGCCGCAGGCGGTGAGGTCGGAAAAGCGTCAAAACTCGACTGCTGAACCTGGATAAGGTTTAACTGAGAAATTCGTCCTGCCATGAGTTCAAATGCTTTAAACAGTATGCTTGAACTATAGACGATTTGACCGCGTTTACAACGGTTCATTAAATCCGGGTTGCCATAACGGTTTTTAAACGTCAGGGAGCAGTGAGGTAGGGGAGCCAGCAATTAAAAGAAGCGAGAGCCTTTTGCTACCGAGTACTCGTCCTTCATGGCCCCAGTCGCTATCCCTGCCAAAATCTGCTCCCCCTTGCCCCTTGGCTCCTTTGTCGATCACGAGTGGCAACCGATATCTGAGCTGAGCTGCATTCGATGCTGCATTCCGACCTCCGCATTCCGCATTCTGCTACACCCGTGTCTTGCACAAAAAAAATGGGAGTGCCCAGATTGACGCTCCCATTTGGGTGGTGTGAGTAAAGTCGTATCCGATAGCTAGATCAACTGTTGGGCAGGGCTTCTGGCTGGACAGAAATGGTTTCAACCCGGCCATTGCGGCGAACTTGCAGAGACAAATTGTTGCCGACGCCAGCCGCTTCCACCTGGTCTTGCACTTGCCCCGCTTCGGTCACGAGTTGGCCCCCAACAGCCACTAAGATGTCGCCCTGTCGCAGTCCGGCTTGATCAGCAGGAGAATTACGCACCACATCCGCAATTAAGATGCCTGATTCATCCTGCACATTGAGTCCGGTCTGAGCCGCGATTGCGGCTCTGTTTTGGTCGGTGAGGGCCACCATGCGGATGCCCACATAGGGGTGATCGACCTGGCCTTGGGTTACCAACTGTTCGGCAATGCGCCCCACATCATTGATGGGAATCGCAAAACCAATGCCCTGGGCATTTTGGATGATGGCGGTATTCATGCCGATAACTTCGCCCCGCTCGTTGAGCAAGGGACCGCCGGAGTTACCGGGGTTAATGGCGGCGTCGGTTTGAATGAAGTCAACCCGCTTGTCGGTGACCCCAATCTGACCACTGGTGCGGCCCGTGGCGCTAACGATGCCGACGGTGACCGTGTTGTCTAACCCGAGGGGGTTACCGATCGCGATCGCCCATTCCCCTGGCTGTAGTTGATTAGAGTCGCTGAGCGGTACGGTGGGCAGGTTGTCCGCATCGATATCGATGACGGCCACATCCGTGAGCGGATCGGTCCCGACAACGGTGCCGTCAACCACGCGGCCATCCTTCAACGTGACTTGAACGGTGTCAGAGCCGTCGACGACGTGAGCATTCGTGAAAATGATGCCGTCTGTAGACACGATGAAGCCAGACCCCACCCCCGATTCGACCCGCTGCTGCGACTCGGGGAGGTCGCCAAAAAACTCGCGGAAGAAGGGACTTTGGAAGGCTTCGGGCACTTGGCTAGTCACGGTCCGCGAGGCGTCGATACGCACGACGGCCTGGCCCGCATCTTGCACGATATCAGCCACAAAGTTGCCAGTGGTGGGGTTGCCTAGACCAGGCACGATCGCGATCGCGCTGTCGTCAGTTTCTGACTCAACCTGAGCTTGGGATGGTTCTAAAAAGCTCGGCTGCATCGCTTGCAGCGCGCCTGTACCGGCAGTTGCCAACCCCGCGCCGGCAAGCATCAGCAAAAGGGATTGCCCAGTTCGTGACACCCACCGGGCCGGGTGATGTGAAGAAGAGGTAGCGTTCACGTGGTCTCTCATGACTGTCTGTTTGCTATCTAAAGGGACTTTTGCGGTCTAACATCCTTACAGTAGACAGTCGGTGTGACAGTGCTGTTACAGCGGTGTGATAACTCTGTGAAACTTGGTGAGTCGGGGGCGGCATCGGCCTGAGCGGTTTTAGCTCACCCGCTTTCTGGTGAGGGGCCAAAACAGCTCGTGATCGTACCACTGGTAGCGTTTCTGACCAGACGAACTCGCCTACCATCGGCACAGTTTCAGTCACTGCTATGCAACCCCCCTTTCAACGAATCGTCACCGGCATTGCCACCTTTTTGCTGACGGTCGTCATTGTCGTTAGGGATGAATGTCAGCATCGCCTCGCTGCACTGATGACACCTGACGATTGCCGATATTAAGAGTGGCGTACGCGGGCCCAGATCACGATCGCAGCTAGGTTTCGTGAGCGTGCTCGTCCTCAGCATGAGCTTCCGGAGCCGTTGTTTCCGTAGCAGTTTCTGTGACAGCGACTGGCGTCATGGGCAACATCTGCTCTGATTGCTGCTGATTTTCCTCTTCGGTGTTGGCCACTTGGGTAACGTACACCTCAACGTCACGCTGAATGACCTCTTCTACCTGGTTGGCAAAATCGGGAAAGGCTTCGGCGTGGGTGGCATGTTTGGCATAGCGGCCACTTAACTGAGAGAACTGCCAACCATAGGTTTTGAGTGATTCCACCGTGCGGCGATAGTGAAACCAGCGCTCCCCGTAATGAAAGAATTCTTCGACGGCGGCGCTGACGGCCACAACGGTACTCAGGCCAATCGTCAGATATTCTTTGGCTTGTCGCAGCCGTTCGTTATCCCCTACGTTGATGCCAATCAAGATCGGTACGATCACGCCAAAAATAATGGCCGAGAGGCGCAAGCGATAGTGGTGATCGCGACAAACACCCGCCTTTTTTTCCATCCAGAGCACTTGATCTAACCAACGCGACATCAGGAATTTGCGTTGTACCGGTGTGAGCTCTAGCTGCCCAAATAGGTCCTTAAAGTCTTCTTTGAGAAATTCAGTGTATGGATCTTTTTTCGCCATCGGTGCTCCCCCAATTCCGTTGTTACTGGTCGCGATCGCCACCCTCTTTTGTAACCGGGATTTCCGTCAGAAGAGCGCTTTGTGGTGAATTGTTCATGTTTGCAATTGGCGGGGCGACGACCTGTTCAAACCTGAACCATGACTTGACGGTTACCCCTTGGTTGTTGCTCCAACAGGGGGTTCAAGCAGTCGGCTTGAGGCACCGCTGTCATTGCCGCCAGCAGTAGTTTGAGCCCATCATCCTCCAGGGTTGAACTCGACATCGGTTAAGCATGCTGCATGTGGCATGCCGTCACATGCAGCTGTGGGTTTAAACCGACCGGGTAATGCCCCCATCGACGCGCAGATTTTGCCCGGTGATGTAGCCCGCCCCATCGGATGCGAGAAAGGCAATAACATCAGCGATTTCTGTCGTTTTGCCATAGCGCCCCATGGGGATGCGATCGCGAAAGTGCGGCTTCTCTGGCAGGCTGTCAATAAAGCCGGGCAGCACATTTTTCATGCGGATGTTGTCGCTGGCATAGCGATCGGCATATAGCTTGGTAAAGGCCGCGAGTCCTGCCCGAAAGACCCCCGACGTGGGAAACGCCGGATCGGGCTCAAAGGCGGCAAAGGTCGAGATATTGATAATGACGCCAGATTGCTGACGCTGCATGACCGGCGTGACCAAACGAGTCGGACGCACCACATTGAGAAAGTAGACATCCATACCGCGCTGCCAATCCTCATCCAGCAGATCGAGCAGCGGTCCTTTGGGGCCATGCCCCGCACTGTTGACCAGCACATCAATGCGTCCCCAGGCGGCGATCGTTTGATCAACTAATTGCTTGAGGTCAGCGTTCGATTGATTCGAACCGGTGACGCCCATGCCGCCTAATTCCTGAGCGAGCGCTGCGCCCTGACCGGAAGAAGACAAAATGGCTACTCGGTAGCCCTCAGCGGCTAACTTGCGAGCCGCCCCTGCCCCCATGCCGCTGCCCCCAGCGGTAATCACTGCCACCTGATCGCCGGTGTTGCCTGTCATTGAATCGTGAGCCTCGTCGTCAACACGCCTGATTGTGCCGTAGTGCCTGCCGAAGACGATTGAGGCAACATCACGGCCTCGCGGCGATCGCTTGCCCGGCTAACCAGCCCGTGGTCCAAGCACTTTGAAAGTTGAAGCCCCCGGTCACCCCGTCAATATCTAGAATTTCACCCGCAAAATACAGTCCAGGGCAGCATCGACTTGCCAGCGTTTTGAAATCGACCTCCGACAGCTTTACCCCCCCACAGGTGACAAACTCTTCCTTAAAGACGCCCTTGCCTTGAATCTTGAAGGGGCCACGAGCGATCGCCTCCACCAGTTGGTTGAAAGCTTTTTTGGGTAAATTGGCCCAGGTCACCGTCTCGTCAAGCCCCGCCTGTTGCACCCAATAGCGCCACAAGCGCTTGGGTAGTTCAAACGGACAGTGATTCGCGATCGCCCGTTTGGGGACGGTTTGTTTTGCCGCTAGCAGCGCCTGCCGAATTTGCTCGGTGTTCATCGCCGGTAGCCAGTTCACTTGTAAGGTGGCGCGATAGTGCGTCTCATGCAAGAGGCGGGCTCCCCAGGCCGACAATTTCAACACGGCTGGCCCGCTCAGCCCCCAGTGGGTAACCAGCAACGGCCCGGTTTGCGTCAGCGGTTTCGCATCGGCCACGATTAGCTTTGCGGTCACCGGCTCAACGGCTACTCCCGCCAGGGCCTGCAGGGCTTTATCGGCCACGTTAAAGGTGAATAGCGACGGGACGGGTGACACCAGCGTGTGGCCCAATTGGGTCGCCAGGCGATGGCCTTGAGGACTGCTGCCGGTGGCAAGTAGGAGGCGATCGCCCACGAGCTGCTCCCCCGACTTTAAGGTGACGGCAAAGCCAGACGTCGTGTTCTCGATCCGGGTCACAGCGGCTTGAGTGCGTAGCGTAACGCCGACCCGGCGCGTCTCTCGCATCAGGCAGTCCACAATGGTGGCCGAGTCATCCGTCGTGGGAAACATGCGCCCATCGGCTTCAGTTTTTAGCCGCACGCCTCGGCGCTTGTACCAGGCCACCGTATCTTGTGGCTGAAAGCGCGTAAACGCGCCTCTCAGTGCTTTGCCTCCCCGTGGATAATGCTGCACCAACAAGGCCGGCTCAAAGCAGTGATGGGTCACATTGCAGCGTCCCCCACCCGAAATCCGCACTTTGCTGAGAGGCTTGGCCGTTGCTTCGAGGAGGGTGACTTGGGCATCGGGGGCCGCTTCAGCCGCCGCGATCGCGCCAAAAAAGCCCGCCGCCCCGCCACCAATCACGATGACCCGCAACCGTTCTGCCATGTCCCGCCCTGAAATTCGCAGCCTTTATCTTGTCACAGCTCCGTGCCAATTCCATCCGTTATAAATCCGTTATAAACAAGTCGCTGTAGGCGTTGTGCTATGGAGTTTCTCATGATCGGCCACGATCGCTTTGCGGATTTGAACCTCTCCTAGCCTCTCGCGCTGCGCGCCGCTTCGCTAGAGCCAAGGAGAGGAACCAGATATCCTGTCACATTTGGGTCGAATAGTTCATGTCGAATAGTTCATTAAGTTGGTGAATAAACCTCTCCTTGGCAAGGAGAGGTGCCGCAGGCGGTGAGGTTTGTCCGCCCTGCCTTCCCATCCCCACCGTAAGAGCGAGGCATTTTGGCCACAGCGATCGCAATCGACTAACTGCGTTGTTCACAAAATGCCTCGCCCCTTCACCCTGCCACCCCCACCCCTGCACTCCTCCCCACTATCCCCTGATCCCCTCCTCTGATAGACTGAAAACCTGAAAGTGATCGGGTCAGACTTACGTAAATACGGCAGTTTTGGAGGATATGAGCCTTGTTAGAAACCACACTTGGTCTAGAAATTATTGAAGTTGTAGAGAAGGCAGCGATCGCGTCTGCTCGTTGGATGGGTAAGGGCGAAAAAGACACTGCCGACCAAGTCGCTGTAGAAGCTATGCGTGAGCGCATGAACCAGATTCACATGCGGGGCCGCATCGTGATTGGCGAAGGGGAACGTGATGATGCCCCCATGCTCTACATCGGCGAAGAAGTTGGCATCTGTACCCAACCCAACGCCAAAGACGTTTGTAACCCCGATGAGCTGATCGAGATTGACATTGCCGTTGACCCCTGCGAAGGCACTAACTTGTGTGCGTATGGTCAGCCCGGCTCCATGGCTGTACTCGCGATCTCTGAAAAGGGTGGCCTGTTCCACGCGCCTGACTTTTATATGAACAAACTGGCGGCTCCTCCTGCGGCCAAGGGCAAAGTTGATATTCGCAAATCACCCACCGAGAACCTGAAAATCTTGGGGGAATGCCTCGACCGCTCTATCGATGAATTGGTGGTGGTCGTTATGAAGCGTGAACGCCACAACGACTTGATTAAAGAGATTCGCGAAGCCGGCTCACGGGTACGTTTGATTTCCGACGGTGACGTTTCTGCGGCCATTTCCTGCGGTTTCTCTGGGACTAATACCCATGCGCTGATGGGCATTGGTGCTGCTCCTGAAGGGGTCATTTCAGCTGCCGCCATGCGGGCAATCGGTGGTCATTTCCAAGGTCAGCTCATCTACGACCCTGCCATTGTGAAAACGGGCCTGATCGGTGAGAGCAAAGAATCGAATCTCGCGCGCTTGAAAGAAATGGGGATTGATGATCCTGACAAGGTTTACGATGCTAGTGAGCTGGCTTCGGGCGAAACTGTGTTGTTTGCGGGCTGTGGCATTACCCCCGGCAACCTGATGGAAGGGGTGCGCTTCTTCCATGGTGGCGCGCGGACCCAGAGCTTGGTCATTTCTAGCCAATCTCAGACGGCTCGCTTTGTCGATACGATTCACATGGTTGATCAGCCCAAAGTGATTCAGGTCAAGTAGAACTGGCGCCGGTTTGAAACGGTGGCAGTTGGCAACGAGCCCAACTGCTGGCTGCTCCTTCAGCCTTTATGGGGGCTCTAGCTCCCACAGAGTCAAATTTTTGCGTTCGCGAAGTCAGAGATGTTGACCAATATCTCTGACTTTGTGCTGTTAACGGCGGCGATGGGAAGGGCGGCGATCGCCCGACAAGCTAGCATTTGATAGATTTTTGTTGAGTTTTCTTGAGTCAGTCCCGATTATTCTTTACTTTCAGAAAAGCGATTAAATAAGTCAAACGCTGTTGGATCTTACGTTTGCCAATAGGTCCAGTATTTTTATTGGTCAAATAATAATTTGTTTTCGTTGGGAGGACGCATGAACATTGCTGTCGTGGGTTTGAGTCATAAAACTGCCCCTGTTGAAGTGCGAGAAAAACTTAGCATTCCGACTCCACAAACAGGTGAGGCGATTGCTCAACTCCTCAGCTATCCTCACATTGCCGAAGTTTCCATTCTCAGTACCTGCAATCGGCTTGAAATTCATATCGCGACTGAGCAGGCTGACCAGGGCGTGCGAGAAGTCATTCAGTTTCTGGCTGACTACGGCAAAGTTGATCTAGCAGAACTCCGTGAGCATCTATTTATCTTGCTACATCAAGATGCCGTCATGCACCTGTTCCGCGTGTCAGCGGGGCTCGACAGCCTTGTCTTGGGCGAGGGGCAGATTTTGGCTCAGGTCAAACATGCCCATAAATTAGGACAGCAGCATAAAGGCGTCAGTCGCATTCTTAACCGTTTGCTAAAACAGGCCATCACTGCGGGTAAGCGAGTCCGCACGGAAACCAGCATCGGCACGGGGGCCGTATCGATCAGTTCCGCCGCTGCCGAACTCGCCAAAATGAAGCGTCCAGATTTAGAAAGCTGCCGCATCAGCATTTTGGGTGCCGGCAAGATGGCCCGACTGTTAGTTCAACACCTACTTTCTAAAGACTCCTGTCAAATCACCATTCTTAACCGCACAATTAAGCGCGCCGATGAGCTCGCGGCTCAGTTCAACGGCGCGGGCATTCGGACGGGGACTCTGGAGGCCATGATGGACACCGTTTGTACCTCGGATGTGGTGTTTACTTGCACCTCGGCTACGGAACCGATTTTGGACAAGGCCCGGCTAGAAGGTGGGCTGGTGCCCACGCAGTCTTTGATGCTGTTCGATATTGCTGTCCCTCGGAACGTGCACACAGACGTCAATGACTTGGATAATGTCGCTGCCTTTAACGTGGATGACCTGAAGGCCGTTGTCGCTCAAAACCAAGAAAGCCGTCGGCAAATGGCGATGGAAGCCGAGGCGCTGCTAGAGGAAGAGCTAGAAACCTTTATGGATTGGTGGCGATCGCTGGACACGGTCTTTACCATTAGCAGCCTGCGCAGCAAGGTGGAAACGATTCGGGAGCAAGAACTCGAAAAAGCCCTATCACGCCTGGGCGAAGAGTTTGGCAGCAAAAAGCAGCGGGAGGTCATTGAAGCCCTGACCCGTGGGATTGTGAACAAAATTCTGCACGACCCGATGGTCCAGCTACGCGCCCAACGCGATATTGAAGCGCGGCAGCAAGCGATGACCACTCTGCATACGCTGTTTGATCTAGAGCCATTGCCCAACGAAAAGTTCGGCTAGTGCGATCGCTGGCAGCAATGATTTGAATCCCCAAAGCGGTCACGAACAATGTAGTGACCGCTTTGGGGATTCAAAACGGCAAAAACCGACATTACTGAACAAGGTTTGATTCGATATGCAGAAGCTCAAGACCGATGTCCTGCTCTGGCTGCTGTTGCCTTGGTCGTTTTATATCAGCAGCCAACTCTAGTTAACATCCCTAGTGACGCTCTCCTGTGCTGTTAAGTCTTCATTGGGGGAACGGTCGCCACGTTGTTGTCGTGTTTGAATCTCCTCCTGAGCAACTATTAGAGGGGCTACTGTCCGTAAAGTTAGCCCTAGAACATACGTTGTCGCCCACGAGAGCTGATCTGGCGGCGCTGTTCGCTGCCGACCACCACCCAGCGTTGAGCGACCCCGCCGTCGTCATTCCTGCGCTCGATCCAGGTGTCGCCTTCCAAACGCTGCATGCAGCGTTAAGGGCACCCGTGTGACCCACTGCAGGTCGCCTCACGTTTGCCGGTTCGCCTCTGTGTATAATGCCGCATCTGCCACGTACATGCGATCGCGAGTCCACTGCTGTTGAAACTCAGTCAGGGGATGACGTGCTCCCCGAGGCATTAACAAGGAGTCATCAGGCGGCAGAGCAGGCAGGCAAGGTTAGTTTTTGTCTTCGGCGGGGGCGGGCTCGGTGGGCGTCGAGGTGACGTTATCGACGCCGATATCTATGGCGTAATTGAGGGCTGAGTTTTGAATGTTAACGACGACAATTTCGTAATAACCAGATTGGGGCAGAGTACCCGACCAGGTGCGTTCACTAGAGTCTTCAAGTAGGAAGGGGACAGCGTCATTAGGGCTGGGGACGTAGAGCGAGAGGCGGGTCGTCCCGGGTGGCGCCTGCAAGTTGAGTCGCATAAGTTGTCCTTCACTGAGATTAAGCGTGTAGATGCGGCCTTCACCCGGGCCTAGGCGATCTCGCAATGACTGACTAAATTCTCCGCTGGCGAACTGAATTTCTTCTAATCGCTCGCCGGACTCGATCGCCCGCACCCGGTCATCAGCTAGACCGTGCCAGATTTGCCCAATGGGCTGGTCGATGAAATTTTGTTGGGCAGCCTGCGGATACAGATATTCAAACTTGGCATCGGTCAGATCGTACAAAGCGCGGCTGCTGACAAGTTTTTGGTTGACTCGCTGTTGCCATTGCTCGCGATCGCCAGCAGTATAGCCCCCCAAACGCTGACGAGCTTCGGCACTGAGTTCTGCTTCCAGCACATCCAGCACTTCATTCGCAATGCTGTCCCACTCGGCCCGCAACTCAATGTCGGCAGGGTCGTCGCTGAGGGGGCGCTGTAGCTCTGGGTATTGGCTGTAAAAGAGCTGATCGGTCACACTCACCAGATACCGTTCATCGACTTGCAGGCGATCGCGACGTTGTCTGAGGGCCGCTTTTCGCGCTTGCTCTTCCGGCGATAGGGCTGAGTCCGTCTCGTCTCCGGGCTGGGTTTCTGCCGAGTTATCTGCGTCAGACCCCGCCACTGGACTATCCGGCTCCCAGCGGCTAGCAATCCACCACACCAGACCAATGGAACCAATGAGTAAAAATAAGCCAAACAAGGCCTGAAAGCAGCCGCCTGTGCGGTTTGGTCGCGACTGCTTGAGCGGTTTCATCGGAACGGACGATGCCGGAGTCGCCACCATCGTACTGGGAGCGGCGCCCCTACCTGGGGCAACGGCAACGGTCGGCTCGGGGTAGCGATTTTTCGCAGCTTCGTCGAGAACGGCATACGTATCGGGACTAGAGAGGGCATGGGCAACCGCCGTCGCCGAGGAGTAGCGATCGCCCACCCGCGCTGCCAACATGCGCTCTAGCACCTTTGCCAATCGCGGGCTGAGGGCAACATAGTCTTGCCAGCGCCACCGTTGCGTGTAGCGATCGTACAAGGCATCAGGCGCTTGCCCCGTCAACAGCACCAACGCCGTAACCGCCAGCGCATACAGATCCGCACTCGGCGACACTTGGCCAGAAGCCATTTGTTCTTCCGGCGCATAACCCGCTTTGCCCAGGCGCGTGGGAATGACATTCGCCCCGACTTGCTGCTGCACTGCGGTCGCCAACTGTTTGACGCCACCAAAATCAATCAGCACCGGCAACCCATCGAGATTGCGCAGGATGAGGTTGTCGGGCGCAATGTCGCGGTGAATGACGCCAACACTGTGTAAGTAACTCAATACCGGCAAAATTTGCTGCAACAGTTGAATGATCTCTGATTCGGCAAAGCGATTGCCCGAGGCTAAGCGCGTTTCTAACAGTTCTTGATAGGTGGGGCCTTCCACATAATCTTGCACGAGGAATAGGCGGCCCCGACCACGGGCTTGTACTCGTAGAAGCTCACGAAAGTTGGGAATTTGTGGATGGTTGAGCTGATAAAGCACATCCGCTTCGCGCTCAAACAACTGCTTAGCTTTTTGCAGGGCTTCGTCATCATTCACTTGGGGCAAAAACTCTTTGAGCACACAGAGTTCGTTAAAGCGGTTCACGTCTTCTGCTAGGTAAGTATGGCCAAAACCACCGCGCCCGAGTTCACGCAAGATGTGATAGCGGCTGCCCAGCAGATTATTGGAGTTACCTGTGCCTCCCATGACCATGTGCTCTCTCCCAATGTGGCTGTGTGAAGGGTATCGCACCTCTGGTCAATTACGTCGGCGATCGCGGAGATGAATTTAGGGTTGAGGGAATAGGGAAGTCGGTAGGGTGATGGTGAGGTCGGTACAAGGTTTTGGATTGCCGGTTAATGGGGACTGAGGTGAGAAGGGGGTGGGGTGGAAGGGCAAACTGGCGATTGCGGGCGGCAACGCTTAGCCAAATAGACTTTAACAACCTACACTTTTCTTGAGTCGAGAACGCATAATCGTAACCGCCTATGACCGTTGCCACGCAAGCCAATCCATTGCTGTCGCTGGACTATATACCCGCGCTAGAGTCCATTGGGGATGATTATTTTGATGTGGTGGCGGCCGCCGAGTTTCCGCAAACCCTGCTCCGATTTCGCAATGATGCGGTGTTGCGGCAGTTGGGACTCGATCCGGCAGCCGTTGAGGATCAGCATTTTATAGAAGCGTTTGGCAAATTTCAGGGGCGATCGCCATTCTTGGCTTTGCGCTATCACGGCTATCAGTTCGGGGCATACAACGCTTTTCTGGGCGACGGTCGCGGCTTTTTGTACGGCCAGGTGCTAGGCCAAGACGGCCATTTCTATGACTTTGGTACCAAGGGCTCGGGAACGACGCCTTACTCCCGGGGGGGCGATGGTCGCCTGACCTTAAAGGGCGGGGTGCGCGAGGTCTTAGCCGCCGAAGCTTTGCACGCGCTCGGAGTCAGAACGTCTCGCACGCTGAGCATGATTGAAACTGGAGAGCAACTGTTTCGTGGGGATGAACCCTCGCCGACACGTTCATCTGTGATGGTGCGGTTTAGCCGCTCTCACATCCGGTTTGGCACCTTTGAACGGCTCGATTATCTCGACCGTACCGACCTCATCCAGCGGCTGTTGGAACACGTGATCGAGTACTACTATCCGGCAGCTAAGGCGATCAGCGATCGCGGTGACCGCTACCTCCAGTTTTATCGCGAGCTGGTAGAACGTACAGCCGAACTCGCTGCTCAATGGATGTCAGTGGGCTTTTGCCACGCCGTGTTGAACACAGACAATATGTCGATCACAGGGGAAAGTTTTGACTACGGCCCCTATGCCTTTATTGACCAGTACGACCCGAAATTCACGGCCGCCTATTTTGACTATGCCAGCCGCTATTGCTATCGCAACCAACCGGCAATTTGTCACCTCAATTTGCGCATGTTGCAAAAACCTTTGCAGCGGCTCATGCCTCAAGACGAAATGGAGTCAGTGCTTGAGCGCTTTGAAGACCAGTATTGGCAATTTTATGCCCAGCGGATGTTGCATAAGTTGGGGTTTGACTCTTTGCCAGAGCCCCTGGCCAGCGACCTGATTAATCAAACTCTAGATTTATTGAATTCAGTCACAGTGGGCTATCACGACTTTTTCCGCTCCTTAGCGGCGCAGTTTTCCCCCAACTGGGTAAACGATGATGTCAAGATCTTTGACACAACGATGCAGGCATCAGACGCGGGTGCACAGGTCTTGTTAGAGCAGTGGCGACAGCATTACCAACAGGCCTTGAAAACCCAATCAGCTGATGGGTTAGAGCAAATCTCCCAACGGTTACGCCAGGCAAATCCTCAGACGGTGCTTTTGCGCCCAGAAATTGAAGCCATCTGGGAACCCATTGTGGTTGAAAATGACTGGGAACCATTCCATGCTCTCCTCCAGCGAATTCAAAATCCCTTTGAAGCGCCTTAAAACTCACAGCCATCACCCCTCGACAGTAAAGTTACGCCTCTGGACGAGATGCTGCTGTTAATGATGCGGCGGCGATCGCTTCCTGCTGACGTCAATTCTACGGCTCAGAAGATATGTCAGCCGTAGAAGGGTTCGGAAAAGTCAAGTAAGTAGTGGGTTTAATCCGACATTTCGCAGGTTCCCTCAAGAGATCGAAGGATTTTAAAAGCCTTGTCTCATAAGAATTTCAAGGATAGAGTCGGAATTGCGATGATCCTAGGTTTGACGCTTTTTGCATCGATCTGGTTGCTTTCATGAACAATTGACAGGGTTTTCTCACCGCGATCGCTGTCGGCAAATCGGACTGAAAGGTCAGTGTCTCTGGTGTTTAGGCCGAAAGCTCTGCTCCAGCGTTAGTCTGGTTTTCAGCGGTTAGGGATGGACAAACCCAAAAATAGTAAAATGCTTACACGGCAAGCGTTTCAGGGTATCCGATAAAATCCCTTTTTCTGTCCATCAACCTGCGAAATGTGGGTTTGGGGCTAATGCCGTCTTTTTGGATGGCGCGAAGGTAGGCATCAAACTCGCTTTCTTGCTCTGGTTGCAAGGGGGCATAGGGGGCACCTATCGTTTTTGGGGGCCAGTCTTGCGAATCGGCTGAAAGGTTCGGAATTCCTGGCGAAATTGCAGTCCATAATATGTGTGCCTATTGGGTAAATGGGCAATGCCCCGACCGGAGTTGCAAGCGATGGTCGGGGTTCTTGCTTCCGCATGAACCTCAAGATGCTAGCGTCGAGTAGTTGACACTATTAAATTACTAGCGTCGAGTAGTCAGCGCTAACATCGTGCTATTAACCACGCATGGGAGAGATATACGTGTCGAAAATTGCGGAGCTTAGACAGAAGACAGGGCTGACTCAAGAGGAGTTGGCTAGAGCCATAGGTGTAGGCACTTCGACCATCCGTGGATGGGAAAGGAACCGAGCTTTTGTAGACACGATCGTCAAAGTGGCAAGACTCTGCGAGGCTCTGGATTGTGACCCTACAGACCTTTATGAAGCTGAAGACCTTATGATTCAGCAGCAAGAAGAGTAGCTATGACTGACGAAGAACTCAGGCAGTTAATCGAGTCAAACGCCCGCGCCATCCAGGGTAACAGCGAGGGCCTCGCTGAATTGCGCCGCGATCGTGAAGCCAGCCGTCGTGACAGCGAGGCGGCTAACCAACAGCTACGGGAGTCCATTGAAGCCAGCCGTCGTGACAGCGAGGCGGCTGACTTGCGACTACGTGAGTCCATTGAAGAAGGTCGGCAACGAAGTGAAGCAGCAGATCAGCGGCTACGTGAGTCCATTGAGGCGACTCATCAACACATTCGTGAGTCGATAGACGACACCATTTCACTCGTTGCTAACTTGGCTCAGCAGTTAGACGAAAGCGACCAAAAGCGGCAAGAGAATGAAGAACGCTTCAATATTCTGCTTGCAGAGGCCAGGGCCGATCGCCAGCGCAGCGATGAACGCGCAGCCGCTAACGAAACTGAGCGCCGAGCCTTCCAACAAATCGTTCAGACTTTGTTAGCCGAAATTAACCGCATTTGGCAGCGGCTAGCGAGCTAAAAACCAGTCGATAGCGTGCAAAGCGCAACAACAACGGCTGAAATCCTTGAAAAGTAGACATCCTTCCCCACGTTGACATCGTGGGGGTCACTGGTTCAAGTCCAGTTACGTCCATCAATTATATCAAGGGTTTCAGCCTATCCGGTAAAGTTTCCACGGGTGCGTTGTACTAGCTGGAACTTGACGGAATCATCCGGATTTGAGCCGATTATTGGGTATCAAGTTGACCCCATGAGGTGCGGCCATGACGACTCGGCAACCCAAAGGAGCAGTAAGTATTGAGTCTTACCGGGGATTCCTGCGCCTGCACTGGCGATTGCACGGCGAGCGCTACACCATTAGTCTGGGCCTACCCGATGATGTCATCAACCAGCAGATTGCAGCGCAAAAGGCCCACACTATTAAGATGGATATCCTCTCAGGCAATTTTGACTCCACCCTGAAGAAATATCGGGCTGACAATCGTTCTGGCAAGACCATCTCCGCCGTTAAGCTGTTCCAGCGCTTCATCCAATACAAAGCGAAACAGGTGCAGCCCCGGCCCCTGGAGAAATACCATGGCCTGGTGAGTTGGCTCGACGAGTTTTACGGCGATCGCCCAGCTAGCGCTAAAAACACCGAAGAGTTTATCCATTGGCTCCTGGAAAATCTTGAAGCCGTTACCGCTAAAGAAAGACTGGGGTTGCTGAATGCCTGCTGGGAATGAGGCATGAAGGAGAGCTTGGTCAGTGAGAATCCGGGGCAGGCGTTGAAAGTTCGGCTCAAACCCAAACAGATGCCGAAACCGTTTACCTTGAGCGAAGTCAAAACGCTTATCCAAGTTTTCTGAGATCATCCTCGCTGCCAGCACTACGATAATTTTATTCTTGCAGTACTCTAAAACCCAAAACCCTCTCCCCTCTCATTCAGCTACCGCCACCCCAAAAAACTCCGCCAAGTACTGATTGACCAGCGTCGGATATTCTTGTGGCACCCAGTGACCGCAGTTGTCGATATAGCGCAGATGAAAGTCTCGCACATACTCTTCGGTGCCTGCTGCCAGGTGGCTCTCAAAGGCTGGGTCATCCTCCCCCCAAATCATCAGCGTCGGTACCTCTAGCACTGACCACTCGGATTGCGACCACAGCGGCGACAGCAAGTTACGGTAATAGTTCAACCCTGCTTGGAGCGCTCCCGGACGTGCGATCGCGGTCTTAAAAGCCTGGATATCGGCAAGTGTAATAGCGCTTCGATTCACCGCCATATTGTCAAACGCGGTATCAATAAACCGATAGTTATTTGCGGCCAAGAGCAGCTCCGGCAGCCACGGCAGTTGAAAAAAGCCCATGTAAGCACTGCGCCACCACTGCATCGGGTTGGCAAAGCCTTCGAGAAATCGTTGGGGATGCGGACAGTTTAAGATGACCAGTTTTGCCACCTGTTCAGGATGAGCATAGGCGACGCTCCAGGCAATGCCGCCACCCCAGTCGTGGCCAACAAGATAGCAGGTGTCAAATCCCAAAGCGGTAATGAGCTCTGAAATATCTTTGACCAGCTCAGACATGACGTAGTCACTGACGGCGGTCGGCTTATCGCTGTCGTTATACCCCCGCAAATCAACCGCGACTACTTTGAAAAACTCTGCAAACACCGGAATTTGGTGTCGCCAGGTGTACCAAAACTCAGGAAACCCGTGCAGGAAGAGTAATAACGGCCCCTGCCCCTGAGTCACGTAATGTAACCGAATCCCGTTCGTGCGAATGAATTGGTGCTGTAGTGTGGTGGTTCCTAAGTCAGACATCGGCGATCGCCAAACTAGGGTCTCACTTCACTATAGTGAGCCCCATCAAAGACTGCTGTCTTACAGCAGTCAACGCTTGCTGAAAATATAGGATTCGCGTCAAAACGCTTTGCCCGCACTATTTTGCTGACGCACCAGCTATCTCATGCGCGGGAATGCATCACTGATGCGGATGCTTTAAGCAGGGTGACTAAAGGGTGTCCAAATCAGGAAGATTATTTGTCTCTCTGGGATAATCGGCTGGGTTGTCGCATCGCAAAACGCCTTCTTGCTGAGCGATGGGCAGCATTCGAATTACTGCCCATCGCTCGTCGCCGGACGGCGGGCTCAAAGCCGGGGTTGCAGCGCACCAACACGGTGTCGTCAGAGCGCGTCACGTATAACACTGAAATGGGTTCACCATTGAGGATTTCCGTGACTAGTAGCGGCGGTGTAGATGCCGTGGCTAACTGGATTACACTCGCCGCTAAGGGTGAAGTTTGCGCCATAACGGCATGGCCTCGGAGCCCCCAAAAACCAGTCAGCACAGCCGCTAATAGTCCCAGTGAGACCGCGATCGCGCGGAAAATACGAGTTGGCATCGTGTTTTAGCCCAATCTATGGCTTCTCATCTACCGACCCATGCCTACCCGCTGTCGAGGTGAATCAGGCCTCACGCGATCGCGTGGTGTTCGTGCCAGTGTCGGGCAATATCCACCCGGCGGCAAATCCAGACCTGCTCATGGCTCTGCACATAGTCGAGAAATCGAGCCAATGCGGCGGCTCTTCCCGGACGTCCCGACAAGCGGCAGTGCAGGCCCACACTCATCATTTTGGGGGCGCTTTCCCCCTCGGCGTAGAGCAGGTCAAAGGCGTCTTTGAGATAGGCGAAAAACTGATCGCCGGAGTTAAAGCCCTGGGCGGTAGCAAAACGCATGTCGTTATTGTCTAGCGTGTAGGGAATCACGAGATGGGGGCGATCGCCACCCTCAACCCAGTAAGGCAAATCATCGGCATAGCTATCGGCATCGTAGAGAAAGCCCCCTTCTTCAATTACCAAGCGGCGGGTATTCGGACTCATACGCCCTTGATAAAAGCCCAGGGGACGACTGCCAATGACCTGAGTTTGAATTTCAATCGCTTTGCGAATGTGTTCTCGCTCGGTCTCGGCACTGGCATATTGATAATCGATCCAACGGTAGCCGTGGCTCGCCACCTCCCAACCGGCCTCCACCATCGCCTTACCCGCATCAGGGTTGCGTTCCAGCGCCATGGCCACTGCATACACCGTCACCGGTAGCTGCCGTTGGGTAAACAGCCGATACAGTCGCCAAAATCCCGCTCGACTGCCGTACTCATACATCGACTCCATGTTGATGTGGCGTACCCCGAGTAGTGGCTGAGCGCCGATAATTTCGGACAAAAACGCTTCCGAAGCGGCATCGCCGTGCAAAATACAGTTTTCGCCACCCTCTTCGTAATTGATGACAAACTGGAGGGCAAGCCGCGCTCCATTGGGCCACTGGGGATGCGGGGGAGTTGGGCCATAGCCGATCAAATCGCGAGGGTAGACGGAACTCATGGGGCGATATCCTTTATTCTCTGGAAACGGCAATTCAGAATTAGCTAACAGCGTATGTCAAATTACACCATCAAACCGATGACCCGCGAGGATTTGGCCGTAGCCTTAGATTGGGCTGCCGCCGAAGGATGGAATCCGGGCCTGCACGATGCCGATTGCTTTTACGCGGCAGATCCAAGCGGCTTTTTGATGGGGTGGTGGGATGACCAGCCGATCGCGGCCATTTCGGTAGTGAAATACGGCATATCTTTTGGCTTTTTAGGTTTTTATATCGTGCGGCCAGACTTTCGCGGGCAAGGCTATGGCTGGCAAATTTGGCAAGCGGGATTGCAGTCTCTAGAAAGTCGCACCGTGGGGCTCGATGGTGTCATTGATCAGCAGGATAATTATCTGAAATCGGGCTTTCAACTGGCTTATCGCAACATTCGCTATGAGGGCACAGGAGACGGAGCTGAAGCACCGGAGAATGCAGCGATTGTGCCGCTGTTATCACTTCCTATCGAACAGGTCATGGCGTACGATCGCCCCTTTTTTCCCGACGATCGCACGGCCTTCCTACGCGGCTGGCTCACCCAACCCGACAGTATTGCCTTTGGCGTCTTAGCGGCGACATCACTGGTGGGCTACGGACTGCTGCGCCCCTGTCGCCAAGGCTGCAAAATTGGGCCGCTGTTTGCCGATACACCCGCGATCGCCGACACTCTATTTCAACACCTCAAGGCTAAGGTGCCTGCGGGAAAACCCTTTTATTTAGATGTGCCTGAAGTAAACCCTGCCGCTGTGAACTTAGCCCAAACCGATGGCCTCACCAGCATGTTTGAAACCGCGCGCATGTATCTGCCGACCGCTCCCCAACTGCCGACTGACCGCATTTTTGGCGTCACGACCTTTGAGTTGGGTTGATGGGCAATCGGGCGATAAGGGAGTTGCGCTTAAATAACATCCCACCGCCCCGCTACCCATCCACCCTGCCACAGTCTTGTCCGGGTACTTTATTTTCAAGCCGATCCCTAACCCCTCTCAGCCTATCTGTTAAACAAACTCGGTCGGAAACCTCACCTAGCCTCTTCTCGATAAGGAGAGGCACCGGAACCTTGCTCCTCAATCTTGTCAAATCCTTGATTGAGATGTGAATAAACCTCTCCTTTGTAAGGAGAGGTGCCGCAGGCGGTGAGGTATATCACTGCCTGTGGAGTGTAGAGTCCTTTGTTGGCATAGCTGTGCTGAACTTCTGCTGAATGGGTAGCTCAAGCCGGGGCAACCGTCATCGGTAGGTCATCGCTAGCTGAAGTTTGACCGTAGTTAGCCGCCACAGAATCAGCAACGGGCAACGGCTTCTGGGCCGTACTTAGCTGATTGAGCCAAAATACAGGCTGCGTCCGCACCGTTGCAAACCCGGCATGGCCTAACCAGGCATCCACATTGCCCTGACTATACTCGCGGATGAATGGCTCTTCAAAAATGGTGTTGAGCCAGTCTACGGTGCGCAGGGTTTGCTGATTGCCATCCAACACGAGTATTTGCCCACCGGGCTGCAAGACGCGACAGCTTTCTCGCAAAATGGCTTTCGCTATGCTGGGCGGGGTTTCATGAAACAGCAGCGTGGCGCAGACGACATCAAACGAGGCAGCATCCAAGCCGGTGGCCACGGCGTCACCGTGGCAAAAGGTCACATCCAATCCAGCATCACGAGCCTTACGCTGGGCCATCACCAACATGTGGGGCGATAGGTCAAGTCCGACTACATCGGCCTGGGGAAATCGGCGTTTGAGCATTAAGGGGGTGGTGCCAGTGCCACAGCCTAAATCTAAAATGCGTCTGGGGTTGCCCTGAATGGCGTTAACCAAACTTTCCCGCACCCAGGTCTCGCCCGGTGGCAGCACGTATTGGGTGATGGGGTCGTAGGTGATGGCGGCATCAATGTTGAGATAGCCATTTTTGACGCCATGAAATTGGCTGGTTTGATAATAGTCGGGATAGGTCACCTGGGGATTGGCGATCGCCCCCGTCGCCGCTTCCCAATCAATACTGTTGCGCACCCGCAGCAGCGCTTCTTTGTCAATCAACTGCCCAAACAGCGGTACGAGAAACTGTTCAAAGAGGCTTTTGCTCTGAGTTGTCATCGGTTTTTCACTGCGCATAGACATCATCGCTCCCTCAATTTAACCGCTGAAAGAAAAAACGGGTCGTGAAGGGAGCGATCGCGGCTGCCTCTTAACGCTATTTCAGCACCTGCTGAAAGCTGGGTAATTGCCTCGCAGTTTCCCACCAGGTTTTGAGTTGGGGCGTTGCGCCGATGACGGTTTCCCAATCGGGCGTGTTGGAGAGGTAAAACACCACGGGTAACAGGTACAGGTCTGCCAGGGTCAACGCAGCGCCGAGTAGATAAGGCGAGCAAGACGAGATCGCGGCAATGGCTTTCAACGCAGTTTGCACCTTGGGCACGGCTGCCGCTACGGCGGCTTCATCAGTTTGGCCGCCTTGGCCGGGCACAATCAACCGCTGAATGGTGATGGTGGTGATGGCAGGACTATACAAATAGCTATCCACAATTGCCATAATTTGCCGCATGTGGGCTTGGGTCATAAGATCATCGGGCGTGAAGCCGCCGTTATTAACCGTCGCGTCAAGGTATTCAGCGATAGCGCAGGTTTCATACAGCAGTTCGCCATCGACCGCGAGCACCGGCACTTTGCCAAAGGGATGCTTGGTCAGGTAGTCAGGCGCACTTTGCTCGCCTTTGAAAATATCAACGGACTTTAGCTCGTAGGGGGCATTCGCCTCGGTGAAGATCATCCGCACGGTACGAACATAGGTGCTCAAAGCCGGGCCATACAGAACAAAATTTGCCATGGTACAAGGAATTGAAAGATTTGCGTGTCTGGAACAGATACCCCAACTTAGATCGAAACCCAGCTCCTTGGCTGACTAAACGCTGAGAAACTTAGACAAGTTGACCCGCTCAAGCATCCCACCGCTGACAACGCTTTAGCCCGCTGGTTGGTTCAGCCGGGGCAGCACCTTGAGGAACAAAACCCCGCACGGCAAAAAGAACAAGCCCATAAGTAACGGCGCATAGGTACCGATATTGGGCCCCCGTTTGAGCACTGCCTCGGGGGGACTCTGCGGATCGTAATAGATAGTGATGGCGCTGCCGGGGGGATGCGCTTCATTGCCTGCCTGCTCAGCCTCGCGAGCGGTATCGTATTGCTGACTCGCGGTGGAGCCTTCGCCCAGGGAATAGCGATCGCTGGTATAAGCAATCTCATTCACCTCATACTCATAGGTCACCTGGTAAACATAGGTTCTGAGGCTGCCACTATACTCGGAGCGATACCGAGAGGAATTGATCGCTTGGACGATACCGGTCGTGCTGGGCCACCCGTAACTCGCCAGGGCACTTCTGAGAAAGAAGACGCCAAAGATACTAAGGGCTGCGCCGATAAGGATGAGGAAACCAGCAAAGCCCGCAAAGATGCGGTATTGGCCAGGGGTGATGGGGGTTGGGCTAGTCATAACGGTTCGTCAACTGCGGCGATCGGACAGAAGCCCTATTGTATTCAACGGCAAAGCAGGCGAGGGTGCGTACCGCTAGGTGAATTGGGTGTTGCCATCTGAGTGAGTCCAAGGCGTCAGTGCAGCAAGCAATCACCCATATGAAAGATTCCCGCCTGCGGCGAAACGAGCTTCAACTGCCGCACTGCAATTCCTGCCTGCCGCAATGTGTTTCATGCCTTACTCGCGTCAACTTTGAGTTGATTGCTTTCGAACTGCGCTTGCTCAGGGCACGTTGAATGAACAAACCATCCATCTGACAAAATTTATGGGATACGACCCCGAGAAGCATCATCGCCGCTCAATTCGCCTGCGGCATTACGACTACCGATCGCCAGGCCGCTATTTCGTCACGATTTGCACTTACCAACGGCTATGCCTATTTGGAGATGTTGTAAACGGTAAGATGCGACTCAATGCGTTTGGTGAAGCGGTGAATGACTGCTGGCAGGCGATTCCTGAGCATTTTCCGCATGTGGGTTGTGATGCTTTTGTGGTGATGCCCAATCATGTGCATGGCATTGTCGTGATTGGTGGGGACATGGCAGGTGAGGACATGGCACTGCCATGCCCGAACAAGGCGCGGGAATTTGGTAAGCCGATCGCGGGATCACTGCCAACCATTGTGGGGTCCTTCAAATCAGCCGCAACGAAGCGCATTAATCAGATTCGTGATGCTCAAGGTTCGCCGGTTTGGCAGCGCAACTACTACGAGCGCATCGTCCGCGATGACGCTGCTCTGGCCAATATCCGTCGCTACATCAAGAATAATCCGGCTGCGTGGCATGAAGCTCGACTGCGATCGTCCCAGTCTCAGCGATGACGACCGGCGATCGGTAAGGGCATGGCACTGCCATGCCCCGACTGCCATGCCCCGACTGCCATGCCCCGACTGCCATGCCCCGACTGCCATGCCCCGACTGCCATGCCCCGACTGCCATGCCCCGACTGCCATGCCCCGACTGCCATGCCTCGACAGTGATGCCATCACGACACTGATGTGTCGGCTGTGAAGCAGAGCGATCGGTAAGGGCATGGCACTGCCATGCCCCGACTATGTCTCGACGACTCGACAATCCCAAATCCACCATCCACAATAGCCACAACCCCCACCCCAGCGCCCCATGCCAAAAAGCTATCTCGTCAGCCCCGAAGGATTGCAGCGACTCCAGGCTGCCAAAACCGAACGGAACCTGAGCTTTGCCGCCATTGCCGAGCAGGCCGGAGTAAGCGCGGACACGGTGAGTCGGCTATTTCATCCCGAGCGGGGAAACGCTGTGAGCGAAGCGAGCTTTCGCAAGATTGCCAACGCTTTAAAGGTGAGTGTTGAAGCTATCGCTCAGCCTGATCAAACCGACGCCAAAGCTGCCTTTGCCGAAGCGGAGAAACGTATTCAGGTAGTGCTAGAAACCAACTCAACGGAGTTGGATTTATCAGGATTAGGGCTGAGAGCGGTGCCAGTCGCGATCAGCCAACTGCAAAACCTGACAACACTTTCCCTCTCCCAAAATCAGCTAACAGAGGTGCCCAAAGAACTGAGCCAACTGCAGAACCTGACAACGCTTTCCCTATTAGGCAATCAACTGACGCAGGTGCCAAAAGAACTCGGCCAACTGCAAAACCTGACAGAGCTTTACCTTTTTGAAAATCAACTGGCGAGTGTGCCGAAAGAACTGGGGCGACTGCAGAACCTGGCTTGGCTTGACCTCTCCCAAAATCAGCTAACTGAGGTGCCAAAAGAGCTGGGCCAATTGGTCAATCTGACGAAGCTTTATCTCTCTCAAAATCAACTAACCGAGGTGCCAAAAGAGCTGGGCCAATTGGTTAATCTGACGGAGCTTTATCTCTCCCAAAATCAACTAACAGAGGTGCCGAAAGAACTGGGCAAACTGACTAATCTAGATCGACTCAACCTCTCCCAAAACCAACTGGCACAGTTGCCTAAGGAACTGGGGCAACTGACTAATTTGGGTTATCTTTTTCTCTTTCGTAATCGATTGTCAGTACTGCCTATCGAACTTGGTCAACTAAAAAATCTGATTCGGTTTTCGCTCTCTGTTAATCAACTGACAGCAGTACCAAAAGAACTAGGCAAGCTCGAAAATCTAAGGGTGCTTTCCTTACGTCAAAATAAACTGGTAGCGGTGCCTGCTGAACTATGCCAGTTGAAAAATCTGATGGGGCTTTACCTCGACCATAATCAACTGGCAACGTTACCAGAAGAACTGGTCAAGCTCGAAAATCTAACAGAACTTTACTTGCACGGCAATCAGCGACTCGGAATCTCTGATGAGCTCTTGGGGCCAACCTGGGAACAAGCCGAAAACGGGGGAGCAACTCCAGCAAATCCCAAAGATATTCTTAGCTACTACTTTCGAACACGTTCAGAGAAAACGCCGCTGAATGAAGCCAAACTCATCCTGGTTGGTTTTGGTGCCGTGGGCAAAACCTCCCTGGTCAATCGCCTCATTCACAAGAAATTCGATCGCGACTCCAAAAAGACCGAAGGCATCCAGATCACCCAGTGGCCCTTCACCCTTAACAACACTGAAGACATCACCCTGCACGTCTGGGACTTTGGCGGGCAGGAGATCATGCACTCCACCCACCAGTTTTTCCTCACCGAGCGCAGCCTATATCTGCTCGTGCTCAACGGTCGCCAGGGCCACGAAGACGAAGACGCCGAATATTGGCTGGAGCTGATCGAGAGCTTTGGCGGCGACTCCCCCGTCATCGTGGTGCTCAACAAAATTACCGAGCATCCCTTCGACGTTAATCGCGGGGCCCTGCAGCAAAAGTTCCCTAACATTTGCGCCTTTATCCCCACCGACTGCGCTGCCGAGATTGGCCTCGACGAGCTTCAGACCAATATTAAGCAGGAAACCGATCGCTTAGAGTTCCTGCGCACGCCCTTTCCCGCGAGCTGGCTCACCATCAAAAACAAGCTAGCCGGTATGCAAAAGAACTACATCTCCTACGAGACCTACCGCGACCTTTGCCAGCAAGACGGCGAAGCCGACACCCGCGCCCAAGACTCCCTCGCCAACTGTCTGCACAGCCTCGGCATCGCCCTCAACTACAAAGACGACCCGCGCCTGCGCGATACCCACGTGCTCAATCCTCACTGGGTCACCAACGGCATCTACACCCTGCTCAACGCTGCCGAACTGGCCGCCACCCAAGGCGAAATGGCCGCAGACTGCCTTGATCGCACCCTCGACATCCAGCAATATCCTCGCGAGCGCCACGGCTTTTTGCTAGAGCTGATGCGCAAGTTTGAGCTGTGCTTTCGCTTTGCCGACGACGACAGCCGCTTCCTCATTCCCGACCTGCTCGACAAGCAGCAGCCCGCCGCCGCCGCCGAGTTCGACCTGGCAGAGTGCCTCAACTTTCGCTACGCATATCCCGTGCTGCCGGAGGGCTTGCTGCCTCGCTTCATCGTCCGCACCCACGTCCTCAGCGAGCACCAACTGCGCTGGCGCACGGGCGTCATTCTCCACTTTGAGGGCAACCGCGCCCTGGTGAAAGCCGATCGCGCCGACAAATGCGTTACCGTCAGCGTCGATGGGCCGGTCAACAGCCGTCGCCGTCTACTGGCCATCATCCGCTCCGACTTCGAGCGCATCCACAGCAGCTTTAAGTTCACGCCCCAAGAACTCGTGCCCGTGCCCGCCCACCCCGACGTGATGCTGCCCTACCCAGATCTCATCGTCATGGAGCAAAGCGGCTTACAGGAACTGCCTCAAGTGATCAACGGCCAGATCGTCAAACTCAACGTCCGCGATCTG
This sequence comes from Cyanobacteria bacterium P01_F01_bin.56, assembly GCA_039185935.1. Lineage (GTDB taxonomy): Bacteria > Cyanobacteriota > Cyanobacteriia > Phormidesmidales > Phormidesmidaceae > Halomicronema. The sequence continues at coordinate 42,226 of JBCDAJ010000010.1, read as the reverse complement.
CTCAACGGCGTCGATTTGGAAGGCAGTCGCCGCGCCGACCCCGATCGCCGCCGCATCGACACCCTGCACCTATTTATCAGCTACTCCCACAAAGACAATGCTCTGCGCGAAGAACTGGAAACTCACCTAAAAATCCTCAATCGACAAGGGCTGATTCAGACCTGGAGCGATCGCTGCATTATTCCAGGTGACGAATGGGAAACTGACATTGACGCCAACCTCAACCGCGCCGACATCATTCTGTTTCTTATCAGCGCCGACTTTATTGCCTCCAAGTATTGCTACGAAATCGAGATGCCCCAGGCGATGGCGCGACACGAGAACGGCGAGGCCGTCGTCATTCCCGTCCTTCTGCGCCCCTGCGACTGGCGCAACACCCCCTTCAACAAACTGGGCTGGCTTCCCAAAAACGGCGAGCCCGTGATGACCTGGAGCGATCGCGATGCTGCGTGGCTCAACGTCGAGCAGGGTATTAAAGCAGTCATTCAGCAGAAAAAGGGCGATCGCCTTCACTAAGCCCCGCATGGGTTCATACCGATTCTCTAAAATTTGACTACACATCTTCCCCTCCGCCCCCTCGCCCCCATAGCCCTCGATTTCAATCGGTAGCTCTATCCTGGAGAACTGGTATTAGCCCATCAGCGAGCTGTCATCCATGTGAGCGATCGCGGAAACCGCCGCTCCTATGTTGAAGTTAATACTGTCGATAACAGGGCTGAACTGATGGCACTGTTTGAATGGGTTTATCGTTACTTTTGGTTGATTGCGATCGTAGTTGGCTGCATTAATCCAGTCATTATGTGGGGACGCTTGCAGCCTCAGATCCAGGCCCATCCTGAGCGGCGGTCTGGGTATGCCACGTTAATAAAGGGCTATTGGTTTATTGGCACCTTTCCCTGGCTGGTCATGGGCATGGGGATTTTAGTAGGCGGTGTGCCCCACCTTCTTTACTATCTGTATCCTCAGGTGGGCAATGCATACGTCTTAGCCTGGTGGGCGACTCTTTGGCTAATGCAGGCCTGGCTTACGGTTTGGCTGCTGTGGCAAGGCGGTGCTGAAATGTTGGTTTCTCATCCTGGGTTTTTGCGCGGCAATCCCACCAGTGCCCGCCGCCTCAAATTCTATTGGCTGCTCATGCTAGCTGGGGCCGTCACTGCCACGGTGCTGATCTTTTCACAAACCCCCACCGACCTCCCCAGTCTCAACCGATATGTCTAGTGGCAATCGCCCCTTAGTAAGGGCAGCGTTGAAGTCCATCGGGCGACAAGGCTCTTCATCATCACATCACCCTCAGTAGGTCACGCGCCGGTAACATCCCGTTCACCCACTGATACCCAATCTCCAAGATAGAGCTACAGGTTGGCATCGAGAGCGATGGGGGCAAGAGGACAGAGGAGCAAGATGTGGAGCCGAGTTTTAGAGCATCGGCATTCCCCCTCCACCCTCCCCCAGTCATCAACAAGACTGTTTTCGCTGCTCTCTTAGGGAGCTTCAGCCGGTGCCAGCAGCAGCATGCCATCAACCTGCGCGTACTCTCCTTGAAACGAGACCGTGCCGCTTAGCGCTTGTACAGACGCCATTAGCTTACGAAATTCTAGGGCCTCAGCATCGTTAGGATCAGGCACAAAAATGCTGGTTAAGAGCGTTCGAATAGGCCCCATATTGGCAAATAGGTACCCTTGATTTTCCGTGGGAAAGTCGCGGGTTACTTCTACAAATCGGATCGCGTTGGGCAACGTTTGAGCCGGTTCGAGCTGGGCTAGGGTCGAGAGAGCTTCAATGCTGGTGGTCAGCAAAAGCGTGTCTTCATCGACCCAAGTCCGTCCAAAGAAGCTCTGGGTTTCTTCGGTATCCCAAATATAATCGCCCCAACTGGTGGCCGCTTGACCATTAATCGTGGTCGGTTCGACGGCAATAAAGAACTCTTCCATCAAGCCATCGAGGGTAGCAAAGGTATTCTCAGCTGTGGCGCGATCGCTAGTCTGCAAAGCAATCCCCCAGCCGACTCTAAACTCTGGGAAAAACAGCGTTAGGGGAGTATCACTCGTGGGATAGAGGAACACCGTAAAGCCGCGATCCATCCAGCCAAAGACGTCTTCGTCGAGATCTAAGCCCGTCATCGCCGTAAAAAATCCTCGACCTTGGGCCAGCCAGTCGCTGGTTTCTTCACTGGCTTCGAGGGTCGTGGTCGCCTCTTCCCAGAAACCGGCAAGATCGCGTCCACTGAGCATGCCATAGCTGTCTTTTGGGATATGAGACAGCACCTCCGGGGAGGCCGGCGCGATCATGTCCGCAATGGCTGATAAGAGCGCATCGTCGTAGTAACCGCGTCCCTGTACCCGAATGCCTTGCGCATCGGGGTAAATAATCGCCTCCACATGGCCGTTGAGCTGCAACGCGGAGAGGTCAGCAAAATCTTGTGGCGACAGTAAGTCTTCAGGATTGGGGAGATCGAGCGGCAAGTCAGGTAAATCTAAATCGACGAAGGCGTAGTTGACGAGTTCGGACATATCGCCATACAAGAGCCCTAGCGCGCCGTCAGCCTGAGGATGAGCTAACGTCTGCAAAAAGTCCTCATTCTGGGCCAGGGCCGCCGCTGGGTCAGTCGGTCGCAGCTCCACCCAGGTCTGAATGGCGGTCGGACTGGCCGCCGCGACGATAAAGTCTGGAAAGACCGCGATCGCTAAGCCCTGATCATCGAGCCAAGTGGCGGGCGACCAGGTGGTGTCGTCGTCTTGTTTGGGCAGGGCTTTGAGCCATTCTTGAGGCGTCGCCCCCTCGTCTTCTAGCCCCGGATCGGGTGACGCTACAGGCGGCTCCGCCTCAATCAGCAGATCGGTTTCGGGGGGCCCGTCGTTGGGCAAGGTGACGGGGGGCAGGCTCTCAGGTTCGGGTTCGGGCGGCACCGGGGGGGCCCAATACACAATGTCGACGCCCTGATAACTGAGAAGCTCGGGGGCGCCTTCTTTGAGGGCCGCTACCGAACCGATAAAGTCATCGTCGAATACAGCTGAGAAAGCCGCTGAATCAGCAATGGGAGCGATGAGAATTTCATGATCTCTCATGACCGTGCCAGTCGGATCATCGATCGGCAACAGGGCCATGGCCACATCGTCGCCGACCCAAGGGGCAATATCGGCCTCGTACTCCAACCCCAATGGCAAAAAGGGCAGTCCACCAGGGTTAGGTTCTCCGATGCCCTGCGCCTGCAACTGTTGGAATAACGCGTACTGGTTTAGCTGAGCCCACGTTTCCTGACGCATGTCGAGCAGGATGGTGTAAGCAGTGTTGGACGGCAGTACTTCGGCTGGATCTGGGCTAGCAGCACTGGGCAACGCCGCGATCGCGGGACTCAGCAGCACCATTGAGGAAGCCATCTGGAGCCCAGTTCGTTTTATCCATCCCTGCATCGCGGTCATCTCCCATAAACGCACAATCACGGCCAGTGTTCCCGAGTGTAAGCCTGCCAAGGCATGCATACAGCGCTTACCCCCGGAAATCCATACTTTTTCTGACGGAGTGGCACGATTGCCACCGAGTTAATACCTGAGCCTACACAGTTAGACAGCGTGATTCCGGTTACGCGGGTGACAAAATCCGTACCCCTGCATTCGCGCTTTCGTCCCCCAAACTAGCATTGAAACTCTCTAGCATAGAGGCGTTGGGCTAATGGGCTCGACACTTTTGAGACTTCATTCGGGAAAAGAGATTAAGTATGAATCAAGTCAAAACAGTGGCTCTACTGGGATTGCTGAGCGGGCTGTTGATTACGATTAGCTACAGCGTGCTAGGCGGAGTGACCGGCGCGATCGCGGGTATATAGCGGTGCCCACTTAGGTTAAGTACAGATTCGTAATCAAGACAGCTCTGCAACGGATACCTGGTGTACTTAATTGATCTAGGCACCGCTATAGCTCTGGCCGCGATCACTAACTTGGGCGCTTGGTATTTTTCTGACCGCATTGCCCTCGCCGCGTATCGAGCCCAGCCGGTCTCTGGGCAGCAAGCACCGGAACTGCATCGGATGGTGACGCGACTGGCCCAGCGAGCGGGCATTCCGACCCCAGAGCTTTATGTGATTCCCGGCGCGGCGGCCAACGCCTTTGCCACGGGGCGCGATCCCCACCATGCGGCGATCGCAGTTACCGAAGGCATTGTGCATTTACTACCGGCGGATGAGCTAGAAGGCGTGATCGCTCATGAACTCAGCCATATTCTGCATCGAGACACGCTGACCCAGGCAGTTGCTGCCACCATCGCGGGAGCGATCGCCTTTTTGGCCCAGATGCTCAGTTACGCGATGTGGTTTGGCGGCGTGGCTCGCGACGATGATGGCCCAAATCCGTTAGCGTTGCTGGGCACGGTCATTTTGGCTCCCATTGCCGCGACGGTTCTACAGTTGGGCATCTCCCGCACCCGTGAATTTTCTGCGGATGCCGGGGCTGCAAAACTCACGGGCAATCCTCAAGCGTTGGCCCGTGCCCTCAAGCGTCTGGAAGCCAGTGCCCGTCGCCGACCCATGACCGGCAATCCAGCGTTTGAACCGCTGATGATCGTCAATGCAGTACCCAAACGCCCGATGGCGAGTCTGTTTTCGACCCACCCTTCCACTGAAGAACGCGTTGAGCGACTACTGGGAATGGCGATCGCCCCCACGAATGCCTATAGTCTGTAATTGCTAAGCAGCAGTCTGCCGTCACTCTACGTAATGGGGTTCTCAGGGACCCCATTTTTGTCTGGGTATCGCAAGGGTAAAAACCTGACTCTCAGGCATTTACGTGTAGGCAGTATGGCTTTCCCGATCAGCCTGTCGCGAGGTCCCACCGAGCGGAGTCTCTAAGAGAATGCCCCATCTTCCGCTATTGTGTAGTTAGGAACTTGTTAGTCACACCTGCGTCCAACAGCTTGAAGAATAGGTGACAGTGTCTGCAGTTTTTCTGAGTCTGTTCATATCGATTCTCTGTGATAAATGTTGAGAATCTCCGGCAATTTTTGCCCCTTACTTGTTTTAGAAATGCAGCCTCACAGGTTTGATGTGTTGGTTGGCAGCCGTGCTGTAACAGCAGGGTTCTAAGCCGTTGCAGGCTGGGCTCTACTGAGGTTCAACTTTTTTGAATAGCTTGCTGAAAACCGGTGCGATCGCGCTGTTGTTGTCAGCAACCAACTTTGCGATCGCATTTGCTCGGAGAGAGACAGTCCCCATGCACCCTCAAAAATCACCTGATCCCATTACTTACCATGCTTTGCCTAGGGGACGACGTCTGAAAACTTACGGAGTGTTGACGCTCTTAGGCACCACCGCATTGGTGCTGCTTAACCAGACCACCCCCTCAGAAGCCAGCCTGTCAAACTGGCTGCAGACCGAGTTATCACCCACGCCTCGCAATGCCATCTCGATGACGGTTGCTCCAGTTTCGTTACCGGCATTCCAAAGTACCAGTTTTATTGCGGATGCCGTAGAGCGAGTGGGGCCCTCAGTCGTGCGGATTGATGCCTCGCGCACGGTGGTACAACGCTCGTCTGAAGTCTTTAGCAGTCCCTTTTTTCGAGATTTTTTTGGTGATTTTGGCATGGTGCCCCAGCCACCCCGCACTCGGGTTGAACGCGGCACTGGGTCGGGCTTCATCATTGATGCTGAGGGGCTGATTTTGACCAATGCCCATGTGATTGAAGGGGCCGACCAGGTGCTGGTCACCCTCAAAGATGGGCGGGAACTGACGGGCGAAGTGCTGGGCGAAGATCGCCTCACCGACTTAGCGGTCATTCGGGTGGAAGCGTCAGGGTTGCCCACAGTGACCCTGGGAGATTCTGAACAGCTGCGTCCGGGAGAATGGGCGATCGCGATCGGCAATCCCTTGGGCCTCGACAACACGGTGACGGCGGGAATTATTAGTGCCACTGGTCGTTCTAGCTCTCAGATTCGAGTGCCGGACAAGCGGGTCAGCTTCATCCAAACTGACGCTGCCATTAATCCGGGTAATTCTGGTGGGCCTTTGCTGAACGAGCAGGGACAGGTCATTGGTGTGAATACTGCGATTATTGGCGGGGCTCAGGGGTTGGGCTTTGCCATTCCCATCAACGCTGCGCAGGAAATTGCTCGCGAACTGATTGCCAACGGTAAAGTAGACCATCCTTACATCGGCATTCAAATGCGATCGCTGACCCCGGCCCTACGCGAGATCCTAAACAGTCAAAATTCTCAAAACCTCCAAATTTCCGCTAACAGTGGCGTGGTTGTACTCGGCATACAGACCAATTCTCCAGCGGCGCAGGCTGGGGTGCGCCCAGGTGATGTCCTCCAATCTTTAGACGGTCAACCCACACTAGCGGCTGAAACTGTGCAAACCATCGTGCAGAATACAGAAATTGGTGACCCGTTAGTAGCGGTGATTGATCGTCAAGGACGACAATTGGAAGTGACGCTGCGTCCAGCAGCTTTGCCCATTCGATAGGCGAGTATCAGAGTTTTGGCAGCACTGGCCCCAGCACTGGCCCCAATTCATGCTGACTGAGGCTGCTGTAGATTCAGCGCCACTCTGGCATGATGGAGTGAAACCGGTCAAAGTCTGTTCCATTAGCAATGAGGGTACGGCTGGCGATGTGGCCTTTCCTAATGCGTCGAAAACAATTGTCGGTGCTGACTTTAGGCGATCCGCGACTGCGGCAAATCGCTCAGCCAGTGGCAAACATTGATGAGCGTCTACAGCAACTGATTAATAACCTGCTATGGACTGCGGAGAAAGCCCATGGTGTGGGTATTGCCGCCCCCCAGGTAGGAGCACCACTGCAAATCTTTATTGTGGCCTCTTACCCCAATTTGCGGTATCCCCACGCTCCCCAAATGAAACCGACCCCGATGCTCAATCCTCGCATCATTGCCCACTCCGATGAACAGGTAATCGGCTGGGAAGGCTGCTTAAGCGTCCCTGACCAGCGGGGACAGGTCGATCGCTGGCGTGAAATTGAGGTGGAATACCGCGATCGTCACGGTGGGCTCAAACGTCAGGTCTTCACTGACTTTGTGGCCCGCATCTTTCAGCACGAACTCGATCACCTTAACGGCACCGTGTTTGTGGATCATGTAGCAGAACCGTCCAGCCTGCTCACCGATGCCGAATACTTCGCTCAATTGGACCGCCTGCCAGCCCTTGCCGACCCGCCAGAGCCGGTTTAACTGACCCAAGCCGCGAGCAATGACGTTGATGAGTCAGTGGTGGATTGACCAAACCTGCTCACTGGAGAGCCACAACCCCAGCGAGCAGGATCTTGAACAGCTCCGAGCAGAGGGTTTCAGCGTTGTGGTGCCGTTTTTGCAAGACGCTGAACCCAGGCCCCGCTATGGCATTTCTGATATAGCGATCCGCAATCAGGTCAGGACAGTGATAATTGCTGAAAGCACCACACAGCCAGTGTTCTTATCGCCAGTCGCAGTTAAGTTTGAACAGGGTAGATCGCTGGAGCCTTGATTTGGGAAGACTTCCAGTTCTGCCTTTTGCCTTCTGCCTTTCGCCTTTTGCCTTCTGCCTTTCGCCTTTTGCCTTCTGCCTTTCGCCTTCGCCTTCTGCCTTTTGCCTTTTGCCTTTTGCCTTTTGCCTTTTGCCTTCTGCCTTCTGCCTTCTGCCTTCTGCCTTTCGCCTTTCGCTATATTCCGAACTCCGTAGGGCTCTGCCCTGCCCGAAGGGTCTTCAGAATTCTGCATTCTGCGATCGCCCGGCCGAGCCTGCTCTCCCCACATCAACTTTGTTGACTAGGGTCTGAGAGCATCTCTGGGCGAGAGTTAGTCTTTAATGAATGACAGCCCCTAAGCGATCGGAAACTGGCTGGCAATTTCAGGGCCGGGTAAGCCCAGAGCGATCGCATACTTTTTGATAAACGCATGAATATAAAAGGGCTCCGGCAGGGCACAGAGATCGCCTTTTTCAATCGCCTGCAGAGCGTAGCGCTGAATGTAAGTCTCTTGATGAATATCCTGTAACGACCAGCCAAGCGCAACACGAGCCTGTTGTAACTGGGTGCCAATTTTCTGCAAACTTTCTGCCTGCGCTGTTAACAACGTCTGTCTGGCTGCCATTAATCGTTGCTGCTGGGATGAAAATCGGAGTTGAGGTCGGGGACTCATTGCCGGGGCTACTGGATGACTCACCGGATGACTCATCATCGGATGAGTCTGCATGGCTGGTATCGCAGTGGCTTGGGGCGGGGCTGGTCGGGCCGTTACGTTTAAATCAGATGGGGCTTCCTCACGCGCCGACTTGGCTTCTGGTATAGGGGCTAATGGTTGCCCCGCCTGAATCTGATGATCAAGGCGACGGCGATTCAATAGGCCGATCGCGACTAGCGCTGTTACCGGCACCGAAGCGGCTGCAACTTGCTGGGCCGCGAGAGACATTGCCGCACTAGCCCCAGCGCCAAAAATCAATGCATATTCCGTCGACGAAGACAATTTTGATGCCGGTTTAGGTGTCTTCATAGAATCTATGTATAACTTTCGACGTCTAGCCTTTCGCCCCAGGATCCTACAAATCCGGAAACCTTGCAGAAGTTAGTTGACGATACGGAGAGGTTGGGTGACTGAAGCCACTAGACTACATCCGTTCTAACACTTGGATGCCCAGCAGTGACAGGCCCAATTGCAGCGTGCGGGCGGTCAGGTCGCATAACATCAAACGAGAGGTGCGCTGAGGTTCTGCTGCTTGTAGGACGGAGCAGCGATCGTAAAACTGATTAAACTTTTGGCTGAGCTCAAATAAATACTGACATAGCCGATTAGGATAAAGGTCCTGCACCACTTCGGCAATGACCTCATCCAACTGCAGGATATGCTTCGCCAGGGTGAATTCGCTGTCATCTTCTAAATGCATCGTGGCGTTTGCTCCAAGGTTTTGCCAGTCGATGTCTCCCTTACGGCTGATGCCCTGCACCCGCACATAGGCGTATAACAAGTAAGGTGCCGTATTGCCCTGCAGCGCTAGCATTTTGTCGTAGCTAAAAATATAGTTACTCGTACGATTCTGGCTCAGATCAGCATATTTCACTGCGCCAAGACCGACAGTTTCGGCTACCGATTGAATAAATTCGTCACTTTCTCGACGGGTTTCAGCCTCGATCCGACTTTCTAAATCGGCCCGGGCTCGACTCACCGCTTCATCGAGTAGGTCTTTGAGTCTGACGGTCTCCCCAGAACGTGTTTTGAATTTCTTGCCATCTTCCCCTTGAACTAAGCCAAAAGGTACGTGGGTGAGTTCGGTGTTTTCAGGGACCCAGCCAGCTCTGTCCGCAACCTGAAAAACTTGATTGAAATGGTTGGCTTGTCCAGCATCGACGATGTAAAGGACCCGTTCAGCGCCATCCTGCTGGATGCGATAGCGAATGGCGGCTAAATCCGTAGTGGCGTAGTTAAAGCCGCCGTTTGATTTTTGAATAATTAACGGTTGGGGGTCGCCAGCTTTATTAGTAAAACCTTCCAGAAAGACAACTTGAGCACCCTGATCTTCCACAAGGAGTCCCTGCGCCTGCAAATCCTCAACGACTTCAGGTAGCAGCGGATTGTAGAACGATTCGCCTCGTTCAGTCACCTTAATATCAAGGCGATCGTAGATTTTTTGAAATTCTTGGCGAGACTGATCACAGAGTACTTGCCAAGCCTGCCGAGCCTCGGCGTCACCAGATTGGAGTGCGACTACAGCTTCACGCGATCGCGCCTTAAAGTCAGCATCTTCATCAAACCGCTGTTTGGCTTGCTTGTAAAAAGCCACCAGATCGCCGATGTCAAATCTTTCTGAGCCGGTTAAGGCTTCTGGGCAAGCTGTCCTCAGATGGGTAATTAACATGCCAAACTGAGTACCCCAATCGCCCACATGATTGAGCCGCAACACATCATGACCGACAAACTCTAGCACCCGCGCAATTGAGTCGCCGATGATGGTGGAGCGCAGGTGCCCAACATGCATCTCTTTAGCAATATTAGGACTCGAAAAGTCCACAATCACCTTTTTGACGGATTTAACTGGGGCCACGCCTAACCGTTTATCGCTCGCGATCGCCTGCAGTTGGGCTTCTAAATATCGGGCTTGCAACCGCAGGTTAATAAAGCCTGGTCCGGCAATTTCTGGCGGTTCACAAATGTCCGCAACGGCTAGCGTGGCCACGATTTTTTCGGCGATCGCTCGCGGTTTATCCTGCAATCGTTTGGCTAGGGCCATGGCACAGTTAGCCTGGTAATCGCCAAACTTGGGGTTGCTGGCAGGCACTAAAATCGGGTCCGTTCCCGCCAAATCATCCCCAAAGGCTTGCACCAAAGCTTGCTCTAGTCGCTCTGTCAAAGTTGCGATCGCAGACAACATAAGCTACCTGTAGCAGCGGTCAGAGCCCCTGCAAAAACACCTTCTCAATCCTAGAGCATCGTGACCAGTCCAATGGCCGATGACTATTCTAAAAACTGCAACCAGCTAAGGTCTCTAGCCGATTACCTCGTCTCAACTTGCTTGCCGTAGACGTTTGTATAGCTTGGTAAAACGAACCATTTAGGGATCGGCTTGAGAATCAAGTACCCGGACAAGACTGTGGCAGGGTGGATGGGTAGCAGGGGCGGTGAGATGTTATTTAAGCGTAACTCCCTGATGGCTCTGAATAACCCCAAAAAGGCGCTTGAGCTGTATTCAGCGTCCTGAACGTGACCTCAGGAGCATTACCAATGCGCTCGCTCCAAAGTCCATCGGTTAATTACGACTCAGCCACTTTTGGCCATTCAAGCGTTGCAGCGTGTACATCACCATAAGCGGCAATGTAATTCGCCGCTCATCTCCCATAAATTGTTCAACAGTGCTAGCAAGAGCATCCCCCCGACTGTAGTAAAAAAACTTCGAGCTTTTGATGTCGTCTTTCGTAAAGACAATGTTGAAGCAATGCGCTAAGTTGCTGGGATGATTGCCTTGCAATTGCCAATAGGTCTCCTGCTGGTCTGCTCCTTTGACCGCCAGCGGTGCCTCAACCAGCGACAGCTTGACCCCGTCCCAGCCATCATCAGCCAGGGCTTTATCCAAAGCTGGGACAAAATGCTGCTCAATAAACTCATTAAAGGGCTTCTCCTCAATCTTGGGCGGTTTCGCTTTCTTCGTTTTTGCCGCTGCTTTGGAATTCGGTTTTGCGGTGTTGTCTTCAGCCATGTTTGTAGAACGCCTATCAAGTCTGCATGCTTCTGAAGGTCAAGATGAAACCTTTCTTAGATCATATTAAAGTAAACAGCCCTCCAGACGGTTTCTTTCTCTGGAAGGCTGTGATGAGTAAGGCTAACGTAACCTTTAGGGATAAACCCGCCGGTATATGATGCCTAACCCATTTGCTGGCTCAGTTGAGTGCGCCGAATAGTGGCTAGTTCTGGATGTACTGCCTTGTCTGGGTCAACAATGCCGACAGCTTCTAAATCGGCATCTACCATCAGTTCTACAAGTTCATTAAAGGTGACACTAGGTTCCCACTGCAGTTGTTTTTTCGCTTTAGCTGGGTCTCCAATGAGCAAATCAACCTCTGCTGGTCGCAAGTACCGAGGATCAAACTCTACGTAGTCCTTCCAGTTGAGGCTTACTCGCCCAAAAGCAATTGCAAGAAACTCTTCTACCGAGTGCGTTTCACCCGTGGCAATGACGTAATCATCGGGCTGGTCTTGTTGCAACATCAGCCACATGGCCCGGACATAATCTTTGGCATAACCCCAATCCCGCTTGGAGTCTAAATTACCCATATAGAGTTTATCCTGCTGTTTGGCCACAATCCGGGCAACGGCGCGAGTAATCTTGCGAGTGACAAACGTTTCACCCCGACGAGGCGATTCATGGTTAAACAAGATGCCGTTACAAGCAAACAAGCCATAAGATTCGCGATAATTGACAGTCTGCCAGTGAGCATAGAGCTTGGCACAGGCGTAAGGGCTGCGCGGGTAGAATGGCGTCGTTTCTTTTTGAGGAATTTCTTGCACCTTGCCGTACATCTCAGAAGAACCGGCTTGGTAGTAACGCACTTCATTACCGGTGCGTTGCTGATAATCACGAATGGCCTCTAACAGCCGCAATGCACCCATCGCAACGGTATCAACCGTATATTCGGGAGAGTCAAAGCTAACCCGCACGTGTGACTGAGCCCCGAGGTTATACACTTCGGTCGGTTCGACTTCTTCTAAAATGCGGCGCAGCATGGTGCCGTCATTCAGATCCCCATAGTGTAAAAACATGCGGGCATCTTCGTCATGGGGGTCAGTATATACGTGATCAAGTCGATCAGTATTGAATGTTGAGGTGCGGCGGATAATGCCATGCACCTGGTAACCTTTTTCTAATAAAAATTCGGTTAGATATGAGCCGTCTTGGCCAGTGATGCCGGTAATGAGGGCACTTTTGGAATTAGTCATGACAATTAAATATCCTGTTTAAGCTACGAATGCGGGCCTCAGGCTCGCGAGTGGCGTATTGATAGTTCGGGCTGAAAGACATGGCTTTAGCACGACCATCATTTACCTCAGCTAGCAATAGCACGCAGAAGGGCTAGATTAAGGGGCTAACAGCTTCCTTAGGCTACCCAACTCCGTGGCAAAGTAGCTCTGCTCAACGAACAAAGATCCCTAGAAACGAGCCCGAGAATGCATTGCCAGCAAGGTCGGCAATAATGCCAAACTTTACTAGCTTCAAGATTCTACTGCATCGCTAATCGACTTTCTGAAATGATGGCCACTGTCTAGCTAGATAAGTACTGCCCTAAATAAAGAGTTTCGTTTTATCCCCAAATTCAACGCTATAGAACAATGTCAGCGCTAACGTATGGGTGATGCATAAAAACAATTATTTTTGTTATTGAGCCGAGTACGATGACGTGTTTTTCTGCATGGGTAGCGGTTTTAGCGGTTAGTTGCGTGGCGGTTGTCACACCCGGACCAGATTTTGCTCTCACCTTGCGCAACAGCCTGGCCTACTTACGACGGTCAGGGCTCTATACGGCCATGGGCGTAGGTGCTGGTAACCTATAGCAGAAGTCGGAATGTTGAAGTCGGAATGCGGAATTGAAAGGCTTGCCAGCAATGAGGTTCAACAATTCAGGGTGACCGGATCAAATTGCAGCTCGCTATAGTTCATGCCGCCTATTCGCTAATTGGCATCGGCACTATCATCGCTCAGTCCATGCTTCTTTTTATTGAAATGGAGTCGTTTAGCAATTGCCGACGCCAACGAGTAATCGATTGTTAACCAGCGGTGTTGTCAGGTCATTACTGACAAGTGAAGCTCATCGTAGTACTCGACAGCAGCAGTCACCCGATCATTTCAGTGTCTGGACCTTCTCCACTGTTGCCCTCCTGCCTGAGGCAGCGGTGTACAAATTTACGCCGCATGTTACTAAGAAGATTTCTGTTAATGAACATACCCATTCGGCGGTGCATTACGCTTCGCTAATGACACCCTACAAGCGGTAAATTCTTTCCTGTAAATCTCCTAAGCCCAAGGTGTAGAAAGCTCTTTGCCATTAAGGGACTTGACTTAACCAAGCGATCGCCTCTCGAATCCAGTCTTCGGCGTTGTCGTTTTTCGCCAGTGTACTATTGCGCCCAACGGCCTGTAGGGCTTTTACAATTTCGCCATTGGTATAGCCCAAAGCTAGCAGCGTCATTTCCACTTCTTCTTGCACAGTGGCCATCGGGCCGCCGCCCGGTGCGATCTCCAACCCCGATTGTTGTCGCCATTCTGCTAGCTTGGTTTTGAGCTCTAGAATCAATCTCTCAGCAGTTTTATTACCAACCCCTTTAGTACGTGAGATTAAGCGCGTATTGCCTGAAACGACAGCTTGGATCAGTTCTTGAAAGCCGAGAGTGTCTAACAAGGCCATCGCCATTTGAGGGCCAATGCCACTCACGCTCACGAGCTGACGAAACACATCGCGCTCTGACCGACTGGCAAACCCAAAGACCACGGGTAATTCCTCCCGGATTTGGAGATGACAAAATACCTGCAGCGGTTCTCCCAATGGCGGCAGTTCGGCTAAAAAACGGCTGGTGATTTGCAAGTCGTAGCCCACTTGATGCACATCAACGGTGATGATGACTCGATGTCCCCCTGGTTTTTGAATATCGACGAGGTGGCCTTTTAAGTAACTCAGCATGTCCTTTTTGGTTGCTTGTCCCCATCGTGACAGCCTGATTGGCGCGAGGCCGCCATACAGCCCTGGGACTGAGAGCGATGGCAGCCCCGAATATGGTTTGTAAGCCGGCGCTTTCAATTAATTATGATGGTGACGGGTTGCGGCGCGAGCGCCCTTGACGAGACGACTCTGATGGAGCGGGTGAGACCGTGCCCTGAGACTTTTGCCCAGTGGCATCTTGGGGACGTCCAGTTGTATCAGCGCTACCGTTGGTCGGCAGCGTGGAGCGCCCATTCCGGATGACTCGCATCATATCTGAAAGCTTTTGTTCCAAGGTTTGCAATACGTCGGCAGCATAAGCATCCGCATCCTCGCGAAGAGCGGTACATTCTTCTTCAGTGTGCTGACGATTATCTTCCCAATATTGCTCGGCTGCAGTTTGCCATTGCTCAATCTCTGATCGAGTCTGAGATCGCAGGGCATCGCAATCTTGTTCTAGCTGCTGCTTCACTTGGCGGGCTTCATTTTCCGCTTGTTGCACAATGCCCAGGTCATCAACTCGGCGGGTCGCTTCTTGCTCAGCTGCATCCATCATCTCCTGAGCATATTGATGAGCGTCGCTGATGATGCGATCGCGCTGCTGCACAATCTGCATGGCTTCTTGGAACACTGTGGGTAAGTTGAGGCGAATGCGATCTAGTTGCTCTAGCAATTGATCCTCATCCACTAGAGTACGCCCTGAAAATGGCACCCTAGGACTTTCTAAAATCAGCTCTTCTAATACATTCAGCGACTGTTGAATATCGAGTCGCTTAACTGTTTCAGTATGACTAACAGCTTGCTCATTAGCAGCTAATGCCTGCTCTACAGCATTGTTAGCCCCATTGTTATTCGCAGAATTTAAGTCTTGGCGTAGCATCGGTATATGTCCCGGGCGACGTGTTGCGGCACCAGATGATCGATTAAGCCTCCGTATTGAGCAATTTCTTTCACCAAACTACTGCTTAAAAAGCCATACTCAGTCGAAGTTGCCAAGAATACAGTTTCTAAATCGTCTGCTAGGGTCTTGTTAGTATGGGCCATCTGCAACTCCTTTTCAAAGTCAGACAGCACTCGCAATCCCCTTAACAACACTTGGGCCTGCTTCATTCTGGCATAGGTTACCGTGAGACCATCAAAACTGTCGACCTCAACATTGGTCAAAGGGTTTACTGCTGCTTGAATTTGCTGAATGCGTTGATCAGCAGTAAAAAGTGGCCGTTTGTTTGGATTCGCCGCGACAACGACGATAACTTTCTTAAATAAGATGCTGCTTCGCTTAATGATGTCAAGGTGGCCAAAGGTAATAGGATCAAAACTTCCTGGATAAATGGCAATCACACAACCGCCTCTCAGCTCAATAAATTTAGATAGTTGCCATTGGCAGCGATCACAGCAAAACTGTCAACAGTCCGGACAGTTTTGCTGACGAAGCCACAAGGCTTACAGGGCAATCATCCCAGCAACTGCCTATTTAAATCAAAGTTAGCTTTCAGGCTGACATTGATTTAAATACTTCTAGCAACGAAGGCTCTACATTACAGGCGATGTGAGGAGCAGATTTCTGTCCGGAGTATGGAACTGTAAGTCTGTGCAAAAAATAATTCCTGCCCCTTACCGGCTCTCAAGATTTAGCTTATTACCTAAAGTTACGTGGGCAGTTAATCTGAAAAAGCTTTGGCAAGCAGCATACAACGCTCGCATTTACTCAACGGCAAAGAACTGTTGCCCTACTATTGTGGAGAATTTGACCGCGCAATAGTGACGGTTTTTAGCAGCCTCCAGGGGGTGACCAAATAAGTGAACTTTGGCTATTGCTACGCCATCGCATCCAGCCCTCTTGAGTGATGGCACCGGGCAACAGCGTACAGCCGTCTGTCGGTTGAGTCACCTTTACAAGCATCCAATCGCCTTCAAAAGCCAACGGCTGAATGAAACTATTAGGGCCAACTAACCCCAAGATGCTTTCGGTCGTGCCGCTGGGTGCTCGATAGAGAGACTGCGATAAGCCATGTTGACGAAATTCCACTCGTCCAACATTGATAAAGTGGTTTTCCCAAGACTCAATAGCCAAATCTGTGGCTCCTAGATTGAGATGCCCGACATGGGCCCACGCGCTGCCAGCTGGCGTGTATTGAAACTGAAACCACCCATCAGCTCGAATTTGCGTGACGGGAAATGACAATAAGTCAGTATCCGTTTGCAACATCAAAAAGGAGGCATCCTGACCGATCGCAATCGGGGCTTGACCATTGGGGACCAGCCAGCCATTGACGATCCAGCCCCAGTAGGCACCATTGGGCTCGATGTAAATAGGAATAGCGATCGATTGCAGCCAACCAGCCCCCAGCAGCGAGCGGTTGGCGGCAATCGGTGAATCTAAAAAGAAGGTGTCTTGAGGTCGTAAATGCCCAACGCCGATATCGCTAACGTTTTCTGGGGTCAGGCCGACAATGCCTGCTGCCGCCGGGACGCTTGCGCTAGGTAATGGGGCTGGCTGTGGTGGGACGGGGGGAGGTGGGTTTTGAGCCAGGTTCTCAAAGCTTAACAGCCTGGTGGGTGTTGCCGTGTCAGTTAGTTGAGCTGATGCCCAAACAGGAGAGGAGACGAGGCCACTGCTGAAGCACAGACTAGCCGCAAATAGTGTGCTGATACGTGTATTTTTTTTTCTCATCACAGCTACGATTGCAATTATAAGCAAATGAGTTGAGCCGTTTTATTGGCCCTGAGCCGCCCCATTCAAATCTCTATCAACGGCGTAGGGCTGCGCTCTAATCTAGGTCAGAATCGCCTTTCCAAGAAGATGTCTTAGGATCCGCAGATAGAACGTTTCGCCTTTTCTATTTCCAGGTATTTACTTCAGTATCCGGTCAAATCTGAGTGAAATAATTTACCCAGGTGACAAGTGAATACGGAAGATCTCGGCAGGTGTACGAATCGAGCATTTAAACCTTCAGGCTCCTCGACGATCGCGATCGCTGCAGAAACCGCAAGCGATAAAGCTCTGCAGACTATAAACAACAGAGTAGAACACTCCGTCAGCCGCCGCGCTGTCTTTCTAATGCTGGCATCCAAAACGACTAAAGGTAGCAAGTATGACCAGCCTGCTCACAAGTATTAACAGCCTGCTCAATGGAAGAGCCGCTAGGGCAGCGTTCTCTATTCCCATCTGCCGGCATCAACATTTTGCGGCTCAGCTCAGCTCTTACAACCCTGTGGGCAAGAAAATATCGTTGTTGTCTCGCACAGCAACAGGCTCTGTACTGTCGTGTCGATAGCCTGAGTAATCGTACGAAGGTATATCCTCCGTGAAAGCACCCAAGCTTATCAGTGTTCCATAGGAGATATTAATAATAGGCTGTGAGGATCTGTTGGTTATTAAGTTCTGTTAATAACTAGTCAAATAACTAATAATTTCGAGCAAGTACACTGCTTGATTCAAAGACATCTGGTGAAGATTTAGTGGCTAGTTATAGACCTTAATAGATTGCTAGTTGAATGATGGCTATATCAAGTAATTGGTATGGCTGTAGTGATTGCTAAATTACGAGAGATTCTCATATGCGTGCTCTTACCATTAGTCAGATTTTGGCGTCTGCTACATTTTTGTCTGTTCTGGCCTTTGCCCAATCTGCCTGGGCTGACAGTATGACAACAGAAACGAATGTTGCGAATAGTTTATTGCCTCTGGAAATCCGCAGCGTTGGAGTTCAGACCGATGCGAATTCTCTCAACTCTGTAGCTAACGAAATCAATAATTCTGATGAAGAAAGCGCTGAAAATGCCGATATTACCGATCTCTTCGACGCTAGTTTTTTTGAAAGCTTAATCGATGAAAACGGCAACATTGATTTACCGTTAGGAGTAACCGTCTTTGAGGCAATGGGCACGACTTCTATCGGCTTCGGTAGTGACTTTTAGTCATTGTTGTCATCATCTTGTCAGTGCTTGCTCAACAAAATTACTGTGGTAAAGGATCGGCTTGAAAATAAAGTACCCGGACAAGACTGTGGCAGGGTGGATGGGTAGCAGGGTCGGTGAGATGTTATTTAAGCGCAACTCCCTAACTGGGGAATGGGCTTAACCCAGTCATACAAAGCGATGCCATTTTGTTTTATGCCTCATATCAAAATGGCTGGCCAGCCTAGCTGGTTAAATTTCTGACTTGCTGATCCGACCTAGCGGCAGCGTTACCACATTATCGACGTTCACTTCACGGGCGACGCGTGTTAACAACGCGGCGATCGCCAGGCTTGCAATCATGGAGCTGCCACCATAGCTAAATAATGGGAACGGCAAGCCTGTGGTGGGAAGCGCCCCAACGGCTACACCAATATTTAAGAACGCCTGACCAACCAACACCACCATCGAGCCCACGGCGATAAGACGTTGAATGGGGTGGGTTGTTCGCATGGCCACCAATGCTGCCAGAGAGGCATAAGCCAGCAGCAAAATTAGCAGCAAAACGCTGCCAATGAATCCAAATTCTTCTGCATAGACTGAGAAAATAAAGTCCGTGTACTGAATCGGCAGAAAATCGAGCTTTTGTTCCGAAAACCCAAATCCATTGCCTAACCAACCACCTGATCCAATTGCCAGCAGGCTTTGGATCAGCTGATACCCATTCCCCGTGGGGTCGGCCCAGGGATTAAGAAAGGCCGTAATGCGTTCTCGCTGGTAAGCATTGGCTCCAAGACTCAAGAGGGCTGCTGTTAAGCCAGTTATCGCAGTGCTCAAGAGGAGGCGATACGGCAGACCTGCTGCTAAAGCAATGAACCATAGAGACAGCCCGCAAATAGCCGCAGTGCTGAGGTTAGGCTGCAACAAAATCATCGTGATTGCGATCGCAAATAGCCCAATCCATAGCCCCCGCGTCGACCAAGCCAGGCGAGACCAACGACCAAAAAGTCGAGCCGCTTGCAAAATCAGCAAAGGTTTGAGCAATTCCGAGGGCTGAATGAGAAAGGGGCCGAGCGCTAACCAGCGCGTTGCACCATTGATCGTGACGCCCAAGGCTGGAACTAGAGTTAGAAATAACAAGCCAATTAAGACAAAGAAGGCTAATCCTGACAGCCTGATAAGGCTTGTGATCGGCTGACGGACAATCCAATTGAATAAATTGAGTCCTAGAAACACCCATAATAACTGAACCGCTAAGAACCGCCACCCCATTCCAGTTTCGGCGAGAGCAATAGGGTAAGATGCCGAAAATAATGTGATTAGGCCTATTGACAACCAGACAACAGTCAGCCACCGCGTCAAACGCGCTTCTCTAGACCAGTGCTGGATCGCTGGATCATAGACTGGCAACAGATATCGGATAATGGTCGTAGGCGCATTCGAGGTCATCGGCTTGGCAGATTACTATTCAGGGGTTGAATGTCGTTGATGACACCGCATTTCGACAGTGTCTAGTAATGCACTTAAACACTACCTGTAGAATTCAAAGCGATAAATAAGCTCCCCCCTAATGGTATGTAGCGTTGTTCATCAACGGTATCCTTGGGATCTGCGGCAAGTATAGCAACCCTCATAAAACCTGCCACACGAATCCTGCAGGCGATTAGATTAGGACTCTGACACGACGACAATATCCACTTATTTCCTACGTAGCAAGGATCGCGCTAGTACTCGATGGCAGAAATGGCCCTACCTTTTCAGTATCTGGCTCCTCTGCATCACTGCTCCTGTGCCCTGGGAAACGGGGTGCAGCCGCACGGTACTAGTACTGCTCGGCGTAAGTTTGCGTAATATTAGCCCTCACCCTAAATCCCTCTCCCAATTTTGGGAGAGGGACTTCAAACCAGCGCTTGCTCCCCTTCTCCCAGTTTTGGGAGAAGGGGCTGGGGGATGAGGGGGATCGGTATCGAGACTTAAGCCGTCGAATACTAGTAACTGTAGCTACGGTCAAAAAAACTGAGCCGGTCAGAGTAACTCTTTGACACAAACATCCGACAATATAGCGATTCGCAATCAGGTCAGGACAGTTTTAATTTCTGCAAGCACCACACAGCAGGTGCTTTTATTCCGAACTCCGTAGGGCTCTGCCCTTCCCGAAGGGTATTTAGAATTCCGCATTCTGCGATAGGTCTAAAAATTAAGATGTTCATATAAAAAGTAGGCATGGAACACCCACACCTACCGAAATCACTCACATTACCCAAAGCAAAAGTTAGAAGTTACTGTAATCCGGTATTTGTGCCGGGCTTACCAGTTGCCATTTCAACTTTAACGATTTTGCCACCCATCTTTTGGATGCGTTGCTGCTCACGAAACCAGTTGTCGTAGGGTACTAGCTTGGTGAAAAAGGTATTTTGCAACTCTCGCTGGGTGCGAATGCGAGTTTGACTTGGAACGCAGGCCGTAATCTTAAACATTCGCATAGCTAGTTAGCTCTCCTGACCAAATCAATCAACAGCAAAAATTATGTTGCTCTAACAAGCGATCGCGCTTTCACTCAGAAAGCATACAAAGGCCCATTAAAACTGGGTAGTTTCTAAAATATCTCCCGCAGCAAGTCCGTGTCTTAAGCCAATGCTAAGCCGAGAAGATTCTGAACTTAACACTCACCCCAGACAAAGATTCTGCGGGAGCACATCTTAACGATGACAGACGAAGTTATCAGGAACTACCGTTAGCTCAAGCCAGAGCAAATGTAGTCAAAGTAAACACCCATTTCCTTTCCAGCGTCAGCACCAACCAAACTAGCAGTGACTTCTTTCATTGCTTGAATTGCGTTGACAGTCGCACCGATGGGCACACCCAGAGAGTTATAGGTTTCTTTGAGGCCGTTCAGCACGCGCTCATCCAAGATGGAAGGATCACCTGCCAACATGGCATAGGTGGAGTAACGCAGGTAATAATCCAAGTCGCGAATGCAGGCCGCATAGCGACGAGTCGTATACATGTTGCCACCTGGACGGGTGATATCGGAATAAAGCAGAGATTTTGCAACTGCTTCTTTCACAATTTCGGCTGCATTAGCGCCGATAGTGGTAGCTGCACGAACGCGCAACTCACCCGTTTGGAAGTAAGCCTTTAGCCTATCTAGAGAAGAGCCATCGAGATACTTGCCTTGTACGTCAGAGGAGTTGATGACCGCAGTAATTGCGTCTTGCATGATTTGATTCCTTAAATGTCCTTACTTACGTTAAAACTGTTCGTTGTGACGGTAGCAGTCTTACTGCATCGCACCCACGACGTAATCAAAGTAAGCAGCAGCTTCAGCCGCGTCTTCGCTAGATAGCAGACCAGAAGCAACTGCCTTCATGCAGCGAACCGATTCCGCAACAGCAGGGATGGGAGTACCTAAGGAGTTGTACATTTCTCGTACACCAACTAAGCCAATTTCCTCAATGGGAGTAACATCACCTGCAACAACACCGTAGGTAATCAGCCGTAGGTAGTAGTCCATGTCACGTAGACAGGTTGCAGTCATCTCTTCCCCGTAAGCGTTTCCACCGGGGGAAACAACATCAGGGCGCTTCTGAAAAAGTTGGTCGCCAGCTTGCTTGACGATGCGCTCACGTGACTCAGTCAAAACCTGAGCGATGCGAAGGCGCTTCTCACCAGAAATAACAAAGGATTTGATACGGTCAAGTTCACCGGGGCTGAGGTAACGAGCCTCTGCATCGGCGTTCACGATGGATTTCGTGACAATGCTCATTTGATGGATTCCTCCGAAAAATGGAACCAGGTACTGCATTAATAGCTGGTATTCACTGAATCTAAAAAGCTAGCAGCCCTTCTTTGGGAAGTGAGTTATTCACTACAATCAGCTAGCGGGCTTCGCCTATGTCAAGTTGCCTTAGAAGAAACTCAGTCGACGGCTTCCTGTAATCAGGAAAGCTCGACTGAAATCCGAAATCGCCCTCTAATATCCCGAACATAAGCACCTTCCGGAATTTATTGTCCGGTATCACACTCGTCTTCTTAAGCGAGTCGAAACATTTTGTAACACTTCTCCTCATCTTGTTGGAACCCTTTATCAACAAGGATTCGAAGACGAACAAGCAGGATCGCTTCTCAATGCCTGGAGAGCGATCACAGCGCTTCTGTCAAGGATTAAACAACCTTGTTAATGATCCTTGACACTGTCTGACCCTTTAAGAGGCTAGGACTGTTGTTCAACAACCCCAGCCATCAGAGGCATTTACGTTCCATTAACTGTAAACTAACTAACCGGCTCAAAACTTGGCACAATTAAGTCCTTGTTCTGTTTCGTGAGCTGATTATAAAGTCGCTCCGTATTCGGGAAGTTGGCTGCAGGTAGCGTGGGGAAACGGCGATAAGGTACCGTGTCTTCCCCAAAGCAGTCAGCATATTCTGGGCTGCTGAGCATCTCTTGAATAAAGCCATTTAAGCCTTGGCTGGCTAAAATCTGGTTATATTTGCGAATCTCGACTTGATCAACCGGTGCTCGCCCTAAGAAGTGCTTAGTTCCTAATTCAATTACCTTAGTGTTGGGGTAAGGCGCATAAAACTCTCTGAGATAGAGTTTTGAGCACCCAAGCCCTTCAATGAACTCTTTCAGATTGATTTCACCGTTGCTCAGCTTACTTTCTAGCGCAGTGAACTCGTCCTGCACGATGTAAGGGGCAATATCTCGCTCAAAGAGCTGTCGGTAAGCCGCTTGAATAACCACCTTCAAAGCTGGCTTATCGGCTAAGTTCGTAAGTTTAAAGATCTTAGTTTCTTGCCGCTGACGACTGACACCCTGAGTGACACGCATCTGTAAATCGGGCATTGAGCGGTTGCGTTCAGACTGGCCTAATGCAACAAAACGCGGAGTTGATTCGGGCATATTTTGAGCCATACCGCGATCCGCCATAGTGCCACTGCGAATAGCGCGCATCGACAACCCAGCGGTCGTTAGATAGCGTTCATAGGGAATCGTGTCTTCCCCGAAGGCCTCACCATACTCTTGGCTATCAATAACGGCATCCACCAAGGCATAAAAGCCCTGCTTCGAACAAATATCAAAGTACTTGTTGGTCTCTTGACGACCGTAGGTGGGACGTCCTAGTAACCGCCGATGAATATACTCCACCGCCTTCATGACATATAGAGAAGACCAGTACATCTTGCGGAAAACTTCTGATTTGGCGAGACTTCGTATGAACTCACGGGTAGTGATGTCGCCATTTTCCAGCTTGTTCTCAGCTGTCTTTAGGCGCTGGCCTGAATATAGTTCACGACCAAAAACTTGCCGATAGGCCGCTGTAATGACGGCCTGGGTAGAGCTTTCAGAAAATCGAATGCTAGCCTGTGTGTTGCCGATGGCCGGTACCTGATCTAGCTTGAAGACTTTAGGGCCAAGGGACCCAGGGGCTTTGGGACGGGCTGCCGGGTTGCTCAGCTGGTTATCAATGCCTGCCCCCCGACGAATCAAAATTCGTCGCGTATCTTTGTTAAAGAAAGCCGGTGTAGCATCTGGGTTACGGGTCTCTTTCGGGAAGATTGCCCCAAACTGAATCTCTAGCGGGTCATTGCCAGAGCCGTAAACGTGTTGGTCAGGCAGGGGCTGATCGTAAGCGGCAAACAGAGTGACGAATTGTGGAACTTTACGGAAAGGCGCACTGTAATTAAACAGATCAAATTGTGGACCCCAGTTACGGCACTCTTGAGCTTCTTGACCTAATCCACGGAGGTAAGGCACTGTCTCTTCTCCAAAGTAATCGGCATACTCTTTGGAATCGACAAGCGCGTCTATGAGGGCTGCCAGCCCACCACCCGAAACAATAGAGAAGTAGTTTTGAACCTCTTCGCGAGAGCTAGGTGCCCGACCGAGAATATGCCGGAAAGCTAGCTCTAAGGCTCGGCTATTAATGTAAGGCTCAAAAAAGTTCTTGCGATATAAGGGAGACTTGCAAAGGCGACGAATGAATTCCTTCATGGAGATCTCGCCGTTCTTAACCTTGGACTCTAAGTCA
Organism: Cyanobacteria bacterium P01_F01_bin.56; assembly: GCA_039185935.1. Classification (GTDB taxonomy): domain Bacteria; phylum Cyanobacteriota; class Cyanobacteriia; order Phormidesmidales; family Phormidesmidaceae; genus Halomicronema. The sequence continues at coordinate 18,137 of JBCDAJ010000010.1, read as the reverse complement.
CCGAGGCTCAAAGAATAAGCACGCGTGATGTCCCTTTCAAAAATTTGACGATAGGCCGCTTGGACAATCGCCTTTTTTTCCGAGCTAGATAGCCCAGGCTTCATAGCAAACTTAGGTCGACGTTCTGCCGCGTTGAAGTAAATTTGCGGCAATTGTAAGCCTTGTTGGTCATTAGATGGCCGCTGGCGCAACTTATTAGAAGGAGTTGGGGCCTTAAACTCACTCAAGAGAACGTCAAAATACTGAGATACAATTTCAGACGCTTCTGCATCATTACGGAAGTAGCGTAGAGATGCGAACCGCATAGTCTGAATCGCAACTATCGTTGCTGCTGTCGAGCAGGCGTTCTCAATAATTTCTCTGAGGCCGCGAACATTGACAGAGATAATGTTGGGGTCACCAGCAACGATTGCGTAACTCACATACCGCAAAAACCAACTCATGTCCCGTAGGGACTTTTGCATGTTACTGGGGCCGTAGCGCGACACATTAATTGGTCGAAAGCCCGGCGGAACTACACCTATTGGGGCGGACACGCTAAAGAGCGATCGCAAACTCTCCGCAATGCCGCCACCACTATCCTCAATATAAGTAGCAGTGCCGAGCCTGGTAGCTGCCTGCGCATCCATTAGCTCGCCCCCCATGGTCATCTGGGGTGCCTCGATTTCGGGAGGACGCTCTAAATAAGACAAGGGGGAGCCGCCGGTAAAGATGCGGTTAGCAGCCTGAGACACAATCAATTCAGAGTATCGAGTCAAGGCTTCGGCGATCGCAACGCGTTTAGTGCCTGAATTAAAGAAGCCAGTAAGCTCCTCAAGTTCTCCCTTGCTCATATAGCGGTCTTGCTGTTCCGCTTGAGAGATCGTCGCGACTGGCAGCGTTTGGTACAGCTGGGGGCGCGCTACAACACTCCCACCACTAGCTTTTAGAGTCATTCTTTTTCAACGGCTCCCTACTCAACCTTCAAAAACAGTTTTTGTCAGACTGGCCCAACCGAGGATAGTCCCGCGATCGTATGGCGCTGCCGACAATAAACAACAAGATAGATGCTGGATATCAATCAGAAATATGATGAATCCAGATTTCACATTAAAACGATTTGGCAGAGAAACCTGGCAATGTTAAAAACTGTGTAACACCAGCCGTTTTTTCTCTAATCGCTATCCTACAAGGCTTGGCACGAAAAGATTAGAAAGACGTGAAGTTCTGTAACGTTTATGGGACTGAGTTGCCTCAGAAACGTGAACTTGGCGTTTCTGTAAAAATAGGCGCTTCACATGCGAGTTTCAGATTTTCTAGGTCTTGAATCAGCAAAGAGGGGCATTTAGGGATCGGCTTGAAAATTCAAGTACCCGAACAAGACTGTGGCAGGGTGGATGGGTAGCAGGGTCGGTGGGATGTTATTTAAGCGCAACTCTCTTAGCAGTTTCTGATGGGTTCTTGAATAACGATGCTTGGTTTGGCACTTCGTCTAGAGTGAATCAAGTTGCCATTGCTTGATTAGCACTGCCCTCTCATCTGCTAATGCTGAAATTTTTTGAGTATGCGGATTGATTAAGCTAGACTGCTTCATCAATCCGCATAGAGCTTCTAGAGATTCGGTGTGACCGCAACGGCAATATTCAACAAGCTAGGGCGTTGTTGCCCTTTATGCTCAGTGAATTGGACTGATTATTAACGTTTCAGCTAGGTTCCATACAATTTCTAGCGAATCGAGAAATATTGCAAAAATTAAAGATTACTACCGTGATATGATCTGCGATGGTTTGGCGCTCACTTAACAGCTGAGTTCTAGAGCCGCATCCTCTAAATTGATCGGATTAAGCTAAGTGCAGATTCCCTCAGGTTCTGAACCGTCCAGTGTTATGGAAGCCCAGGACTCTCCAATTGGCTCTTCCGAGAAAGAATCAATGGAGGACTTTTATCGGCTGCAACGGCAACTGCTTAACACAACGCTTGTGTTCTCCGCGATTGTTTTTGTGGCTACGTGTTTCGCCTATTCGTTGCATATTGCCTTGAATTATTCGATAGGTGCCTGCACTGGTGTGGTTTACTTGAGGATGTTGTCAAAAAACGTCGAAAGGATCGGCAGAGGTTCTGTTAGGGTATCGAGCGGTCGGTTGGCGCTAGTTGCTGCCATGATTTTGATTGCAAGTCAATGGAATCAACTCGAAATTATGCCTGTCTTCCTTGGATTTTTGACATATAAAGCGGCTCTTATTGGTTACACGATCTGGACTGCTGTACCTGCAGGAGACTAGACAAAGCAGATAAAGCCAATGTTTATGAGAGTTTAGCACTGTTTTTTCGGCAGGTTTTTGTGCAAACCTTAAGAATGTTTAGAGATGATTGATTTTATGCCGATGTCAATGTTGCTGGCCAAGCTAGAAGTAGGGCAGCATTTTTATTGGGAGATCGCGGGACTGAAGATTCATGGTCAAGTCTTTCTGACGTCTTGGTTTGTAATTGCCTTGCTACTCCTGTTTTCTGTTTTAGCTACTCGCAACATTGAGCGCATTCCGTCAGGTCTTCAGAACTTTATGGAATACGCTTTGGAATACATTCGAGATTTGGCTAAAGGCCAGATTGGGGAGAAAGAGTATCGACCTTGGGTGCCCTTTGTCGGAACGTTATTCCTCTTTATCTTTGTGTCTAATTGGTCAGGCGCTTTGGTGCCCTGGAAGTTGATTCACATTCCAGGTGGAGAATTAGCGGCGCCCACAAACGACATTAATACGACTGTGGCACTTGCTTTGCTGACGTCCCTGGCGTATTTCTATGCTGGTTTCAGTAAGCGAGGGTTGGGGTATTTTGCTCGTTACATAGAGCCAACTCCGATTCTTTTGCCGATCAATATTTTGGAAGATTTCACTAAGCCCTTGTCCCTTAGCTTCCGTCTTTTCGGAAACATTCTGGCAGATGAGCTGGTGGTTGCGGTGCTGGTATTGCTTGTTCCCTTGTTTGTGCCGTTGCCGGTCATGATTTTGGGGCTTTTTACCAGTGCTATTCAGGCGCTAATTTTTGCAACCCTGGCTGCTGTCTACATCGGTGAAGCGATGGAAGGGCATGGTGAGGAAGAGCATGGGTAGTTTACAGGTTGCCCAGATGATCCTAGGTTGATGCGTGGATTTCTAGCGCGATGTCAACGAGGCGGTCCTCAGGACCACGTTTAATGAGCGAGCCAAATGGCAAGTTCACTTCTGTAGTTGTTTAGTAGAAGATCCACTCTTTGAGGTAAGGAAATGGAACCAATTGTTGCTGTTGCGTCCGTTATTGCTGCTGCACTAGCTGTGGGATTGGCTGCTATCGGCCCTGGTATTGGTCAAGGTACTGCTGCTGGTCAAGCCGTTGAAGGGATTGCTCGTCAGCCAGAAGCTGAAGGCAAAATCCGCGGAACGTTACTGCTTTCTTTGGCATTTATGGAAGCACTGACCATTTATGGGCTGGTTGTTGCTCTCGTGTTGCTGTTTGCTAACCCCTTTAGCTAACTGTCTGACGCGCTTGATTGAGGAGCTTTTCTCCTCAATCAAGCTTCAAGTTTCGTGGGTAGATTTTCTGGAATGATGCTGAGGGTTTGAGTGCGATGAATTGGATGTTGCTTTTGGCGGCTGAAGAAGGGGGCGGGCTTTTTGATATCAATGCCACACTTCCTCTGATGGCAATTCAGTTCTTGATTTTGGCGGTAGTGTTGAATAAGGTTTTTTATAAGCCACTGGGTGATGCAATTGACGAGCGAGAAGGTTACGTGAGCTCGAATATCGTCAGTGCCAAGGAGCAAGCAACTCAAGCGGAAAAGTTAGCTCAGCAATACGAGCAAGAGCTAGCTGATTCTCGCAGGCAAGCCCAAGCAATGATCGCTGAAGCGCAGGCTGAAGCCGAAAAAGTTGCTAGTCAACAAATTGCTGCAGCCCAGCAAGCGGCTCAAGCTCAGAAAGAGCAGGTTCAGAAAGAGATTGACGCTCAGAAGGCCGAAGCTTTTCAGGTCTTAGAAGGTCAGGTGGCGACCCTGACTCAGCAGATGCTTGACAAGCTCCTAAGTATTGCTTAAGCGTCGATTTTCGCAAATTTAGTTGTATTTAAATTGCATTGACCGTTAGGAAGTATCACCATGACTAGTCTTTGGCTACTGGCGAATGAGGGAGGTGGCTTCGGCTTCAATTTTGACTTACTAGAAACTAACTTGATTAATCTAGCGATTATCTGGGGAGTGCTGTTTTATTTTGGCAGCAAGTTTTTAGGAGGCACGTTGTCTGGTCGTCAAGCCGTCATTCAAGAAGCTATTCAGGATGCCGAGCGCCGCCAGCGTGAGGCAAAGCAAGCCCTAGAACAGCAGAAAGATAATTTGGCGCAGGCGCAGGTTAAGGCCAAGGATATCGTGGCATCTGCTAAAGAGAACGCATCCAAAGTCAGTGAGGATATTCTGGCGCAAGCAAAGGCTGATGTGGAGAGAATGCAGTCGGCGGCTGAGCAGGATGTTGCCTTTCAGCAGGAGAAAGTGATGCGAGAGTTGCAACAGCGTATTTCGCAGTTAGCGCTAGAGCGTGCAGAGGGCGAACTCCCTGCTCGGCTTACACCAGATATTCAAACTGCGCTCATTGATAAAAGTATTGCTTTGCTAGGGGATTGAGACCGATGAGTTCAACAACTGTTTCTCTAGAAATTGCGGATCCGTATGCTCAAGCCTTAATGTCCTTAGCTAAGGAGCAGCAACTGGAAGATCGTTTTGGAGAAGATGCTCAAGCTGTATTAGACCTTTTAGGCGCTGCTCAGGAGCTGCAGCAGTTTTTGGAGAATCCGCTGATGGCCGAGGACGCTAAGAAAGGTGTCTTGCAGCAAATCTCCACTGAATTGCATCCACTGTTTGCCAACTTTTTGAAGCTATTAGTAGATAAAGGACGGATTGGGTTTGTGACTCCAATCCTCAGACGCTATCAAGAGCTTTTACGCCAGTTGCGGCGGACAGTACTGGCTGAGGTCACTGCAACCGTTGAACTATCAGATGCTCAGAAAGACCAGATTCGCCAAAAGGTAGCCACGATGACCGGGGCCCAACAGGTTGATTTGGAAGTAGCCTTGGATTCTAGTTTGTTGGGTGGCGTCATCATTAAGGTGGGCTCTCAAGTTGTCGATGCCAGCTTGCGTGGCCAACTGAGACGCTTAAGTATGCAGTTAAGTTCGGCCGCTTAGGGTGAGCTTTAGCTTTAGTTTAGTCTTCGACTTTTTGCCCGTTGTTTATCGTCCATTAAGTTCAATAGAGCAATTCCCATGGTAGCTATCAGACCTGACGAAATCAGTAACATCATTAAGCAGCAGATTGAGCAGTATGACCAATCTGTGCAAGTTTCTAACGTTGGCACCGTCCTACAGGTAGGGGATGGTATCGCTCGTATTTATGGCCTAGAAAAAGCAATGGCCGGTGAGCTATTAGAGTTTCAAGATGGCACTGTTGGTATTGCGCTGAACTTGGAAGAGGACAATGTCGGTGCGGTATTAATGGGCGCTGGCTACGGGATTCAGGAAGGTAGTCCGGTCACTGCCACAGGCAAAATCAACTCGATTCCTGTGGGAGATGCTTTAGTTGGGCGTGTGGTTGATGCGTTGGCTCGCCCAATTGATGGTAAGGGCGATTTGCAAACGAATGAGACTCGGTTAACTGAGTCAATGGCGCCAGGCATTATTGCTCGCAAGTCTGTTTGTGAGCCGATGCAGACAGGAATTACCGCAATTGACGCAATGATTCCGATTGGTCGGGGTCAGCGAGAGTTGATTATTGGCGATCGCCAAACCGGTAAAACAGCGGTTGCGATCGACACTATTCTCAATCAGAAAGGCGAGGACGTTATTTGTGTTTATGTTGCGGTGGGTCAGAAGGCCGCATCTGTTGCGCAGGTCGTTAATGTCTTAGAAGAACGCGGCGCAATGGAGTACACCATTGTGGTTGCGGCGAATGCGAGCGACCCAGCACCGTTGCAGTACTTGGCTCCCTACACCGGTGCCACCTTGGCTGAGTACTTTATGTACAAAGACAAGCACACACTAGTGATTTACGACGATTTGTCGAAGCAGGCTCAAGCTTATCGCCAGATGTCTTTGCTACTTCGTCGCCCACCGGGTCGTGAAGCCTATCCTGGTGACGTCTTTTACTTGCACTCTCGCTTGCTAGAGCGTGCTGCTAAGCTCAGCGATGAATTGGGTGGTGGCAGTATGACTGCTTTGCCGATTATTGAAACGCAAGCGGGCGACGTCTCTGCCTACATTCCAACCAATGTAATTTCGATTACGGACGGCCAAATCTTCTTGTCGTCTGATTTGTTTAACTCGGGCCTGCGTCCTGCGATCAACGCGGGTATTTCCGTGTCTCGAGTTGGCGGTGCCGCTCAGATTAAAGCGATGAAAAAGGTTGCCGGTAAGCTTAAGTTGGAGCTGGCGCAGTTTGACGAGTTACAGGCTTTTTCGCAGTTTGCCTCTGACCTTGATAAAGCGACTCAAGATCAACTGGCTCGTGGCGTTCGGTTACGCGAGTTGTTGAAGCAACCTCAGAACTCACCTCTGCCTGTGGAAGAGCAGATCGCGATTATTTATGCAGGCATCAATGGTCTTCTGGATGAGATTCCGGTTGATAAAATCACTGAGTTTGCTAAGCAACTGCGGGATTATCTCAAGACCAGTAAGCCTCGCTATGGCGAAATCGTCCGCACTGAGAAGAAGCTTACTGACGAACTGTTGGAAATTCTCAAAGGGGCTATTGAGGACACCAAGCAGGCTTTCATGGCCTCTGCTTAGGCTGGTTTGAGTTAGGTTGTTGTATCTGGTGTTTGTTGAGGGCCTTGATTCAAACACCAGATGCTCAGTTGGTTAGGAAGGTAGAGGAATGGCTAACCTAAAGGCAATTCGAGATCGCATCAAGTCAGTTAAAAACACCCGCAAGATTACTGAAGCTATGCGTCTAGTGGCGACAGCTAAGGTACGGCGCGCTCAGGAGCAAGTAATCGCGACCCGCCCGTTTGCTGACCGCTTAGCGCAAGTCTTGCATAGCTTACAGACTCGTCTAAAGTTTGAAGACGTTGATCTGCCTTTGCTGCAAGAGCGACCCATTAAAAAAGTTGCTTTGTTAGTGATTTCCGGCGATCGCGGTCTGTGCGGCGGCTATAACGGTAACGTCATTCGTCGAGCAGAAAATCGCGCGAAGGAACTAGCCGCTAGCAACATTGATTACACCTACGTCTTGGTGGGGCGCAAGGCAGTTCAGTATTTCACCCGTCGTGAGCAACCTGTTGACGCTAAGTTTACTGAGTTAGAGCAGATTCCTACTGCAGATGAAGCCTCTCAGATCGCCGACCAGCTACTTTCCCTGTTTTTGTCAGGAACGGTAGATCGTGTAGAGCTGATTTACACCAAATTCGTGTCTTTGGTAAGTTCTCGTCCAGTGGTTCAGACACTGTTGCCGCTTGATCCTCAGGGTTTGGAAGCAGAAGATGACGAGATTTTCCGCTTGATTACTCGCAGTGGTCGGATTGATGTGACGCGCGAAAAAGTAGCGGTTGAAGATCGGACATTGCCCAAAGATATGCTGTTTGAGCAAGATCCGGTACAAATCTTGGATGCACTCTTGCCGCTATACTTTAGCAATCAAATTTTGCGGGCTCTGCAAGAAGCGGCAGCCAGTGAGTTGGCGGCTCGTATGACGGCGATGAACAACGCTAGTGATAATGCGAGCCAGCTCGTTAAATCTCTGACGCTGGACTACAACAAAGCTCGTCAAGCTGCGATTACCCAAGAGATTCTTGAAATCGTGGGTGGTGCAGAGGCCTTAAGCTAAGCTGTAAAATCCTAGAAGCTAGTCAAAAAACTGTGATTCGGACTTACCGTGTCGCAGTTTTTTGGTTAAGGAGCCTAAATAAATTGCTTTGAGGGATAAGAAAACCGCGAACATCATATTCGGTGAAAGCTATCTGAAATAGCCTGAACTAAATGCAGCTTGCTGTAAGTTAAGCAAACAACTGGCATCTAGCAGCCAAAGTCTCTCCGCATCTCTTTCGGACAGCCGTGCGAGTGCCTTGCCTTGGAGGGTCGTTTCAAAAACGGTGCAGTCAGTTTTAGCCTGTTCTAAAATTGGCGCAGCTTCGCGATCGCTTAACTGAGCGATCGCAGCTTGTGCTTCTGGTTGATGTTGATTGAACCATTTATTGTCTGCCAGAAAGTCTGGACTGAAGCTCTTGTCATCAAGCAACCAAAAATTGATGTCGTATCGTCTAATAAAATCTTGAACGGCTTCTAAGTTGTCGCTGTATTGAGCGTCAATTAAGTCGCCGACCCGGGTGCGAAATTGTTCGTAATACCCCGTATGGTAAGGGAGTCCAAGTTCTGGAGAAATCAAGGGCGATCGCTGAGCAAAAGCATGCAGGTTGCTGGTTTCTCTGGTCAAACTCGCGACGGTTGTATCATTTGGCGTCTGCCGCAAAAATTCGTACATTTCAGGGACTCGACCGTAACGGTTAGCCGTCACGGGAAAGCTCTGCGTCAGGGCAGAATAGCCCAAGAGCAACCCAATCAGCAGGCTAAGAACTGCCCCTGAAAAAATTTTGGCCGCCCAGCAATCTGGCCCAGGTACCTCCCAAAACCGCAACAGCGCCGTGATAATAAACCAAAGGGTAAAGCCCGCCGTTAAGGCAAAGAAAATGCGCAGGCTGTGAGTAGTGTAACGGCTCGGCAAATGTAGCCGAAACAGCAGCAAATGCGCCGCAAAATACAGCCCAAAAGACGATAGCACCAGAGGCTGTAAAATCGCGGCTCGGCTGCGCAAGCGGCTCATTGCTGAACTGCGCGATCGCCCCCACAGCCAGGGAAACCCCAGACTCAAGGCCAGCAAGGGCGGCGTGAAAACAGGCGTCGGGATGAAACCAGCGCGATCGCCAAACCAAAAAAAGAGAGGCTGATCATTGAAATAAGCGGCTCGTCCGCCCGGGGCAAATTCTGGCATCGTCCGTGCCTTTGCCGCAGAAATGAGCGGCCCAAACGCCGACTTCTCAAGCGCATAAGGCGCGAGTAGACTCACTAAAATCCCCAGCCCCACCGCAGAAAATCGATAGCGTTGGGGATCTTGAACCAATCCCAATTTTCCTTCTTTGACCTGCCAGAGCTGAATGACCAAAATTCCCGCTGACAGCAGCGCACAGTGAGGGTAAAACAAGGGCTGCAAGGCTAACACCCCCATGCAAGGCCAGAAAGCGCGGCCATTTAGATAGACCAAAAAGGCCAACAGTAACGGATAGACAAACGCACGAGGGGTGCCCGAAACGATGTCGTCTCGCATCCAAAGCGTTTGATTCAACAGGAGTGTGCTGATGAAAGCCGCTGCAGGAACGGGCAGCAACTGTAATGAAAAGCGAAAACAGTAATGCGTTGTCAGTAGGCTCAGCCCAACCGGAAGCAGCTTGTTGAAAACAAAAGGATGGAGGCCAAGAGCCGCAATCGTTCGATAGAGCAGGGTATAGCCCACAGGCGCATTAGATTGAAAATAGTCGGCCATCAAATCATTGGGTAGCAACGACGCATCCACAAACCGCAACATCCAAAATACGTGCTGGCGAGCGTCGTCTTGAATGACATAGTCCCCCGCAAAAGAGGTTTGCAGCACCAGATAGCCGTAGTAGGCGGCGGTCAAAACGCTCAGGCCGTACCAAGCGAGCACCTGCGGATCTGCCCAGTCATCTGTCTGAGCAGTCAAGCATTTGCGCAAAGGCGTGATCGCCATTAGCATCCTCATGCATTCTCACAAGTCTTCCACTCACAGACCATGCCATAAAGCCCCCAAATGGCTAAGGGGCGCAGATAGTGGCAGGCCCGAAACGTGCCAAAAGCAGTGATGGCCTCTGGGGTGCGGAATTGGAGGCCATGGGTATAGATTTGCTGAACGACAGCCTCGGTAATGGCAAAGGCGCGATCGCGTTGACCCATTTGAGCAAAAAAGGTGGCGAGACCAAAGTTGATGCCGGTCCAGACTTCGAGTTGGTGAGTGCCGTCTGGGTCTTCGGGTTTGCCGTCGGGTAAGACACCATTGGCTGCACCAATAGGGAGATCCGGCTGGGCGGATCGAAAAGATCCTGCCTGTGCCCCCGCGAATTTCTGAGTTTGTGACGGTGAGGCCTGTGCCGCATAGGCATTGAACTTGATGAAGCAGGCGTCATAGATGGCATCTAAGGCTGAAAGTACATACTCCGCTTCCACTAAATCGGGCAGTCCTAGCAGTCGCGCACAAAACTGACCGCACAGCTGATCAGCCATCACAACGTCAGAGCCACTGCCCGTATCGAGGCGGTAGTAGCGACCATTCCAGAGCTTTTTGTGAAAATGGTTGCGACTTTGCTCTAGCCAGCGCTGATATTGTGTTACCAAAATCGGAGTACTGCCAGGGGCTATACCGGCTTGGGTAAGAACTTGTGCGATCGCGATCGCACTCTCCAACGCGGCCATCCACAATCCGCCACAGTAGGCACTGACCCCCTTGAACTGCCAATCATCGAAGGTTTGATCCGGGGCACCGCCATTTTCCGGAATGCCGTCACTGTCAGTATCGAACCGTTTCAAATATTTCAGCGTTTCGGTTACGGCAGGCCAACAGTCTGCTAAAAACTGCACGTCGGTTGCCCCCGTGAGTTGATAGGCGCGGTAAACCTGAATGACAAAATCGCTAGGCAGATCTTTCCACTGGTTGCAGTCTTGGTAGCTGGTGTAGTTGGTTTGAATAAACGGTTGCTCATTGGGGGCTCCCAGATCGTGAGGTGTGGCTCCCTTGAGCTTGCGAGGAGCGTAGTGATTCTCTTCACCAACGGTGTAGTAGTAGCCGATGATGCGAGTGCGATCGTCGGCCGTGGGAATCGCGCGAGCAAAGGCGCAAATCACAGCCTTTTCTAGCTCGGGCCAGAGTAATAGTGTCGCAAACCCGCCATAGAGCCGCACATCTAAACTTTCGTACCAGCGGTAGTCAAGGCACTCCAGCACCGCAAATTGGCCCACCGGATTGGCGTCGGTGGCCGCTGTCCACAAGGTACCGCCGCTGGTCAAATCATACAACTCGTTAAAGAGCGCCATTTTGAACCAGTCAGGAAAATCAGCCCGGTCTAAAATCGGCTGCTGCCAGTCCACGATTTGTTGCTGCCAGGAAAGGTATTGTGACAAGGCTGTTTGGGCGATCGCCCAGGCATGGCAGCCTTCGCTGCCAAAAAAGTCGGTGTAGCGACGATATTCCCCCTTGCCTGCGGCATATTCGGTGACGGGCAAATCCCACGTGAGCGTCATGGGGAGTTGACGCGTCTCGCCAGGCTGGAGGGTAAAGCGCATCGCGATCGCGCAGCCGACTTGTTCGCCCGCCGCCGCTGGCTGCTCGTCAGCTACGTTGGTGAGGGACCCATCTTGGGCAAAAGTTTGCCAGAGATCGCTGCCATCCCCCGCCGGATTCCACCGGGTATGAAAAAAGAGTTCGGTATGGGGTTGCGCAGTCGTCGCGATCGCCCAACTGCCGTCGCCTTCTTGGGGCGATCGGCCAATTTGCGACCAGAGACCATTCATCACACACCCGATAGTCTCCCCCGTTTGCACAAACGAGTTGTGGTTACCAGCACTCTGGTCAATCGCTGGAACATAGTCGTAATAGGGGCTACCGTCATCTCGCTGGAGTACTTCGGGGGATTTTTCAGTATTGGTAAACCAGCCCACCAGATTCTGCCAACTCAGCATCAGGCTGAGGGTGATTGGTTGGTCTGTGGGGTTGTAGGCTGTCCACAAAAAGACAGCGACGGGATAACTGGCTTCTTGATAGTTATGCGCCCAAATGGGTGAAAACTGCTCGCACGTTAGCTCGGCGTTGAAGACGTTTTGGTAGACGTACCAACTGCGGGGGTAGAGGGCGTGGTAGGTGCCGGTGTGGTTGGGTAGCTGGGTGGCTGGGTGGCTGGGTGGCTGGGTGGGTGAAGTGTTCGGTGGAGTGGGTGCGGGCGGTGGGGTTTCTCTGGGGACTTGACTCGTCACTGGTGATTCGCTTTTTCCGACTTCCGACTTCCGACTTCCGACTTCTTTCGGGTACCATTGCCAGGTTTTTAGAGAACCGTCTGCGGGCGCTCTGGTAGAGAGGGCATAAGCTTGGGTGCGATCGCCACTTTGCTCAGAGACGCTGAATTGACAGCCGGGAAACGTTTGAAAAATATGCTCGCCGCCGTCTAAATGCCAGAGATTAAAGTCGCCTCGGGGCGATCGCCCGATGCAGCCGGCACCAAAACCTCCCAACGGGGCACCATGCCAAGGGCCATCATCTAAATTGCTAGCATAGCGAACAATGTAGTGATGCTCCCAGTCTTGACCAATGGGGTGTTGCCAAGCGCAGGAAGGAATTGACCCAGGAGAATTTGCCATATTGCTGGAAGCAGTGGTGTTGCATCCTTAATAGTAGAGGCTAGACCTCCCCTCGCTGAATGGGGTGAATTGCGGCTAAGGCTGCGCGGCAAGTCTCATGCTGATTTCTCTAAAATCCAGCGACACATCTTCCCTTTTCTCCCTATTGGCTGATAGCCTTTGACTCCGACCGGTTGCTCGATGCTGGAGAACGGATATGCCATCCGCAATTAGGTCAGGACAGCCATGATTTCTGAAATGAGCACACAGACAGCGTTCTTATTCCGAACTCCGCATTCAGAATTCCGCATCCTGCTATATCAGCCGCTAGTCAGGCTCCTCTACAGAAGCGGAATTGTGGCGGCGGCGTTTTCTAAAAGACGAACTGCACCCTGACCTGATAATCATTTTCAGCGCGATCGAGCCAAATTGTTTGAATAAATTCCCGCAGGTATACGCGCCGTTCTGACTCTGAGAGGTCTTGCCAAAATGCGTGTGAACCGAGGGTCTGGGCAATCGTCGAAAGATTTTCGGGAGGTAATTGCGATCGCTGCTGTTCGAGGGTCGCTAATTCTCCTCGCAAAGTATACCGGCGTAAATCAGCGCTTGCTTGATCTAAAATGCCTTGCTGCTGAAACTGTTCTAGCTGTTTCAGTAACGTCTCTTTGGCGGTGATTTGTGCCGCTAGACCGGCCTTTATTGCCCCGACGGGGGGTGCGGTTAAATTTTGCACTGCTTGGGGAAACTCAGTGCAGATGGCGGTGATGGTTGCGGCTAAGACCGTGTTGTAAGCGATCGCTCGACAGGTTTTGGCGCGTTCACAGTGGATAGGACGCAGATAGAGATATTCCTGAGTTTGCCGAGGACGGGTGACGCGCGACACCCGCAGCTTGCTCTGACATTCGGCACACTGCACGAGACCGGCTAGAGATCGCTCAGCACTGACGGTTTTGGGCGGTAGTTGACGATTGCGGCGTAGCAGGCGATCGACCTGAGCGGCTTCTTCCCGCGAAATGATGGGGGTGTGGGTATCGCGGATAACGTTGCCGTCTTTGTATTCTGAGTCGCCTCGATAGACCGGATGTTGCAGCCAACGTTGAGCCGTAGAGGGGGCAATTTTTTTGCCGTAGGCTTTTTCTAAAAAGCGGGCGGCCCCGCGAATTGAACCATAGAGAATGAAGTGCTCAAAAAAGTCTTTGATGGCTGGGGTGGTGGATTTGTCTAGCGCATAGCGATAGCGCCCGCGCCGATAGCCATAGGGGGCGCGTCCCGGTGGCGGCAGCAGATGCACGCGGTTACGGGCGTGTCCGGTCTCTAGCTGCCGACTACGATGCTGTGCCGCGATGGTCTCGGCTAGTTGCAATAGCGTGTCCGGTCTCAATTTGTCAGCTGAAAAGGGGGCTGTCTGATCGCTTTGGTCAGTTGTAAGTAGCTGAATACCGTTCTGTTCAAAATATGTGATCGCCTCAAAAACGGCGGTTGGAGATGCTCCTAAATCGCCCAACTGCTTGATCAACAATCGATCGGGCGATTGCTGTTGGCAGTCCTGCATGAGCTGCTGCAGTTCTGGACGCGGGGCTTGCCAGTGACAGTGGTCGACATACAGGCGATCAACCGCATTCGGAAAATCCTCAGCGGTCAGGGCCACAGAGCTGTAGGGAGAGATGCAGGCGTAGGCAAAAGTCAACATGCGTTTCTGCGCGGGCGATCGCACTTCTTCAGACTGCCAGAATCGGCTCGTAAGTGGTCGAGTCTTAACGTCAAATTTAGGATGGCGAAGATTCCTCACCGAATTTGCCGTCCCTTCATCGCGTTAGCGGACTATCTTAAAGAAAGGACGCAATTTTTCCAGAGTATTTATGACCGAGTCAGCAAAGCGGATCTGTATTTTAGGGGGCGGTTTTGGTGGACTCTACACCGCTCTGCGCTTGAACTCCCTGCCATGGAGGACCCAAGGAGCAGTCGAAATTGTGCTGATTGACCAGCGTGATCGCTTTTTGTTTGCCCCTCTACTGTACGAACTGGTGACGGGTGAGTTGGCCACTTGGGAAATTGCCCCCTCCTATTCTGAGCTGTTGGCAGACACTCGCATTCGCTTTATCCAAACCACGGTGGAGGCGGTGAATCAAGGGGAAAAACAAGTGCAACTCGGCAGTGGCGAAATCCTGACCTACGATCGCCTCGTACTGGCAGTGGGGGGAGAAACGCCGATGGATATGGTGCCCGGGGCGGCGGCGCATGCGTTGACCTTTCGCACGGTAGAAGATGCCCAGCGCCTGCAAGAGCGCCTGCGAGCTTTGGAAACCACTGAGGCTGACAAAATTCGTGTGGCGATAGTGGGGGGCGGCTACAGCGGTGTGGAATTGGCTTGTAAGGTGGCTGATCGCTTGGGCGATCGCGGCCGAGTGCGCCTAGTCGAACGGGCCGATGACATTCTGCAAACCTCTGCAGAGTTCAATCGCAAGGCCGCGCGCGATGCGCTCTCGGAACGCGGTATCTGGCTTGATCTCGATACGACTGTCGATCGCATTGCGGCCGATACGCTGACGCTGACCTATCACGATCAGTCAGATGAGTTACCTGTTGACATTGTGCTGTGGACGGTGGGTACCCGCGTGGTGCCCTTGCTCAATACCATGGATTTGCCGCGTAATGAGCGTCAGCAAATTCAAGTGGAGCCTACACTGCAGGTTACGGGCCATCCCGACATTTATGCCCTAGGAGATTTGGCTGATTGTCAAGATGCCACGGGCCAGCAAGTGCCCACGACGGCGCAATCGGCGCTGCAGCAAGCGGACTATGCTGGGTGGAATCTCTGGGCAGCCCTGAGCGATCGCCCGCAATTGCCTTTCCGCTATCAGCATTTGGGCGAAATGATGGCCCTCGGAGTCGAAAACGCCACCCTGACCGGCTTAGGCTTAAAGTTAGACGGCCCGCTGGCTCATGTGGCGCGGCGGTTGACCTATCTATATCGCATGCCTACGCTGGATCATCAGATTCGGGTCGGGCTGAACTGGATTCAGCAGCCGCTGCGAGACTGGTTGTCGGTGTAGCGATCGTAATGGAAAAGCCCAAAGTTATTTTTGTCGATGCGGTTGGTACTTTGTTTGGCATTGATGGCAGTGTCGGCCAGGCCTACGCCACCATCGCTGAGCGGTTCAATGTGGAAGCGAATGCTGCAGCTTTGAATGATGCCTTCTTCAAGCACTTTGGAGAGGCCGAATCGATGGCATTTCCCGGCGTTGAGCGGACTCAGGTGCCCGCGTTGGAATATGCTTGGTGGCAAGCGATCGCCGAAAAGAGCTTTGCAGATATTGGCAAACTAGACGCCTTTGAAGATTTCGACGCCTTCTTTGCTGACCTGTATGCCTACTTTGCCGGTGCCGAACCGTGGGTCGTCTATCCCGACGCCTACCATTCTTTAGAACGTTGGAAGGCCAAGGACATTGAATTGGGCGTCATTTCTAACTTTGACTCCCGTATTTTTACCGTTTTAGACTCGCTTGCCCTCGCTGACTTTTTCACCACAGTCACGATCTCTACCGAAGTGGGTGCCGCCAAACCCGCTCCCCAAATATTTGCTGCGGCCCTAGCAAAACACCACTGCCAACCGACCGAAGCTTGGCACGTGGGCGATAGCTACACCGATGACTTTGAAGGGGCTAAAGCCGCTGGACTGCGGCCTATCTGGCTACAGCGCCCAGAGGAAACCATAACTCAATACAGCGACCAACCCCCACAGTTATAAAGCCTTCATTTCGTAGATATTGACCGCAGTACTGGCTAAGCCGCAAGGCACTTCCAAGAAACTCTGACGAGCCATCCAGTTGCGGATGTGACTGTTTGGAGCATTCAAACAAAGGGGCTATCGGGCACTTTAACCGACATTTCGCCGGTTCTTGCCGATTATTCTGCATGCTGTACGCTGCTGTAGACCCACGTTCAGTCGCCTACAGCAGTGCACGAAAGACCTACTGGGAAGTACTTAGAGTGCTCCAAGGAAAAAGTCATCCGCCATCTAAGGAGGCACTGGAGCGATTTCGACAAACCACTTTTCTAGCCCTGGTAATCGATACAGTTGCCGTTCGAGTTGCCTCATGGCCTTTTGAGTGAGTTTGACGCCGGTGTGATAAGTCTGTGTGACCAGATTGACGGTGGGATGATGGCCTTTGAAAGCCAGCGATTCAGCAAAGCGACGCACCGTTTCGACCGAGTCCAATCAGCTGCCTCGCCAATGCTGTTCTAGCCAACCAAAGGTACGCTTCACGGGATTATATTTGCTGTGATACGGCGGATAGTAGGCCAATTGAATGGTGGGTTGCTCTCGTTGAGCAAGTGCCACTAATCGCGCCATAAATTGGGTGCGTCGGGAGTGATTTTCAGGACCATTATCAGCATTAATCACCCAACGGCGGATGTGGGGAAATCGGGCTTTGACCTGTTGCCACCAGTTTTCCAAGCAATCCACGATGGCATCGGCGGTCAATTGGGAGCTCACGAAGCTCAGCCAGAGCTCATGGGTCGTCGGCAGAAAAATGCCGAATGGGGTCAAGGTGTCGCGCGGCTGGAAATCATGGTCAGCCGCCTGGATGAGGACGCGATCTTTTTCCCCCTCGGTCATAGTCGCCGACTTTCACCGTCGTTTTCGCATCCATCGAGAGTCGCAAGGTGTGCTCATCGTCATCGGCGACCTGATTGACTCGATTGACTTCAGCAAAAATCGCCTCGGTCTCGGCAATCACTCTCTGAGGTTTGGTTTTGGCTACGCGTTGGAGGCGATAACCGAACCGATTCAACCGTTGCCGAATCACTTCCTCAGTGGGTAACTCAGTATCCTGGTAACCTTTCTGGGCAATGAGTTGACGGCGCACTTCAGCCGCACTGAGACGGATATAGAGTCGCTGGCTAGTTAGGGGCTGCTGAAAAAGTCTAAAACACCCAACACGCAAGGGATATAGCCATTTTGAGTAGCATTTATGTGCAAGGCAAATTCGCTGAAAGCCCCATTCTCTCGTCAAAAAACCTTGCACTTCATCTGTCTTTGATTGGCTGAAATAGCCGAATATCAACGGATCTGACTTTTTCAGTAAGCCCTAGTTAACGACGGGTCAGCCTGAGTTTGCGGCTCCGCAATGGCGCGGATGTCATCGAGCAACTGCGGTAAGCGGGCCTCTGTTGGTTTCCGGCCCCGGTGCTCAAAGGCATCGTGGATGGGGCCGTGTTCTAGCTCGTAGCGACCCTTGCGGATCGTGCCTCGATTCCAGCCCAGTTCCCGTTCAGCTTGGGTTTGGCCACTAGGGCCTAAGGCTTGAACCACTTGCGCCATAAATTGACGTCGGTCAGTCCCTTTTAATCGCTGAGCGGTGTCCTTCCATAAGGCCTTCAAAGCATCCGTTAAGACGAGAGAAGCATCTGCCATCATTACCCAAAGCCATTCAATTCACTTGATTAACTTACTGGATGGTTATTTGTTTGGACTACTCTTAGATGCCCAGTAGGTCTCGCTCCCGAAAGCCCTGTTGATGGCTCTGAGCTAGCGAATGTCTACACGCCAGATAAAGGCAGGTTCGAGCCCCGATAGCTCTTTGCTAGTCCTTATGTCTTTCTAAGTTGGGAAGACCGGCCGCCCTTCAAAGCGCCCCGAGGCCTGAAAATGCTGGAAGCCACTGGGAACCGAGCCAATCGCCACCCCGTTGGCAATATCCGGATACAGCGCCAGATAGCTCTCGTTGTCATACAACGCACTGGGG
>JBCDAJ010000009.1:0-74094 GCA_039185935.1 Cyanobacteria bacterium P01_F01_bin.56 | reverse complement strand
GGCGGTGCCGCTGCTGCTGAAGCTCCTGAATTTGAAGGGCACCATTGTGACCCTGGATGCGATGGGCACGCAAACTGCCATTGCCACCCAGATTAAGCAGGCCGAAGGCGACTATGTGCTGGCGCTCAAAGGCAATCAGGGCCGGCTCCATCAGGGAGTAGAACAGTGGTTTGAGCAGGCTCAACAACGCGGTTGGCCGGACATCGAATATCAGTTCATCGAAACCTGGGAGTCGGGACATCACCGGACGGAGCACCGTCAACTTTGGGCCGTGCCCATCACCCAATTGCCCCCCTTGCCCCGCCAATCCCAGTGGTTGGGCTTAACCACGGTGGTGATGGTGCGTAGCACGCGGTTCCTATGGAACAAAACCACCACTGAGGTGCGGTTTTACCTCAGCAGTTTAGCCCCAGAGGCGCAGCGGCATGCCCAGGTCATTCGCTCCCATTGGAGTATCGAGAATAGTCTCCATTGGGTCTTGGATGTCACCTTCAACGAGGACGCCAGTCGGATTCGCCAGGGCTACGCCGCTGAGAATATGGCGTTGCTCCGGCGTCTCAGCGTGAGCCTGCTGAAGCAAGAACCCTCCAAAATGAGTTTGAACATGAAACGCTACACAGCCGCCCTCGATAATGACTTTCTGCTCAAAATCCTGGCCGCCAGCGCCCTCGAATAGAGTCTCGTATTGAACCCCTGTCCTCACTCTGAAGGAGGTGGTTGAGCCCACAGGTACTCTTAATTATTATCCCTAGTCCCGAATTCAGACCACGGGACATCATGGTAGGTTGAATAGCCTGAGCCAAAATTGATTCTAAAGCAAGGGATACAGGCACTTATCCAACGTGCAATTACCCTGATCAGCGGTGTTCAATGATGTAGTCAGAATGTAGCGGTGTCTAGATCAATTAAGGACACCAGGTATCCGTTGCAGAGCTGTCTTGATTACGAATCTGTACTTAACCTAAGTGGGCACCGCTATACAAGGCATAAGGCAAAGGGCAGAACTGGAAGTCTTCCCAAATCAAGGCTCCAGCGATCTACCCTGGTCAGACTTAACGGCGACTGGCTATAACTTCTGAAAGCACCACACAGCCCGTGTTCTTATTCCGAACTCCGTCGGGCTCTGCCCTTCCCGCAGGGTATTCAGAATGCCGCAGTCTGCTATGGCAACCCGTGCGATTCACATAAACGGTGGTTGTTCACTATTTATTCCCTGATTAAACGGATAGGGTGATTACTGAGCAGGGCGATGGCGATTGTGCTCTAGCGTCAGTTGCACCTCCACTAACTCGGCTAGTTGTTGAGTAAGGTGATCAACCTTTTTCTGGGCGATGACTTTGCGGTGTAGCGCCGCCCGCGCCAGATCTTCACGATCGCGCTGCAGCGCCGTCTCTGCTACCCGCTGCCAAGTATCGATCGCTTGGCGAGCGGTGTCATACTCTCGCTTGAGAGTTTGGTGAGCGGCAGCGATATTCCCCAGCGCGTCACGAAAAAGCGCCTGTGCTTCATCAGGGGCGCGATCGCAGGCAGTACCTTCAATCAATCGCCGCAAATCGGGCAGTTGGTAGCGGTCTAACTGGAGACCAAAACCCGCCAGTTGTTCACAGTCACTGCGGCCAGTCTTACACCAATTAGCGAAATGCTCACAGTTATTGGTAAACAGATCATAGCGTTGCTCTCCCAGTCGACTTGTGGCCCGCTGCACCACGATATGCGGCAAAAAGGCCAGCGATCGCGGCTTTACAAAGATGCGCCCTCCACGCGCAAATAAGTCTCGTGGTGTACTCGTGATCGTCGGGACATCGCCCCCCTTGTAGTAGTGAATAATGGCTTCATCGCCACAGTCGATGCCGTGGTGTTCATACACACTGGGGATGCCAGCCATCTCACGCATCGCATAGACCTGATCTCCCAGTGCCATAACTTACCTAGGGCGCATCATCAATTAAATCCAGAAGCCTTTAACCAGCAGCAGCATGCCCGCACTCGAAAGCCAAACTAGGAGCTATATCCCTATCGCTGAGAGGATTTGACAGCTAAATGATGCCCCCCCTTAGCAACCGTTTATGAACCCTCGGGGCTGACATCCTTACATCTGATTTGGGAGATGGAGGGGCTTTTGCGTAAGTCTCAACACTAAGACTGCACCGGCGGTTTCGTTCTTGACACTTCATGTTCTGGGTCAATCCGGGTCGGATGCGTTTCTGGGCCATCCGTTTTGGCATCTTCAGCAAAATCCATCTTGGTACGGCTGGCAGCTTCGTCCCGTAACTTTCGTAGGGCTCTCATCGAGTCGGTATCTTCGTCAGCAATATTAATCTGAATATTCGGCCCAGAACGAGCCAGACGAATCACAATGCCGTCTTCAGCGATCGCCTGAGCGACTCGTTTGCCGTCCAGATAAGTGCCGTTAGTGCCCAGATTCACGATTTCCCACCCTGCGTCCGTTCGCCGCAGTTCGACATGATGCCGAGAAACTACCGCACTGTAGAGCACCACTTGATTCTCGGTAGAGCGACCAATTCGAATAACTGAATCTTCTTCAAACGTCCAATGTTGGACGGGCTTCTTGTTTAGAGGATGTAGTAGCGAGAGAGTAATCACATCACTCAACCTGTAGGAGATCGAAAAAATTCTAGAAACGGCTGGAATTTAGCTTAAGGGTAAACCACTTAGCCAGATTGGAAAATAAAAGTAACTTTATCTCCTTTGCCCAGCCCGATGCGATCGCCCGCCCGCAGGCGGTGACGATTGCCGGGTGGTAGCGGCATATTGTTGATATAGGTGCCGTTAGAACTACCCACATCTTCGACGTAGTAAAGATCTCCTTCCACCCGGATATTGGCATGGACCCGTGACACAATTTCCGAATCAGGAAATCCTGACACGTCAATAGTAGGCGGAATGCGGTCATTCGGCTTGCCTAAATGGATAATCGTCAGCTGATTGGGCAGCTCAATGACAGCATTGGTTTGGACGTGCAGAAGCTGAGCCTGATTCATCTGGAGCTGGGTCGAACCCAAGTTAGCGGCAGCATTGCTGACTTCAACCGGCAGCGGGGGGGGCGGCGTGATATTCGCTGATTCACTGGCGGCCCTAGGGCCAATCACACCAGACGATTGAGGAGACGGTCCTGGGGCCGGTATCGGAGCAGCCTCTACGGCACTCGGCAGACCCGTGATCGGCGCGGTTTCAACCAGGGGCTCAGGAGAAATTAGATCGGGAATATCAACCGCTTCGGTCATGTCTGGCATGGTCAGCTCATAATCAGGCGGACTGATATTTACCGGCGTCACAGCGGCGGACGGGGCAGCGGCGGACGATACGACTGACTCAGTTGCCGTCACGGTTCTCAAATCAAACCCGCATTGTCCACAAAAGCTGGCATCTGACTGCACTGAAGCGTTACAGCTAGGACACATCGAGAGCACTGGCAACGGCGTGTAGCAAGCCTCACACTGAACAGCGCCACCAGGATTTTGATGATTACAATTCGGGCAAACGATCATGACCATACCTTTGATCTTGTGATCATCACACAAGAACGTGCCCAGAGTGCGTACCCAGAGGTTACGGCCATATGACAGTCACGTCTCACCTTGCGCACATAGATCATAGGCGAAAACTGTGCTTCTGCCACCGGGGGAAGCGATCGCCCCCCAAACCTCGCCCGCCCACATTAAGATTTCATCTGACGCTTCAGATCCTCTAACTCTGCCTCGGTCTCCCAGCGCTGAAAGGTTTCCTCCAAAGGATCGACAGGCTGTTGAAAACTTTGGTAAGGGCTTTGTTGCCAGCCAGCAGTTGATTTATCAGGGCTCGCGGCAGCGGCCGTGCGCTGAGCTTCTGAGGCCGCAATTTTGACTTTGAGTTCTCGCCGGCGATCATGAATCTGACGCTGCAATTGTCGCGTCTTTTCAAGTTGTTCTTTCACCCCCTGCATCTGTCCCCACAGGTGATTGCCTTCTCTCAAGAGGGCGGCCTCTCGGGCTTGCGCTGACTGTACCAAATCATCACGATTGGCCGCTTGTGCTTTTTTGATACGTTCGTGCCAGCGCTGAATGGTTTGAGCAGTTTCTAAAATCTGGTCTTCCAATTGCTGTTGACGACGTTTCAGGCTACCTAACAAATTGATCGCATCTTCCTCTTGGCCCCGTAGCTGCTCTTCGAGCGCCATGAGTTCAAGGTGAGGGTTCGCTTTGAGAAATTCATCCAGACGGTTTTCTAAGAACCGACTCAAATCTTCAAACAGGCCCATACCGCAGACTCCTTGAATGAACTGTCTACTGTTAGGCAGACTACCCCAAGGGAGACCTCAATTCATCCCTCAAGCTTGGAGCAATCAGGACTCGCATGGACTCGACAGATAAATAGACAGCGCTGGCGTTGCTGATTTTGACGATGACTGGACTCGTCACCCAAGCAGATGACGAGCCATCAATAGCGCAGAACCGGCCAGATACCTGCAGTCTTAGCACCCGTTCATCAATCCATTCAGCGCCGCCTGAGCGCTCAAGCGCTAACCGCACACCCACCCTCAATCCAGCATGACCATCTCTAAAACTGCTGCCCAATGTACAGCGTGCGGACTTCACCGTTGCGCCGAATAATCGCTTCTTCATTCGCGATAGAAACCAGCAACCAACCGCTGTTACCCACTCGCTCACCGATGTAAACTCGCTGCGGTACCCCCTCAATCTCAAACAGAGCAGCCGAGCGATCGCCCAGTTCTAATACTCCCAAGAGGCTGTGCGTGGTTTGAGTCGCCGTGGGCGTACCCACAACGCCGCCGACCGAGGGACGATTACTGACACCGCCCGGGCCGATCGCAGAGGGCACTGCCGTCGCGACTTGCGAACTGGGGTAAGGCACATAGACACGCTCAATCACGTTGACGGTGCCGGGCCCTGCCGGTAAGCCATTGGCCACGCCAGTAGGCAGAACATGATTGCCCACCGGGGGCAAGCCAACCCCATGAGCACCATTGAGCGCGATGGTCACTTCACCCGCACTCGTCGCGGCGGTCGGCGCGGTCGTAGTGGCATTTTGGGCAATCACTTCTAGCGATCGCCGGAGATATTCTAAAAACTCCGCACTCGCATCAGGGACAGGAGTCTCTACTGCCGATGTCGCTGGAGCCGTAGCCACAGCCTCAGTGGCCTGGCGCTGCTGCATCCAAACGCCTAACGTCGCCAGCAGCATCAAGCCCGCAGCCCCGAGCAAAGCTCGATTCATCGTCCAAAATCGCGAGAATTTTGTCACCACTGATGTGTAGGCAGTAGCGACAGTACCAGTTGAATCGGCATCAGATGCGATCGGCGCTAATGGCACTGACAGGGTTGCCAGCTCCGTAGTTGATGCCGCTTCGGCAGCCAACGGCACCGCTAGCACTTCCCCTTCTGCAAGGTTCAGAGTCAACTCTGATGCGGCGGCAGGGGCTTCGGCAACAATAGGCTGAGCAATTTTCTCTAACGCCTGTTCATCCCCTTCTAAGGCCCGCTCAACATCATCAAACAGGTCATCCATCAATTGATCAGCCGAGGTATCTGCCATCTGTACCGGCTGCGGAGACTCAGATGTAGATTGGGAATTGAGTAAGGGGACTGTGTGATCAATCATGCTGTGATTCTGCGGAATAACCGTCCTTCATCAATCGACTGTGGTAGTGCCACCCAAAAGCACCGGCAAAACTTGCATAGACGTTAACAAGCCCGCTCAAAATGCTACATATCTGCCGGAAATTGTTAAGAAAATTTACAGCAGCTATGTAGCATCTCAATCTGCCTGCTCTGGCTCGGATGAGTGACTGAGGAGTAGAGACTGGCTTAATACTAATTGTGCTGCGGGTAAATGGGATCTCCAGACAAATTTTTTGCGGCCCGAGCTGATAGCTCCAAAAGCAGAATAGTTACGTCCAGTGATCGCCAATCGGGCTGTGTTACCATGCAAAATGTTCATGCAACGGGATGTAGCGCAGCTTGGTAGCGCGCCTGCTTTGGGAGCAGGATGTCGCAGGTTCGAATCCTGTCATCCCGATTCACAGTGGTGGTCGGTTTATCGAGTGGACTCTGCTCACCGCAAAGGCCACGAAAGTTGTTAGCATGGCTCGCAGTATAGAGAACTTAACCGTGTGCGAGTGCTAACGCTTTAATGCACACTTAGCGCGCCTTGCGACCACTGCTTCACTAGGGCCGCAAGCGACACTGTAAGCTTTGTCGTTTTCAAGGATGGATAAATAAATGCAAGGGATGTTTCGTCGCTGGGTTGCCACAAGTTTGACGGGGATGGCGATCGCGGGGTGTGCATTAATGGCTCCGTATCCAGCCCTAGCCCTGTCCGAGGAACAGATTTTACGAAAGTTAGAGTCCATTCCCGTTTTTTTAATTGTGAACAGTGATGGTCAATCCCTGACAGCGAGTGTAGGAGAAGCCACCGATGAAGAGATTCAGGTACCCATTGTCTTCCTGAACTCTACCGAGGCAGAAAACTTTTTGACCGAAGCGACCAACGAAGGCTCCCCCATTGCTAACGGTGCCCAGTTAGCGGTTTTGCCCTTAGATGAAGTGTATTCTGAAGCGAGTAGTCAGTTAGACAGTCCCAATACGTTGGTCTACATACCTAGTGCAGTTTCCGTGCAGTGGGCAACTCAAATTGCGCAGCAAGAGTTTCAAGGGGTGCCGCTATATGCGGCCATCGATTTAGAGCGTGAGCAGTATCTCTTAACCGGCGACAATCAGTTACCCATGTTTTTTTCATTCACTGATTTACAGTCTCAGGTGTCGGCACTGATTGAGAGTAATCCCACGATTGAAGAATCAATCGGGATTGAGGTCACGACTTTAGAAGGCATTTTGAGCAACATGGCCGCTAATGATCCTGATATTGACCAGTTTTTAGAGTTGGTTCAGTTTGTGCCGTCTTCTCAAACATTGGAGTACTTGGAGACGCTGATTGAAGAGAGCAGCGAATAAAAGCAATCAGTACTATCATCCTTACGCGTCCTCCAAGATTAAGCTACAGAGCAGCGTGGGTGATTAAAGCAGGTCATCAATCCATTCTGAAAGCCTTGTGGGATATGCCTTAGCACATCAACATTAACTGTCTGAACTAAGGATCGTTGGCGTGCTCGATAATGGGGCAATAATCGGCACTGAGTTTTTCTCGCTGGTCAGCCTCTTGAATCAAGATCTGAAGCTGATGCTTGAGGGCTTGGAGCTGCTGAATACGATCATCGATCTCTAATAGCTTTGCCTGAAACTTGTGGCGTACGTTTTGACAGGGACGTTGGCCTGAGTCGGCAATCCCCAAAATATCTTGAATGTCGTTGAGGCTGAGCCCCAAGGCTTGCGATTGGCGAATGAAGCTCAGCCGAGACAGCACTGCTGGCTCAAACAGGCGAAAACCACCAGACGTCCGTTTTGCCGTTTGGATGAGTCCGCGCTCTTCGTAAAAACGAATCGTTTTAACGGGTAATTGGCTCTGAGAGCTGACCTGACCAATTTTGAGTAATTCGGGTTGGGCGCCTGACATTTCACTTCCCCCAAATGATGAGCGTTGTCTCTCAGGTTACCTTGTATCTCTAGTTGACTGGAGAGTTTGTCGTTTTTTGTAAAGTCTACTGTCGTCACTGATCATGCTGCTACAACCCAGGCTGAAGTCTAATTAAGGCGTCACTGGAGAGGACCGTTGTTGTCGCAGCAAGGTTTCGTACAGCTTTTCAATGACTTGTAAAAGTTGGGGTTGTTGCCAATGCTGGTAAAGATGAGCCGCGATTGCGCAGCCTCCGGCAGCGACCCCTTCTTTGATAAACCCGGCTTCATAGCGCCGCAGGGCCGCATGCCGTGATGCCGCAAACGACAGTTCAGTCGCAATCAAGGGCACATCGCCTACCCGTTCAGCTACACCGACAGTGTCACACGTCAGATCTGTAGCGACCCAGCGAGTAGTGCCCACAACAATCTTGTCGGGTTGCCACGATAGGCGGTGCGCTTTGACGAGCGCGCGCGCAAGCGCATAAACCGCCAGCATTTGGGTACCACCAGCGAGCATCACCCCACCGTGACAACTGGCCCCAATGGCCATGGCAGCAACGACAACTTGCATGGGATCACCAATGGCAGCCACTAAGGCGAGCGGAGACTGAGTGGCTTGATCGGCCGGTCCTTGCGACCGCCAGCGGTCCAAGCCCTGAATTGCGATCGCCTGCTTTTGAACGTGATTGCAAACTGCATGGCTGCTCCCCATTTTGTCGCTTACGGGCACGCCCAACCCCAACAACAGAGCCAAGGCCGTCGTCGTGCCGCCGACCACACATTCACCCAAAATGACGTAATCAGAATCGGCTTGCCTTCCCAAGCGATGGCCCCAGGTCAACCCGCGTCGAAACAGGGCCTCCACTACTTTGAGAGGCATAGCTTGGCCACTACTCACGCACGCTGCTGGCAGACCTTGGAGATCAATCTGGGGGACGGCAGGGGCGAGCGGTAAGCCTGCGTTAAAGAGCATGACTGGCAGCTTTTGAGACGCCACAATGGCCCGCGAAATCAGGACAGGTGACACGCCAGCCAATAACGGGGGCAGGGGATGACTGGGCGCCGGTACGACACCTCGATATAGAAACTCAGCGTCGGCGATCGCGGTGGTCTGGCGATCGTCCGGCGTTGCTCCGGCAGCTGAAATCCCTGGAATCAGCCCTGTGGCCGTAAAACCTAAAACACAGGCCAGGCGGGGACGATGCCCTCGATAGCGCTGTAGCCAGCGAGCCCCCTGAGCCGTCTGAGTATAGACGTGATTCATCTTGTCACCCACTATGTTTCCAGCAGTCGCTGTACCCAGGGTGGGGGCGAGGGCATCTTTTCACCCAGGCGCTCAAGTAACAGCCAACAGGCGAGATGCACGGTAAAGAGATACACCAAAGAACTCAAAATCACAATAATCAGTGCCACCACTTGCACCAAAAACGTATTGGACTGACTCAAACTACCCAGACCTAAGAAGCCAAAACTGACCAAGCGTGACAGCACCCAATTAATGACCTGAGTCGCTTGATTAATCAAATACACCCACAAATCTTCTCCCAGCATGAGGGAAAGTAGCCAGAGCCGCACAAAAAAGCCCAACGTATTGAGCAGCGTGCCCATGCCCATCGAGACATACCAAGAAGCGCCACGATACCACAGCCACCCTAACTGCACCCCTAAAAAACCATAGGGCATCAGATATAATAGGCTGCGCGGTGGCCCCATCAAGACGGCTAAGAGCATCGTGGAGACGAGTGCCCCCATCCACGCAGCCCGATTGCCCCAGCGCAAATACACTAGGGCAATCGGCAAGGGAAAGACAATCCGCAACAGTGGCCCAGGCGGAAAATAAGCATTGACCAACCAAATCAGGCTAGCCGCACTGGCCAAAAAGGCGGTCTCGACCATGGCTGCTGGCCCGACCGTGGGGCGCTTAGGTAGACTATCGTCCCGGTCAGACAATTGCTGAGGCCGATATTCTAAATAAGATTCCACGGCCTCTAGCTCATCTGGGTCAAGCGGCGGCGGGTCATGACTCCATTGAGGTTGGTTAGGGTTCGCGTCGGCAGCAGACTCGGCCATGACGAGCGTTATACCAAAAGCTTTTCAAGGGCAACAATATCGGGAATGCGCATGGTGTCGCGATCGCGCTTTAGCATATCCTTCTTTTCCAACTTATTGAGCACCCGTGTCACGGTTTCGCGAGCGAGACCACTGAGACTACTCAATTCTCGGTGAGGCAGATTGGGAATCTGCGTGCCTTCGGGAGACTCGACTCCTTGGCCATCAGCCAAAAATAGCAAAATATCAATGACTCGAGAGGTACTGTCCGACTCGCGTAACCGGAGACGACGATTAACTTGCCGTAAGCGTCGCGCCATTAACTGAGACAAGCGAATACCGGCTTGGGGCTCCGTGTGAATGAGATGAACAAAATCTTGAGCAGGCAGATTACTAATAATAGTGGGCACTAGCGTAATGACATCGGTCGAACGCGGCACCTCATCCAACGGTGCCATTTCACCAAACAGCTCACCCTTACCCAAAATATTGAGAGTAATTTCCTTACCATCCAAATTGTAAGTCCGAATCTTCACCCAGCCATCCAAAATGAAGTACACAGAGCTACCCCAATCATTTTCCAGCAATAACACCTGATTGGCCGGATGACGACGGGTTACAGCCTGCGCCGTAGCTTGCTGCACAGCAGCATCGGGTAAGCCCTGGAAAAAGGGCGTTTCGCTTAACGGGACTCCCCCTATGGTTTTGTCGCGGGCTCCATAGCGGTTGCTATCCATGAAACTTAAATATCAGCGATAAAATAAACAACTCTAAATTCAGATAAGACAACGAAAACTGTTTTTAACTCGTTTGACTGATGGCATTAAGGTAGTCAATTTAGAAGGAATAACTGCCAACCAGCAGCCAGTTCAAACAGCCTCCAGTAGCGCTCCCTTAAAAATCGCTCAAGTATATTGCTCATACAGCTTTCCTACAATACCATCCCTTGTACTAACGAGCCTTTTGGACGAGATTTCTAAGCACCTGCGTGGCGTCAGCTATCCACTGGAGACTGACGCCCTTTTCACCAGAGTTATATGAGACAAACAGTCGCTACAGATTAATACACAAGCTTCAAACACTTTCCTGAACTCATCCCTGAACAGTAGCGCAGCGTTAAAATCATATCCAACGAGTCTACGCAACCGATAGAGATGCTCTGGCTTACAGTCTTGCTCGGCTCAGTGAGGTGCCCCACTCTGTTTAAGTGAGGTGTCCCACTCTGTTTAAGAGTCAAGGGTTCTGCAGATTTTGGGGTCTCATGAATTGCCCAAAACCTGAGATAGCGGACAGTCGTGATTGATAAATCATTGCTGAGCGATAACAATTCCTCACAGATTTCAGCGGACTGTCTTACACTTTGGGCAAACTAAACCACACCCCCTAAGAGAAAATTCCTCGTCATGAGGATGCTGGAGAGCAATTTCAGGGGGGCGATCGCACCCTAGCGAGACGTGGCTTTGCCCATGCATCTTGGGACTAGGTTGATGGCCTTATAGGCAAGCGTTAAAGTTCGTCAGTCGGTTTTTAGGAGTTCGCTGTGACTTCGCATCAAGGGCAACTGCAAGCACTAATTACTGAAATGGAGGCGTTGCTAGGCCGGGCAGCGCCTAAGTTGCCATGGCTGGTATCAGGTGAAGCCAGCGAACAGCGCCGCGTGATGGAGCAAGTGCTCGCCTATCTTCAAGAACAGCAGGGTATGACGGTGCCGACTGCAAACTGGGGATTAGCGACTCGTCAAGATGAAACCAGGGCGCTTGACGCTCTCGATGCCAGTGATACGACAGCCGCTCAAAGTCAACAAATGTTGCAAGCGCTCTTGCAAGAAATGCAATATTTGCGGGCGCAGATGGTGCAGCCGCTCACGAGTGAGGTGATTGCGCTACAGCAACAGCGAGAAACCCTGAAAAATGAGGTCCGGCAGTTACAGCAAGAACGACTGCAACAACGGGAAGCAACGCTGGCTTATCAGCCACCTCCTGATTGGATTAATGACCTTGTCGAACAGTTGCGAGCGGCCGTACTGGATGAACTGGCTCAGCCACTCCGCAGGTTGCAAAGTTCAACGCTCGAAGACCTGACACTCTCTGGTGCGGCTAATCAAAATCTATTGATGGACGCCGAAGGCCTATCTCAGTTAACGCCTCAGCAGCGCCTAGCGCAACTGCAACAAGTGCAATCGCAGACCGATGGCCTATTGTTGCAGTTGGATGCCAACCTAAGAGCCGTTTTTGAATCCTTAAACCAAAGCATTCAAAGCTACTGTGACACCCTCAACCAGGGTCTAGATGCAATGCACGGGCTGGGTCAGCAGGGCGAGTTTATCTTTCGCACATTTATCAATCATTTAGCCGAACAACTGCAAGACGAAGGCAGCGAACTGGCGCAAAAATTGGTAGCGAGCCAACAAGAACTGGCTCGTCTACAGGGGCAAACCGATGATGCAGACACGGATGAAATCAGCTTTGAGCGTGATGAGGTCATGGATGTCATCGTCGATTTAGATGAGGTTGAGCTCAACGAGTTAGGCGAGTTTGAGCTAGATGCAGACGTCGACCTTGAGGAAGAAGTCACGCTGTTTCAGCTTGATGAAGACTTTGATGACTGGTCAGACGAGAGCACAGACAGCGGTGACATTTCCTCTGTTCCCGATCGCGACGAGGGCGAACCAACCATCATTCAGACAGAACCGGTTGACTGGGCGATCGCGACGGGCCAAAGCGTTGAGACGCCGACGGATGCCGAGGTTGACAATGATGAGCCGACGATTGCCTACACCGAAGAAATTGACGCACTTTACGACAACTTGTTTGGCCCAGCAGAGGTAGCTCCCTCGACCACATCACCTGACCCCCATAATGAAGTTGATGCGGTGGTCGATGAGCAGCTACTCAACCCTGACCTGCCAGCAGTAACAGCCCCGTCACCCGCCCCTGAGGCGAGCGCAGCAACAGCGTCCGCTTCTGAGACTGCGGCAGTGGAACCGACTGCCGATACCAGTGACCCCTCCTTAGACTTGGATTTTCTGCTGGAAGCAGATACTCCTACGATTGATGATGCCGCCGCGGAGGCAGCACCCCCCACGTTAGAAACCTTACTCGGTGTCGAAATGGCCGCCGAATTGTCTCCCGATGAGGCGACTGTGACGGCTGACAGCGACACGATCACTTCTCTCGCGGAATTGTTGCCCGAGTCAGACCCGGCACAAGCTTTGCGGCCAACCGATCCATTCGCTGCATTTGATGAAACTGCAGATCAGTTTATTTCCGCGCCGCCTGACGAAAATCTCCTTGAGACCGATCGCGAAGTGGCTCGCACTCAGGTTGATCTCACACTAGATGACGAAACCTTCGGAATTCTGTCATTAGACCTATCGCAATTTGAAGAGGGCACCCCCGAAGCGGCGAGCGATGCCCCCCAGTCAATAGAAACTCCTGAAGATGAGTGGAATCTAATCGCGCCAGATTTAACCTTAGAAGAACCTAGTGTCAGTTTAGAGGCCGCCTCACCGGCGCCCTTATCAGAGAGTATTGAGACGACTATCAGTGATGACCAGGCGCTGCCCCTTGACGTGGCGATTCCCGTCGAGTTTGATGCTGCTGCTAACGAGCTTGACACGGTTCCCGACAAAGCAGAGCCCCTAGCTAGTAGCGATGCAGATCTCAATGACTTGACGGGGCTGTTTGCCAACGCCGCACCTGAGGCCGACCCGACACCGACGCTAGCAGAGCAGTTAGCTCAAGCACCACTCCCCTTAAACTCAGAATCGGCACCGCTCAACACCGATACGGCTGCAGGCAGCGCTGACGAATTTGATGTGTCGGCCGCTCTGAGTACGCTTGGGGATGCGAGCGCTTTGACCTCTGAGCCCTCTGAACCCTCTGAGGCGGCGGCGATCGCGCCCTCTGCAGCAG
Organism: Cyanobacteria bacterium P01_F01_bin.56; assembly: GCA_039185935.1. Classification (GTDB taxonomy): domain Bacteria; phylum Cyanobacteriota; class Cyanobacteriia; order Phormidesmidales; family Phormidesmidaceae; genus Halomicronema. The sequence continues at coordinate 60,599 of JBCDAJ010000009.1, read as the reverse complement.
AGCTACAAATTGACGAATTATTCGCCTCAGAAGCCGATGATGAAGGAAACAGCAGCAGTCCTAACCGCAGCTTACCAAACATCACTGAAGACGCTGAAGACACTGAAGCCTTAGCGCTAGACTTGTCGGCAGCAGCGCTCAGCAGCGGACCAGAAGATACAGATATTTTGCCCCGCCTTAATCTCGATGAGCTCGAACTCTTTGACGAGTCGGCATTGAACCAAACTGAAGAAAATATTGAGTCACCAACGGACTTAGTATCTGAACCCACGGCAGCGGCACCATCGATTGATGACGTCTTAGATGCCAGCTTGCCAGACCCTGGTGCCGCTGCCCCACCCTCTGAACCTTCGGCCGCATCGGAGTCACTCTCTGCGGAGACATTTTGGGGTGAACCTTCGCCCCCCTCATCTACAACTGCTGAAAATGCCGAAACCGATTCATCGCTGACCTCTGAAGCAGCAGAGCCGTCTCTCACCTTCGATGAACTTGATTTTCAAGTAGCAGCCTCTGATCAAGCTGATAGCAGCTTCGATTTAACGTCATCAACGGACCATACCGCATCAAATTTGACGCTCGAAACGAACCTATTTGGTGATGACACCGAGACTGACGAGGCTGCGAGTGATGCTGAAGGTTTTGACTTTGAGGAGCTGGATCTTAATTTTTCTTTAGAAGCAACCGCCAACGCCCCAGAAACTCAAACTGCTGAAGATCCAGCATCGATCGCAGATAGTGGGTTATCTGAGCTCTCGGATATGGTTTTACCCACCCTAACTGAGTCGACAGATCTCGACCTCGCAGAAACTCTCGACGATTTAGAGTTACCACCAGCCTCATCTAGCCCCGCGATCAACGACACCGTTGCCCCAGCCTTGGCCATCATCGCCACCACAGATGACAGTCTACAGCTGGTTGCTGATGCGCCTAACGACGCCTTGATGAAGTCTCTAGCAGATTTGCCGGAACATGACGGGGGCTCTGAGCCCAGCGTATTGCCAACAGCACCAACAGCATCATTACTCGATGGGTCAGCCCCTCAGCCCATGGCAACGATACCTGACAACATCATCGTCAGCGGTTCGTCTGAGGGCGGCTATGGCATTAGCTTTGTAGACACCAATCCTGAGACGGAGGTGGATCAAGCCTTCACTAACGTCACCAATAACATGGCAGCGATGGCAGAGCCTGCCGATGATGAAGCATCGCACCAATTACAGCAAGCATACGGGCAACAGCTAACGTCGTTGACAGAGATGATTGCGGCGACGTCACTGCCCTTTACAGCGATGATTGACTTATCAAATCTGCCTGAGCCCGACCTGCCGATCGCTCCTACTGAGGGCATATCTGACGGTGGCAATCAACTTGAACCATCGCCCCTTTATGAGTCAAGTCTCTCGCTAACCGGGTCTGTTGATGAGGGGTTTGCGATCGCGCTACCGGAGACCAAGCAGGTCTTAGCCGAGCAGCTTACCAATTTGCCAGACGCTGACAATACGGTGTCTGATCGCGAGCCCAGCACCGCAACTGATGAGGAGCTGCCAGTTGAAACCTCAGGCCCACTCACCCAGGAGGAATTGGCCACACTGTTTCCCCTGGGCGACGCCGATGATGAGAGTGTCCGCGATCGCCCCGCCGACATCAACGACGAAGTATCCCCACGCGCCACCAGCGATGACGCTAATTTTGCAGAGCTGTTTTCCCCTGACGCTGACCCGCTTGAACCCGAAATTGCTGCCGCTGACTTATCTCTAGAAGCAACAGACACACCCGCTCTGAGTGAGATGACAGCTCTAGATGACGAGTCTGAGCTGAGTCAAACTCTGGCAGCGCTGGATCTCTCGATGGAAGAGATTCCAGAGGCCGAAATTGCCCTTGACGAAGCCTTTCAAACTGCTTTCGAAGACATCGATCGGCTATCAGATGACGCGATCGCAGATTTGGATGCCCTCACGACCGACTCAAAGTTCACGCCTGCCGCTCGAGAAAGCGAGCCTCTAGAAGCGCCCGTATCAGAATTTGCTGAGACCGACCTCACATCCAACCTGACCAACGACGAGACGATCCTGCCATCCACCCATACGCTAGCGACGTTAGAGGAGGATACTCCAGCACCTGCGACTCCAGCAGCAGAGGATATCGCTGCGGCAACCGAAGAATGGTTTTTGGGTATTGATCTGGGCACGACCGGCTTGTCAGCAGTCTTGATGGAACATCACAGTGGCTCAGCCCATCCTCTTTGTTGGGTGAGCGAGACCCTCTCTACAGAAGACACCGCTCATTTTCGGCTGCCGACGATCGCGACCATAGCGGCCACTACTCCAGAGACTGATGCCAATTTTGAACTGGTCGCGATCGGGCCCGCCGCAATCGCGCAGCCAGCAGAGATAGTCGGTCAGCATCGCTTACATACGCTGCGGCCGCTACTACGAGTCGGCATCCCCCATCGACGTGTTGACGGCACAGTAGCTCCACAAGTGCAGTGGTCTGGTCTACACGCCCTATCTTTACAACAAGTCTTGTCGGCAGTGACGACCCTACTGCAACTTGTGGTTGACCCGGCTGCTGTCGGGCTGCAGCTCACGGCCATTGGCTTAGATGCCACCTCGTTAGATGCCGCATTAGCCCATTTGCAGGGGGTTGTTATGGGGCTCCCGACCAACTGGTCGGATACGTACTGTTTCAATATGCGAGAGGCTGTACTTGCAGCAGGGCTGATCGAATCCCCTAATCAGGTCTTTTTTGTGGAAGAGGCGATCGCGGGCATCCTGTCTGGTTTACCCGACCCCAATACCCTACCGTCGACCCCCAATCGATCAACCCAAACCTTATACCAGTGCCACTGGCAAGGGGGCACCGTGGTGATTAGTAGCGGCGCTGCTTGTACTGAAGTCAGCATCGCCAATCTGCCTCAGCCCCTGGATGCAGTCAGTCGCGAAGATTTTCACCTGCGCAACTTGGCCTATGGAGGTGAGGCGCTAGATTTAGACATTATTTGCCAACTGCTGGTGCCGCCAGAGCGGCGTCAGCCTCTGAGCCCTGGTCGCCGCCGATCGTCTCGTCAAGGCTGGGGATGGCAAGCCACGTTACCAGCAGTCGCCAACGCGCAGTGGGCAGATCTAGACCTTGAGGCGCTGGACTTACCCCAGCTGGCAGAACCGGATATTGCCGCCCGCCAGCAGTTACGCCAACAGCTCGATCGCTCCCAACTGGGACAAAGCCTGCTGGAGGCCGCTCACCATCTCAAACTGATCCTACAAAACCAAAATCACTATCAACTCGAACTCGCCGATCAATCCTGGCGAGTCCTGCGGCGCGATTTAGAAAGTCGCGTACTCGTGCCCTACATCCAACGCATTAATCAACAAGTCAATGCCCTTCTGAGTGAAACGGGGCTCGCTTCCCAAGGCATTAACCAAGTGATTTGCACTGGCGGTAATGCTTCGTTCAACACCATTGCCAAATGGCTGCGGCAAAAGTTTCCCAATGCCACCATCATTCAAGATACCTATCCCAGCGATCGCCCCCAGACCTGCAGCCGCGTTGCCTACGGTTTAGTCAATCTGTGTCGCTATCCACAAATGCTAGATGCCTCGCGCCATCAGTACAGCGACTACTTTTTGCTACGTGAAATGATGCAGGTGATGCCAGATGCGCCTTTACCTTGGGACGGCATCTTACATCTTTTAGAAGCGCAGGGCATCAACGTGCAGGCTTGCCAATCTCGCATCACGGCAATTTTGGAAGGCCACTTGCCGCCGGGATTATTACCCGATTTGACGACTCGCAGCCTACTGAGTCCTGAAACTGTAATGAGCAAAACCAATCAAGATCTGGCAGCAACTAGCTTATTTAGCCAGCAAACGCGCAATATTTACATGGTAAATACAATCCAGCGCGATCGCCTCTGGGCCTATCTTGAGACTGTGATGCAAGATAAACATCAATCGCTGACTGAGCCGTTGATCGCCCAACTGGTTGCAGTCTAAAGCCATCCCGCTAACAAGGGTCAAGACGAGTCAGGCACTTTTAGCAGTGCTCATGAGCGTAGTACGACTTATCGTGACATCAGTGAGAACCGTTATTTGATCACGGATGTAGTGCTTAATCGGGACTAGAGCAATCGTTAGGAGATTTACAGGAAAGAATTTACCACTTGTAGGGTGTCATTAGCGAAGCGTAATGCACCGCCGAATGGGTATGTTCATTGACAGAAATCTCCTTAGTTATCGCCAGTCGCAGTGAGGTTTGAACCGGGTAGATCGATGGAGCCTTGATTTGGCAAAACTTCCAGTTCTGCCTTGGCCTTTTGCCTTCTGCCTTGCGCCATAGTTCTCTGCTTACACAACCATGAACAAGTTAGATCAAGACCGCTGTCATTTTCGCAATCAGCCCCCAGTCAGCACTCTTATTTCGAACATAATCAACGGCCTCGGATTCTAGCAGTCAGGTGGTCACTCCTCACAGAGGAGTGAGTTAACCCAAAAGCATGCCGATGAATTTCGAGTTGCTTGCCTCAACAATCGCCAGCCAGCCGAAATTTTCATCAAACACGCCGCCTTTTCACGTTTTTTGCCAACTTGCTCTTGCCATGCGGCGGTTTTAAGTGACGCAGTTCACGCCATTAGATGTTAATTTACCTCAGACCCTCGGGCAACTTAGAGGCAGCTACAGCACTGGTTTTAAGTCGGTCCAGGCCCTTGCTAGCAGCCTCAGTAATATCCGCTTACGTTTCTCAAAGATATGCGCTCCCAGGCAGTAAACGGTTTAGATTCTTTAGCTCAGATCCACCAAACCTTGCAACAAAGGCTAGAGCAAGCTACGGCAGCTTGTCAGTCTCTCATCGCCATCGATCAGACTACCCGGCTCCAATGCGAGTCACTCTGGCAGCAAGTGCAAGCAACACAAACAGCTTTAGAGCGGTATACCGAAGCTCTGCAGCAAAGCCAGCAGTTGGCCATCGCTAGCGACAACACTCAACGTGCGGTCGAGAACCTGGCTGACGCTGCCGCAACCACACCGCCGTTGCCCAAAGTCATCACAGACTGCCAACCCCTGTTTGAGGCCTCCAAAGACGCCATTATGTGGCTCGAAAACGGTGCATTCATTGAGTGCAACCAAGCCACACTAGAGCTGATGGGGTACGCTCACAAGGCAGAATTGCTGGGCAAAAGCCCCGGCGCATTATCCCCAGAGGTGCAACCGGATGGCACGCCCTCTCTGCAAAAAGCCCAGGAGATATTTGCCCTCGTGATGGAACAGGGCAACCATCGCTTTGAATGGATGCATCAACGCGTAAACGGCGAGAGGTTTTGGGTCGAAGTGTTGCTGACTGCGATCGCTAGCAACGGGCGACAGCTGATCCAGGGAACTTGGCGAGACATTACAGACTATAAGGCTGCTGAGGCTGAACTATCTGAGCAAGAGCAACTGCTACGCTGCACCTATGACGGGGTCGAGCATAACATCATGATTATTGATGTGTTGCCAGACGGTGATTTTCGCTTGGTAGACTGGAACCCTGCCACTGCCAGGAATACGGGCTTATCCAGTACGGCAATTGCGGGCAAAACGCTGGAGGCAGCCCTGGGGGCAGAGGCCGGGGCACAGGCACGGCAACGCTATCAGCAATGTATTGCAGCGGATGCCACCATTACCTACGAAGAGTTGATCCCGTTCCAAGGCCAAGATCATTGGTGGTTAACAACCTTAAATCCACTCAAAGATGAAGCTGGGAACATATATCGCATTGTCCTTACCACCTTTGAGATCTCGGAGCGCAAAGCCACTGAAGCCGCTTTACAGCAAAAAGAAGCTCAATACCGCAGTATTTTTGAATCGATTAATGATGGGATTCTGATCCATGATCTCGATGCGGACCAGTTGCTCTCGGTGAACCCTGCCACTTGCAAAATGCATGGCTACACCTACGAAGAATTTATGCAGCTCAGTCCTCCAGATTATGTGCATCCTGACTCCTTCCCTGCTTTTGGTCAGTTCACAGAAGCCATTCGAGCCGGTCAGAAATTCACGTGTGAGGCGGTTGACTTTCACAAAGATGGGACGCTCATTCCGATCGAAGTCACTGGTGTGCCCTTTTGCTACGGTAATCGGCTTTGTGCTTTAGCGGTGGTGCGAGATATTAGCGAGAAAAAGCGGCATGACGCCGAACGCAAGGCGGCCGCAGCCGAACTTGACAAACAGGCTCAGTTCCTCCGTAGCACCTATGAAGGCGTAGATCACAGCATCATTATCATTGACGTGACGCCGGAAGGAGAATTCCTGTTTGTCGATTGGAACCCGGCGATCGAATCTCGAACAGGGATTAACCGTTCAGACATCGTTGGTAAAAATCCTGAAGAGCTGCTGGGGCATGAACAAGGAACACGGATACGACGGCAGTATCAGAAATGTGTTGCAGCAGGTGCCACCATTACCTACGAAGAGTTTATTCCTTTCCAAGGGCAGGATCATTGGTGGTTAACCACCCTCAACCCCCTCAAAGATCAGCAGGATCGAGTTTACCGGATCGTACTTACGACCTTTGATATTACCAAGCAGAAATTAACGGAATCAGCGCTGCAGCAGCAAGAGCATCAATATCGCAGCATTTTTGAATCAATCAACGACGGCATTTTTATCATCGATCTCGGTACCGGGCAAACCTTATCAGTCAACCCTGCTGTCTGTAAAATGCACGGCTACAGCTATGAGGAGTTTCTTCAACTCAGTCCTTCAGATTATGTCCATCCCAACTCTTTACCCATCTTTACTCAGTTCATAGAAACGATTCAGGCTGGGAAAAAGTTTATGTGTGAGGCGACTGACTTACACAAAGATGGAACGCTCATTCCGATCGAAGTCATTGGCGTTCCTTTTAATTACAACAACAATCCTTGTGTTTTGTCTGTGGTGCGAGATATCAGCGATCGCAAGGCGGCCGAAGCCGAACTTGACAAACAGGCTCAGTTTCTCCGTAGCACCTATGAAGGCGTAGATCACAGCATCATTATCATTGACGTGACGCCGGAAGGAGAATTCCTGTTTGTCGATTGGAACCCGGCGATCGAATCTCGAACAGGGATTGACCGCTCAGACATCGTTGGTAAAAATCCTGAAGAGCTGCTGGGGCATGAACAAGGAACACGGATACGGCGGCAGTATCAGAAATGTGTTGCAGCGGGTGCCACCATTACCTACGAAGAGTTTATTCCTTTCCAAGGGCAGGATCATTGGTGGTTAACCACCCTCAACCCCCTCAAAGATCAGCAGGATCGAGTTTACCGGATTGTACTTACGACCTTTGATATTACCAAGCAGAAGTTAACGGAATCAGCGCTGCAGCAGCAAGAGCATCAATATCGCAGCATTTTTGAATCAATCAACGACGGCATTTTTATTCGCGACCTAGAAACAGGCAGCCTCATCACGGTAAATCCTGCCACCTGCAAAATGCATGGTTACACCTACGAAGAGTTTATGCAGCTAGATCTGGCAGATTATATCCATCCAGATTCCCTGCCCAGATTTGCTGATTTCGTAGAAGCAGTTCGAGCCGGAAATCGGTTCTTTGGTGAAGCCGTTGGAATTCACAAGGATGGCACGCCTATTTACATCGAAGTGGTGGGCACGCCTTTTGCCTATGGTGGAGAGCCCCATGCCTTAGCGGTGGTACGAGATATCAGCGATCGCAAACGACTAGAAGCAGAGCAGCAGGAGGCTGAAGCAGAGCTAAAAGATACCAATTCTTTCTTAAACTCAGTTCTGGAGGCGATCCCCGGCTTCTTCTACGCTAATGATTTAGAGGGCAAGTACATTGCCCTCAACTCCAACGTAGCTGACCTGTTCAAATGCTCTGTTGCAGAAGTTATCGGCAAAACCGATCTTGACTTCTTCCCGGCTGAGACAGCCAAATTGGTGATGGAACATGATCGTGAGGTGATAGCTCAGGGAGAGTTGCAGCGATTTGAAGAGGAGATACCCATCTCCCCCACAGAAACAGCCATTTGCTTGAGCACTAAAGCCCCGCTTCGCAATGCAGCCGGGGAGATGGTCGGCATAATTGGTCTATCCCAGGATATTAGCGATCGCAAAGCTATGGAAGTCTCACTGCGCGAAAGTGAACAGCGATTCCGCGATGTGACTGAGGCGGCCGGGGAATACATTTGGGAAATGACGCCAGATGGCCGTTATACCTTTGTGACCGAACAAGCCAAAATCGTTAAAGGGTACGGGCCAGATGATTTGCTCGGGCATAGTCCCTTTGAGTTTATGTGCCCTCAGGATATTCCTCAGGCGACAGCCATTATTGAAGCGGCTGCCAAGAATAAATCCATCTTTCAACTAGAACATCGGGATATTTTGGCCTCTGGGGAAGTGGTTTGGGAATCGGTCAGTGGTGTCCCCATCTTGAATGATAGCGATGAGATCATCGGCTTTCGCGGTACTGGGCTCAGCATTACCGAGCGCAAGTTGGCAGAGTTCAAAGTTGCGGAAAGCGAAGCCAAATTCCGCCGTTTAGTTGAGAATGCCGACGACTTAATTTATACCGTTGATGCCGACTATTGCTTCACGTATCTCTCACCTCAGTTCACTGAGATGTGGGGGCATGCGGTTCAAGCGTTTATCAATCAATCCTTTATGTCGTTAATCTATCCCCACGACTTGCCCATCGCTGTTGAATCGGTACAAACCCTGTTTGGCACGGGCGATCGCCCAACCGAGATCGAACTGCGCGCCCTCCACAAAGATGGCACTCACTTTTGGATGACCTGTAGCAACATACCGATTAAAAATGAGCAGGGTCAGGTGATTGGCTGGCAGGGTACGGCGCGGGATATCAGCGAACGCAAAGCCTTTGAAGAAGCCCAATCTCGCCTGACCGCTATCCTCAATGCGACGACAGACTTTGTCGGTATGGCCAACATGCGAGGTGAACAAATTTACATGAACCAAGCTGGTCGTCGTATGTTAGAGATCCCGGAGGATGTCGAGATTATCGGTCAACCTTTAGATCACCACATACCAGAACAAGCGAAATCAATTGTGCTGACTGAGGGCATTCCCACCGCCATCTGCGATGGGACTTGGCAAGGAGAAGCCGCGCTCCAAACCTACGCAGGACGAGAATTTCCCGTATCTCAGGTGATCATTGCTCACAAAGGCGAAGATGGACAACCAAAATACTTGTCCACAGTCGTACGAGACATTACGGCCCAAAAACAGTCAGAAGCAGCCCTACAACAAAAGGCCAAGGAACTGCAAACAACCCTAAAAGAATTGCAGCTGACCCAGTTACAAATAATTCAAAGTGAGAAAATGTCTTCTCTAGGACAGTTAGTGGCAGGGGTAGCTCACGAGATCAACAATCCGGTGAATTTTATTTACGCCAATATTGCCCCGATGTCTGAGTACACGCACGACCTGCTTGATTTGGTTGAGCTGTATCAGCAGGAATATCCTGCCCCTACCCTGGCTATTCAAGAGCGGATCCAAAACATGGACCTGCAATTCGTGAAGGAAGACTCTCCTAAAATTCTGACCTCTATGCATGTAGGCACAGAACGCATTCGCCAAATTGTCGGTTCTCTCAAAAACTTCTCGCGCCTAGATGAGGCAGAGTGTAAAGAAGCCGATATCCATGCCGGGATTGATAGCACACTACTGATTTTAGAGAATCGCATCAAGGCTACCTCCGAAAGACCCGACATTCAGATTGAGCGAGACTATGGTGCTTTGCCCCTGGTGAAGTGTTATCCAGGGCAGTTAAATCAAGTGTTTATGAATATCTTGGCCAATGCTTTGGATGCGCTAGAACAATGCGAGCATGAGCGCTCCTTCAAAGAGATCCAACAGCACCCCAATGTCATTAAGATTCAAACTCGCCTAGTCAGCACAGACCGAGTGTTGATTCGCATTGCCGATAATGGGCCAGGCATTCCGGAGCACATCCAACAACGGATTTTTGATCCCTTTTTCACCACTAAACCGGTAGGCAAGGGCACCGGCATCGGCATGTCTATTAGCCATCAAATCATTACTGAAAAGCACGGCGGCACCATTAGTTGTCAGTCAGGTGCTGGCGAGGGCGCTCAATTTACCATCGAAATTCCTTACTAGGGCGATCAACGCCCCCGTTGCATTTTGTATGCATGTGGAAAAAATAGGACCATCCGGCACCTAGGATTGGTTTAATACTGGTTGAGTATGGATATGCTCCTGAGTAATTACAGGTTAAGCCATGTGTAGTTGCAGTCTGCTAAGTCCTGTGTGAGCATGTCAGAACTTGTATGTTGAGATTGCCCGTGGTTCAGATACCGTCAACCCAGCAGCTAAGTTCCGGCGGCAAGCCGCTCGGCCGACAGTTGAGCACCGTACCGCTCGCGCTGTACCAACATAACGCCACTGCGATCAACCGCTACGGTCGCTGGTTCCTGCTCGCTTGGCTAGGAGCGATGGCTGACAGCAAAATTTTTCTCGCGATCGCCACCAGCACGCTGACTTATCAATTTTTAGGGTCTGGCGATCGCCTGCCATGGCATCAGATCACGCCACTCTACCAGCAACTCTGTAATCGCGTATCGCGGTTAGGCCAGACCCCTGTGTTGGCCAGCACCCTCGCCTTTGCTACAACCTATGGATTTGCGGCTGCTTGGTCACAATTAGGCGGTAGTTGGGCGGCAATTACCCTGCTCGGCTTAGGGGCCGGTAATTTGTTATTCTTCCTCAAAGAAATCAATACGGCAGCACCACCAGCCACCACTGCAGTTGCGTCTCCAGAACCACCAACAACTGCTGAACGCTTGGGGCCGGCTTGGGATGATTTGTCCGCTGCCGATCCTATCAAACGGTTGTTAGCCGTGCGATCGCTACTGCAGTGGTGTTTGAGTTCCGAAGCTGGCACCGCCACCTATCTACCGGGTACGGATGTCACTGTGAGATCGCACTTAGTCGATTGTTTCCGCGTCATGCTGACCCACGAGTCCGAGCCCATCATTCGGGTGGCGCTCATTGACGGTCTGAAAGCTCTACAGCCCAAACCCCAATTACCCGCCGGTCAACCGGCGATGCCCCCTCTCCAAGCCAAGCCGCAACCCGTTCCGGTACCAGTAGTACAGCGCGCAGTAGAATACGTCGAGCCTTAAGAGAACCTGGAAAGGGCATCAATCTTGACTGGTTCAGGTTAGCCTAGCGGAACATTGATAGTCGTCTGTGATCGCTCAGATACTTTGCTATGGTTTCTGCTACTTTTCCCCCAAGCTCCATGGATCGGTTTACGGTTGAGGTGATTGCTCAAACGCCTAATCCTCAGCAAACGATTTACACTGCTATGCATCAGGATTATGCCGAGGGTTTTGTCGCCCACGAGCGTAGTACCTGGCCCAGTGAAGCAAAAGCCGGTGACCTGATCGTCAAAAATCTGCTGAAGGGCGGCCGCGGCCACTACGGGCCTTTAGAACACCCGCAAATTGTGCTGAACTTGGGCTGGTTTCCCCACAGCACCATGCAGCAAATTCGCACGCATCGCGTTGGCGTTAGTTTCGATGTGCAGAGCTTTCGGTACACCGGTAGCCGGATTCTTGATGTGGTGGATGGCAACCGCGAATTAGAAGAAGTATTTTACCTGCGTCCAGTCGGGGCTTATGGCGATCGCCAGGGCAAAAAGTATAAGTACACCGCTGAAGAACGCCAACAAGATATTGAGTGGTGTCTCGAAGCCTGTAATCGCTATAAAGCGAAGATCGAAGCCGGATTTTCCGAAGAACATGCTCGGGGCCTGATTCCCTTTGATGTGCGACAGCACTGGGTGATGTCAGCCAATCCGCGATCGCTGATGCACCTACTCGACTTACGCTGGAAAGCGGATGCTCAACTCGAAGCGCAAAAAATGTGTGAGGAAATTTGGCCCCATTTTGCCGCCTGGGTACCCGCGATCGCCACCTGGTATGAAGGCCATCGCCTTAAAAAAGCTCGCCTTGCTCCCTAGAGAATTGGGGAATACTGGCTCGCAACACATCAATGATGGCAGAGCATTGGCAAAAATGTTTCCTGTAGAGGATCGGTTTGAAAATAAAGTACCCGGACAAGACTATGGCAGGGTGGATGGATAGTAGGGTAGATGGGTAGCAGGGTCGGTGGGATGTTGTTGAAGCGCAACTCCCTAAGCAGCCTTTAAAGACAATCTTTGACCGACGGAAAAATATCTCCCCAACGGCGCATTAGCCTATAGCAGAATGCGGCATTCTGAATATCCTGCGGGAAGGGCAGAGCCCTACGGAGTTCGGAATAAAAACACTTGCTGTATGGTGCTTTCAAAAGTTATGGCCAATAGCAGTTAGGTTTGATCAGGGCAGATCGCTGGAGCATTAATTTGGTAAGACTTCCAGTTCTGCCTTTTACCTTCTACCTTTCGCCTTCTACCTTTCGCCTTTTGCCTTCTACCTTTTACCTTCTACCTTTCGCCTTCTACCTTTCGCCTTCTACATTTCGCTATACAACTGTCTTGACCTGATTGCGGATCGCTATAGATAAAGGATGTTTAACAATGTTGTCCTGGCGTCTGTTTCGAACAGCTGGCTTTTTGTTTCTAACCCTGCTGCTGCTAGGCGTCGGAACACTACTACATCCCGCCCCTGCACAGACACCGCACGATGAGCAGCCAGTCGCTGAACGCTTAAATACCTATTTAGCTGAAGCACGGATTGAACAAGGGGCGGCAGACTTAGCGATGGCCCTCACGGCAAATCCCGATGATGATGAACTGCGTTTTGGCACTGGGATACTGCAATTTGTCGGAGCCGTTGAAAACTTGGGGCAGGCTTGGTACGAGTATGGTTTGCGATCGCAAGGGCCGCTGATTCAGTTCGTTCCATTTTTGCGACTACCCGTCCCCCCCAACCCGAACCCGTCCACAGTTACCCATGAGCAATCACGCCAGGTCTTAAACCAATTCGTGGCAGACATCTTGCTGGCTGAAGAGACCCTTGCCCAGATTAGTGATGATGACGTCACGCTGGATGTGTATCTAGGGCGAGCCTTTCTTGACTTCGATAGCGATGGACAGGCTTCTCCGGCCGAGGCACTCTGGCAGATTTACGCTGAGCTTAATCGAGGGGTACAGATTTCAGCATCGCAAGCTGCCGATTTTTTGATTCGCTTTGACGCAGGCGATGTGCAATGGTTGCGAGGATATTGCCACTTGTTGGCGGCCATGCTCGATTTTTATTTGGCCCATGATGACACGAGGTTGTTTGAACACGTTGCACATCTCTTTTTTCAGCGACCTGAGACTTCTTACGACTTTTTGCTAATTCAGCAACCTGAAGATTGGTTTGATGGCCTATTGTCAGATGCGATCGCGCTGGTTCATTTGATTAGCTTGCCGGTGATTGATCGCGATCGCACCGCTGCTGCTCTGAGCCATCTGCAGCAGGTAGTGACGTTAAGTCACCAGAGTTGGGATCTGTACAGTCAAGAAACGGATAACGACCATGAATGGATTCCTTATCCAGGCCAGACCGGAGTTATTCCTGGCGCAACGGTCACGTTAGCAATGGTGAATCAATGGCAAGACTTTTTAGATGAAGCCAGTGCAATTTTGGCCGGTGAGCGCTTACTCCCTTTTTGGCGCGGTACTGCCCCAGTTGGTGTGAATCTGCGGCGGGTATTTACCGAGCCTCATACGTTTGATGCCGTGCGTTGGGCTCAAGGAACGGCGGCGGCTCCTTACCTAGAGTCAGGCACCATCACCGATTCTGAGTTTTGGTTCAGGCTGCGAGATGCTTTTGATGGCCGTTTTCTCTTCTTTGCGTTTTGGTTTAACTAACCCTGCCGTGTGGATACCCAGCCCTTGATTGGTCAGGTTAAGCAGACTCTCAATTCAGATATGGTGTCTGAACCAATACGCAGCCAAACGCTTTCAAGCAGTCCGCCTCACTCCCGAAGCTGTTGATCCGGAGCCAGCAGGCAGCTCTATTAAAGTACTGTGCCAAAAAGATCGTAGACGTCGGCAGCGTCAATTCGAACTTTGGTGAGTTGTCCTAACGCAGCTTGGCCTTTGACATAAACCAGACCATCTACATCTGGAGCAAACCGAGCCGATCGCCCAATCATTTCTCCCGTTGCTGGATTCACCTGCTCGATCAGCACGTCAACAACTTTGCCGACTTCCGTCTGATTGCGCTTGAGCGAGATGGATTGTTGGACCTGCATCAAGCGATCGCGGCGGGCATCCATGACAGTTTGGGGAATTTGGTTCGGCATCGTCGCTCCCGGTGTGCCCGCCTCAGCGGAATAAGTAAAGACGCCTACATGATCAAACTCGTGGCGCTGCACAAACTCGACGAGATGGGCAAAGTGCTCGTCTGTCTCACCGGGAAAACCCACGATAAAGGTGGTGCGCATTACCGCTGCCGGCAGTGCTGCTTTGATTTTGTAGATGATGTCGTCGTTGACCCGCCCCTGCCAAGGACGATTCATTGCTCGTAGGACCTCAGGATGAGCATGCTGCAGCGGTAAATCTAGATAGGGCAAAACATTCGGCACATCTTTAATCGCCTGCATGACCACTGGCGTCAACCCGGTGGGATAAGCATAGTGCATCCGAATCCAAGGCATATCGACCTCTCCTAAGGTGTATAGCAGCTCCGCCAGTTGCGGTTTGCCATAGAGGTCAACACCATAGTTGGTCGTGATTTGAGAAATTAAGACCAGCTCTTGCACGCCTTCAGCAGCCAGTTGCTGAGCCTCAGCCACAATGGACTCCAGCGATCGCGATCGCTGATTACCCCGGAGATGAGGAATGATGCAGAAAGCACAACGATAGTTGCAACCCTCAGCCACCCGCACATAAGCCGTGCCTTCAGCCGTCGTACGATAGCGGGGTACCGTTTCATCCGCAATATAGGTGGGCTCTTCAGAGACTTCCTTAACCCGCTCACCCGCCTCAGCTCGCTGAATCACGTCGACAATTTTGCTGTAGTCGCCAGTGCCCACTAACGCTACCGCCTCGGGAATTGCTTCCAGCAGCTCATCTTTGAAATGTTGAGCCAGACAGCCCGTGATCACAATTTTTTTCTTCGCTTCTGCCAGCTCTACTAGAGTGCGCACAGACTCTGCTCGCGCCTCTGCAATAAAGCTGCAGGTGTTAACAATGACGTAATCAGCGAACTCCTCATTCGCATCGACGCCGTATCCAGCTTGAACCAACAGGCCCAGCATATGCTCAGTATCGACCCGGTTTTTTTCGCACCCCAGGTGCGTCACGGCGATCGTCGGTTGAGCAACAGTAACAGTCATAAGCAGCGGTCAAACACTCGGGTAAATGGTGGAACGGAACAGCAGCTTCGGTCATTTTGGCGTCACTGACCACCCCCAGGTTCAATGCTCAAGGCAGTCACCAAACAATCTCCGCTCAGCCTTTTATCCTAAAGCTTTATTTTCGCTTTGCGGCCATCTGACGCCCGAAAGTTCAGATCTACTCAAAAAGCCATCTCAAGAATGAGGACGCTTGGGGTAAATTGGGGTAGGAGCAGGGAAGCATATGACGACCCGTGCTCTACAGGCGGCCCAGTCTTCGCATTCGAGACCAGTTCACGTGAGCTTAACGACCATTTTTAAGACGGCAACCCCGGTAATTGGGGTCGTTCATTTGTTGCCACTGCCAACGTCGCCCAAATGGGGTGGAGACTTACAACGGGTGATTGACCGAGCTGAGCAAGAGGCCACTGCTTTAGCCTCGGGTGGGGTTCACGGCATTATTGTGGAAAACTTTTTTGATGCCCCTTTCCCTAAAGAGCAAGTCGACCCGGCAGTCGTCAGTGCCATGAGTCTGATTGTGCAACGTTTACAGCAGCTAGTTGCCGTGCCTATTGGCATCAACGTGCTACGCAATGATGCTCGCAGTGCTCTCGCGATCGCCACCTGCGTCAATGCCCAGTTTATCCGTGTCAATGTGCTGACTGGAGTGATGGCGACTGACCAGGGCCTGATTGAAGGATGCGCCTACAAACTGCTTCGCTATCGGCGGGAATTAGGTAGCAACGTTAATATTCTGGCTGACGTCTTGGTCAAACATGCCCGTCCTTTAGGGTCGCCCAATTTGACCACAGCCGTACAAGAAACCATTCACCGCGGGCTAGCTGACGGCATCATTCTCTCGGGGTGGGCGACAGGCAGTCCGCCCAACTTAGAAGATTTAGAACTGGCCAAAGCTGCCGCCGGAGATATCCCCGTGTTTATCGGCAGCGGTGCCAACTGGGAAAATATCAGCAAGCTGATACAGTCAGCGGACGGGGTCATTGTCGCGAGTTCTCTCAAGCGCAAGGGAGAGATCCAACAACCCATCGATCCGATTCGGGTGCGGCAGTTTGTCGAGTCTCTAGAAGCTGGGGTCTCGATTAGAACGTCTTCGCCCAATTACCAACCTGCGATCGCTCAATAATCGATCAGGCGTCGCGTTGAGACTCTGGTAAACCGGGCGATCGCGCCTGCAGATATCAAAACAATCACCATTCCAGCACTGCCATACTGATTAATCATTCACGCAACAGCCAATGAAGGCGACTGCTTTTTTTCAGCCGACATCGCCCACAAGCCAGGAACTGTAAATTAATAGAGTGCCGTCTTCTGCTACCCATTCATGAGCTTATCGCCTGCTGAACTACCGGTGCCGCCTGACGATTTTGGTTTGCCCATCATTGGCGCAACCCTGAACTTTTTTCGCGATCGCAACTATACGGTCAAAAAGCACGAACAATATGGCTCAGTCTTCAACACTCGTTTGCTCGGCAACCCCACTATTTTTGTCAAAGATAGCGCTGCAAATCAGTTGGTCTTAGGCCGTGAAAATAAATATTTTCAAGTAACCTGGCCACCCAGTACCCGCGCTTTATTGGGTTCATTGTCTCTGGCGCTACAAACTGGCGACACCCATCAAAACCGGCGCAAATTGTTAGCCCAAGCATTTAGGCCGCGCGCTCTGTCTGGCGATATCGACACGGTGCCAGCGATCACCGCACAGTATGCCGATCGCTGAGCGACCCAGAGCATCCTCACCTGGTATCCGGAATTGCACAACTATACCTTGGATGTTGCCTGCAAATTGCTAGTCGGGCTAGACAACGGGTCTCAAACCACCTTGGGCCATCTGTTTGAAATGTGGTGTGAGGGACTCTTTTCCATTCCCTTGGTCTTAGGAGATTTCTGTCAATGAACATACCCATTCGGCGGTGCATTACGCTTCGCTAATGACACCCTACAAGCGGTAAATTCTTTCCTGTAAATCTCCTTAAATAACATCCTACCGACCCTGCTACCCATCTCCCCTGCAACAGTCTTGTCCGGGTACTTTATTTTCCAGCCGATCCCTTATTTACCCTTTGGCGGCAACATTCGCGAATGTTTGGGTAAGGAGTTTGCGCGGCTAGAGATGAAAATTTTTGCCCCTCATTTGTTACGGCACCAGACCTGAGAATTGCAACCGGACCAAGATCTCAGTCCGGTGACCGTACCGACACCTCATCCCCGTGACCATTTACAAGTTAAATTTGGCGCACTGCCTTGACTACCCAATCATGGAACGGCGGCGAGTAAGCAATAGGGAATCGACTGACAGACACTATATGTAGCGATAGCGTTGGCAATATGAGACATTTTCACGCTGATGAGAGAGTTGGCAATCTTCAACTTATTTTCAAGATTACCTCCATTCGCAGCAAAAGATCAGGTACGCTAGTAAGTCCGAGTTGGTTTCTCCAACTGCCAAGCGAGTCTCTTGCAACAGCTCAGTCATTCCCAAAATCGCTCTGTATGAACACATGTATACAGCTTATGAAGTCCGCTTCGAACTCTCCTCAGTCAATGCTGTAGCTATGCGTTAGCAATCGCGATCGCATCAGCGTTAGAGAGCCCCTTTCTCAGCCCTGATGCGCCATCTCAACTTTAGGCAAACCATCTCGGCAACTAGTGGAGGTACAGTGTGGAGCAGGCACTCGACCGCATTTGGCAACAAGTCTTAGACGAACTGCAAGAGCAACTCAGCCGCCCTACCTTTGAAACATGGATCAAACCGGCACGGCCCCAAAATCTTTCAGAACAGACTCTCATCATTTCGACGCCTAACCCGTTTGCCCGCAATTGGCTGCAAAAACATTACCTTGGCACGATCGCCACCGTTGTCTGCAACACCATTGGTCGCAACGTTGACGTACAGTTCATTGTCGAAACGACGGACCATAGCCAGACTGTGGCCGAGGGCTTGCCTGCTGCTGACCTCACCTGGCCGGTGCCGGCCCCCGCTCAACCGGTAGACGCCACCAATAGCGCCACTCAAGACTCCGATACTAGCCTCAACCCCAAAGCGATTTTTTCTCGGTTTGTTGTGGGAGCCAATAACCGCATGGCCCACGCTGCGGCACTGGCCGTCGCCGAAGCGCCGGGTCGCGAGTTTAACCCTCTGTTTCTCTGTGGTGGAGTAGGCCTAGGCAAAACGCATTTAATGCAGTCAATTGGCCACTATCGGTTAGAAATTGCCACCTCAGCCCGCATCGCCTACGTCTCTACCGAGCAATTTACCAATGATCTCATCACCGCCATTCGCAAAGACAGTATGCAAAGTTTTCGCGATCACTATCGTCAAACTGACGTGCTGCTCGTAGATGATATTCAGTTCATCGAAGGCAAGGAATATACTCAGGAAGAGTTTTTTCATACTTTCAACACTTTGCACGAGTCGGGCAAACAGATTGTCTTGGCCTCAGATCGCCCACCTAACCAAATGCCGCGTTTACAAGAACGCCTTGTTTCACGCTTTTCGATGGGCCTAATTGCTGACATTCAGCCGCCCGATTATGAAACCCGCATGGCGATTTTGCAAAAAAAAGCTGAATACGAAAACGTCCGCTTACCCCGTCCTGTGATTGAGTACATTGCTTCCACTTACACCTCAAATATTCGCGAATTGGAAGGGGCTTTGATTCGCGCGATCGCATACACATCGATATCTGGCCTGCCCATGACGGTCGACAATTTGATGCCCGTACTCAGTGCCACTGCCAGTGAAAAAGTCGAAGTCTCCCCTGCAACAGTGCTCAAGGTGATTTCTGAAGTGTTCAACGTCTCAGAAGACGACCTCAAAGGCAGCTCACGTAAACGAGAAATCAGTCTTGCCCGGCAAATTGGCATGTATCTTATGCGTCAGCACACGAGCCTCAGCTTGCCAAAAATTGGCGCTATCTTTGGCGGCAAAGACCACACTACAGTGATGTATAGCTGCGACAAAATCACTAAGCAGATCAAAAAAGACCCCACCCTGAGCCAAACCGTGAGGGATGTCAGCGATCGCATCAACACAGCTGAATAAATGAAACCTTTAACCTTGGCCTGATATGGCAGAATGCGGAATGCGGAGTTCGGAATGCGGAATGCGGAGTTCGGAGTTCGGAGTTCGGAGTTCGGAGTTCGGAGTTCGGAGTTCGGAGTTCAGAATCAGAACGCGGTCTGTGTGATCATTTCAGAAATTACGGCTGTCCTGACCTAATTGCGGCTGGCCATAACGGCTTTGAGTCTGCTGAAAAATGCAGAATGTGGAGGTCAAAATGCAGAGTTGGCCATCACGCTTGTGCCTACTGAATGACGTTCATGTTGGCTCATGAACGTCATGCAGCGTTCTTGCAGGGGATGATTGAGGGAAAGCCCAGGCAATTGCTGCGGGAAAGCGATCGCCAAATCGCCAGCGCAGCGTGGCTGAAAATCTTTTGATCGATCCGTAAAATCACTTGCTTGCAAGAGCACCGAGCACATGTAACAAAATATAAAAAATCGCGGCTGAGTTTTGTGGAAAACCTGGGTATAGATGTGGAAAACAGGCTCTAAACATTCTCCAATTTTCCATGTCCATGGGGAAAATCATTAGGCCCCATCAGGTATGTGGAAAAACCTCCATTCTCTCCACACGTTTTCCACAAGAATGGGGAAGAGAAAAGCCTTGATTCATCAGCGATCCCCATTTTCTCCACAATTTTCCCAAGCTCTACTAAAGCGACTATAAGAAAAATTTGATCTAAAGAACTAATCAAATTCCCTGACATCTTGGGAAAAAGACAAGATGATACGATGGGCATCCGTTTAGATTAAAGGCAGTTAGCCTGGTCTCCCAGTAGAATTTTTCATTCATCTCAGTCTTTTCAGAATTGCCCATGAAATTCATCTGTCCTCAAAGTGAACTGAATACTCACCTTTCCCTTGTGAGCCGAGTAGTCCCTTCTAGACCCAGTAAACCTGTCCTCAGCAATGTGTTAGTTAAAGTAAATGAAGCCGCTCAACAGGTCACGCTGATTGGCTTTGACGAGACAATGGGGATGCAAACCTCCTTTAAAGCAACGGTGGAAGAACCGGGTGAATTAACTCTCCCTGCAAAGCTGTTAGAAAGCATCATTGCGCGGTTGCCAGCCGAAGATATTGCCATTCAGGAAACTCAAGGAGATGCCGCAGTCACCATTACGAGTTCTTCTGGGGAATACGAAGTGAGAGGCCTCAGTGCCGAAGATTATCCCCAGTTACCAGTGATTGAAGATGGGCAAACCGCAGAACTTTCAATCGAAGCCCTGCTCGAAGGCCTCAAAGGTGCGTTATTTGCAACGAGTGCTGATGAGAGTAAGCAAGTTTTAACCGGTGTGCATCTCACAGCAGAACCCGATATTTTAGAGTTTGCGGCTACCGATGGTCACCGATTAGCAGTGGTAAAAACCAGCGATGAATCGGGTAGCCAAGATGACGTCGACGCCAAGATGGATGTCACAGTGCCGGCCAAGGCCCTGCGTGATCTAGAGCGGATGCTGCAAACCTATGCCTCTGCTGAACCCATTATCCTCAAATTCGATCGCACCCAAGTGATTTTTGAACTGGGCGACCAGCGTCTGACGACTCGTTTACTTGAAGGGCAATATCCCAATTATCGCCAGCTCGTTCCCCAGCAGTTTGAACGCCAAGTCACCATCGATCGCAAGCTACTCACCGATGCTCTGGAGCGGATCGCTGTACTGGCTGATCAGAAAAATAACATCGTTAAGCTCTCCCTGGATACTGAACAGCAGTCCGTCGCTGTTTCTGTTGAAGCGCAAGAAGTGGGCAGCGGTCGTGAAGTGGTTACGGCGCAAATCACCGGTGATGACCTTGATATCGCTTTTAACGTGCGCTATTTACTCGATGGACTCAAGGCACTGGGTACCAATGAAGTCCAGCTCCAATGCAATTCGGCAACGAGCCCGTCGGTGATGATTCCGTTGGGGGAACTGCAGATGACCTATCTCGTGATGCCGGTGCAGATTCGCAGTTAAACCGGTTGGGATAAAAGATACGGCAGAAGGCGGAATGCTGAAGGCGGAGTGCGGAAAGGAGTGCCTCGCTAAACAAGTGTTTAGTCATTTGAAAGCGTCTGAACTAAGGGCTGGATAGTCGGTGCTTCCCATGCTCCACTCTTGCGCAGTAATTTCAGATGTTATGGCAAAAGACAGCAGTAAAAAGGCAGAAGGCAGAATTGGCAACCTTACCGAATCAAGGTTTTAGCAATCTAAAATGGCCTAATCAAACTGTGGACTGCGATACCTTACCGGACGATGCCTCCTTCGACCTGGCGGATATCAGCCCCGCCAAACCGTGAAGCCCGACCTGACCAATCAAATTCGTTCAGCCGGAAACCGACGAAACCCGATTCCTGCGTTGGATTGTATCGGAGAAAGATGCCGTAAGTGCGACGGTTATATTCCAGGATGTAGTCGGTACTAATGACTTCACCCGTATCTAAATTGACAGAGGTTTGAAACCCGAGCCGAAAAGGCCCATAAATTTGTTGAATGATGCCGCCACTTAATCTAGTGCGGTCAACATTGCGGTCAAAGAGAAATGGTGAAGTGGCGGCATCACTGACAAATGACCGAGTGTAAGTCAAATTAAACACGGTCGAGTCCAAAAAGTCCCGAGAAAAATGACCTAACTCGCCTCTCAAGCCGATACTTGCCGATAAATCATCTTGGGTGTCGTCGCTGGTGTAGTAGGTATAGGTGCCTCGACCAGACAATATCAGGCGAATATTGGGTACTCGTTGGGTCGATGTAAACCTGAGACCTTCATCTGGGGTTGCGGGTAAGGGTTCGCCTCGCCAGAGTGTGAAAGTTCGACCAAGCCCGACACTTCCCTGAAAGCGCCCTAAGGTAGCCCGAAAAGGCGGAGACGAACTATCAGCTAGATCAAGTCTGTCAGTATTGGCATTGATTAGCTGGGCCGAAGCTTGATAGTTCACAAAAATGCCAGTGTCACCTAGCTCAATACTGGGTGATAGCAAAACCACTCCTAGGTTACTTTGCACAGTCTGGAAGCCTAGTGAACCGTTAAAGAGGCGATCGCGATAACTGTACTCTAGGTTGAGAGAGTGGTCGCCAATCAACTGACGCACCCGCACACTTGAGCGCAGTCGCTCCTCGATATTTTGGAAGTCTAGTCCTGAAAAACTGGCGTTAAATCTAACGCCAGTTTTGGGACCCAGGGAGCCAATGACGTCCGCTTCTAAACCAAAGTCACGCAAAAAAGAGGTGTCTTCAGGTGGGTTATCTTCGCCAGCGATAAAGCGTTGGGCTAAAAACTGAGGGGTGATAAAAGCTCGCCAAGGACCTGAATTAAACACTTGAAAGGAGCGCTCAACAAACAGGCCGTCACGATCTTCACCATCGATACCAATGGTGACAAATAAGGGATTTTCGCTCTGTTCACCTCGATTGAGTAAGACGCGATCGCGCAACAAAGGCACCGTGAAACTTTGGTCAAATACCAATCGAGCATTTTCCACAAACAGCTCGTCTTGGACCTCTGTAAGTCGCGTCAGCGTTGCTGAATCGCCTTGGAAGACGAGCTCTGGCGGTGAGAATGGATCATTGGTCAGGCTAATGTCTTGGGCGTACCATCCTTCAGAATCAAAATCTAGCTGAACGGCTTCAAAGCGGAAGCGGCGCACTGCACCGCCAGAATCAGCCTGCGGTAGATCAGAAGTCCCGGATGGTGCGGCAATCCCTGTACCAAAGGTAATGCCCCCAGTGCCCCGGACATTCGTAATCGGGTCGTTATCTAAAACGCTGGAATTGCTCGTTTCTGCGGGAGATAGGACATCAAAATCAGTGCCCGTGCGCGGTAGGAAGAGGGTGCCTCGCGCGTCAAATAAGCTGCCTGAACCTTGAACGAGGTTATATTCACCGCGATCGGCTTCAACAACTTGTTCACCACGGGTAAAGATCACATCACCCTCGACGATGACAAATCGATTCGCTAAGTTTGCCCACAGACGATCAGCCTGTATTACTCCATTGCCAAGGCGTAGAATAACGTCACCTCGGGCTGTCAGCACTTGGGTTTGCGGTTCAAACTCTTGATAGTCAGCTACCAGGTTGAGCGGAGTCGGAGGCTGGTTGGTGGGTTGCGTGGGGGGTAATAACGTACCGTTCACCACCGCTCCGTTGGACCAATCACGCTCTGGAGTTGCTGCCCGTGGATACACAGGCTCCTCGTCTGACGCTGACGCATCATCATCATTGTTAGCATTAGAGTCCGTTGCGCTCTCCGCGTCTGAAGCCGGAGCATTGCGCTCATGCGAATCTTCAGCGGTTTCGTCAGAAAATTCGGTATTCTGTTCTGCTTCTGAGCGATCGCGCCTCTGAGCCATCCATGGTAGAGAGAGCGACGGCAGAAATTGTCTCTGGGCACGGCTCGTTGACCTCGTGGCGTTCGTCTCTACAGCGCTTAGCGGTAACGGTCTGATGGTTGAATAAGTGCTGACAGCAGCGGGGGGGAGGGCGTGCAAAAACTCAGCCCGCGTTTCAGGATGGGGCAGTGATATTACCCGCTCAGCATGCACTGGAGTCCCATTTGAAAACTGCGCCTGTTGGACCGTTGGTTCAGGTACTAGCGAGCGGTCCCGTGCGCTTGATTGATGTGCAGATGCTCCTGATACTGAGGTTGTTGCCTGCTGTTCAATTGGAGAAGAGGTTCCAACGCCGTCAGGGGTAACTGCCACAGTCTGGACTGTCCGGACGATAGGAGGTGGGGGCAGATCAGCAGGAGGAAGGTAAGGCATAGGCAACTAGGCAATCAAAATGAAAGCCCGGCAAGCGGGCTTTAAGATTCAGATATCAGTAGAGGCCTGAAATCAATAGAAACCACTCAATCATTCAGATCAGTAAAACTGAGCTGATGGCTCAGCAAATATTGAAAGTTTGAGTGCAAAGGCAGACTATTCCATGTCTGAGCGACCTGGGTTACGAGAGGGATCTCCACTCAGGAAACCAAAGATAAAGAGGCCTACGAAGAAGGCAACGACAATATAAACAACAATTTTGAGAGTCAGCATTGCAGATTTCCCATCTCATAGACAGCAATCGGTAAGGTCTATCATACGCCAAACGGGACACGCTCTTGACACAGCCTTGAATAGTTAGCACGACTGGCTAAGTTCGTAGTAAGTTCCCAGGTGGAAGTGTGCCCTAGAGGTGAGAGCGCGTTATGACTGATGGATCAACGGCTGAACTCGCTGCCGATAACGCAGCAATTTGCGCCACGGTGGAAAAATTAAAGCGTTTGACCCAGCGATCGCTGCAAACGAACTGGCATCTGGCCCCTACAGCGCCACCCGTAGAGCAGCTGTTGGCGGCTAAGGCTTGGCAACAGTGGTCGATCGCGCCCCTCAACGCCAAAGACCATATTGCCTGGGCACGCGGCCAGCAATCTCTGTGGCTGTGTCAGCAGGTTACGGTCCCCAAGACCCTTAACGATTTTCCGTTGGCCGGACTATCGCTCAAGCTAAGTTTGACCTGGTGGGCAGACGCTGTCGCCGTTTATGTGAATGGTCATCTGGTCCAAGCGGGAGACCTGTTTGATTACTTTGCGCGTATCCAACTGAGCGATCGCGTAGCCCCAGGTGACACCTTTATCGTGGCAATCCACTTGCGCAGTCCGGGGCATGATGATGGCGCTCTAGTGCAATCATCTCTGATCTATGAATCTCTCGAACTAGCGGTGCCCGAACCCGGATTTGTGGCTGATGAACTTACCGTGCTGCAGACCTACGCCGAAAAGTTAGCCCCCGAAAAGCTATCGGAAATAGCAGCTGCGATCGCCCCCCTAGACTGGTCAACCGTGACTTCTCAAGACCAATTTCTGCAGGAACTGGCAGCCCTGCGCACTCGCTTGCAGCCCCTGAGCGCCTGGATTAAACAGCGGCAGATTACTTGCGTGGGTCATGCCCATTTAGATTTAGCCTGGCTGTGGCCTGTCGCCGATACCTGGCAGGCTGCAGAGCGGACGTTTCGATCGGTGCTAGCTTTGCAGGCAGACTTTCCAGACATGACCTATACCCACTCCAGTCCCGCGCTATTTGACTGGTTAGAAACCCACCAGCCTGAGTTATTTCAAGCAGTGGCGGACGCGATTGCCGCCGGACGCTGGTCAATGGATGCCGGACTATGGGTAGAGCCAGAGTTAAATACGCTGGGTGGCGAATCGTTGGCCCGGCAGATTTTATACGGCCAGCGCTATGCTCAGTCACGGTTTGGTCAGCGCAGCGCGATCGCCTGGCTGCCTGATAGTTTTGGCTTTTCGTGGCAGTTGCCGCAGTTATTCAAACTGGGTGGCATTGAATATTTTGCAACGCAAAAGCTGCGCTGGAATGAGATCACTGACTTCCCCCACAGTTTCTTTAAGTGGCAGGGGTTAGACGGCACCCAAATACTGAGTTTGACGTTGCCCCCCATCGGGACTGATGTCGATGCACCGCAAATGGCTACTCACGGCGTCGATTGGGAAGTTAAAACAGGTTTGACTGAAATGCTCTGGCTTCCTGGTATGGGCGATCATGGCGGCGGTCCTACCCGCGACATGCTTGAACGCGCTCGTCGTTGGGCCGATTCTCCTTTCTTTCCCCGTTTGATCTTTGACTCACCGTGGAGGCATCTACAGCGCATTACCGCTGACCGGGTAGACGTTAACTCTACTGGCGAGCTGCATCCAGATCAGCGGCCAAGCATGGCTGTGAGTGCCGCCGCGAAGGCGACGCATCATCCAGTGCCCCAGCAAACACCTGCAGACGTCCACGCGGTTCAGTTTCCCAGACCTCTACCTGTCTGGAAGGATGAACTCTATCTTGAGCTGCATCGGGGATGCTACACCGTTCATGCAGATCAGAAGTGGTATAACCGGCGCTGTGAAGACACCCTGCGAGAGGCGGAACTGTATAGCGCGATCGCGCAAATGATGGGCGATTTCACCTATCCACAAGCTGCGTTAGCAACTGCCTGGAAGCGGGTGCTATTTAACCAGTTTCATGACATTTTGCCTGGTACCGCCATTCCAGAAGTCTTTGAGACCGCTAATCGTGATTGGCAAGCGGCTTACGATGCGGGCCAAGCGATGCGGACTGCAGCCCTAGGCGCGATCGCTGCCAAGTTGCCGAGTAGTATGCCGCCTCAGCCGGAGGCGATTCCCCTCTACGTTTTCAATTCGCTCAATTGGGAGCAGACTAATCTGGTCGCCATTGCCCTGGCTGAGTTGCCGGTTCACAGCAGCTCCTGGCAAATCGTCGATGCAGCAACGGGGGAAAGCGTGACGACTCAGTACAGCGATTATGGCGATCGCTCGGACGCTGTACCTTGTGCCTCTAACCGTGTTGCCACGCTCCGCTGTCTACTGTTTCTGGCAACGGTACCGCCGTTGGGTTATCGGCTTTACTGGTTAGTGCCTCAGACTGCATTAACCCCAGCAGCATCTGCGGCTCAACATCCTGACCAGACGACGACATTTTGTTTAGAGAATGAGTTCGTGCGAGCGGTGATTGACCCCGTGAGTGGTGAATTACAGTCACTGGTGGAATTAGTGAGCCAGCGCAATGTTGTGCGATCGTCGGCCAATCAGCTGCAGGCCTTTGCCGATGCTGGTCAATATTGGGATGCTTGGGATATTGCTCCCAATTATCAGCAACATCCCTTGCCGGTTGCGACAGTGGCATCGCTGGAGTGGTTAGAACAAGGACCGCTGCGACAGCGCCTGCGGGTGGTGCGCCATTTAGCCGATTCACGCATTCAGCAAGATTATGTGTTGGATCGATCGCAGCCTTATCTCAAGGTGGTGACAGTCGCCGATTGGCAAGCCTGTCAGGTGGTGCTTAAAGCGGCTTTTCCGGTGAACTTTGAGGCGGAGAGCGCCACCTACGAGATTCCCTTTGGCGCGATCGCGCGTCCTACTAAGCCGACAACCCCCCATGAACAGGCGAAGTGGGAGGTGCCTGGCTATCGCTGGGCCGATCTGAATGACGGCGCTGTTGGGCTCAGCGTGCTCACCGATTATAAGCATGGCTTTGATGCCCAGCCCGATCAACTGCGGCTAACACTGTTGAAAGCGCCCCTCTGGCCCAATCCGCAAGCCGATCGCGGTCGCCATCAGTGGACCTATGGTCTCTACCCCCACACGGGCGATTGGCGCACTAGCCAGACTCCCCAGCAGGCGATCGCTTTCAACACGCCTCTACAAATTGTCGTGGGGCAAGCAGAACAGTCGGCCAGACCACCGGACTCATCTAGCCCTCATGCAGGTGTCTTCATCGACTGGCAAATAGAAGGCGCTTATATCGCGGCGCTGAAGCAAGCTGAAGATGCTTCTGACCAATACATGGTGCGCCTGGGGGATTTGTACGGTCAGGGCACAACGATTAAGGCTGATTTATCGCAAGTGCAACGGACGAATTTGTTGGAGGAGGCGATCGCGGTTGCTGAGCCTGCCCAGATTCATCCCTGGCAAATTGCCAGCTTTAAAACCCCCGCCTTCATCAACAAGTCATGAAGGAATCTGTTACTGTCCGCTCTTCCGCAATAGCATGAGAAAAGTCATTACTGCTCAGCAGGCATGCTTGAGAGATGGAAAACACCGCGCATCAGCCCCTGGTTTTGCAGGTTTACTATTCGCCCATTGGCAAAAAGCTGATTACGGGAGTAACGGGCCTGGGTCTAGCAACTTTTGTGCTGGTGCATATGGTGGGGAATTTGCTGCTGTTTGCTGGCCATGATGCCTATAACGCCTACGCGCATCATTTAGAAAGTCTGGGGCCATTGCTGTGGATGGTAGAGGCCATTCTGGTGGCCGTTTTTTTGATTCATGCGATCGCGGGCATCCATATCTTTGTGGGCAAGTTAAGTGCCCGTCCAGATCGCTACGAGACTTACACCAGCAAAGGACAGCCAAGTTTACAGTCCGTTAGTTCTCGCACCATGATCGTGACGGGGACTGTATTGGCCACTTTTTTGGTGCTGCACCTGCTGAATTTTAAATTTGGTCATTACTACACAACTCAGCTACAGGGCGAAAGTGTGCGAGACTTGGCGCGGTTAGTTGTGGCCAAGTTTCAAAATCCAGTTTACGCATTTGGCTACAGCGGCGTGATGTTGCTCCTCGGTTTGCACCTCCGCCATGGTGTCTGGAGCGCGTTGCAGTCGCTGGGGCTGCAAACGCAGGCGATTCGCTTCACGATATACGGCTTGAGTTTAGGCTTCGCGATCGCAATTGCGACGGGCTTTATGGCGCTACCGCTCACCATTTATTGGGGCTTAGTGACCTGAGTCTTGGGCTGCCTTTCTACATCTTCGGGAGGGACAGGCTATGGGGGCATAGGGGACAAGGGAAAAGATGTGTGGCGGGCTTTTAGAGCCGTGACATGATGCTTTAATGGCCAACTTAGGGATCGGCTTGAAAATAAAGTACCCGGCCAAGACTGTGGCAGGGGGGATGGGTAGTAGGGTTGGTGGGATGTTATTGAAGCGCAACTCCCTAATTTGCCTTGATCCAGAAGATTGTGATTGTGAATACGGTGGACAGGTCGGCGGTGACATTTGATGATGTGTGAGATTGTTCGCTTTCCACACACACGCGCGAGGATATCGGTATGGCAGGTTTGATGAGACGGCTCTCGATACGAGGTCTGTCAATCTTTGCGATCGCTAGCGCCACCCTCTTCACCACCGGACTTAGCCGTTCCCTGGCGGCGGCTACAGCTATCTCCCAGGCAACCGTTCCCCAGGCGATGGTTGACACGCTGCCGCCAGCGAGTGTGCAGGCTAACCGTCGATTTGCTCAGCAATTTTGTCCTGCTGACTTAGCTCCAGCCATGGATGCGATTGTGGGGCGATCGCAGTTTGCGACTGCAGACTGGGGTATCGAAGTGTATGCATTGATGGATGACCGTGCCCTCTATGCCCATAATGCTCAACGGTTTTTGATTCCAGCGTCGAATGTCAAACTATTGACGACCGCTGCCGCTATTCGTGCCATTGTGGAGCAGGCCCCAGAGCGGCTCTGGAATTTTCGTGATGACCTGAACCTGGTGAACCGAGATAGCAATAATGCCCGAGCAGATGAGCTACTGCGCAGTCTTGGGGGCCAAAGCCGGGTTAAAGCCATGCTGGAATCTCTAGGGGTCGATTCCGATAGCTATGTTCAGGCAGACGGTTCTGGTCTGTCACGCAGTAATAAAGCGGAGCCGTCGACCTTTGTGACGTTACTCAAAGCCATGTATGAGACCGATGACAGCGGTTTGTTTTACGACTCTTTGCCGGTAGGCGGCGTGAATGGTACCTTGCGCAATCGTTTCAAAGGCACGGCTGTGCAAGGCAAAGTTCACGCTAAAACGGGTACGCTGCGAGGCGTACGGGCACTGTCGGGCTATTTGGAAACAGATGATTATGGCACCGTGATTTTCAGCATTATGGTGAATCAACCAGGTCAGTCAGGCCGCACTATGCTGGCAGCGATCGATGAAATGGTGCTCACCATGGCCCAACTCGAGTCCTGTGAATAGTCTCTACTTGCACGCTTGCCTGAGCCGCCAAGCTGATTAAATTACTGATGAGTGGGCGCAGTTGTAGAACTTGATAAGTCATACTGTCGACCGCGCCAGCTCGTTGGTGTACGTAATGAAGATAGCCAAATCCGCAACACTGCTAGTGGATCAGCCAGTGGCGAGAACCCAAAGATCCAGCGATGAGGTGTTTGGCTCAAATCATAGGAAGGCAAAATCGCGAATTGCAAAGCGATACGGGCAGCAATTAAGCTCGCGTTCACCCCGAAGCTCAGCTGTATCGGTAACGTCGCATGTGCACCACCAATGCCCAAGAGGAGGAGGGGCAGACTGAGCCAGGGGAGGGCTTGCACACAAGTTAAAAACCATAAATCGCCCCAAATCTGACCGCGCGAAGAAGCATCTTTGAGATCGAGCGATCGCCCCCATTCTTGCCAAGTTTCTTGCAGACCCTCGTACATCCGCACTTTTAGAAGCACTGAGCCATCCCAAAAGCCGACTTTGGCACCGACCTGCGCCGCCTGCCGAGCGAGGGTGACATCATCACAAAATGAGAGTCGAGCACTGGTATAGCCACCCAATTGATCCAACAGTTGACGGCGACAAAGAAAACATTGGCCATTCGCCATGACGCGCTCAGCGCCGCTGTCGGCAGCGCCCGTGGGGCCAAACCGATAAACCAGTGTCATTAACAAGGCGGGTTGCAGCCAAATTTCACCCAAGCCCTTCAAGATAAATCGCGGTGATAGCGACACCAAGTCGTAACCTTCTGTCTCTGCTGCAGTAATCAGCGATGCGACTAAGCCCGGTTGCGGCTGTGTATCTGCATCCAATCCTAAAATCCAAGTGCTGTCGTCAGCGCTATGGGTATAGCCATAATGCAGGGCCCAGGGACGTCCTACCCAGCCTGTCGGCAGCGGATCATCGGTCAACAACTGTACCCGAGAGTCAACTGTTTTTGCTTGTTGAACGATGGCCCGCGTGCCGTCGGTAGAACGGCTATCGACCACCAAAATTTCGCGCACCTCATCGGTTTGCTGCGAGAGTCCTGACAAACAAGGAGAAATTCGCAGGGCTTCATTCAGCGTCGGCACGACGACACTGACGGTACCATGCTGGGCCGGGGTTGAGCGCCGGGGCTGCAGCGGTGGGCGGCGGGTCGGGCCTTTGAGCAACCGCGCCAGCAATACCATGACGGCTGGCAGTTGCAAAGCCAGCAGACACAGCGCGATCGCACTGCCTAAGACCGGATAAACAGAGGAAAACATGCAGGTAGATGAAACGTGCGGTGAGGAGACTTATTTAGAAACGCTAGCCGGGGTTGTCACTATTTCCATGACGGGCAACTGAGACTCTGAAGAAGATGCGGCCGTATCGACACTTTGATGAGTCGGCGTAGATAACCAGCAGCCGACAGCGGGCAAAGCGCCGACGGCGATGCCCAACAAAATCGGAATATAAATGCCACCGCCTACACTCATAAACATGGCAAAGCAGAAGTTTGCTAAATACATAATCAGAGGCAGCGTCAACTGTTCACGAGTGAGGATTTGTAGACGCTCGTTACGATGCCAAAAAACTGCCGCTACGGCCATGAAGGTCGCCCCTGTGATAAACCAACCGGCAAAATTTTCGTAGGGCATGCCAAAAAAGGCTCCCGGCTGATGCCAATACCAAAACGGCATGGCTGTTTGACTCATAGCGGGATCTAAGACAAAATCCCAAGACATCAGCAACAGGGCTCCGGTGGCGATCGCCGCCAGTTGACGTACCCAAGTCATCTGCTTACCCAAGAGGCCACCTCGCGCTAACAGATAAGACGACACTCCCAAATAAAACCAGGACAGTGGAATTGTGAAAGGCACCAGTCCAGCCACCTTATAGCCCAAGCCATTCAAGTAGGTGTAATCACCAAACGGAAAGCCAGTGCTCGTTCCCAACAGTTCACTAGATAGGGAAAGCGCTAGTGCCGGCAGCATAAAGGCCAGTAGGGCTTGCCAGCCATAGACTCGGCGTAAGTACAGCGCCACGGCAACAGTTCCGAGGAGAATGTAGACGACACCCCCTCCGGCCATACTCCAGCGATAAAGGGTGGAACCAGCAGGTAAGTAATCCAAAATTTCAGGATGGGGCATGACCCATAGCAGACCTGCTAATCCAAAGGCCATGGACAGCACATGTCCCCAAAGGCACCACTTTTCAACGCGCATTAACCGAGTCATGTCCGAATAAACCTCTAACTGCGTGTTCAGTCGCTTCATTCCATTGAAGCTAGAAACCTGCAACATTTCTTATTGAAATCGTGCCCCACTTCCTAGGTTTTGTAAAGTTTCCTGAAACTTGCTGGCAGCACTATTGCAGCGACTCTGTGTTTACCACCGTCTGTGTCTATCACCGTAAGTGGTTAAGGGCGGCGGCGGAGTGATGAACTTGGCTGTTTTAAGTGGGTTCATGAGCAGTGGCGCATCCCTGCAATGAGAGTACTGCCGGAATGTTATTACCCACGACCGCTGCTGTCGAGCCGGGCTTAGACTCACTTTGTTGATTGTTGGTGTGATCAACTGTTGGGTGTGACTTGGGGATGAAACAGTGAACTCAAGCATCAACGATTCTCGGCAAATTGCGTCATGAATGATCCCAAATTTCTATAGACTGACCCTTTAGAAGAGGCCATAAATGGCTGGCTAACGGTCAACAATACTTTGAGGAGACGGTAAAAAACGATGGTTTTCGTTGGGGTAGTGGGTGCGATCGCGCTGCTGATGCTGCTCGGTTGGCTCGGGTTGGAATGGCAATATCGCCAACGCGCTGGCAATCGTCTTGTCTTTGCGGCTGGACAGTGGAATATCGAGCAGTATGATGCTGACCACTACCAGATTGTGGGTATGCCAGAGTTGATTAACCGCACCCCCGCATCGGAAATCATGGTGCCAGAGTTGACGGCAGAAACGACGCTACTCGGCAAGGCTAGTTTGGACGGCGTGCAGGTCAAAGTCACCATTGACTCCCAGCATCCAGATGCTGCAGCTCGCCCAGATGGCTACTGGTTTGCCTACATCGTGAAATTGCAGAAGAGAACGCAGTTCAAAGTGCAGGTAGACATTACGGGGCCTGAGTTGCGATCGCTTCAAGCTCTGTGGGTACGAGTCCACTACTTGACCTATGGACCGGGCGGGCGGCGGTTCCAGACTGGCCACGTGATTGTGCCGCTGAAGTTCCCTGATCCAGAGCTGGCTCCCCCCTGGCGCAACACCCCCCAAGCGCAAATTATGCCAGTGCCTACCCATTTACTAACGCACCTCGATACTCCGGTTGAAGTGGTGAAGCGTTACGTCAGCACCCATGCTCAACCCGGCGATATCATTACCCTTGGCGAAACCCCGGTCGCGATTATGCAGGGCCGTTGGCGACATCCATCGACGATTCAACCCGGATGGGTGGCGCGGCGGCTATGCTACTACTTTTTGCCCACATCTAGCCTGGCAACGGCCTGTGGTTTACAGACGTTAGTCGATTTAGTCGGGGCGCGGCGCGTCTTTTTTGCCTTTATCGGTGGTGCGCTTAAGAAAGCGCTCTTAAGACAAGGTGGCGGTTTCTATCAGTTAGCCGGAGAACAGGCGCGATTGATCGATGACGTGACCGGCACATTGCCGCCCTACGACCAGTTCATCGTGCTGGGGCCCGAGGCGCCACAGCTCATCGTGGATGAAATTGAAAAAGCAACGGGGCTAGGGGCCGCGATCGTAGACGTCAATGATTTGAAAGCAGTGAAGATTGTTGCGGCTAGCTCGCAAGTGAGTCGGGGGCTGGTTACGCAAGCCCTGATTGACAATCCTGCTGGTAATGCAGATGAGCAAACGCCTCTCGTGTTGGTGCGGCCGCTGAAACCTGTCACTTGAGGCTGGGGGCAGAGCGATCGCCTCTCGACAATCTTGGTTGAACTATTTAGCTCAGCGATTGAGCACGTTATGATGAGTTCAAAAGCTGCCGCATAGGCTCTTGCTATTCTTTCAATCTTGTCTGAAATGTCTACATCAGATCAGTCGGCCTCTGAACTCAAGCTGCGTCCGCTATATCCTCGCGATATTGATGCGTTGGATAATTGGAACGGAACAACGATGGTTATTCCTGAGCCCGACTCGGGGCTATGGGGCGCGGCCAATCACCAGAGCATTGTGCAACATCCCCTGGCGGCATGGCGGCAACGTGTGGCTGGCTTGGCGTTACCTAATCAGCCACACTGGTCGGGCTTTGTGGCGTCCTTAGACGACAATTTGTGCGGCATGATTGAGGTGTCACCCTTTAATCGCACTCGCAGTACCTGGCAGGTTAATCGCGTCGCTATTCGCCCCGATGTGCTGCCTCCTAGCACCGAGAGTCCTTTGGGGAGTATCGGTTCTCAATTATTACGCCACTGCTTTGAGACGGTATGGGAAGCCCGGATGTGGTTGGCAGAAGTCGATATCGAACAGAAGTCTGCCTTAGCCCTATATCGGCAAAACGGCTTTCAACCACTAGCCCAAGTCACCTATTGGGAAATTAGTCCTGATGTGTTGGTTGAGCAAGCCAAGCAAGAGCCCGATTTGCCCAATTTAATGACGGTGAGCAATGCTGACGCGCAGCTGCTGTATCAACTAGATACGGCGGCGATGCCTCCCCTGGTACGCCAAGTCTTCGATCAGCAAGTTCAAGACTTTAAGGTTGAGCCCGTCAAAAGTATGGCAAATACGGCTCGACAGTGGATGCAGCGTGAAAATCGGCTGCAAGGTTACGTCTTTGAACCTCAGCGCAAGGCTGCGATCGGGCGCTTTGATTTGGTTGCTTGCCGGGGTAAACATCGCTATCACTCAGCGGAGTTGACAGTGCACCCAGCCTATACCTGGCTGTATCCAGAACTTCTGAGCCACATGGCGGGGCTATTGCAGAGTTACCCGGCCATGCCCTTGCGCGTTACCTCTCGTGACTATCAGCCAGAACGCGAAGAATTTCTCTTGAAGATCCAGGCTAATCCGGTTGATCGCACCTTGATGTTATCGCGGTCAGTCTGGCATAAGGTGCGGGAAGCTAAACCCACTGCCCTAGAAGGACTACAGTTGCCAGAAGTCCTGGCGGGACTGCAACCAGCCGGTAAGCCGATTCCAGGGCGGATGTCGTGGCACCGCGAGAGTGACGATAGTCAATTGCGATCGCCTTCTGGAAGTCCGCTCAATTGCCAAGAGAATAGCGAGTTAGGGCGTTCTCAGTCGCACCCAAATTCTGATAATTTGTCCGGGCAGTCTGGCTAGGTGTCTGTGGTGCTGTTGACCCAGTTAAACTTGAGGCCGTTCTGAGGCCAATCGGGTTGGTTGTACCACCTTGTCATGCTGACTGGTGAGCGTCAAAGCACGATGTCATAGGGTATTTACATGCCTAAGCCATACGTTTCAGCGTTAGCTCTCGATATTGGTCGTCGCCGAATTGGAGTTGCTGGGTGCGATCGCTTGGGCTTATTAGTGACCGAATTGTCGACGTTACAAAATCGCACCTTTCGCACTCTGGTGCAGGAGCTCAAAGCGATTACGACAGCGCGACAAGTCAATGTACTCGTGGTGGGATTGCCTTACACCATGGATGGTGAATTAGGTAAGCAAGCCCATTGGGTTAAATCTTTTGCGGAAAAGTTATCTGCGCTTCTCCAAATACCCGTAGAGTATGTAGATGAGCGGTTAACCTCTTATCAAGCTGAGCAAATGTTGCAAGCCGAGGGGGTGACCCTGTCTCGCCACAATAAGGGACTGATTGATCAAAAAGCTGCCGCTATCATCTTGCAGCAGTGGTTAGATCAGCGCGATCGCCAGTCAGCAGTTCCAGACATGCCCCCCATTTCCACGCCTGCCACAGGAGACCCGGAATGACCTTTTCGGATTCAGATTTTGCTCAAGATCGCCCCACTATTGTTGTTAAAGATGAAGCTGGTCGGACCTTAATGTGTCAGGTGGAACAAGCATTTGCGATCGCTGGTCGCCAATATGCCCTTTTGTTGCCTTTGGATACGCCGGTTGAAATCTTTGCTTGGGAACCCGACGACTCTTCTGATGATGCAGATACGCTCATCGATGTTGAGGAAAGTGATATTGACGCATTACTGCCCACCGCTCGGGCCGTGCTGGCAGAACATGACCTCACGCTCCAGCGCAGCGCCGTGACTTTGAGCGTGGCTGGCGAAATTCCAGAACCTCATGAAGAAGACTGCTTCACCCTTGATATTGGGGATATCGATGAAGACGGTGAACCTGACTCTGAAGAGTTTCAAACTTTGGCGACATTCTTTCATCAAGAGACCGAGTACACCGTTTGTACACCCATGGATCCTCTCTTACTGTTTGCTGAAGTGTCCAGTCAGGGTGATGCACGGATGATTCCTCCCGAAGAATTTGAACGGCTACGCCCTGAAATCGAATCCAGCATTTTTGACGTGCTCGAATGAGCGTCCCACGGTTCCTGACAGCGGCGATCGACTAGACAATGACCCAACGGCGATGTGCTGGTTGTTGTTTATGGTTATGGGGCGAGTCATCGATGTACGGGTGAATAGTATCCGCGTGTGCAAACTCATTGTGAATATAGTTGTTGACTTTGAGTAGTGTTGAGTTTGGCTCGCATTGTCAGGGATATCGAATCCTTTTGTAGCCAATCGCGCCATCCATCTAGAGACACCTTGATCGGCGCATTAACGGGCTAGAATAGCCGACGTCAGCAACCATCGTTCGCCTCAGGGCACAAAAAATGGCTTCTCGTCTCCCTAAACTCTTTTTTTTCTTTCTCCTGCTGCCACTGGCTCTGGGTATTGCTGGTTGGCAAGGTTGGGCTTGGTGGAGCTGGGCCACTGCACCGATTGCCTCAGCGGATGACTCGGCGAGTAACAATGCCGCTGGAATTGAGCCCATTCAAATCCAAATTCCTCAGGGGACACCTGGTCAACAGATTGGTCGTGATTTAGAGGCGGCCGGGCTCATCCGTTCTCATGTGGCTTGGAACGTGTGGAGTCGTTGGCAAAATTTGCGTCAAGATGAGGGATATCAGGCGGGGACGTATGCCATTTTGCCCACCCAATCTTTGCAGGAGATTGCGCTGCAGATTCGCGCAGGCGAAGTCTTACAGAGTGCTTTTACGATTCCTGAAGGGTGGACTCGTGAGCAGATGGCGGCTGCTTTTGAAGAGCGAGGAGCGTTTTCGGCTCAAGCTTTTTTGGCCGCGACTCAGCAACTACCCCGCGATCGCTTTCCTTGGCTACCTCAAGAGACTCCCCATCTAGAAGGCTTTTTGTACCCTGACACTTATTTACTACCAGCCGAGGCAGTGACGCCTGAAGGGATTCGTGATTCCATGCTGCAGCGCTTTGAAACCATTGTTCTGCCGCGTTATCAACAGAGTGATTCACAATTTTCATTACTTGAGTGGGTCACTCTGGCTAGCATTGTTGAGCGAGAAGCCGTGATTCCTGACGAACGCTCTGAAATTGCCGCTGTCTTTAACCGTCGCCTGGGAGAAGGCATTCCTCTGGGGGCTGATCCCACGGTGGAATATGGCTTAGGAGTCACCCAAACGCCTGAAAGCCCTTTGACTCTGACCCAAGTCAATACGCCTTCTCCTTACAACACGTACATCAATGCGGGCCTGCCACCAACCCCCATCGCCAACCCTGGATTACCCAGCCTAGAAGCCAGTCTGGTCCCGCCGCCGACGGAATTTCTTTATTTTGTGGCTCGTTATGATGGCACCCACGTTTTCAGTCGTACCCTGGTTGAACATGAAGCGGCTCAAGCCCGCATTCGCGATGCGATCGAGGCTGGCAATACTGCAGCCGAGTGATGTCATTGATAGGTATGCTTTTTCACAGGATTTCAACCATCTCGTCTTTGTTTAGGATAGGAGCCCCGATTTGATGTGCAGTCATAAGTTGCAGCCTGACTTGGTGTTGGGGCAACCCGTTTTAGGCATTGACCTTGACTTAATCAAGCAACATCAACTACAGGGCTTGGTGCTAGATGTTGATGAGACTTTGGTACCGATACAAGAGTCTGACACGACGAACGAAGTGCAAGAGTGGTTTGCTACTCTCAACGCTGAGGTGCCAATTTGGTTGGTCAGCAATAACTTGAACGAACCCCGCATTCGCCGGATTGCCGAAAGTTTATCAGCTCCTTACATCACGGGTGCAGGTAAACCTTCAAGACGTCAACTGAGACGAGCGGCTAAAGCCATGCAGCTACCCGTGGAACAAATTGCGATGGTTGGCGATCGCCTCTTTACTGATGTGCTGGCTGGCAATCGCTTAGGCATGTTTACGATTTTGGTAGAACCCATGGTTGCTCCCATGGGAAAACCCGGTAAATATCTCGTGCGCTCAGCAGAAGTGTGGATTTCGCAACGGCTCGGTGTATCGTTGCACTCTAGGTAGCGATCGAGAGGGCTGACAAACTTTTCAAATAGGAACCTAACTTTGCAAAACTTTGTCTTGCGAAAATATAAAGACAAAATTAAAAAACATTCAACACACTTCGAAATCGTTCATTATGAAGTCATAACATGGAGTCAAGCAAATAAAGACTCTAGTCTATAAGAAAGCAAGTTAAGGGGCGCTGTCTTAAATCAAGACAGCGCCCCTGCTGTTTAGAATGCCTGGTTCTGTGACAAAGCGACAGCCGACTAGCGACTAGGGCTTCCAAGGTTATTGCTCGTAAAGCTAAGACTTCACTTTAGCCAGGGCAAGCTGTCGTGGGTTCAAGCTATTCCAAAATGCTGAAAGGTTGATTGAGTCAGGATGTCATTGCTGATGTTGCATCTTGGAATGTTGTCAGTAGGTGCTTTGAACTATCCAGTATCCCGGCAACAGTATGACAAGGCTTCCTAAGAATCAGGACTACGCTCAATTATGCGCACCTACTTAGGGAGTCGCGCTTAAATAACATCTCACTTACCCTGCCACCCATCCACGCTGCCACAGTCTTATCCGGGTACTTTATTGTCAAGCCGATCCCTTATCTCTACTAATACCCGGTGCCAGCGGTCGGCCTATCCTGTTAGTTTCTGGCTACTCTACCTGCTGATTTAGGCCACAGTGGGCAAGTCGATGCTGCCCGGGACTCGTGATTAGCCGACGTCCTTAATTAGTCGAGAAATTAGAAAAGTTTGTTGTGGCGCTTCATGTAATTCACTTTTCTAACGTCAAACCTACGGTGTGGAGAGCAGGATGATATTTATGCCTATTCTTACGACCAAAATAATTTAAATTGCTTATAAATTAAAGATTTATTTTGCTTTTATGACTTCTTATCAGTCTGTGAACTATTGCCCCAGAAAGATTTTTGAGTTGGGATAATAAAAAGTATTCAGATTAACTTTTGAGGGTTTTAGGTCGATCCCTAGTGTTTTTATCAAAATCGATTGAATGAGCGCTTTAAAATTCAGGGACAAAAAAACGTCAAAAGCTGAATTAGTAAAATGTTGTGAAAATAAAACCTTGGGAAAATAACTATGGATGCTCGAGAATTTTTATACACCTATAACTGCGGCAACCGTAACTTTACTGGTGTTATTCTTCATGGTGCTGATTTGGGCGATCGCACCCTCAGCGGCGTCAATTTCAGCCATGCTGATTTAAGTGGTGTAGACCTGAGTGGGGCTGATCTAACTCAAGCTAACTTGCGGTACGCCAACCTCACTAATGCCGATCTCACCAACGCTAGTCTCAGGGGTGCCCATCTAGAAGAGGCAAACCTTAAGGGGGCAGTCTTAAAGGGCGCTAACCTTGTTGGCAGCAGTTTAATTCGAGCCGATCTGCAATCAGCAGATTTGGAGATGGCTAATTTAGAAGGGACGAACCTGTCTGATGCTAAGGTGCGGTGTGCCAATGTACAGGGAGCCAACCTGTCAGGCGTCTGCATTGATGGCGTTGATGTCACGGAACTCAACCTGACCAATGCCGCGATCGCACCCCTGGCTACCGATGTTGCACTCGTTACGACGGAGGCTGCATATTAACCCTGAGTTGGTAGCTGCTCAGATAGCAGGAGATGATATTTAGCCTGTTATCTGAGCTGGCAATGTCCGCTTGGATCGCCATGGATCGGCGATCGCGGCTCTAGATCAGTGGAAACCTGATGCTTTTCAGCCTGTCGGGTACAAGCTCGAAGATATTGACTCAGCTGAGGGGTTGAAATGAACAAGCAGTGGTTTTGACTGAAGTCAGATTTCAGGGCGAGTCATTGATTAAACCTAGTAGTCTTCAACGATTCAGCGTCACTATGCTCGTATTCAAAGTACAGGTTAGGGGCTGTATCCCTATCGAAGCAAGGATTTGACAGATAAAGGATGACAGGCCCTAGAATTTGCTGCATCTAGGCGTGATGCAGCCCCTCTGCTGTTGCGAAGTGCGCATCAAAGAGAGTCGTGTCATCAGACCCCTGAAGTCGCCTAAGACTTCGCAAAAATCCTCACTATCGCCAGCGAAATGCCGTCAAACCCGATACAGTAAAAAGACTGTTACATTTTTTGACCAAGGCAGAGGCAACGAGATTATGCGCGTAATTT
The DNA here is from genome assembly GCA_039185935.1 of Cyanobacteria bacterium P01_F01_bin.56. Classification (GTDB taxonomy): domain Bacteria; phylum Cyanobacteriota; class Cyanobacteriia; order Phormidesmidales; family Phormidesmidaceae; genus Halomicronema. The sequence goes on along the minus strand of JBCDAJ010000009.1, from coordinate 20,146 downwards.
TGATGACCGGTAAAGGCGGAGTCGGTAAAACTTCCGTTGCTGCAGCGACCGGTTTACGTTGCGCTGAACTAGGCTATAAAACCCTGGTGTTGAGCACCGATCCGGCTCACTCGTTAGCTGACAGCTTTGATATGGAGCTGGAGCACGCACCCCGTCAGGTACGTCCCAACCTATGGGGGGCTGAACTCGACGCCCTCATGGAACTCGAAGGTAACTGGGGCGCGGTTAAGCGCTACATCACCGAAGTGCTGCAGGCTCGGGGTTTAGAAGGCGTAGAGGCCGAAGAGCTGGCCATTCTTCCTGGTATGGATGAAATCTTTAGTCTGGTGCGGATGAAGCGCCACTATGACGAAGGCGAATATGACGTGCTGATTATTGATTCAGCGCCGACTGGTACTGCTCTACGGTTGCTCAGTCTGCCAGAGGTTGCGGGTTGGTATATGCGCCGCTTTTATAAACCATTTGAGGCGGTATCGGCCGCGCTACGCCCTCTGGTTGAACCGTTATTTCGGCCTGTGGCGGGCTTTTCACTCCCGACTAAAGAGGTTATGGATGCCCCCTACGAGTTTTACGAGCAGTTGGTGGAATTGGAAAAGGTGTTGACTGACACGAGTACGACCTCGGTACGATTGGTCACTAATCCTGAAAAGATGGTGATTAAAGAATCGCTACGCGCCCACGCCTATCTCAGCTTGTATAACGTCGGTACTGACTTGGTTATTGCTAATCGCATCATTCCAGATTCTGTACAAGATCCATTTTTTCAACGCTGGAAGGATCAGCAACAGCAGTACCGTCATGAAATCCATGAAAATTTTCGTCCCTTACCGGTGCGGGAAATTCCCCTGTATTCAGAGGAAATGTGCGGCATTGCCGCGTTAGAGCGCCTGAAAGAAACGCTCTACAGTGAAGATGATCCGGCTCAAGTTTTCTACAAAGAAAGTACGCTGCGAGTGGTTCAGCAAGGCAATGACTACAGCTTAGAGGTTTATCTGCCTGGTATTCCTAAAAGCCAGGTAGAGCTGAGTAAGTCTGCGGATGAGCTGAATATCCGCATTGGCAACCATCGTCGTAACTTAGTTTTGCCTCAGGCACTGGCGGCTCTGAACCCGGCAGGAGCCAAAATGGAAGAGGACTACTTAAAGATTCGTTTTGCTGCAGCGTCATAAACTTTTGTTTCTCAGCTTTAGAACCATGAAAAGCTCAGGCAACAGGGTAGAGTAGAGATACTCTGTAAACATCTGTAACGCGTACCTGCTATGGACGTTAATGCCCCGTTTAAAGTTCGTCGCCCTGCTTTGGTCAACTTTTTGAAGGCTTTGCTGGACGATAGCCTGACGGTATTTTGGGGTGATTGGTTAGATTTAAGGGTCAGGATTCCGCAGGTTGCGGCCTCGGGTTTGGTGTCACCCTTAATCTATATTTTGGCCTTCGGGTTAGGGCTGGGCAGCTCTCTTGATCGTGTCACTCAGCCAGTGGTTGGTGATAGCTATCTAGAGTTCATTTTGCCGGGCATGGTGGCTCTGTCTTCAATGGTGATTAGCTTTGGCGGCACAACGTTCTCGATTTGTGGCGATCGCCTATTCACTAAAACTTTTGAAGAGATGCTGCTATATCCTGTGCATCCGCTAGCGCTTCATTTAGGCAAAATGATGGCGGGGATTGTGCGGGGCATGATGACGGCAGCTTCGGTCATTCTCGTAGCGGTGCTGTTTACCGGCAAAATTTGGAGCTTTATTAATCCCCTATTTTTTCTACTCCTCGTGCTGAACTGCGCCGTGTTTGCGGGACTGGGGGTTATCGTTGGGCTCAATGTCAAATCACTGGAAAGCGTTGGTCTGTTTAATAACTTCCTGATTGTGCCAATGTCGTTTCTCGGCGGTACCTTTTTTGATCCATCAACGTTACCTACCGCGTTAAAGGGCATTGTCTATTTATTGCCCTTAACTTACACAACCATTGGTCTGCGAGCTGCAGCCTATCAACCTTGGACTGAGTTTCCGTGGTATAGCTTGCCGATTTTGCTCATCGTGGCGATCGCCCTGGCTTACATTGGTGCGTATCAGTTTTCTCATCAACAAGATTGAGTCATTGAGGCTGACCGCAGATTGGATGACGATAAGCTGAGCTAGGCTGGTTAACAACATCAGGCAGTCAATATGCGATTGGCTATTGCTCAAACTCATCCGGTTCGTGGTGACATTACAGCTAACATGGCGCATCATTTGCATTGGGTGGCACAGGCTGTGCAGTTGGAAGCTGACGCAGTTATCTTTCCAGAACTTTCGCTGACTGGGTATGAACCAGCGCTGGCTGCCAAACTGGCTATGTTGCCTACTGACGCCTGTCTAGAACCTCTGCAGCGAGTTGCCAATCGCGATCGCATCACTATCGGTGTCGGCATGCCTATCCGCTATCCCGGTGGCATTTGCATCAGTCTTGTGCTGTGGCATCCGCAAGCAGCGCGGCAAGTCTATACCAAACAGTACCTGCACTCTGACGAAGTGCCTTTTTTCGTATCGGGCCATAACTCAACAGGCGTTTTAGTAACTGCGCCTCAAGTTGCTGTGGCTATCTGCTACGAGTTATCGGTGTCGGCTCATGTACAGAGTGCTGTACAGCAAGGTGCTGATATTTATCTCGCCAGTGTGGCTAAATCTGCTGCGGGTGTCAGTCAAGCCCATCAGCGTTTACCGGCGATCGCTCAGCAGCATGCGCTGACGACTATCATAGTGAACTGTGTGGGACCCTGTGAAGAGTTTGCAAGCGCCGGTGGGTCAGCTATCTGGGACGAGCGAGGACAGTGCTTAGCGCAATTGGACTGCACCCATGAAGGCATACTGCTGCTCGACACGGAGACCCATCAAGTGTGTGTGCTCAACCAGTCTGGTAACGCTGCATAGCTTTAGCAGCGCTATACCTTTGTTTAATTGTTGAGCTAGATGTAGGGGGTAGAATTTGCTGTGGTGAGCAAATTTTATTTGAGGAGATTAGATAAATGACTGTTGTAAATCCCTTATAGGGGTTTGAAGCCATAAACCTATTGACTAGTATGAATCAACGTATTTATCTTTTTTAATTTCAATTTTTATGAGGATTAAGTCAGTGAGGGATCATCAGATTCATCGTATGAAGCGGTTTTGATTCAGTCGAAACACTTTAACTCACTGGATGATCACTATCGCTGGCTAACTATATTTTTTCTGAATAAGATATGTTTAGCCAATCAATATGATCAAATTACAGCTGACTTCTTCAAGGAAATTTTTGTTGTCTAAAATACTTAGCTGAGAGAATAATAGAGATGTCTAAAAATAGAGCTAAACTATTCTTTACCTTGTCGAGTGTGCCTGCCAGCTATGCAAACCGCTCAAACTAATTCCACCGTGAACGATATTTTGGGTCAAGCGCGCCAGGGTAGCGTTGCTGCCATGATTCAAATTCTCAATGAGCGGTTGGCTGATGTGCAAATTAGAACGCGAGCCATTTTGGCGGATGGCGTGCTGCAGTTATTGTGTGAAGCGCCTCAGGCAGAGCAACTCGAACAAGCCATCGTGGTTGAGCGCGTGCAGACGATCCTTGAAGATTTGTCGCCCCGAGGCATTCGTAAGGTTAACATCAACAGCCGCATTGTCCGAGAACAGCAGCTTCTATGGTTTGAAGAAATTACTCGCGATCCCGAAAATCAGTTGCTTTGGTCAGAATTAATTCAGCTCAAGCAGCCCCATCCCATCACTCGGTTTTGGCGCGATCGCCAGCAGCCTAAGGCTCGCAATAAAATTGTCGTCTCACCTTCTAAAAAGCAGCAGCTCAGTCAGAAGTATTTTTTGCGAGGACTAGTAGGCGGTGCCAGTCTATGTTTACTGTTGCTGCTTTTGGGTTGGGTACTCAAGCATCGGCTGGACAATTCTTGGGCTCAGGATGGCAATGTTGAGACCTCCCCGGTTGAAGATGCGGCTGCGACTGCGGCGGCTGCACAAGAATCGTTTGCCCAGGCAGTCCGACTTGCCCAACAGGCGGTTGTCGATGGTCAAGCTGCCGACACCCCCGCAGCCTGGTTGGATTTGGCAGCGCGTTGGCAAAGAGCTGCTGACCTGATGGCAGAAGTGCCCCCAGCCCATGAAAATTATGCGATCGCTCAAGATCGGGTGATGAGCTATCAGCAAAACAGCGATCAGGCCCTAGTCAAAGCCGAAAAGCTTCAGCAAGCGGAGGCGAATGAGTCTGACACGGAAGAGAATGAGTAACGAAAGTTTGTTGGGCTGGACCTATTGCCAGTCGCATTCTAGATTGGTCATCTATAAAATGTGTTTCGGATGTCTTGCCTGCGAGCGGGACTAACAAGCACAAGTGGAATTACTCCACATTAGCCGCGCGATCGCGTACTCTCTGCCAGCCACGTCATATAAGCCGAGCTGCCCTGCTGAATGGGGATAGCAATCATTTCTGGAACATCGTAGGGGTGGAGCCCGTCTAAGGCCATGGCAATTTGAGTGAATAAAGCTAGATCAGTTTTGATGACGAGTTGCCACTCGGCCGCTTGTTCCACTTTGTTTTCCCAAGTATAAACAGAGTGAATTGGGTAGAGATTGACGCAAGCCGCTAGGCGATCGCCCACCAAAGCCGCAGCAATTTCTTGGGCAGAATGTTGCGTATCTGTTGTTACTAAAATGACGCCGTAGTCTGCCAAGAGTCGTCTTTCCTATCGTGGTATTAGGAACTTTGAAGAGGCGCACTGACCTGAGCTGGGTGGCCAGGCAAACCAGTCTCCAACTATTCTACAAATTGAGATGCGCTCAAAGTTTCACGCGTTGAACGGCGACTCCACAGCGTGTCGCCACAAGCTTTTTGAAACAGTTCTGAGCGGGCAATTTTAGGTAAAATGGCATCGGTAAATTCAGTTCCCTTGACAGAACAGGCCTCAAGAACGGCACCCGCTAAGTTGGCCCAAGAGAGGTCAGCGCGATCGAGGTTCACTCCTAACATGTGGGCTCGCCACAAAATAGCGCCAGTCAAATTGGCAGCAGTGAAATTGACTTGATTGAGGCTAGCCTCTCTCAGCGTGGCGCAGCTCAGATTACTAGCCGTGAGATTGGCGTGGTCGAGTTGGGCACCGTTTAGCTTAGCCTCTTGGAGATTGATGCCGCTCAAATTCATGCCCCTAAGATTGAGTCCGTTGAGATAGGCACCTTTGAGGTTGACATCATCTAAAAATGTGCGGCCCAATGCGGCTCCACTCAGCCGTACACCGCTTAAGTTAGCCCAAGATAGATTGGCATGTCGCAAATCTGCCCCGCGCAAGTTAGCACCACTGAGATTGGCACCGCATAGATTGACGCCTCGAAGACTGGCGCCGCGCAAGTTAGCACCACTGAGGTTGGCACCGCTGAGTTGTGCGTCTGATAAATCTGACTTCACCATAAAGGTACCTCTCAGATCTGCCTTCTGAAGCTTGGCATGCTGCAAATTAGCTTCACTTAATTTGGCAAAGCTGGCATTAATCCGATAAAGGTTGGCAGCCGTCAGATTGGCTTTAGTCAAAAATGTACGGCTGAGATTAGCCTGCTTCAGGCTGGCTTGCTGAAGGCTAATATCGACCAAAATTCGCTGGCTAAAATCAACCCCACTCAGGTCAATGCCGGCAAAGTCACGGTATCCCGATTCATACAGTTCTAAAAGATAGTTGGCATTCATCATGAAGTGCCCCTTTGCCAGTTATCAGGTGTGCTGTCTCCACAAGGACAAAACACATCCGACTCCCGTGCAGGCATGGCAGATATTGGTAACTAAAGGCAAATACTGAAGGTGCTGTGGGCGGCACGTCTAGAGTGTTAAAAAAGTTTTATTCGTCTCGCGAGTGGCGAGGTGGAAGTTGAAGCTAGTCCAGTGAAATCAAAGGCGAGAGTGCCTGTGTCAGTAGATAGGTTAAGTGAGCTTAGGTCGTGATAGCGATCGCAGGCTTAAAGCGATAGATAGCCGATGCCACCTTTACGGTAGGGGGCTTTCGCCCAAATAGGAAGATTTTGTTAAGTTGATTGATAATTCAGAGAAAAACTTAGTAGTCACCCGAGTTGATGTGATGTTGCGCCGACTTTTCTTCGCGATCCTATGGCTTGCATTTGTGGTCTATGCCTTTGGGTTTGCTCCTCCCGATCAGCCCGATACGCTTGAGCTGATCAAACAACTGTCTACCGGGCAGTGGGATGATATCAATCCTGCGATTGTGGCCTTATTTAACTTAATGGGCATTTGGCCGATGGCTTATGCTTGCCTGGCTTTAATTGATGCGCAGGGGCAAAAAGTGCCAGCTTGGCCGTTTGTGGTGGGTGCCTTTGGGTTAGGTGCTTTTTTACTATTGCCGTACTTGGTCCTACGGCAACCTAACCCCACCTTTACACCGCCTAAATCACGCTTGATTGTACTGGCTGACTCTCGCATGTTGGGTTTAAGCCTTTTAATCGCTGCCTTAGTGCTGATGGGCTACGCGGCCTATGCCGGTGATTGGGCTGATTTTGTCGCTCAGTGGCAGACTAGCCGGTTTATTCATGTGATGAGTCTCGACTTTTGTCTGCTGTGGCTATTGGTGCCGAGTTTATTAGGCGATGACATGGCTCGCCGAGGCTTTAAAAACCAACTGACATTTGCTTTAGTTAGCGCCGTGCCGCTAGTCGGGCTGACAGCTTATCTCACGTTCCGTCCTTTACTTGCTGACGAATGAGGTGCGATCGCTGAACGGCGACCTGGGGTGGTTTCTCCATCCGACTAGAGACTATAGCCTGATGAAAGACATCATGTTGATGACTCTTTGCCTCAATCCTTTACTTCATGAAACGTCGCCAAATCTTGCAATATTCCGGTAGTTCAGTCGCGGCGATCGCGCTCTCTCGCTGTTCAAGACCGCCAACAGAACCGGTTCAGACCATCCGCTTACGTAGTCAAAGTGGCTCTTTCGTAGTTGATCTCACAGCGGCAGAACAGTCTTTGACAGTTGCGGGGCAGTCGGCTCAACTGCTGGCCTACAACCGCCAAGTCCCTGGCCCCCTATGGGAAATGCAGGCCGGTGACACTGTGCAAGTCAACTTCACAAATCACCTGGCTGACCCCACTAATTTGCACTTTCATGGGCTGCACATTCCTCCCAACGGCCACGCCGATAACGTGTTTTTGTCAGTGCCTCCGGGAGAACAGCAGCAGTACCAATTTATGATTGCCCCTGATCATCCTGGGGGCTTGTTTTGGTATCACCCCCATCATCATGGACTCGTGGCTGAGCAAGTCTTTGGTGGTTTGGCTGGTCCCATTATCGTACGGGGCGCAGTTGATCAGATTCCCGAAATTCAATTGGCGACAGAGTCGATCTTAGTGCTGCAAGACTTTGATTTAAATCGACGGGGGAGACGCCGTGAACCGATGCCCATGTTCCGACGTTGGGGACGTGAGGGAACGCTGATTACCGTCAACGGCGATCGCGCCCCAACTGTAACCATTCCTCAAAGAGGCTTATTGCGATTGCGATTGCTCAATGCTTCGCCTTCACGCATATATCAGCTGCGGCTCAACGGCCATCCCTGGTACTTGATCGGCATGGACGGAGGGACCTTGTCAGAGCCTGTAGAACTGACCAACGACTTAGTACTAGCACCTGGTAATCGAGCGGATGTTTTGGTGGCAGGTGACCAAAACCCTGGGACATATAGCTTAGTCAGCTTGCCCTACGATCGGGGAATCAGTGACATGATGGCTGGGATGGGACACAGTGTGCATCTTCACAGGCCAGGAGAAATGGTTGCGATCGCACAACTGCACTATGGTGAGACCATCCACGAAATCCCCTTACCCAGCACTCTACTGGCCTCTCCGATGTTGCCTCCACCCAGCCGTCGCCGAGAATTTGTTCTCGATCATGGTATTGATGGTGCCCAATCCTTTCTGATCAACGGGCTTGGTTTTGCCCCTGGCCGTATTGACACCAGTGTTGAACTCGGCACCGTAGAGGAATGGTGCATTATCAATAATGCCGGGATGGATCATCCCTTTCACTTACATACCAACGCTTTTCAGGTCATTCGGCGCAACGGTGAGCCCGTGCCACTGACAGTTTGGCAAGATGTCGTCAATGTCAAAGCCTACGAGACCGTCGATATTCTCGTGTCCTTTAACGACTATGCCGGCAAGACGGTCTATCACTGCCACATTCTGGATCATGAAGACCAGGGCATGATGGGGATCATCGAAATGCGAGCACCTACCGTTAGCGCCTCTGACTCAAACTCTTCAGTGATTCTGGCTTAGCTAGCAGCAGATGATGTGTCGCCTCGAATATCCAGGGTCTTACGAGTGACTTCTAAAGCTTCTGAAGCTCGTTTGAGTTTGGCCTCAAGATATTGCTTTTGACTGACAAGTTGGCGTAGTTTTTGGTTGCGGGCGATCGCTTGGCTCACTACCCCCAACTGCTCTGGTGGACAGTCTTGGCATTGCATTTGACCATCAGCATCTAAGCTGCACAGGCGATAGTGACTGTTATGAGTTGCGTCCTCGATGGGTGTCTGCTGAGCTAGCTTTTCAACGTAAGCCGCTACCTGCTCTGGATCGCCGTGACGCAGCACCGCAGCGTGCTCATTGAGGTCTGTTTGGTGAGTCTGACGGTTGGTCGATTCGAGCCAACCATCGACAATCGGGCCAGCCAGGTAGAGCTGTTGGATTTCAAGCAAGGTGTCTCGCAGGGCTTGGTGCCAACTGACAATTGCCCCTTGCACGTCGGCCAATAAATCGAGGGCGAGTGCCGCGTTAGCGTCGTTACGGTGACTGCTGAAACTGGGGCGTTTGGCTTGGGGTAAAAAGGGCAGTGCGGCTTGTTCAGCACTGGTGGACTGTTTGACCGAGTAAGAAACGGAGGGCGGCTTCTGCGGTGGATGCGTGGTGGTCTTGGCCGATGCTTTAGTCGAGGGTATAAAAGCAGGTAAATCCAATGAGGTCGATTTTGAGGTCATCATAAATTTCCTGAACTCAGCGGTTTTTACCTTGATGCCACTTAGAGATCATGGGTTAGCAACTCAAACAGTTAGATCAGCGAAAAATAATCGACTAAGCTGGGAATCGATTAGGGTGAACGATGCCTAACACTGCTGTTTGCCAATGAGTCAATCAATGATCTCAGCACGTAACATGTACCTTTCAGCGATCGCACTTGGTTGAAAGAGCGCACTTATTTCAGCAAACATCGCTTATAAAAGGATGCAACAAAATGCTTGAAATGAAACAATTTTTTCTCAAGTTTCTGACAAAAGCCCAAGCTCTAGAATCTTGATCGTCGGTGATTAGATCTCGCTGTGAGAGCCAATATCAGAGTTTGCTTGTCTGAGCCCATCCATCAGTTAGCAGTCCTGAGCTAATCCTCTCAAGATGCCTTTTAGAGTATCGGTTGCAATAGCCTGATAGTAAAGATCATGTCCCAATTGCTTGAAAGTCAGTCTCAGCAAAGCTGACAGTTAGTCTCTCTAAGACGACGAAGGCAAAATGCTGCAATATGGTCAGCATGGCTGTCTGGAGCTGCTTGAGATATTGGGCCGCAATAGCTCTGGGTTTACGCTACTGAGACCCTTGCTAGTTAGACAACATGCCAAAAGACGGGACAGTCTGCACGTGGCATCGTTGATCAGACTTTGATGATCCGATCAGTCACTGTTCTGGCGAAGGAAAAATTCTCATGATTCCTCAATGATTGCATTTTCTTCAGATATTAAGTAGCTTTAAAGGCTTGCGAAAACTGGCCTGGATTCCTTGAATAAAGGTTGTGAGCTTGATCGAAAGCTTTTGAGGATTTACGTAAAAGCTCCCTAAATCCCCCAAATCTCGGGGATTTAGCATCTTATTTCTCCAGTATTGGGGATTTAGGAGCCAAAATTGGATGCAGCTGCATAAGTCCTCGCTTTTTTGAGGAAAAATTTCTGTAACTCAGTGGAGCCAAATGAGAGACATGATGTTGCATAAGTTTTGGGGAGATAGGCCAATCATCCGCATGGAGATGTTGGCAAGGTCATTGGCAGTGGGAACGCTGATGAGCTTTGGTAGTGCAGCGACTGCGATCGCAGAGCCCTTGGCTGACATCTCGCTAGGCAATACGCCACTGCGCAATCAAGAAATTACAGCAGGTACAGTCAGCGTTCGCATTTTAGAGTTTGAGCCAATTAATTTTGCGACTGACGAAACGCCATATTTGGCCTATGAGGTGTATGTCGACGGGGAATTTCAGACTGAGGTGCGCCAGGAAGTTGATTTCATGTTTGCTGACTTCCGTCTACAAAACCTTGATCCTGATGGTATTCCTGAGGTGATTTTTCATCGTTACACTGGCGGTGCTCATTGCTGCAGCATTTACACTATTTACTCAGTCCAAGGCAATGACCTTTATCGCACGATCACCTATCCCTTAGATGCCGCAGCAGCAGGCGGCTTTGAAGACCTTGATGGTGATGGCTACAGCGAATTTTTGAGTGCTGATCAGCGGTTTCTCTACGCCTTTGGCAGCTATGCCAGTTCTTGGCCACCTGTCGTCACGCTGACGTTTCGCCATGGTTCACTGATTGATACAACCCGTCAATTTTCTGAAGATATGCGATCTAATGCTTATGGCATGTATGAGCAGACTCGCGAGTCCACCCTCGATGAGCCTAAACTCGGGGCCAATAGTATTTTGGCGGGGTATGTCGCGCAAAAAATTCTCATGGATGAGTATGTGTCAGGATGGGACTACATGTTGGCCCACTATGATCCGACCGATAATTGGGGATTGACGGAATATAACTCCTCGGGTGAAAGCATTGATACCTTTGTTGACTTTCCAGCAGCGCTGGAGTCATTTTTGATTGATTTAGACTATCTAGTCTTCAACGGTAGCCCTAACCCTAACCTCGATCTCAGTCGGGTGGTCGTTGAACAAGAATCGCTGCTATAGTCCCTGCAGAGTGCGCTAAGCATCTAGCCAAACTGTGCTTCAATTTGGCGAACCGCGGTCTGAGCCGAATAGCTGACCCCTGCAGTGCCTTCACCAGGGTGGGTACAATCGCCCACGAGGAAAAGGTTAGGCAGGGGAGTTCGGTTAGCAAAGCCAAACGGCCCAAAAGTACTGACACGCATGCCTAAGCCGCCAACAGCACCGCGATCGCGAGCAGTGAAACGCTCAAACGTTTTTGGCGTGCCAGCTTCCAAATGGACGATATGCTCAGGTCTCAAGTCAAAGAATTGCCCCAAACGGGCGATCGCGGTTTCCGTATACTTTTGCTTGAGAGTGTCGTAATTCTCGGCTTGCTGCCATTGGTTGAGGTCTGTAAAGGAAGACGCGATCACAGTTGCCTGACCCTCGGGTGCTCGGCCATCACCTGGACGACTCACGGAGACAAAAAGTGAATTATTCTCCCCAATGGGGCCGTTATAGTCATATAAAAACTGTAAGTGAGGCGGGCAATCGGTTGGAATCGCTGCTTGGTCAACACCCAAATACACCACAAAAGCTCCCGAAGCGTCTTTGAGTTTTTGCACACGCTGCCGATACCCTTGAGGGGCATCATCGCCTAACATCGTCACTAAGTTTTGCACAGTAACGTTGCCCACGACGATATCAGCAGCTTCTGTCCAAGTGCTGCCTGTTTTTTGATTGCGAACCGTCACCCCTGTGACCTGACCCTGCTCTGTGTGAATGTGCTCAACCATATGACGCATCAGCAATTTGCCATTGTCTCGTTTAAGAGCCGCAACTAAGCGATCGCTCAACACCTGCATACTGCCTTCTAGGTGAAATAAGCCTTGAGGTGCTTGAGAAACCCCTAAAGCGGTTGCCGCATATAGCAGGGCTGTCTCATCTGCACCCATCTGGGAATATAGCTTGAGCTGCATGTCAAGAAAGGTTTTAAGACGGCGATCGCTATACAGACCGAATGCTTTGAGCAACTGCCCGACAGTCGAAAACGTGAACGGAACGGTCACCAACGTATCCGGGCGGACTGCCGAAACCAATTGCCACAAATCCCACGGATGGCGGGGTGGTAGCACCGGTTCTCGCCCTTGAAAGCGCCAACTAGCTTCAAAAAGTGTGCTTAGCAGTTGCCAAAACCGCTCACTACCTGGAAACTGACGCTGCCGCTCTGTTCGCCAAGCTTGGGGCTCCCGCCAAATGGAAATTGGTTCGTCTTCGCCAGGCAAATACACGGCACAAGCCGGGTCACAAGTCGTCGCGGCAGGCAGAGGCAGGTCGAGTTCTTTGAAAATTTCATAGTGAATGCCACCAGGCTCCAATCCAGCTACCTGTGTCGCACCCACATCAAAAGTGAAACCACGACGCTTAAAAGTAGACGCACAGCCACCTGGCACAATTGCTTGATCAAACGTCATGACCTCATAGCCGTGACGAGCCAGCATTGCAGCTGCAGTGAGCCCTCCAATACCAGCACCAATCACCACTACCCGCTTTGTTCGAGAATGCCCAGCAATCATGTTTACATTCTGTTACGTCTCTCTACATAGTTTAGCTTCTCGTGAGGACTGGTACTAAAAAGTCACAAGATAAGGATGACTATGCTTGTGTCGTACTTTGAATACGCTCTACCTGATGTTTAGCTAAACACTAGTACTCCACGGCATAAGTTCGCGTACCATTTTTGACAAGCCGGGGAGATTAGGAGCAAGGAGGCTAGAAACTGGAAGGGTATTATTATTTCCGCAATACAGTACTAGTGTTCATCTAAGTCATGCAATTGCCTAGATGAATTGAATATGATAAACCAGCATAAAATTTCTTGAAACTAGACCTTAAAGCATATTGAGGAGATATTTTAGGTTCTCTTTTACAAGCGCTTTCTTACCATTGACTTAAATTAAACTTATATTTTTTAGAAAAATGGGTTTTTATTAATGCACAAAAAATCTACTTATAAACCAAACTAAAAGCTAAAATCTTATATTTAATAAAACTCTTAAAAACTAGAAAATGACCTCTAGTAAAGCTAAAAATATAGCAAATATCCGTCAATAGCTTATAAACTCATCAGAATCAAAGAACTAATATCTGCTATTTTTTGAGACGATTGGGCACAATAAAAAAGAAAAATTCTATTCTTTTTGATTTGAGTAGTAAATTAATATTAAACTGTGCTAGCTTCATTATGGACAAACCTATCAAGATCATTTATCTTGCTGGATGGGGTAGAAGCGGCAGTACGCTTCTAGCAAGAATTCTAGGGCAAGTAGAAGGTGTTGCACACTTTGGTGAACTTCGCACTCTTTGGACTGATGGCTTTAAACCGAAAAGTAAATGTGGTTGTGGCAAGCCAACTCGTGAATGTGATGTTTGGACATCTATACTAACGGAAGCCTTTGATGATTTTGATCAGATTGATTTACCTTCAATGGTGAATCTCCGTCGCCAGAGTGAACCCCGAACATCAGAACTTTTAAGGTTGGGTTTGTCTAGACAATATCGGAATATTTTCCTAGAGAAATCTAAGGATTATCGTCAAGTTTTAGGAAAACTCTACAGCGGTATTCAAAAAGTTTGTACAGTAGATGCGATTGTAGATGACTCTCTACATCCTGGATATGCTTACACACTTGCTCATACCCAAAATCTTGAAGTGTACTTAGTGCATCTAATACGCGATGTTAGAGGGTGTGCTTATTCTTGGACAAAGCGTTATAAGAGTGGACTAGGTAGCTATTCTTTAAAGAACAGTATTTTGGGCTGGAATCTACGTAATTTTTCGACAGAATGGATTACTAGACAAAGTGAAATGCATTACATGCGGCTGCGATATGAAGATCTAATTGCTAACCCTGAGCAAGAAGTCAGGTCAATTTTAGATTTTGCTGAAATCAAATCAGATAAGTTACCTTTTAAATCCAGTAACGAAGTTTTCTTGGACATTACACATAGCATTTTTGGAAATGATAACAGAAGTAAGGTAGGTCCAGTTTTATTAAGATCGGATCAAGTTTGGAAAGAAAAAATGTCCCGCGCTGATCAGAGTAAAGCAAGTCTGATTTCCTGGCCTTTGCTACTCAGATATGGCTATTACTAAAATAAAACTTTCTCAAATCAGATTTGACTATTGCTAAAATAAATCTTTCTAAAAAAAGTTTTACATTGTCTTGGATGTTAGGCTTTGATGGTTAGGAATATTTAAACCAATATTTGCCTGAAAACTGATTTCCTTTCTAAGGCTGTCTAGAACTTTAGAATAACGGCCAGAGATCAAGATAAACTGGAGGGCCTAGTATGAGCACGCCACAGTATAAATTTGCTATAATTGTTATCTGAAAAATATTCTTATTGTTGGGAATTAAGTGGGTTTAAGGAGAATTCTTCTCGTAATCTCTGTGAGATTTTTCTTCGATTGAATAAACTAAAAGATAATTTTTCTTCGTTACTGGACATATTGTCTCCTGTAGAGAGTATATAGACTGAACCTGGAAAAGGTAGCGCTCTCATAGGCGCATTAAAATCTTGCATCGCCTGTCTAACTCTCTGATGGTCAATATAGAACTTGTAATAACCATATCCTCGATTATATTCAGGATTTTCTGGGAGATTAAGGTGTCTTGCATGAATAATATTTGATGTGCCAGAAAGTGTATAAAAATTCCAACTTTTAAAGTAGATTTTTGAATCATTTTCTCGGTATTTCCAGCCGCTATCAAAATACCATCCATTATCATTTGAATTTCTACTTACAAATTCTGCTAAACGATTACTCACACAATCATCTGCATCTACTGTCATTACGTGCGATGGTGAGAAGTCTTGGGCGGTAACAAGACCCTTGAGCACTTTTCTGCCTTTGTCGGTTAATCCTCTGGCGATTTTGTGAGTTTCTTTTTCAGGAGGTAAGAAGTCTACTTGTACATAAATGATGTTTTTATTATGGAAATTTATGGATGGCTTTTCATTACAGACAACAATAGTCTTGAACTGATTACTACTCTGGCTACAAGTTGACTTAAGACAGCGCTCAAACAGAGCTGAAGTCTTCTCCCAATCAGCAGAAACTTTTGCACTTTTGAGTGGAATGATAAAAGCAAGCATAAGTAGGAAAGTAAAACTCAATTACCTGAACTCTATTTCTTGCTGAGACTTCATAAGCTGTCTCAGTTCTTTTTTAGAGAGCTTTTGAGTATTGTTCCCGTCTGAGTTATTTTTCGCACGCTCTTGCCGATCAATGTCTGGAAGTTTGAGGGCAATTCCAATGGCTAACCAATAATAAACGTTTACTGGATCCACGTCCAATGGGTAGTAATAGGGGAAGTAGCTGATGAAAAGGACAAAGGTGAACATTGATGCACCGTAGCCCCGCAAGTTTTGATCTTTGATAGAACGGTAAGCCTTAAAGGTTTTAAATAATAAAATTGTGAATAGTGACAACAGCAGAATCAGGCCTAAAGGAGCAATTTCATAGAGAACTTTGGAGTGATAGGTTTCCACTAATGCTGTCTTACCAAAAATACGAGCTGCATTGGTTGCTCTTCCGAGTCCTCGGCCCAGAAATCCTCGTTGTTCTTTCATTGCCCAATCTAGTTGGTGAGTAATGAATTGGGTTGGCGGTGCAGCGTTCCAGCGACCAACTAAACTGTCGATGCTACCAGAGAGGATGTCAGGATATTGCTGAGCTAGGAATATCAAGATGAGAGCTAAACCAACAGCAATCGGTATAAATCTCTTGGGTTGTAATAATTGACCCGTGAGTAGTAGCAGCAGTACTACTGAAACTGGCACCAAGGCCAGCGCGATCCGCTGACCAGATAACACAGCCATAACACCGACCATTGCCATGGCTAGGATGCCGATACCGCGCCAGATAATTGACTTGTCGTTGAAAGCTGTACCAAAGGCGAAAAAAGTACTAGAAATAAGAAACCATCCCCACTGCCAGGGAGCCACAAAAGTTCCAGGCAAACGGATAACACCAAACTGAGGAGAATATAAGAGAGCTCCACCAACGAAGCATCTGGTATCTAATGAAGCCTTAAAAAAGTCGTCTCCAGTTCCCTCAGTTGGAGGGCAAATGCCGGTTTTAAGCATCATGTATTGTATGAAGCCTAAGCCGCAGCAGACAATGATTAGAACGGCTTGTGTTCGTAATAAGAAATAGAGATCCTTTTTAGTTCTAATAAGATAGTGAATGCATGTGATCAGTAAGAGATAACCGACTAGCGCTTTTAGACCCAAAATTCCTAATGGAATGGGCATTTCCCCTTTTGCTGATAGTTGTTGAGCACCGTTGACAAACAATAAAACGGCTCCAACATAAGTCATAAAAATAATCAAAGGAATTCTGAGAGATGGCGGATGGACTAAGGGCTGTTTGTATTGTTTGCAAAACAAAATCACTCTCAGCAGTGCTGGGAAAAAAATGGCATCCTTGGCTAATGTGAGAAGGGCACTCCCGCCCAGGGCGTAAGTTGCTGTGCCACTTAAGGGGAGGAAAAATATAAAACCATAGATAGCGTAACGGGGAAAGCAATATGAAAGTGCTAAACAAGCTACGCCTGCTCCACCTGCAATCCCAAGCTTGGGTTCTGCAATAACGCTAAGGATTGCGCCTAAGGCAATGCTAGCCAGCATAATTGGTACAATAGTCGAAATAACTCGTTGCCGGTCTTTAGCTTTCTCTCTAGCAATTTTTCGCAGTTCTTTTTTAGAAAGCTGTGGCTGAGCGACATCGGTTGATTGCTTGCTTTTTTTGTTCTTATTCTTTTTTTTGACTTTAGTCTTACGCATGGAGGCTAAATGAGGTCAAAAATAAGTTAGTTACTGTTAGCTAAAATGAGCTTGGTGATGGGTATCTGACTTAGGGATACCCTGAGGGCAGAGCTATTTTCTAAGCTTAGCGAGGGTACGGCAAGCTTAGAAGTGCTCTATCAATTATTTACGGTTACCTTATAGAGGAATCCGCAGCTTTTAACGCCCCAAACAATTGGGTATGCGGTTACAGCCACCTGGTATGGTGCGGCGTGTGCTCTCTCCTCCCCAACGACAACAATATTGGCGTTGTTCTTCTGACATCCGTTTGGCCCCAGAGAAGTCGACATCTTCAATGACGGCTCCAGTGTGTTCACCAGTCTTGAAATCAGGAGGCTCAATGCGGCTGCGAGGAGACGCTGACTCAACTGCACCATAGAAGAAGGTTACCCCCATGAGATCGACCTCAATCAAACGGGCTTGAAAAAGGATGGTACGAGCAAAATTAGCTCTCACTAAATCGCAGTGGCTGAGATCAGCGCGAATTAAGTTCACATCGCTGAGGTCTGTCCACCGGAGGTCACTACTGGACAGATTGGCATTGGCTAAAATTGCTCCTAAGTTGATCACCCGTACGCCCCGATCGCGGTCTTCAGCGTAGCCTCCTTTGCCGTCGAGAATCGGGCGGCCTAAATGTTCATCTCGTTTGAGGGGGGTTAAGAGCCGCGATCGCGACAAAAAGCGAATGATTTTGGCTTTGCCAGGAGCGTCAATACTGCTGAGAATAGCTGCTGTTCGGGCTTCAGCAATGATGCGTTCTTGGGGCCAGTCTTCTAGTAGGCCTTCGTCATCCAGTACTAGTTCTGAGATGCCCTGAAAGTAAGCATCGATGGTCTGCTGTTGGGTAATCCGGTTTTGCTGCTGCGTCAGATCACGGGAAATGATGTACTGTCGCCAGGCAACAAACAGGGCCAGGATGGCGACAAAGATCTGCCCAATAGCGCCTAAAAAGTCACCAAACGCCCCTAGAATGTCCCATCGTAGGGTGAGTGACCAGGTGCGAATTGCCTGGTTGATGCCGACGGCTTCAGTGAGCCCAAATAAGCCAAGGACTAGTGCAGGGATAGCGACGATCAGCGATCGCTGTTGGGAAGAGAGCTCTGCTAAAAAGTATGATAGCGAAGGCCAAATCAGCCCCCACGATAGGACTAATGTCAGCAGCGAGCCAATCAGTGTGA
This sequence comes from Cyanobacteria bacterium P01_F01_bin.56, assembly GCA_039185935.1. GTDB lineage: Bacteria > Cyanobacteriota > Cyanobacteriia > Phormidesmidales > Phormidesmidaceae > Halomicronema. The sequence continues at coordinate 2,182 of JBCDAJ010000009.1, read as the reverse complement.
GCCAGCTGAGATTAAAAACCAGTCCCAAGACCACCAGCAAAACGCCTGCCAAGATCACAAATGTGGCTGGTGGACTTTTAGAGGTTTGTGGTGATGGCTTAGCTGCAGGCTCATTTAATCTAGCCGCAGGCTGGGACTCATAAGTCAGTGACGACTGTCCATTCTGAGAGAGTTCCAAAGACGCTTCGGCAGTCTCTGCCGTATCCTCATCGGTCACCGCATGGGCCGATGAGGATATATCGTCATTGCGATCAGGGCTGCCTAATGTTGTCTGAGGTTCTACAGCCGCATCAGATTGTTCACTCTTGGGAGTAAAGTTGTCGCTGTTCGGCTGAGAACCAGAATTCATAGGGTAAATCCTTTGCATGGGCCGGGTTCATCGCTCAATGTAGCCTGATCCGTCAAAATTAGACAATGCGTCAGACAACGACGAAGTTGCCCCGCAAGACAGAGATTTCGAGGAATTTGAGATGCGATCGCTACTAATCACTGGCGCCAGCGGTTTTTTAGGCGGTCATCTTTGTCGCTACTCTCAGACTGATTGGCAGATATGGGGGACATATCATACTCAGGCGATTAACCTACCCGGTGTCAAGCTCTTGCCGCTCGATTTAACCGATGGGCAGTCGTTGCAAACGTGTTGGGACCAAGCCCGTCCAGATGCGGTAATTCACACGGCAGCGCTCTCTAAAGTGGGGCAATGTCAATATGATCCCGACCGAAGCTATCAAATCAATGTTGCTGGCACCGTGCAACTGGCAAAACGCTGTGCTCAGGCTGAGATTCCTTTGGTTTTTACGTCGACCGATTTGGTGTTTGATGGTGATCATCCGCCTTATGGAGAGCGCGATCGCCCTCATCCAATCAACATTTATGGTGAACACAAGGCGATGGCAGAAGCAGCCGCATTAACCCATTATCCAGCAGTAACCATTTGCCGCTTACCCCTCTTGATGGGGGCTGCGATTGGCACAGCCCAATGCTTTGTGCAGGGCCTGTTGGCAGCGATCGCTGCCAATACGCCACAAACCTTATTTACTGATGAAATTCGTACTCCCGCCTCAGTTACTGATGTTGTTCAAGGGTTGCATCTGGTTTTAGACCAGGGTGTCTCAGGCATCTGGCATTTGGGAGGTCCGGAGCAACTCAGCCGCTATGACCTGGGGTTGTTAATTGCCGAGAGTTTTGATGTCTCAAAGATAAATCTCCAACCCGGTTTACAATCTTCAGCTAAGCTGTCTATTCCCCGACCTAAAGACGTGTCACTTAATAGCCAAAAAGCCATGGCATTAGGATATGCACCACAATTTCCCAAGGCAGCTCTTAGAGAAATCTCGCAGTCATCGAGAGCTATCTGAAGGCTGCTTGGCGCAATCACGGTTTCGTTGCAATTACAGCTATTAAGGAGGCGCGCTTAGATAGCATCCATTAACCCTGCGACCCATCTACCCTGCCATCGTCTTGTCCGGGTACTTTATTTTCAAGCTAATCCTTCAGTGACTTTAAGCACGGGCCGAGGCCAATACTCGAAGCCACTGCAAATACACTACGTCGTCTCACATCGTTAAATCAGGCTAACGGGTCTCAGGCTCCGGATGAGCAATACTTTCGCTAACGATGCAAAATCGTGGATGTAGCCCTGGGACATGTCATCAGTCACAACCAGAATGCTTACGATATCAGCAACATCGTGCCCGTTCCCAAAACTCTTCTAGAAGCTGAAATCATCTCTGGTCAAAGGGTCTGACTCTGATTGACGATAGCTCTTAGCAGCCTGCAGTTGCATATGAACAGAGTTCATGAGCCTATCTGTTGAAATCAAATCAGTCTTTGCTTTTGCAGAACGACTACTGATTGCTGCATCGCATCATTGCATCGACGCCGATACCTTTCGGAAAATTGATAGTTTGTTCAAGATATGCAAAGCGCCGCGTTGAGAAATTCCAGTAAAACCTGAATGTTGCTTCTTCAGAGCATTCGGGATTAATTGAGTTACGGTCATTTCAAACTCAGCCTAGATCAGTGCAGATGCTTACAACTCCTAGTACTCGATGGCATAAATGAGCATAGCGATTATGAAGTCAAAGGCTTGCCCGTGTAGTTCCATTTGAAGGGCTTAGCCATGGTGCGATTGAAGTAGGCGATGAAGTCGAGAATTTTGGCCTTGAGGTGAGCTTGACTG
>JBCDAJ010000008.1:0-74551 GCA_039185935.1 Cyanobacteria bacterium P01_F01_bin.56 | reverse complement strand
TGTTGAAATTATCGAACTGCACCACAACCAAAAGGCCGATGCCCCCAGTGGGACTGCCATCCAGACAGCGCAAATGCTATCCGCCCCGGACAAAACCTTCAATCCGGCCCAAGTTGAGGAAACCGAACATTTGACCGGAGCCCGAGGCAGTAGTACCGATGATGGGATTCGGATTCACAGCGTACGGTTGCCAGGGTTAATCGCACATCAGGAGGTGATTTTTGGATCTCCAGGTCAGATCTATACCCTGCGCCATGATACGAGCGATCGCGCCTGTTACATGCCTGGCGTATTGCTGGCAGTCCGCCGAGTCATGCCGCTGAAATCTTTGATTTATGGATTGGACAAGATTTTATAGGTGAAGCCAGAAACGAGACGTACTCTTCTCGACTTAGCTTAATAGATTTCGTATCACGAGTAATACGTGAGATAAGATAGGAGAGCCCAGTAGCTGTGTGACTACGCTACCGGGCAAAGTGTGCATCAGCACAGGTTAAGGAACTGATACACGGAGAAATCTTAGCAAATGGACACGACGAGCAATAAGTCCACGTCTGGAGCTTTGACCACCTCTGAGCTACTAGAAAACCTAGCCAGAGAAAAGCTTGCTCAGCCTCCTGAGTGGAAGGGACACAAATTTTCTATCGAGAATTTTGGTGGACCGGGTACGTATTACATGGTGCGAGGGGCTGTGGCACCTTTAATTACTCGCGGCAAAAACAAAGGTCGTCCTAACTGGCGCAAGCTTGATAAGTCAACTGACTTGTCAATCCCAATCATGCCAAGTGAGCTAGCTGAACTTGAAAAGCGACTTGCAAATGAGGGAGGTAAGTCATGCCCTCATTAACAGCACCCACCACCTCAGTCAAAGAAATACCGCTGTTATTCACCAAAGAGAATCGCAGCTTGGTGAGGCAGCGGTTGAAGTGGGAGACGCGGCGAGGAATGAAGATTCCTGATTGGACTGCTGATGTGAAGCCGTGGACTGGTGGGGCTCAAGCTTTTAATAACACTGGCAGAGGGATGAACTTTGTCAGTTCACCTTACGGCATGCCTCAAAACCATTGGGAGGGCAGTGTTCGTTATTGGATGCGGGAGCCTGTGCAGGTTTTGGGTTTTCCTGACTCACCGATTTGTGACATAGCCGCTGAAGTCCTCTATCTCGACACCAATACCCGACGTGTTGTTGAGATGACCAACGATGACCATGACAAACTTATGGCCCGTAAAGACTGGCGCAAACCCAGCACTGCCCTGTTCATGCTCAAATCGTTCACCCGCACTTGGTTAAAGGGTGTTCGGGTTTGGACTGAGCAGCTTGGGGCGATCAGTGAGGAGTCGGCTGTTGCTGAAGGGATTCAGCGGTTTTCTTATCATCCGCGATCTTCAATGCTGGCAATTGACGTAATTGAGTACGGACTTGAAAATCACCCTTCTCTGCGAGGTGTTAGTCCAATTGATGCTTACCGGCTCATCTGGGAATCCATCAACGGCTCTGGCTCATGGGGCCCCGACAAGTGGGTGTGGTGCATTCAGTTTGAACTGATGGAGGGTGAGTCATGAACCCCCTGCAACTTCCCGCCCTGATATCGCCTTATGTGGGTGGCAAGGGTGGCATAAGGTACTTTCGGCAGTTCGGCAAACATTGGCAGTCTCTGATATGCGATCGCTTACACCATTACGACGTAATTGTGGAGCCTTTCGCTGGTAGTGGCGCGGCGACTTGGCAGCATAACCATGGCATACAAAATGCAATTGCGGCTGATTTCGATCCAGGCGTTCAAGCGGTGTGGGAGTGTTGGGGTGATGCTGAAAAGCGTGGCGAGGTTGAGAAGTATCTGGCTTCATTCCACCGTCTATTAAGCCGCAATCCTGATTCTGCTTATAGGTTTCTGAAGGCTTGTTACAACCAGCACGAAGGACGTTCTAGAGAGCATTTAGCAGCAGTATCTCTTACTTTGCGCCGCTTAGTGTTTGGGGCTACTTTGCGGACGGCTAAGACAACTGGAAAGCTGAATGTTGCTCTTAGTAAAAGCTCCTCAGCCAAAACAGGTTCAAAGCTTGATCGTTATCTCGACAGGTGGAATTACACCTGGCCCGACAACGGCATTCAAACCTTAGATTTCCATCACTCATGGCAGGAAGCTGTACAGGCATTGGCTGATAGCAACTATGGCAACGCACTAGTCATTATTGATCCACCCTATTACAGCCCCAAGGGGTGGACTGAGAAACGCAAGGACGGGCGCAAGGTGCAGTCACGAATGACACCGGCTTACCCAGGGCATGATCCACAATCAGCCGACGAATTGGCTATGTGCGTAGATTGCCTTGATGCAGTACTGGCAACGGGTAAGGCGGGGCGTGTGGTGGTGTTTAATTACGCCTCCGGGATACTAGAGGATTCAATAGATGAGCTGTATGGAAAGTATTGCTTTGATGACGATATTCCGTACAGCAGTGCAAACCTCGGCCCCCTTGGCAACATGAACAACGCCCAAAAGTTTCATGGACGTGACAAGGAGTGGGCATGGGAGATCGGCGGCTCCCGTATGTTCCAGGGATGTGACTCCGTGAAACAGCTTACTTTAGTGTGAGCAAAAATGCCACATGCATGAGAGGTGAGACATGATATCACAACTAGCCACCGTCGTCTTTGCTGTATACACATTAATTGCCCTCGTCTGGTTTATCTCATTTCGTCCAGCGTCGTTGCAAGACCTGCCGTCATGCCTGTTAATGGCGCTGCTCTGGCCCGTAGCATGGGCGGGTTTTGTTGTTTCGTTTTTCGGGGAGGAGCATGAGTAACCTTGGCCCCGACATTGATCTTAATTGGGAACCTGCCAGTGACGCAGAAGCACGGTTTGTTGGGGTGGCAAGTCTATCAAATTGCCCCAGAACAATCACTAGACACAGAAACATTGCGGTGCATTGCCAAGTGCATCAGAGAACGAACACCAAAGGAGAAGGCAGCATGAACGAACTAGTCTGCACCCCAATCGGCTACCCCACTCCGCAAAACTATGAGCGTCTGTGGGAATTGGCCCAACAACAAAGCGTGATCTGCTTGGTTGAGAGCGAAGACGACGGCATCAAAACTAATGTGGCCCAGACACTCAGCTATGAGGGGACGGTTAACGTAGCCACACCCGGCATTTGCTATGTGACTGGCTATGACAAAGCTCGTTTTATTGAGAGCTGCAAGAAGTGCAAATTGCAATGGTTGGTGCCGTCATAACACCAAGCAGCACCCTCCTAGTCCGCGTCATCATCCGCGATACCTCTATTGTGAAACAATTCAAGGTTGTGCACTTGGTGGGGTTTCACCATGACAGTTTCAGTTAATGTCAACTACAAAGTTAAAGAGAAACTATGTATTGCATCATCAAACAAACAGACGGGATTGGGCCTGACTCTATTGAGGGGTGGATTATTGGCACGGATTTAGACGACCTGCGTAGACGGGCTCAGGCAAATGGAGAGATGTCTTTAGCTGCTGAGCTATATAGCCTTTACGAGGTACCACCCGGGAAGCATATTCTCAATTCTGGGTTTATCTTATTGGTGGACTAAATGGAGAACCCCTTGCCACCCACCATCGAACAAGTCTACGCCGCATTGCCCGACCGCGTGAAAGCCAAACCCGCCATCTGGGAACGACTACTATCTCATGAACCACTCAGGGCAGCGGTGACATATCCCGACTACTTCTGGGAAGACAACCCCATTGACGTGGGCCGTCGGCAACGTTCCATGCCAGATGAACAGCTATTCAGCCTTATGCAGGCGCTGTACGAGCACTTGGGTGGGATTGATGCGGAGGCAAGGCTGGGGTTCTGGAAGAGAATTTAGGCTCCGCCAATGCCGTCAGACGGGGTCAACGTATCGGAATAGCTATCTGAATAGGTGTCAACGGGCATATTACTGGAACTAAATCTGTGTATTTTTCTGCTTAACAAGGCATTGTCAGATGCTCGCCGAAATTCATATGTAAATTGTGCGCCACCGCCCCTTTGCACTGGATTCCCAAAGATCTCTTCAAACGGAGACACTACGTCAATCTGAGAACTTAGAGCAACAGATGTATTGCCGTCACTCTGGACTTCTATTGTTTGCGTAACATTAATAAATGAAAATGCAGTGCTAGAGTGTGGAGTAAGGCTTTGGGCTGATGCAGCGAGCTGAAAATCGTCATCAGTGTCAAGGCTAACGGTTCCAACCTGATTTGTGATCGTCGTTTGGCGGTTGTTGAATACCAGTCCAGTGTTGGGAGTTCCAGTAAAAGAAGCGACAGCACTACCGCTGCCATCACTTGACGCCACTGTCATATCCAATCTCGTCAAAAAAATCAGTAGCCCACTCTGCCCAACATAAATAAACCCAAGCTGCCCCATTACACCCGCTCCAGTTCAACCGTGAACCCGGCTGCACTGCCGTCAGCATTAGCCGTGGTGAGGGTGAGTTGAGAGCCTGCTGCAACTGTTGAGTCAATACCTGGGGAGGTCGTAAAAGTAGCTGCACTGGAGCCCGATTTACGAACGGCGACCACCTTCAAAGCATAGCTATTCGTGCCACCTAACTCAATAGTGCCGTTTTCAGTGGCGGGAATATACCCGCGAATCTCTTCTGTCTCTCCCTGCCACAAACCGCCAATGATGCCGACAAACTTTGTGCGATCGTTTCGAATGGCCAGCGCCCCGTCGATATAAATCGGAATGGCGCTGCCAGATTGGTTATTCGGGTCGCCCGTGAAACTCTGAAAGAGTTGCCTCAACGGTATCCATTGAGGATTGGGAGGATCCCCCTCTAAGTCCGCCCACCAATAAAACAAAGTGCCAGAGGCTTGGTCATACACTAAATCGTCTAGATACTGGGGCAATAACTCGGGGTCTTGAGCGTTGGGGTTGCCGTTGATGATCCGAGTTGGGATTGTGTTGATAGCATCAATCAACTGCTGCTGAGTTGCCCTGAGATCAGCCAGCAGTTGTCCGTTGTTAGCCCCCGACTGTCCAATAACTTCCCCGCCGCTCTCTGATACTCGCGTACCGGGACGAGTGGTTCTATTGCCAGTATTGCCCTGAGCACGCTCTGAAGTGCCGCCATCTCTGGTTATCGTGCCATCTTGATTGATGCGGGGACGCGACGTCCTTCGAGAGGTCGATATTGCTTGTGCATCCCGGATTTCGCCCCGAGCCCCTATGATTGATGCTTGGAGTTGAAACTGGCGTTCACTAAGTGGCATTTATCTGTCCTAACAAGGTTGCCGAAATACGCAGGCCGTTAGTCGAACTGCTTGCCCTGAAGTTACGCTCAGGCTACTAATCTCAATGGGGTTGCCAGAGCTTGTGGTTCCAATGTCGGAGCTGGTGTAGTTCCGTCTAACCGTGCCAGATCCGTTTCTAAGTTCTGCATTATCTACCGTGCCAGTTGCGGCTGCAGTGGCATCAATGGGTAAACTCGCAGGGCTGGCCACAGACGGACAAGCATCCGTAGCCGCTGAAATCGTTCCTAAGTCGTAAGTCAATAGCAATGTAGACCCTGAATCATACAGCCGGATTTCAGCATTGCCGCCGCCTGAATTGAGATCAGTAACGCGACCGTTCATTGCCGCTTGAGCATAAGTTGAAGCATCAGTAGCCATGGTTTTTCTCCTTGTGTTTGAGTTAACTGATTACGCCAGCGCCGAACGCGTCTAGGAAGGTTTCGATAGATGCACTTAAATCAGTAACTTCTGATGAAGTTAGTCCACCACCCGCGAAGGCAAGCGCATATTCGCGATCGCTATACTCTTGACGAGTGCCGTTGTTGTTGTAAACGCCGACCTCTAAATTGGCGTCAGCCACCCCAGTGCTCGCAGTAGTGATAGTAGAACCTACTTGAGTGCCGTTGCGATAGTAACGAGCATCGTTAGACGCGGTTCTGGCTAACACCAAACAACCATCAGTTGCCGGAGTGCCGAAGACCTCACTGCTGTCCTGGTTGATGGCGACAGAAATATCTACGCCCTGAGCCGTTTCATAGGCTTGAATAAAGACTCGGTGATTTGGGCCTCTCACGCCAAAATCGACCGCATCAGTGGTGTTGTTTGTGCGGCTATAAATACCGATAGAGGCTGAGTTTTGAGTGTAGTTAATGCCGTCTGTGTCGGGGTTGTAATCAGTCAATAGATAAGCGCTAGAGGCATTTCCTTGATAGCCTTGGCTGGCTGTAAACGTCATGCCGTTATTAGTGAATGAGAAGCCGTTGCCAGTCATGTCTGTCGCTGAATCAGCGGTATTATTAGCCGCGAGTAACCAAACTAAATCAAGCTTTGCCCAAATGCCGTTGGCCTTGTTAGACACTACAAAATCATTAATAGCGTCTAGTTGCGCTGATGTATAAGTCCCTGACAACAGATCAATAAATGCCTGAGCATCAGTATCATAGGTGCTGATAGACACGACTTCATCACCAACAGCGTGATCGTCAGCAACCGTCAAGGTACCAGCAATCAACAGACTAATTTCTTCGTCGCCAGCCGAGTGATCATCAGCAGCAACAAGAGTCTCGCCAGCCGCTGCTGTAATTTGTTCGTCTCCAGCGGCGTGGTCATCTGAGATCGTGGTACTTAAGACCTCCAGTAACGTGATCGATTCATCACCGGCAGCGTGATCATCCGCAATAGCGATAGTCTCGTCAGCTAGTAACGTAATTTGCTCATCACCAGCCGGGTGATCATCAGCAATGACTGCATTGCCAGCAATAATCGTGACTACCAACGCCTCATCGATTAGGATCCCAGCCCCACTACATACCAGCTCATCACTGGTGTGGTTAAAAGCTTGCAGGTCAACCAGATACGTTCTAGTTATGCCGCCGTCAATGTATGCGACTTTCCACAACGGGATGTCAATCGCTAGTAGCGCATTGCTGATGGGGAACGACAACAACCGCTCAAATTCCCGCCCGCCACCAATCGCCGCCTCTTTGGCAGCAATCTCTTGGCATACAGCGTCACTGATGCCCAACCCCTCTGAGATGCTGATCACCCTTTCGGGGGGTGCCGGTGACGCGCCCCCAGGAGGCGTATAGGTTGCCTCACCCTCGTAGGTTGTCGGATCAATCGAATACGGCCCTTCCCATAATGTTGCGGCGGGGGGTGTGTTGTCGCCTTGATCGGTGGCGGGGCTGCTATCAGTGTTCGTAGTCCTGAGCGCCCATTTATTTTGAGCGTTTTGGGCGTTAAGGGAACGATTACTAGTTATTGCCGCTGCCTGTGAAACCGTGGTGTAGCGATAAGCTCCAGCGGATTCTTCCTCCCATGTTTCAGTTAGTCGCTCAACGACTCGCCATTGCAGGCCAAAGAGACCGTCTGGCTCGTATTGCTTTTGTCGTGCATAAGTTGAAACAACGTGAGTCGTCATCACACCGTCGTCATCAAACGCCCATTGCTCAATCACTAGGCGATAACTTTCGGTCGTTGAGCTTTCGCCTCCATTGATTAGACCGACGGCTTTCTCGCTTCTGGCAATCCTGAAAAATAAGCGATATGGAAATACGCCGTCATCGTTGCCAGGTAAGGCTTGATAGTAATGCTGATCAAAAGTGTCATCAGTGACGACTAACGTACTATTGCCGTTGCCGAAAACAATGTCCTCAGACTGCCTTTCCCGACGGCGTTCTATGCGACTCGCAACCCGCTGTGGGGTGCCGTCTATCGTGATGGCGATATTGCCGAAGGCCAGGCTTAGTGTCTCTTCCTCTAAGTCATAACTAGACGAGGTGAAGACATCAAGGTCCGATTCATTCTGGGTATCTGTGATCGGCGTGCTGATTGTTGAAACAGTCTCGCCGGTGGCCACGACCTTGACAATTTCAGCGGCAGTACCTGGCTCAAAGCTGCGTTCATACCATTCACGAGGAATTTCTTTATTGTCGAGGTTGTAAGTCAATAGCGGAGTGCCAGGCGTGACGGTGGTTAATTGAGATCTCACAATGCCGGAGGGATCGCAATACAGAACCCGGAACGCTGCAGCGTAGGCAATCCGCCCAGCCATCGCTAGGGCATTTACGCCATCCTTGGGCAAGGGAATCGCTTTGGAGTATCCCCAAGGCCCACCCAATGCAATGTTCGCTGTCGGGATGCCGGCCCGCTCTAAATAACGCTGGCAAATCACCGACAAATCTACGGCTGTTCCCACCGTCACCCCGCTATCATCACCGGGCACTTCCGATTTGTTGGCCAACGCTAACCAGTCACCCACATCCACGGTTAGCAGCGTCTCAGCGGGGTTGAGGGTGGGAATATTCGTAATAAATAAGTTGTTGTAGGGATGGACAATCTGAACCCCTGCGTCATTGGCGACAGTCATGCCGATCAACGTGCCTCGGTGCCAGATAGCGGCATTGAGCAGTGGGTCAAGACTGGATGGGTTACCTGAGTCATAAGCGATCGTGATTGTGCCGGACTTCGACAGAATGCCGTCACGCTCTAGGCCCGCGCGGATTGGCTGGAAGTCGACAATGTAAGAAGACCAGTCTTGGCCACCGATCGTGGTGGTGATGCGGCGGGCGGTGGCGTTTACAGGCATCAGACCTCCCTCACTGAGAATGTGAGTTGGTCGGTGTCTTCGCCTAGAGCTTTGTTGAACGGCTCTAAAAAATCGTCAGACAAAATCAAATGCACGTCAAAAACGCCATATCCGTACTTTTGCGCCGCATTGTCAGCTTCATCAAATTGAGTGAGCAATGACCTGCCGTGTTGTTGACGCTCATAGTCATTGATGTAGCGAGTCTCATCAATAAATCGCAGGTTAGGCCCAGCTTTCGTTTGCCCAATGCCTTTTATTCGATGGTCTGCATAGTCTTTCAGTCGGGTTAATTGTCGTGCTTGGGTGACGGTCAAAAGGCAAGTGATCGTCCACAAAAACTTATCGGCATGACTAGGCCCATTGAAAATAGAAACCCCATTAATAGACGTTGAACTAATTTGAGCGGAGCCGATATAAGCCCGCCCTGGTGGTCCTCGACGAATGGATCTAGTGATAGTTAACGCCCCAACTGGGGACGCGGCAAAGTCGCTGGCACCGGTTCCTTTTATGCCGATTCTTAAATCATGTTCAGCCATTAAAAACCACCCCTTCGAGCTGCTTGCTGCTGGCGGTTTCTCTCAAGCTGGGCTAAGTCGATCTCGGGTTGGTTTGTGGAAATATTGAAAACAGTATTTGTTGAGTTAATTGCTTCGATGATTTGGCTATTAAGGGTTTTCAGTTCATCAACAATTGGCTGCTGAGCCTCCTTTAGCTGATTTATTTCAGCATCGGCATTTAACAGATTCCCAAGATCTCCTCTGCCAACTTGTGACAAAATATCGGCAAAAAGCTCTTGGTCCTCAGAGTTTGCCCCGGCCCTTAAGATCGATGTGTCACTGCCGCCAAGAGATCGTTCAACATCTTGGAGCGCCCTATTGAATTCGGCTGTTTCCCCTGAAAACAAACCAGCGTTGCGAGCAGCTTGTAACTGAGACTGAATATCGTCTACGCCTTCCCTTCCTTCTAAGTCGGTAGAAAAAGCCCCGGCCACGGTGGAAGTGATACGAGCTTGGTTTTCAGCCAGTTGAGATTGTAAGTCAGCTTGGCGGCTTATCTCCTCATTGATGTCCTTTCGTGTGCCAAGTTCTTCGTTTAGTTGCTCATTGATTTGGTCTAGTGCCAGACTTTCTTGAGCGTTCAGGGTTTGTAAATTAAGGGCATTAATCTCGCGAGTCGTCGAAAGCTGTTGCTGTAATAAGGCTATTTCTTCACTAGATGCGCCACGACCACGGGCTTGAATTAATGCCCGCTCAGCTTCCAGTTCATTCAAACGCCCTTCTAGCTGCAGTTGTTGCCGCTTAATGTCGAATTGCTCTTGAGTCGCTTGTGACTGCTGATTAGTCAACTGAACTCGCAATTGATTGGCCTGTGTTTCATTGCCCGCCGCATCCGCCGCCGCGATCGCAGACTGCAAACGCTGCTCTTCTACATCAGCTAATGCTTGCGCAAGTTCTGCTTGGGCTCCAAGCAAGGAGGTTTGCTGATTGAGGGCCCCCTGAGCTAAATCGTTAGCCAACAGGTTGCGCTCTAACTCAACTTGCCTAGCTCGTTCCTGCGCCGCAATTTCCAGATCAAGACGCTCGATTGTGGCATTGGCGATGTCAGCTTGAATGTCTACAGATTGTTCTGCAAATTGCTCTTCTGAGATAATGCCTTCAGCCTTGAGGCGTTGTAGTTCATTTAATTCTCGTTGCCGTTCTTCAATGATGCGGTCAGTGGTATCTGCCGATAGCCCAGCAATTTGTTCCTCAGCCTCGGCTGCTGTGAGTACTCCATCAATTTGCTGTTGCTTGATACTAGCTAGGCGCTGAAACTGACTTGCCTCGATTTCAGCCAAGGCCGCGTCCGTTGCATCAGCAAGGTTCTCTAAAGCGGCGTTTTGCGCATCTTCTACGTTTTGAGCAGTTTGCTCAGCAAGCGACACACGATCATCTGCAATTTGCTTTTCAGTCTCTAAGATTTCCTCTTGCAGCCCTGCCAAATCTTCGGCATTTAGAGCACCTTGGTTAACTGCACTCAGCTCTGCTAGTTTGCTTTTTGCTTGATCAATCCTGGCCTGCAGTTGCTGCGCTTCAAGCTGTGCAACCTCCTCTTGAGTTGCGCCGGATTCTAACAAAACGGCTCGTTGCTTGGCCTGCTCAACCTCTAATTCTGCTGTCAGTTGCTCGTAGCCAGAAGTTATCTCACCTAAACTCTCTTTGGTTGCTTGAGCTTGCTCGTCAATTGCCGCCCTGATACCTGATGAATTGATGTTTTGGGCCGCTACTTCTAACGAGCGATTGACTTGTCTGGCTAAATCTGCGCCTGCATCATCTTCTAATACTGTGTCGAATGAGATTGATTCAACCAAGCCCAGTTCAGCCCTGATCCTTTGAATGCCGTCAATAATTTGCTTAAGAACCGCGACGAATGGCCCCACTGTTGCCACATCAAAAGCAAACTGAATAGCACGGTTTGATTCTTCTACTTGAGTTCGCAGACTGGCAAACACTTCAACTAAGCCAATCACGCCCTGGGCAAGCCTGCCGACGAACTGAATTGCGGTCCCGACATCGCGTAGAGTATCCGCCAAGCCAGCGATCGCATCTTCATTGAGTGCCAGTGCTGTCAACGCATCAACAACGCTTGTAAGCTGCGTGACGCCAGTATTAGCAAGCTCTGCCAATGCGGCACCAATCTGATCAGCAATCTCAGGCGTATTGACGATGACATTATTCAACCGCTCACCTGCTGATATCAGCGACTCAAAACCATCAAAATTTTGTCCAGTGGACTCAAAAACTGACGCAGCCAAATTAAGAAACGCCGTTTGTAATGGCTCTAAAGCTTGACCAACTCCGGCCTGCAACTCAAATATCTGATTGCCAAGGCGACTGATAGCTAGGCGCGTCGGGGTGATTTCCCCTTCAATATCCTGCAAGCCCAGCGTGAAAGCTTTGAAAAATGTTTCGGCGTCTAGACCTGGCCCACCAGGGCCAATCAGGTTGAAAAGTGACTCTTGAGTGCCGTCAAATTCTGGTCTGAGTTGAGCTAAGCCGCGAGCAGTAGCACCAATGGCCACCGGAAGCTGCTCGCCGAGTTGGCCACGCAATTCTTCAAGTTGAACTCGGTTTTTGCCCGCAATCTGTTCCAAAGCCAAAAACGCTTTTTCAGACTGCACGGTGTTGCGGTTAAAAACCCCCAGCACTCGGGTGGTCTCTTCAAAAGTATCTCTGACTAACGACTGAGAAATGCCGGACTGAGAAGAGGCAGCGGTCAGAGATGTATAGGCACTGGTCGCAGTTTCAAGATCTCCGCCTAATTCGCGAACCGTGTCCCGAACAAAATCCAACTCAGCCCCGGCTGTACTGGCCCCATCAAGAGCCGCATCTAAACCAATCCCAAAGCCAATAAGCTGCTGATTTGCTTCTAAAGACGTACCAATAAAACGAATGACAGCTTGATTTAATTCTCGAAGCCCATCAATGAGCAGGTCGACCGCTGCCGACTTGATGGCTACACCCAGGGATGTAATGCTGGTACTAAGCCCCTTTGTCTCGCTTTGAGTACGCCTAGCTTCGTCTCTAAGCTCCTCTAGGCGGTTGTCAATTTGGCCGATTTCATTGACAGCATTGCGGGCGTTAACGTCAATGTTTATTCTTTCATCTTGCAGCCCTTCGAGCCGTTGATCGATTTCTGCGATGCCCCGTACAGCTTGGTCATTTCTGAAATCTAGTCGCAACCGACGGGCATCTAGTTGATCAATGCGATTCGTTAGGGTCTCCACTCTTTGCAGGCTTTCGGCTGTATCAAGTTTTAATTCAGCTTCAAGTTCACCCGTCAGTCGCCTGATGTCGCTATCAACTCGGTTTAAGTTGGCCTGAATGCCTGCTACATCTACATCGAGTTTTATTCTGCTGTTTTGCAGCCCCGCAATTTCGCTGTCTATTCGGTTTAACTGACTAGGAACGTCCGTAATTAGCTCAAGCTCAATTCGCCGCCTTGCCAGGTCGTTAAACTCTGCTCTGATGCGATCTAGTTCAGTCGGCTCAAACAGTTGCAGTCGGGGCGCTTGGATGCTGTTTAACTGCTGCTGAACCCCACGAGCCGCAACCTGGATGTCAGATTGAAGCTGTTGGCCGACTCCAATGTCAATACTTTGCCCGGAGAATGCACGCTCAACTCTATTCAGAGCTTGGTTAATGCTCTGCTGGTCAATTTCAATTCCAAAAGTGAGCGTTCCGTCAAAGTTTGCCATTATTAGATCGCAGCCAACCTCATCGTGCCTTCATGCAGTTGATTTTCAGCCCACCTAGGGAGACAGCCTTTGTCTTTCAAATCCAGCCAAAGCTGCGCTGTTGCTGGGCTGATGTCTTTATTCACCTCTCGTTTACGCTTCGTCAGTGCGGCATAGTTGAACCAGTCTTTAGACGGATTCTCGACACCTTTTGCCCTCAACATCGTTGTGCCGTGATCGGCGAACAACCGGCCTAGGTAGTCGAGCTGATCAAGTCTTTCGGTTTCGTGGGCCTGGATGGCTTGTCTAATAATGTGGATGGGGCATTGTCCGAAGGCAACGCCGGTAAAACGGGGGTGGCCGGGGTAGTACTGCTGGAGTCTCCAGTAGTGGTCTGTCCAGCTTTCTCCGCTTCCGCTTTTAGAACCGCCGTCAGCGCCCCCCTTTGCTCCCCCAGGCATTCATTTAGTTCATCAATAAAGAAGAAATACACTTTCTGGATGAGTGGCGAAGGCAGCATCAACGGGGGATCTCCCTCGCACATCACCTCCGCAAAGGTAGGCAATTTTCCTTTGAGAGGAGTCAAGCCCTCTCCACTAAAAACAGCGATTTTGAATCTTAGTAGCAGCAAACCGTAAACGGTATCAGAGATCGACACTAGCCCTGTGTCGGTTAGTCCTTTAGTCCTTTGCCGGAACTCCAGCCAGCGAGCCTCATCAGGGGTGACGCTGCCATAAATAGGAATCGGAATTGAGTAACCTTCATGAGTGATCTCTTCAATCAGCTCAGGCGCTTCTTTTTCTGGCAAATGCCAGGGCACTACATTAGTCATATGACGCTAACCAGGGTGTAAACAGCTTCGGTATAAACAGCAGTGATGTCGTTGGGGACGCGCAATCGATAGGTTTTGCTATCAGTCACTTTCGCTTCTTTCAGCTCAACCTCGGACCCCAAGATGTCGTCTAGTTTGGCGGGATTGATTTGCGATATCGCGACCGTTACGGCGTCTCCATCAAAATCACAACCCACCAAGGCGACATCCCAATTACGCAGGCATTTAAGATGGAGCGACTTCACGAATTCCACCATCAACGGCGACATTTACCGTTCGGGTCCGCTTGTCATTGACGCCACCCGCTGCCGATACATCCGTGACTTTCCCCACCACCCACTCAATTGGGGGAGACGTCGTGAAGACGTTTGAGTCAGGGTTGGGCTGTTCCATGGCAAACATCACGTCAATGCCGTTTCGCTGGGCATAAACAAGTGTCCGCAAACCCGCGTTGTAATAAGAATCGCCAGCGCCACTAGAGATCGACTGGGAAGATTCACCACGAGCCGTCTCGGATGTGCCGCCGTGGTCAAAGGTTTGGAACGTGGTTGTACCAGTGGTTTCGGAAGTATCCATCTGGGTGGCCAGATAAAAGCGAGCCGGGAATGTAGCCACTGCTGTATCCGGGATGTTTTCTCTGGCGATCGCAGTAAAGGTAGTTGTAGCGCCAGCAGCTTGCAATGCCGTAACTGCTGCCAAATAAGAGCCTGCACTATCTCTGAACAGCAAGAATTGGCCAGGCTGCATTGCAATAGGCAACGTAGCAGAGTCAATCGTTATTGTCTGAGCCGTTCCGCTAGCCGTAATCGCCCCGTTTATTGTCAAATCAACGGCAGCGGGGTAACTGGTCGGAACTGTGCCATTCGCTAGCAATGCGTTATAGGCGATAATTTCTCGGGCATTTGGGGTGGTGATAACGTCACCAGATGGTGTACCGGGCATCTCAGGAACTCCTATCGTTGATAATTGACAAACAAAACCTGCTGCTCAATGCGGTTGAGAGCAGACGTGCGAGGCTGCAAAGGTCCAGCCGAAATTGGCTGGCCTAATCGAACGAGACTTTTGAAAAGCGTGGTGAAGTCGGCAGAGACTGAAAGCGTTCTATCGTGCTGCTTAAGGGTGATTCGATAGCGGTCTTCTAATCCGCCCTCTTTGCCCATGTAGAGCAAAACTGAGGTGTTGGTATAGGGCTCAATCACAACCTCTAATCCAGCCACCCTTGTAGGCGCTGGCAGTGGATTGCCGCTGTCGTCCACTATTTCCGTGCCGCTCTCTATACGAAGTGCAGGCTGGGTGCTGCCGTTGCCGTAAACATAGTTGCCGATCTGCCCTGACAGAGCATTAGTGATTTGAGACCTTAGCGTCAATATGTCTAGATCAGGCATTTCTCAAAGCCCTCCTAAACGTTTCAACAGGGTCGTTTTGCCCAAAGGCATAGGCGATCCAATCTCGCCCTGGCATCTCTAGTCCGCTGCCATTGGTGAATCCATAAAATACATCTGAGGCGTAACTAAGCCCGGTTTCTGGGTCAACTGCATCCCAGACAAAAAACGCCTTAAGTCCATCAACTTGATATCTTTGAGAGCCTCGAAGGGTACCGGTGTCTACAATGTCTCTGGGCGTCGTAACCCGTCGGCCATTGCTACGAAACGTTTCTCTAGGCCATGCGTAAACATTGGCTTCAATGGCATCGCGAAACTGGGCATCATATTGTTCAACCGAGGTCTGCAACGCGGTTGAAAGCTTCCGATTTAGACGGGCAGAATTAAAGGTAAGAGTCGCCATACCTAAATCATGAGACATATATCACTCATGAGTTAGAATTTCCGTGAATTGCGGAAAAGTGTGAGAAATATCCGAGGCAAAATCAGCGATCGCCATGGCGAGATGCTAGAGAGTATCAAGCAGTCGACTGGCATTGATCAGACCGTCGCCATTCTTGAGCACTTGATCACAAATGCTTATTACCAGCACTGCTTTAGTGATTCAATAGAAGATGTAAAAATAAAGGCTACTTTAGTACTATTCAGGGTTAAAAAACTTTCTTTGGAACCCAAAGAAGTGGAGCGAGTATCTTTTTCTGATAGAGCGGTGCAAGTTTGGACGACTAAAAGCGGCGAGCCTTACGTGGTAGCGGTTTCGCAATGGAGATAGAAATGTCTAACACTCAGCTTTCCATTTTGATCGCGGCAATATTACTGGTGGGTCTAGGTGTCGCCGCCGCGATCATAGTGCCACCCATGCTTGAAGCAAGAGACGTAGAGCCCATTTGCATTGAAGGGGTTGAATGGCCAGAGGGTTTCGAAGGAGAAGATCCTTGTCCTTAGTCCGGCATGAACATCGCATAAAAACGCTCGCCTGATTGGTGTTCAAACCCGGTAGGTGGCCTGCGAAATATCTGCAACCTTCCGTCCTGGTCGTCCCACTGGCATGTCGCAATCATAGGATTCATGTGCTTTATTGATGCCGGGAACACTGCAGGCGCTATTCCAATCAAAGGGTACCTGACATCGTCAAGCCCTGCCAGCTCTTGTATGGCAACCCGATCCGACACGGTGTTAGCCCCTCTCAAATGCACAACGTGAGTATACGAGATTGACCCAGGGGACTGATTGCTAAAGTCGTCGGTGACAGTACCAGATGACGCCACCAAAAATGTTAAAATTGTCTCGGGCGGCAGGAATCTGCGGTTTAGTAGTGGAGCTACTGTTATCAATTCTTGTATCATATCTCATCTAAATATCATGATACTACCTTTACCTGTTCCAGCCCATGATTCCTCTTCTCAAAGCCATAGGAAAGTCCATTCAGGAATCGGACTTTCCTAGACTATCTAGAACGAGCTGCAATATCGTTGTTAATCGCCTGCTCGTCGTAAATGGTTGGCTTTTTGTCTTTCCTGTTTTTGCTGTAGTGAACTCTTCCCACCTCTAGAGCGAGTGACTTAAGCCCTCTAGAGTCTGGATTCTGCTCAATAAGCTGAAGGCACAAGTCATAAAGATTCCCGCTCAGGCTTCCTCTAGAAGAAGATATAACCCATCTCCGAACACTAGGGTCACTAGAGGTAAGGGGCAGCATAATCTCAAGAACCTGGATTAACTCTGAGGCACTGAATAAACTACTGTGTCGCGGGAATGAAGCAGCCCCTTGCTTGATCAGTGTCTGATCTTGGGGATGGCTCAATAATTGAATCTTCAGAGTCCGCGCTTTCTCTAGCTCCTGCTCATGGGCTCGTTTCTTACTCTGATAAGCCTTCTCTTGCTTGCCCAAAAATTGCTTTAACGCAGAAGGCAAAGGTAAGCCAAGGCAGAAGTTCCGGCCCCAGGAGGTCTGCGTGAGGAGCACAGCAGGAACTACTACGACAATCCCAATGAAATACAAAAACTCAATCATGTCCCACCATCCCCGCAGAAACATCAATCTTGATCTTCAGTGTTCCCACGGAAGTTCCGGATCCAATCGGATCTAAGTATTGAGGATGTCAGGGGTGTGGATTGAGAGTTTATGCCCCGTGGAAAACCACGCTAAAGCCAAGCTCAATGGAAGCAGCCTTCTCAATGGCTACCCAATAGTCATCTTCAAGAATCCCTAGCCGATTTTTGATTCTTTGAAAATCAACAGATCGCATTTGCCCCAAATGAATGTAGCGAGCCCCATCCAGCTTGTTTTGTTCGGTTGGCGTGACATTGACGACATATGGATAGGTTTTACTACCTCGGATAAAAGGAGCCACGATCGTAGTCGAACTCTTTTGATTCCCTAAATCATTCTGCAGAATCAAGCAAGGACGCTGCTTGTCAGTCTCGCTACCAACCACGGGAGTCAAATTAACCCACCAAATCTCTCCACGCCGATAAGTTAAACTTCCGTTAGGCATTCAAACCATCCGCCACCGCAACATCCCAAGCCAAAACCTCTTCCTGGAACGCTGAATCAGCACTCTCCTCTTCATAAGCCTCTGCTAGTTCTTTCAGAAAGATCCGACGCTTTTCGTTGTACAAAATGTCGTTAATGAAGCTACTGCGATTGTCGGACGAGCTATCAATAAATTGAAGGACATCGTCATCCAAAGTAATACTGACCCTACTATTGCTCATGACTTAAGCCGCCTGCGATAAGTGAGTGTGATTATGTAGTCATACTAATTAATCGTACAGAAAAGTGTCAATAGGGTTACACGCAGCGGCGGAGACCCTTCATCTCCTTTCCTTTCCTTTCAACCCCCTTATCCCCCTCTCACCCCGGTTCAGGCAAGTTGGTTGGCTTGTGCCGACTGAAACTTCTGCTTTCAATCCCATGGCAAGGTCTTCACCCCGGTTCAGGCAATAACATTCTTGTGATTCTTCCGCTTCAATGCTGCCAATTTATCCCGCAGTTCGGGTTGAGTTGACGCAGCACCCTCCAAGGCTTACGGGGCAAGAGCTTCAGTACTCCTGGCCTCAATCTCTGCAGCACCTGCAAATAAAAAAGCACACCAATAGCAGCAAGCTGTACTAATGGTGTACTATAGTTTTTGTGTTCTATTTTCATGCAATCAGGAAAGCACCTACCTAGTTGATACTTAATCAAGCAAGGAGGTAGTTTTATGCCGCTGGCAGAATGGCTGGCCCTGTTTGCGCTGTGTATAGAGGTATGGAGGCTCTATCGGGACAGGTAACAGACAGGGCAACTGAATAAACACTAGAGGATCTGAAAGCTGCAACTTTCGGGTCCTTTTTTGTGCTGTCCAGATTTCTTGCTATGTAAAGACTTTTGACACTTCTCCTTTATTTGTCCGGACTCAAATTCAGGAATCCTTCCTTTTACAGTTCAATTTTACTACAAATGTACTATATCTGCATTTTAGTATACTTGTACTGTTAAACCATAGTATCTACGGTTAAAGATCGTTTTTAATCCACTAAAACTAAACCTGGAGGTGTGTTCTTGTGTCGTAGCGCTATATCTAGTGCAGCATACAGTCCGGAAACTTTTTTGATTTATAGTTGTCGTCGGCTTGTGATCTACGATTGCCTTCTCGCCTACTCCCTGATGATCCATCCGGCATCATGAAGCCTTCCACTTCAATGCTGCCGATTAAGATTGTTGTTCGTCTGGCTTTGTCAGTCATTTTGAATGATGGATGAATGGTTTTGTTTTTGAGGTCAGCGGAGATCTTTGCTGACCTTTTCTGATTTTTTTGAAGCGCCTCGCTAAACAGCCTTATTCAACCAAGGGAAGCGGCTTTTATCTTTGTGCCGAAATCGGCGAAGACACCAGAGTCCTCAATTCTTCTGAAATAAAGGGTTGCAGCGAATCTGCCACTAAAAATAGCGGCAATTCACCAGAGTCGTCAAAAGGTCTATGGGAATTCCCATAGACCCCTAAAAGAGTTTGTGGAAGGAGTGGACTACCAGGTCAACGATGTTCAGGTTCTGAATGAATCTGAAACAGAAGTTTTTCCCGCGATCTCGGGGAAATTCGAAAGCCTTGTCCAGCAGAGTTTTCCGCCGATCGGCGGAAAACTCCAACTGCTTCATTGTCAGTTTTTTGCTTATCCGATCGGATAAGCAAAAAATCAACTCCCTTTAGCGCACTAAACAGGCGAGTGAGTATATCGAGACTTTATCCTCCGTCCTGAATATTTGCAAGACGGTTTTAACAGATGCGAATCAGAGCGGAGACCCTAAACTCGCCTCGGAATTCCGAGGCGAGTTTAACAGCAAATCTCCTTAGGCTCCCAAAGCCTCATTCAAAATTGCAGCAACTTGAACTAAAAAATCTTCGTCGAGTTTCTCCCAGAGCGAACCCGCAAACGCTTCGGGAGTGGTAGCGGGGCCAACGGTGAACTGTTTGCGAGGCTTCACTATCCCTGCCTCAACAGCAGCGGCCCGCACACTGGGATACTCCCCACCCTTCATCTTTTCGAGAATATCCGGGCGATCGCGGGCAATCCGGGCGGCAAGATATTCGGGGCTATCTCCCTGCCTCACCGGGACGACTTCATTATTAAGTTGGAGATCCTCCCGCAGATCGGTTCTTTTGCCTTGCTGTAACTCTTTCAGTTTTGTTATTACTAAACTGATCTTCTCCTTCTTAACTTCGGGATTATAATCCCGAAGTTCTCCTTCTTCCTCTAGGTCTGTCCGTTTCCCTTGGTCTTGATCAACTTAGTAATTATCATTACTAAGTTGGAGATCCTCTTCAAGATTATTATTATTATCTTGATCTTTGACCTTGTCGGACTTTCGATACTTAACCTCAGGATTATAATCCTGAGGTTAAAACTACTAGATTCGACCCTATCAAGATGTTTACAAACATCTTGATTTTTGGTGCAGCTCCTTGCCGTAACTTGGACTCCTGGAATCCTGATTATAATCAGGATTCCTCTCTCCTCCGTAGGAGGTCAGCGGTCTTGCTTGTCCCACTGCTTCCTCACCAAGGAATATTCACAAACTTAGGAGCTTCACCAAGTGCATGGGCTTCCCGCAATTCCCGAAAGACAAGGTTGGCTACGAACGTGCTCATGCTCATCTGCCGAATTTTCGCGCACTCCTGAAGCGGTTCTTTTAGCTCGACGTCTATCCAGAAAGTGATCGAAGCTTTATCAGCATTGGTGATAGAGGGCTCACCCTCTGTTTTTTGCGCCGCATTTTGAAGGCTTCGCAATTTTTGGATAATGACAAACTCGGTGAAAGTTCGCAGGTTCATGCCGTGTCTTCTGGCGCATCGCTTCAACGGCTCTCTCAAATTTTCATCCAAACTTTCAACCCCTATCAAGGTCCACACCCCAACGAAGCCAATGCCCATATGTCTTTCAACCCTCTCAAAACCCCTTCAACCCGTTTCAGGAGATGGGATTAAGCGTTGGGAAATCAGGGCTTATCTTCCAACCCCCTTTCCCCCTCACCCTGTTTCAGAGTCCACTCCCCAAAAACTAAGCTGAATGGGAATTCCAATATCCGTTTGCGCGGATCGATCATTTTGCCTCTCAGAAAGATCAAAAGAATGCGACTTTGAGCCGCTTGCACCAGATGGCTCGCGGGATGGTTTAGGGATTGCCGCCACATCGCGACGGGATGGTGATCTCTCACCTTCCTGCTGGCCCTGCGTTTCACAGGCAGTGGCAGGCTTAAATTCCCCCGTCAAAGCGGGGTATCTTTCCCGATAATCGGGGAAGGCTATGTCGCGGATATTCCTTGCAGCGTTAGTATCCGCGTTGGCAGCGTGCCCGCAATGGACACACACAAATTCTGATTGTGATTGACGGCTGGCTTTATCAACAGCACCACAGGCATTACAGGTTTGACTGGTATAGGCCGCTGGTACCTTTTCAAATTGCCGCCCAAAGGCTTTGCACTTCTCTTCTAGCAGCCGGTACAGTTGCCCAATGCCCGCGTCTCTAAGCTTGCGATTCAATCCAGATTTAGCCGTCGCCATATTGCGCTCATAGCCTGTACCGTCTTCCTTGGGCTTAGCCTTGGGCCGTTTTCCCATACCGGCTAAGTTCAGTTTTTCAACGGCGATCGCGTCATATTTGCGCACAGCAAACGTTGACAACTTGTGATGCCAAGCTTTGCGATCTCGCGCAATCCTTTCATGCAGTCGGGCAAGGCTAGCGTAGGTTTTCTTCTGGTTAGCACTGCCCTTTACTTGGCGTGACGCTTTTCGTTGTAGTCGCTTTAGCGCTTTTAGACGACGCTGCAACGGTAGGGGTATATCAATGTGGTGGCCCGCATCATCATTGAGCAGATGAACCAGTCCCGCATCAAACCCGCACGCCTTCTCTGATGGCTTAGGCGTTTCGCAGGGTACCTCTCCCACCAGCAGCAAGTAATAGCCGCTGGGACGTTTCATGATGCGATAGCTGTTGATCTTTAGTCCAATCGGCCAACGCTTTTCTAAGCTCCGTACTCGCAGCTTGCCCAGCCCTGGCAGCTTGATAAATCCACCGCTGGCTTTGGCATTGCCCGACTGAGTGTCATTAAGGGTGCGATTCTCCCCGCGTCGCTTGAAACGTGGTGATTTGCGTTTTCCTTTGCGGTACTCAGCCCATGAGGTTGCCAGTAGCTTGATCGTCCCCTGACTCAGCTTATAAGGACATTCCTGATACCAAGGCTTGTCGGGATGTAGCTTTTTAGCAAATAGTGGAGTGAGGCTGTACTCAGAGTCGCGGTCTAGCCGTGGTTCTCTGTAAGTCTTTGGTAGCGGGCAACATAACCCAGCTTTCTTGAATGGCTTGATCGTGCTGTATGGAATCGCTATCCACTGATCGTTGTCGCCCTTTTGCCAGCGATACTCCCAAGGCACAGGACAGCAAGGGGCATGAGACTTATCGTGCTTGTTGTAATGGGCGAATGCTTCGAACTCTTTTAGGCAGGCCAGCCCCTGATTCCATGTCCAGCGCTGCACATCTAACCAGCGATCGATACTGGCTGAATGCTTATTATTCAAGCTGAGCTTAAACTCAAGGGTTTTCATTGTTGACTCACATAACACTCATAAGATGAAATCTGGCAAAATAAAAAGAACCGTCGTTATGGGGTGGTGGTCAAGAGTCCTTTTGGTTGGCGTCGCCGTGCTTAATGGCTTCTTCCATCATGTAAGTCACTTGAGCGCTAACTGAACGACGCTGTTTTTCGCAGTATTGCTTGAACTGCTCTAACAGTGTCTCCGGAACGGTGATGCTTGTTCTTGCCATCTTTTCAGCCATGCCTCAATTATTGCATGACTCCACACTAAAGCATAAAAAGTGTTCCGTCAATAATATCTAGTGTGCCTTAAGTATTACTGAGTGTGTTATAGTAGAAATGAGAAAAGAGCACTGCGTCCCGACCAAGTTCAGCAAGCGCTCTTTTCCGCACAAACCCACTAAGGAGTTCTTGCTCACATGTTAAACGAAAACCTTACTGAAGCATACGGCGTCACTGCTGTAGAGCTACTTCCTGAGCCTGTTCCCCCGACGGCTTATCGCTACGAGATTGCGGTGGTGTTGATTCACTCAGTCACGGGTGAAGAGGCGCTGCATCGCTTTGAGGCGAACGACGATCGCATCGGCACTGTGTTGGATGAAGTCCGCACTGCTGGCTATGCCCGTCTTTGGGGCTTACACGAAACATTCGTCACCGACCGAAACTTCGACGAATTTTAACCCCACGCAACCCACCGCAATCGCTTTCTCACTGCAGAGCGATCGCCCTTTTGTCCCCTTTCTCACAATCAAACCCATGAACTTATTCACATCGGCCAAGATCCGCCTGTGGTCACTTTGTCGCGGGCGTATATGTCTGCCACATGGCATCCAGCCACACAAGTACGAACTCTTTCAAGAAATCAAAGCTGGCCCCATCGAGGGATGGATAACGGGCATCGAATATACTCCACCATCGCTAGTCAAGGCTCAAGACGGTTGGGTGGAAGGTTGGAGCTATTCCATTGCCGCTTACCTGGGATTTGACGACCCTGTCGACGAATACAGCCACAACGTAGTTCAGTACGTCGCCGAAGACGAGATCGAAGGAGTCCTGACATGATCGCAATCGACAATATCGACTTGGATGAAATAGCTGGCGGTAGGTATGTCTACGCAAAGTGTGTCTGTCACTATGTGGGTTTGATCTGGCGGGATAAAGAGGGGCGTTACTGGCCTTCCATCGTCACTGATCAATTCCCGGTAAGCGACAGTTATCCTGCTTCTGAAACGTTAGATGAGGCTAAACAGATCTTGAGCGTGGAATTGTCAAAAATGCTTGTCGGGACTTTTGAGTTCTGGGTTTCTGATGCGATGAGCGCTTATTGGGCTGTGGATTGATGCAGTGTTTAGTGGGTGGCTCTATGATGCTGCCCACTGATGACCCGGAATCAATTCACAGAGCGAATCCAAGTATTGAGGATATCGGAGGTGTGGATTGAGGGGATGGTGAAGCTACTGCTTGCGAATTCGCTTTCTTCGCTTTCGCTGAGGCTTGGCTTTTATCATTTCGGTTCGCAGACTAATAAGGGCTGCGATTAAGGCGACAATTGCGGCTGCTATGTCCATACTTACCTCCGGGCAAGTAGTGAATGGCTCATAACAGTTCTTTCGCAAAATCGGTAATCAAAAATATTCAATAAAAACACCGCTAAGCGCTTATTTCCTTCAGCGGAAAAACGCTCAAACCCTTTCAAGGCAACAAAAAGCGCTGCCCACGAAGTTTTCGTTCAGCATCTATCTTGATAAGGGATGACGATATAGCTAGCCGCGAATTGTCCATGCCGTCCCGACTTAATCGCTCCAAAATGAATATCACCCGATTGAATGCTGCTCCACTTGCACGGTGACGATTACGCGATATGTACAGGCAAGGGGTTTGATAGCTAAAATAATCGTGCCGGATGTGGACTGATATCCGATCCCACCCACTCATGACCACCTTCCTCGACGACACCGCCGCCAATGTTGCCGCCAAGGATGTTCGCATTCAAGAGCTAACTGCGATGGTGGATAGACAGAGCCAGACTATAGCCCTTCTACTAGCGGAGAATCAGAAGCTAAAACGACAACTGGAATAGCGCGATAATACGACGCGCCTTACCAATTAGCCCGTGCTACCATCCTTTTAAATCGACACACTCCAGGTCAGCACCGCCGGATTGGCGGTGCTGTTTTGTATTACGAGTGATAGATGACTGGAGAGACGCTAATATTGAGATGATGCGTTCTCTGGAAGCCCCCATGAAGTTAACCCCTCTCTTGTTTTTCGAAGTTGGTGCATTGGTCGAGCTATACAACGATGCAATTGCAGCGGCAAAAGATGAAGAGTCTCAAGGCGGCCCCGAGGTTACGGGCTCCGAGATGTTGGGAGTCGCGATTGCTGTGGGGGGCCCATTATTGCAGCGGTTTTTCATTCCCTCGCTACCAGATAGCGCCATTGAAAAAGCAGCAACCAGTATTGCCGAAGGGCTTGGCGTAATCGGATCGATTCGTGCCAAAGCAGCACTGATTCTTGACGAGGTCGAGAACACTGGTAAGGCAGCATTGAACGTCATCAAATAATTTCAGCGTTTACTGAGGTCCACTCCTTGGGAACACGTCGTCAGGGGCATCTACTACACCCCAAGCAGGCTGAATCATGGCGATTAATAGTGAACAGTTTCAGCAAAATACTCCTACCCCTTCACAGCTAGGGCAAATTAGCCGATATCTTTCTCAACTGCAACTGACGTTGAGCGACAGCAGTACATTGGCTTTGGATCTGGGGATGTTTCAAGACCCCGAAATGTGCCTTGAGGCTCTTGAATTATTGGTGGCGGTAGCGACTGGAGAGCGGGAATTATCAGGCCTTGAATTAGCTTCACTACAGGGAATGTTGCGGCTGGCTAGGGCTGCACAAGCTCGACGACTCGCAATGGAGTCCGCGTGTGCAGGGTTGTATAAAATCCAGAACTTGATCAACCCTGATCCAATTGAGGCGGAACCTTTGTTTAGCGGGGTGAGTGGTGCCTAAGCTGTACTGCTATTTCCCAGACGCTTCGTACCCTACTGAGTTAGATACAGATACTCAGGTTCAAGGGTTTATCTGGCAAATTGGTAGGCAACCACGCAACGGTGATCGTAATGGTCTATGGTTTCGGGGAGCTTCATCTCAATTTGTGAGCAAAACTCACGCTTTGGTTCGGTGGAGAGCACTGGGCTATCAGATTGATGATGAGGAAGCTGGGGTATGGGAGCTAAACCACGTCTCTAAAACCAATCCCACATATCGAAAAGAAGTTCGCCACAGTAATCAGCTAGGTAATGACAAATGGGTCGCAATTGAAGATGGCGATCGCTTCTTTTTTGGAGACCCAGACAACTGGCTTAGCTTTGGGCTGTATGGCGAGGACACCCTATCGATAGAATTCGAAAACGACATACCGACGGCTGATTTAGAGGAACAAACCTTCATCCAAGTTCCTGACCCAGAGATTAAATCAGGACACTGGATACCCGACACTGTCGAAGAGATAGGGAAGCTGATCAAGGGAATAACGCTGCTTCAGTTCCTGTTACTAATACTGGGCATCGTAGCCTGTTTTGCCCTGTGGTTATTACTCTCAGGAGCAGTATGAATGAAAGGGCCGCAGATGCTGAGGTGGTGGCAAGGCTGGGCCGTTGGGTAGCGGCACTTACTGCTGAGGATGCGAGGGTGTTATTGGGTTGACAGGCCTTGGAAGATAACTCCATCCCACGACATACTCGTGAGGCCAACCGCTAACAGAGCCAAAAGCCACCCATGCTTTTTCAGGGCAAAGTTTTCTAAGTGCTTCTTTGTTTCTATAACCAATATGAGGCGCACTATCAAGCGAGCACCAATACATTACGATCACACTTTCAGGGCAATCATCAGGGTGACTTAAGATAGTCTCTCCTTTGTATTCAATGGATTGGGTCATCAAGTACACTCCAATTCAAACTCAAACACCCACGGCACATCTTGCTTAATCATGCCGACCAGCGCGACAATATCAACACCCTGAATCTCCGTCACCGCGCCATAGCTGCGAGCCGTAGCGTAAGGGGACAATCTCTTAAAATGTGCTGGGCTTGCCGTAAATGGGTTTTCATCGCTTAGCTCAGCCTGCAATACTTCACGCGCCCTTTCTGATGGCACCCATTGCCAGAACCATGAGGGTTCCACTGACTCACCGCTGGCATATGTCCACCCCTCTGGCTGAACGTCCATTGGTACGATAACGCCCTCCAAATCCCCAACCCAAGCCGTTGCATAAGGGCCAGCCACAAGCAGCACTTTAGCCAGGTCGGGCATGCCGCGATCACACCCCTTCAGTTGAGACAGCTTCCTCACCAACAACGAGTCACGATATTCGTATTGCGGCGTGTAGCGAATGACTTGCCGCTTTAATGAGCCGTTGTGCAAAGTAAGGTGATCGTGGTTATACCAGCTTTTGACGATGATTCTATGGATCATTTCAAATACAACAACTCATCAAGACGGCATTCGAGGGCTTCGCAAATAGCGCCATACATAGTTCCATCAAGAGCAGGCGGAACGTCAGACCCCCGCCATTTGTCAACACCTGACTCTGACCTTCCAACCGCATCGGCCAACTTTTTGGACGTCACTCGTCTCGCCGCCATCAATGCGCGTAAATTCCAAAACATCAACATACGCACCTTCATTCTGAAGCCATCATACAGTTACTGAAGATTGCCGTCAAGCTGCAGGATTCAGTAATCCAGTGGTTGACATATTGACCACTGATAGCTATATTTGTCTCATCAATGAGATATGTGATGAGCGGAGGGCTAGATGTCCGGTGAGATTCAGAAGTATGAAGGGGTTGACGGAAACATTCGAATCAAAACGATGGACGACCTGCAGCGGGTCTCCAAGATGCTCAGCATGTCGGGGTATTTCAGTGATGCCAAAGACGCTGCTCAATGTGGGGTGAAGGTGCTCGCGGGATCTGAAATGAATATCGGCGCATTCAGCGCCATGTCAGGCATCCACATCATCAAAGGTAAGCTTAGTATTGGGGCCAACTTGATGGCTGCTGCCGTAAAGCGGCACCCCAACTACAACTATCGGGTCTTGAGTCACGACGAAAAAGTGTGTCGTATCGCTTTCTATGAGCGCTGGGACGGCAAGTTAGAGCAAGTTGGGGTGAGCGAGTTCACCCATGAACAAGCTCAAGCGGCTGGTACTCAAAACCTGCAAAAATTTGCCCGCAACATGCTTTTTGCCCGCGCCATGAGCAACGGCGTCAAATGGTATTGCCCTGATGTGTTTGACACTGCTGTGTACACCCCTGAGGAGTTGGGGGTGCATGTGGATGGGGAGGGGAATGTAATTGAGGCGACGGTGGTAGAGAGTCCAACAGGAAACTGTATGGACTGGAATGAAGATGACGACGGCAACCTTGTTGAGCCAGCGGGGCCCGATATAGGCGATGGCGACAATATTCCCGCTACTTTTCAAGATCCTAATCCATCTAAGCCCGTTGCCAAAAACACTATTTCGGCCGCGCAGCGCAAACGACTATTCAAGATTGCCGACACCTACGGATGGAACGA
Organism: Cyanobacteria bacterium P01_F01_bin.56; assembly: GCA_039185935.1. Lineage (GTDB taxonomy): Bacteria > Cyanobacteriota > Cyanobacteriia > Phormidesmidales > Phormidesmidaceae > Halomicronema. The sequence goes on along the minus strand of JBCDAJ010000008.1, from coordinate 46,895 downwards.
AAGTGGTATTCGCGAAATCGTTAAAACTTACACGGGTAGCGAGTCAACCTCAAGCATCGAAAAGGGTGAGATTTACGACAGCATCATCGAAGCACTACAGGCTGGCAAGCCCTCAGGGTCAGCAAGTCGAGCAATTGAAGAATTAACACACAGGTAAAAACATGGACCAGATCGATAAACAAAGACTTGAAATCAGCCTGCTAGAGGTTATCAGTGATTGGCTTGATGATGCTGATAACAACGAACTCCGAGATTTTTGCGTGGCAGACAATACAGGCTACTTCATGACTCAATCTGCGTTGGCTGTATTTTTTGCGATGGAAGACTCGCAAGAATACCTGGAAAGAAAAGTATTTACGAGCCAATCTCATGAAGAACCAGCAAACTTTGAAGATTTAGAGATTGAAAAATGAACACAGAGACAGAATACCCAGCAGGAAAATATCGGTTCACCTTAAGCATTGGCTATGCAAGTCGCCGCGAATGTCAAATGAACGTTCCCGAAGATCTCGGCTTTGATCATAAAGAATGGGGAGCGATGAGCGACAAAGAGAAAGAGAAAGAGAAAGAATTAGATCAAGAATGGCAAAATTTTGCAAACAACTACATCGAAAGCGGTTATTCATTAATAAATGACAGTTGAAAATAGCTATTTCAAAATAACTGAAATTCAGGTTTTGGAGATTGAAAAATGAAATTACAGCACTTGCAAATATATTTTCCTGAGACCACCATGCTAGTTGATTCCTGGCTAAATCCTGATCAAATCGCAGCCGCAGTTTGGGACGGAAAAGACATTGTTTACATTGAACTGACAACAGGATCAAGGGCGACTACAAATCCCTCAAGCTGGAAAGCGTTCATGAACCAATCCCATGAAAACCAGTAATTTTGCCAACTGGAAAAACCAACGATTTCCCGGAGCAATCAGCATCAGCCGCTACCCTGATCGCCGTAGTGGATTTGACGGGCCTGAATTTCCACTATTGATGCCGAGTGCTGATTTATTGAGGTGTTGAAGTCACAGCGCGGCCTGCGAAATTAACTACACAATTACTCTCAAGGGGAGTTTTAAATTATGAAATCAGTTTACTCAGTTCAGATTGGAACAAACGAAGAAGGATTACCAGAAATCACTGGATTACTAAACGGCTCAATCGTCATTAAAGTAGGGCAATCACAAAGGACTGATGGCATTGTATGGCGGGTCGACACCTCACAAGCACTGCCAGTTTATCCCGACATTGCCAAACAAATACTCAAGGTGCAGGCCTTGGTTTTCCAGGAAATGGAAGAGTTTAATCGTGGCTAAACTCAGCGCAACTCGCGCAATCAGCTTTGACAAGTTTGCCGCCGAGTAGTCCATGAAAATCGTTGAGGTATTAAATGATTGATTTCAAAAAAGCATTAATTAAGTTCCAAGAGAAACAGTCTAAACAGTGGGATAAACAAGGATTTTGCCCTGCGAAATTACCACCTACGATGAAAGGCACGGTCAATGGATGGCGAAATAACACCCCTGGGGTTTGTCTCTGGGAAGTAAGAGACGCTGTGGAGTTTGGCTACACCCATGTTCACGGTTGGGTGTTAAGCCTTGTCGAAGGTGGTGTCACAGGGTTTGAATCTTGGGAAGTTCAGAGCTTGATAGACTTTGGCTTGTTCGATAAGTCTAAACGTTTCTGTACAAATGCAGGTGGGTGTGGCTGGGATGAGCTGTATCTGGATATCGAACAAATAAAAGAGGTCGTTCGAGAGGTGCAGAAGTTGCCACGGTTCGTTGAGGTGTTGAAGCCATAACTCAAGGCTGGTAGTGGCTGTATACGGACTCTTGACATATATCTCATCTGTGAGACATGATATGGTCAGTTCATTCGGTTCAATACTGTTGTATGGATGCTATAGCTAGAATCGATCAACTTGAACAAGAGGTGAGCGCCTTAAAGGTTTTATTGGGCGTCAAGATTGAAGATTGGGTAAGTCCCGAGAAAGCAGCTCGATTGACTGGGCTCCCTTCAAAAAGCTATGTCATGACGCTGATCAATAAGGCAGAACTTGCTAGGGCAACCAATCAAAAGTATCAAGTGGTCTGGGGGGTTCACTACAGAAGACCTGCGGAAACGAGCTACTGGCAAGTGAACTGGAGTGCTTTGAATGAGCTAATAAACACGATCCCTCCTGAGCAATGGAATGAAGTAAAGGATTTTAGCCAAGCTTGACGAATTTTTCCCATTCTTCTTTGTACTCCCGCTCGCTCATTGCCCCGTAGTAAGTGCTGGTGTGAAGCGCTACAGAATGGCCCATCCATTTCGCGGCTATCCCCATATGAACGCCTAGCCTAGCCAAGCGGATCGCATAGGCATGTCGCAGCCCGTAAGGAATGTGACCTACCTTATGATTTCTGAAAAGCTTTCCTATCCGGCCCCCTAAATCTTTATTGCTTACCCCCGGCTTAGCATGAGGTGGGTAGGTATCAGCTAACTTGAATTGCTCAACCCAGCCAGCTTTGCAAGGGTACACGGGACGCCGTCCAGTCTTAGTGTTCGACAAAACCAGCAGCACTCCATCGTCAGCTAACCGAGAGCAATCAAGGTGGTAAATCTCATGTGGCCTAAGCCCATAAGTGGCTAGCGTGCCGTACACCCACTGGGCCATCTTTGTTGTGCGCTTGCTCCAATTCTCCTCTATCTGCTCATCACTGGGCAGCTTGCTAGGGTCAAAGTCGGGCGTGGTGTAGTTACCCGCTATCCCCTTCCAGTCGACCTCTAGCCCCGCATACCCCCCAAGCTGTCTAAAGGTCTGTGCGCAATTCTTTCTGGCGTGCGTATTAGGCTTTGTGATTGACCGGCACGTATCAATTAATAGGGCTGCAGTTAATGGCTTAGTGGATGGCAGAAACTTGGTATAAGCAATATAGTGCTCTTTCAAGGACGCCTGCTGAAGTGTTTCAGCCTTCCAGTCCAGAAATCGCTCGACCCAATCGCCCGTTAAATCAATCTTTTGTGCAGTCCCAGCTTTACCCCAGTCAACCCACTGAAACCGCTCTAACAGCAAGTCTGACTCCAATTTTGCGGCCTTGGCGTGGGCGATCTTGAGTCCAGCTTTAGTAGATTTGCAACCCGTTGAGACCCATTGTTGCCTTAATCTACCCGTTGCCTTGTCAGGTAACCTAGCCCTGAGAACGTAAGAATTACCCCGTTGCCAGAGACTGACACGGCTATACCGAGCGGATTCCTTCTCAAGCAGCAGATCCATTTTTTGGATTTGTTTTGGACTCGATAATTCAATCGTACATGCTATTCAACACTGTTTAACAGCACGCATGGAACGAACGACCAACGAATCTACGGCATTTCGGGGTTGCGACGGGTTGTTGATGCCCACACTAAGGATGGGGGGTAACTTATTTTAAATGCCTATAGAGAGAGCATTGCGGCTTACACTAATTAACCGCTGGACTTGAATTGGGCTTGCTATAATCCAAGGGCGATCGCGCATCAGTGGTTTTGCCAACCATGCTTATCCCAGCTAGGTGTACGTCGGACAGCGCATAAAGCCCTAGCCTGAAGCCCGATTATCTACTGTGTGCAGCTCAGAGACGCCCCTCATCGTTGAGGTTAGCTATCGTGGATGGCATAGGACGTGAGTTCGATTCTCACCACACACTAGGCGGCAACGGGCAAGCGAGATCGCACTACAACTCTCGCCTATCGTCTAATGGATAAGTCCGTGCAATGAGCGATCAAATTCGCCCCACTAAAGCGTATTGCTTTACCGAGAGAGGCCTAAACCTGATCTTTGACTCGCCAAAAGACGCGAAAGCAGCCTATGAAGACGCCAAGTCCAAGGGCTTCAACGTTGCTCAAGAGATCGACCGAGTGATTATGTTAGATTTGAAGGAGAACCCTGACAGGGGCTAGCTGCCAGGGCTTTTGAATTACTCTTTGAGAGTAATTTGTAGCGTCGGGTATCCGAGGAAACTGCTGTACGCCAAGCAATTCACCAAACTAGGGTCTAGTGCTTGCATAAAGCGTGTGGCAGCTTCCGCGTCTTTGAAAATCAGCGACATCCCTCCGTTTTCGTGGAACTGTGTTCCAGTAATCCCGAAGTCAACCGCTGAAATCAAAATCCGAGCCATCTCCTTGTCCATTTCACCTCCTTTTCATTTCAAATCACAAGCGGCCTACCCTTGGGCAGCTATGCCGACTCAGCCCGGAGTAACCCATCCGGCGGTTTTATTCAGTTTTCCGCTTGCTTAATCACATTGTATCCGTCGATAACAATGGATAGGCTCAGTAGATATACTGAACTTTCCTTTGATAACAGCGAATAAGATGGAGGTGGAGTTGAGGGAGCGTGATGGCAAATAAAAACCCTGTTCAAACAGAAGGTTTTCTGGCTCGGCAGCAGCCGAAAGGTGATGAGGCGATGGGAAGGACGATTGGGGTGAGGTTCCCGGTTGCCGTAGATGAGGCCCTTCGAACGCAAGGGAAGCTTAAGGGGGATTTGATTCGTCGCTATGTTGAACAAGGCTTGCGGCGTGAGGGGTTACTTTGACTGGGAAAGCTCTTGGCTTGTCACAAGGTCTTTGTCTATCACCCAAGAAAAACAAAACCCATTCTGCGAACAGAATGGGGAAAATACTCATTTGATGAATTTGTCGAAACTTTGCCCCCATTCGAACATAAGTCTCCGATAAATTACCCTTCTATTTTAGCTTTTTACCCTGATCTTGCTTTCAATTTCTTTAAGCATAGAAGATCTGCACCTTAGTTACAGATGGCGTTGAGCGACATTATTAGCATCCCCTTAATATTGCATCTCTAGGGCTTGCCCCGGCTAACAATGCCGCAAAGCTAAGCATCGTTGGCGACTCATCGCCCCATATGAATTCAGGCGTAATTAATTGAATTCGTGGCCACCATTCTTGACTATTGCGGCTTGGTACTTTTAGTTGACGCCATCCCCACAACTCAAGCGTTGAAAGAGGTTCAGACTCTAGCCACCATTTCAATTTGAGAGGGCAAACCTCATATTTTAACTTTTCAATATGAGGAGTCCAATCGGTTCCGCAAGCTTGAATCCCACGCTCAGACTTGCCTACCTGAATATCTAAGAACCCATATAAATCACGACTTTTCATCGTGCCACTGTCATATGTCTCAATATCAGATATTGGGCTGTAGGGATGATTATGAGTGCGTTGAATTGCCTTCAATACAGCTAAAGTTTTGTGCTTTGTGTGATTTACTCCTTTTTTAGAAAAGCGTTTTGAATTAAAATCCTTGAGGCGACTGCGCCAGCGGTATATGGGTTGTTCATTCATGCGGCCCCCTTAGTTGCGGCTACTCCTAACGCCTCATAGTTTTTCTCTAGCACTCGCAAACATTCGAACGGTATTTTTTGGCGCTGCTTATTGGTGGGCCTAACTAACGCCATGTCGCCCTGAATTTCAAGCAATTCCATTTTTTTATGCATCCACTCAGGCAATGCATAGTCTTGATATAGCTTTCTCCATTTGAGATAAGGTTTTGCCGCTGCCACGCACACGTCTCCCACTTGCGGATACCAGTTCAAAACTTCTAATTTTTCTCGCTCTACAAACAAGCTTTCAGAGCGAATCTGCAATAGCACATTGTTGTCAACAATGCAGCGGTGCTCAACCAAGAAAGGATGCAAGCGATCGCAGTAGGTAACGATGTGCCCAACATTTGGAATTTTGTAAATTTCGTCGGGATAGTAACTAGAGAAAATCATGCTGCTAATCTTGATGTTCGCCGCAATCTTTCAACTTTGTTTTCAAACTCAGAATATTGACCATCAGCTTTCCACATGTCCATTGCTTTTATTCTGATAGATTCACCAAACCTAACCTTGGCGGCATAAAGTTCATCCATTGTTCTTGCCTCAATCAAATCATGTTGAAAAAGCCAAACTTTCCACTGAGCATTATGACTAACTGTTAACACTCTCTTCTTCTTCCAATAATCGCTGGAGCTTTCGATAAAACACTTCGTACAGACCTTCATTCCGCCATGCATTAAGTGCAGCACTATAAACTTCTTTGTCAGAACCTTGAATTTTTTCCAGCTCTACTGCTGTCAAAGCGTCAATTATTCGCTGTTGACATAAAGCAATTTCTTGGGTCACACCCTGTGTGACAGTTAGCGTTTTAGTGCCCTTGGTCAAATCAGGCCGATCAGGCCGTGCAGGGGGTACAGGCCCGTTTTGACCTTGCAAAACCTGTGTGTGGTGCGTCGATGTAGTGCTTGTAATATCTGTAGTCGACGCACCACACACAGTACTTGCGTCTAGATTAGACCCCTGCACGGCCTGCACGGCCTGCACAGGCCTTGTTTTGGTATCACCTGCTACATTTTGCGTAACGCTTTCGTTACACTCTGATGTGATCGAAGTCACATCGATATTATCGATAGTAGCGGTTGATACATTTTGTCGATTTTCTTGTTTTTGTGTGCCAGTTGGGATATCTCCAGGCATATAAGGGTGTGTCGAACCCCATTGTTTAGCCCAATCTTTGAACTTGAATACTCCGTTGTGGCTAAGTCTTGAAAGGTCGCAAGTTACAATGCCTGATTCAGTTGTGTCAAATGCAAGTGAAACCTCCTTGAAGTACACAAACCTTGCAGGAATTTTTCCTCTGTTGCAGCGTTTTACGTAGTTAGATGAAATTGCTTGCCTAAGTTCATGCTTTAAATTGTCAAGTGAAACTGCATTTCTGCCGGTGACAGCGCAGTAGGCTTTATAGCAGTTGTAGATGTAGCCCATCTCTACTGTTTGATCTTCAATTGTGTCGGTGTAATGGGGCTCTACAGGCTGTAAACACTCTTCGACAAACCCCCAGGCACTAGATGATGAATAAGCAGCTTCTATAAAGTATTCTTCAGCAAGTTCGTTGTAGCGTTCAGGGTGCTTCAGTATGGCATTGCGTTCGATTTTGTCTTGAGCTAAAGCCCAGCTAATAATGTCAGCTATGCAGCCTTCTAATTCTCGCTCTAAGTTGTCATCGGGCTCTTGTCTGCCTAGAGTTGGCATCGGAAAAACTCGTCGCTCCCAGCCTTTAGAATTGCTGTATTTTGTTGGAAGTTGAGAGGTAGAAGCAACAATGTAGCGAATATCAAATTGCTGAGTGTAACCCTTGGGCTTAAATAAACAACGAGCATTCATTGCAGTGCGCTCGACTGCAGTGTAAAATCGACCAATTTCTTCGCCAACAAAACCCACGATGTCATCGATCGCAATCAGTCGCTTTCCTGAAAGGTACTGGTGAACCTGGTCGGGATTGGCGAATAGCTTAAAGTTGTTTGGGGAGCCAACCGACTCTTGCCCAAAGAATTTCATTACCAGCCTGGTCAGTACACCTTTGCCGCTGCCTGACGGGCCGATCGCGTGAAGGAATTTATCAGGCGCGGTCAGGTCAAGAACACATCCTAGGCCCGCCCTGACGTATTCGGTGTTGTCCGTGCCAAATGAGGAGGCAATATAACGCTTCATCGGCTCCGGGCATTCCGCACCTTTACGGTATTCGTAGGGCAATCCTGCAGTAATGTGATGACCTGAGTTATGCGCTGACAAATCGCCGGTCTTGGTGCAGACAGTGCCGTTCCTGAATGCAATCAAATGATTGTTATTGGCGTCTAGTGAATTGCTAAATAATACGACCCCAGCATGATCTAAGGTTTTGCGAACGTTGGACACAGTTCCTAGGCTTTTGCCCGGTCTTTTTTCAGTGTCAGGGTAATGAGCTTTTTTTGCCGCATCCATGACCCTTTGCGCCAGTGATTCTTCGGCAATGCTTTGCCAGTATCCATACTCAGGACTGTATTCCCTAAAGGCATGATCAATGACTTTTATTGGCTTCCCTGGCGTTTTAAAACAAAGATCAAACAAATGCTGTTCTGGATTTAAGTTCGGCGGCAATTCAAATTTCTCTTCTTTATCATCTTCGTCTTGCCGTCTTTTTTCCGCTGCTTTGATTTCTGCTAATACCTCTAATTCGACAGGGCGTCCAATTTCTCGATCAAATACACGTTGATTTAATCCGCTGGCTTTCTGAATCATCAACATTAAGCCTGCTGCTTCAGCCCTTGAGATTTGATGCTTTGATTGCATCTTAGTTTCCACTCCTTATTGATTTGATCGATTAATCCATTCGTTCTTCTTGTCCGCTACTTTGTCATCAAGACAGTCAAGATAGCGGTTTCCAGCTTGAATGACTCGCACCGCTTTAGCTGCAACACGAGCGCATTCACTTTTCAACAAATCATCAAAATCGTCCCATCGACTTATCCAAGCTTGAATAAATTCAATAGGATTCATTGCTGAGTCAATTAAGTCTTGGTAATCACTAATGCTGTACCCTGATTTAAAAAATTCACAGGCTCCACCTGTTGGGTACTCAGGCATTTCAGGAAATAAGTTTATCTTCCCATTGGTCCAGATTGCACCAATCACCAAAGCCCTGACTACTTGTGGCTTTTTCCACCCGTCAGAGTCGAAAATAATAGGGATTTCATCTCCTTTTTTGGTGCAATAGATGATATTGTCCACCCCTACAATTGCGCCTGTAGCAATGCCCCGGACAGTCGGCATCGCTGCATCTTTCCAGCCTTCTGTTCTGGCATAGATTTTAGGCTTCGGCTTCCATTCTTTAGGGGGCTTTGCTGGTCCCAAATACTTGAAAGTCTTGCCATCAACTTGCACCGGTTTGTTCAGCCTGATTTGTCCATACTCAGGATGGAATGGGAAATATAGCCCGCCGTCAGTTAAATGTATATGTCTCGTTTCGTCCCATTTTTTAATGCCTTTGATAAGAGCTTGATTATGGGTGATCGATTCAGCCCCGTACATTTCCAACTCTGATATTTCATCAGGATTAAAACCTTCGTCGAGCAGGTGTTGATAATGCAGGGCTTCTAATGCTGTATCCACAGTTGAATCGATTGCATACATAAGTCTGCTCCTACTCGTAAATGAAGATACGATGAGATGCACGGGTCAGAGCTACATACAGTAGCTGGTTGCGTTCCCAGATCAATTCTTTGCGTTGATCCGGCCAAGTGAATGTATTGCGAGTTTTGTCTCGCAGAATATTCTTGACATCCACAAAAACTTGACCAAATGTTGACCCTTGGCTGCTGTGAACTGTAATGGCATAAGCATGGTCGACCCAAGCCCAATACTCTAAGTTTTTGTGATAAGCCAAATGCTGCTTTTGGGCTTTTAATTCAGCTTGAGCCGACTTAAATCGAGCCTGGCTATCTTCGTGCAACACTGGAATAACAATTCGAGTGCCAGCGCAATCAAATAGCTGAACAACTAAATTCCAACATTGATAGTTGCCCTCTGATCCTTCATAAGTGTCCATGACTTCCATTTCCATAGACACCGGGAAGCCTTGACTCTCGCCCATTCGGTCTCTAAAAAATGGCCGATTAGCAATTAAGCGATCGCCAATCTTGAATCGGGGCGCATTCTTACCATGAATAGCTTCGCGAATGTAGCTATTAAGGTATTTAACTCGCTCATTGGTATAGGCTAGTGCTTTGACATAGCTTGGATCTAACAAAAACTTGTCACTACTAAATGCTTGCACTAACGAATCAAACCAGCGATCTCGCTTTAGTACAAAAAAGCCCTTTGACCTATCGTCGTTCACGCTGGTTTTGAACCGTGGACGTGCCTGCCTGCTAAGGTTTTGCCTGATTTGATCAGCAATTTCAGCCACAGCCCCGTCATAGCGCTTCACCTCGGTTAGCCATGATGGGTTTTGAACATTCAAAAAGACCTGACTGATAGCTTCATTGACTGGCGGTAACTGGCAGTGGTCGCCAACAAACAGCAACTTTGTAAAGAATCCTGCTGCCTCAACTAGGTACTCCCATAAGCCTTTGTGTCGACTCGTCGATGACACCATAGAACACTCATCGACTACGACCAGTTGATAATTGCCAATAGTTGATGAGTTTTTACTGTCAGGTTCAAAAAATTGCTCTCCCGTCTCCGAGTCGATGCGCGGCTTGAGCGCAAGTAGTTTGGCGCAAGTTTGGCAGTCAATGCCTAGATCCCATCTATCAGCCATGCTTTTCAAGACACTGACAGCTTTGTTGGTGGGGGCCGTAAAAACAATTTGTCCCGTATAGCTAGAGTCACGCAATTGTTGAATCATGGCTTGCAGTACAGTGGTTTTGCCGCTGCCTGCAACACCGAATAACCCATGAATCGCGTTGCCGCTTTTAGCAAATTCCACTAATTGAGGCAGCGCTTTAACCTGATCTGTGGTGCCGACGATGCCAGGTAAAATCTCAGTGATATTTACTGGCTCTGTCAGAACTGGGCCAGGTGGTGGCGCGATCGTGGCAACCTTGTCAGTTCTGACCGGAATTTGGGTTAGAGTGTTCGCTCGCTCTGCTGTGATATCCCCGGAGACTTCCATTATTGTCACGGCCAGGTCTCTAAGAGCTTCGTTGGTAGACTTAATCTCTGTCTCTTGCAGAGATTTGATATATCTCTCAAGCTCTTCGTCAGTATTACCCTCAGCAATATTCGCCGCCATATCAGCAGCCGTAGGGACGCCATCCAAATTCTCTAGGGCAAACTCAACATGTGAGCAATGCCCACTATATTGAAAACCTTCGCAATCGCAGATTAATGCGTCGACTTCCCATGTCATTTGATGGGATTCGCCTTTGGAAAGATTGAATAACGTGCCGCCATCGTCATCGAATTCACCTAAAGCGTAATGGCATTTATATTGCCCCGCCTTAATCCATTCAACGTTTGCGATCCTCAGCTTCCGCCAGTGTTTTTTAGTAAATTTCCACGCTTTATATTCGACGACAGGATCGAAACTATTGAAGTCAAAATCGTACTCAATGCCGATACTGTGGAGATGTTGTAAACACTTGCCAATAGTCAGTGATTGATGTTTTCGTACTCTGTGGTATTCTGTATCTAAATCAGTTGCAAACATTGCATTGCCTCATTGATAATTGCCCCGCTTAGTGCGACCAACACTAAGTGGGGCTTTGACTATCTAGAAAGGAATTTCACCCTCAAAAGTTTCTGCTTTCTCCTGTAGATTTGCTTCACGAGCTTCAGGGCTATTTACACTGCCTTCTAAGTTGAATGGGTCTTTGATTAGCCGCATCACTTCATCGTTTTGCATCAGGCTAAATGTCACAGGCCACAGCTCCCGAGGCAGTTCCTTGGCTGCTCCATCAAGGGCATAGCGAATACCCACAGAAGAGTCCGAGCCGTTGCTAAAAATCTGTGGCTGAGCAATGATTTTGACGCTGGCTAAATGCAGACAGGCATCGCGACCCTTTAATCCATAGTGCTTTTGAAGTCCTTTCTGTACATCTCGCAAAGACTTGAATTCCTTATCCCTGCGGTCACCTGTAACCAAAGTCGTCTTCGTTGACTTGAGCTTAAGAGTGAAGATCTGAGGCTCTTCGCCGTCCATCACCAATGTCCCGTCAAGCTTGACCATCAATAATGGCAGTCGAGTAATAGTTACAATGCCAGTGCCCTTGAGATCTCTTTTTTGGCGAGGCAATATTTCATTGGCCTCTTTGTCAAAGTGGCAGATACTAGGCAAACCTAAGACTACAAAACGCACCCCTTCATCAAGCTTGAATATCGTCGTTTCAGTGCCCTCTTTGTCAAAAATCGCCACATCGGACTCAGTTAGGCTGGCAAGCTCTTTTGACACTTCTTCGCTCACTAAATCCATACTCGATTCAGCTAGGCATAAATCAACGTGCTCCTTCAGGTTTTTAGGCTCGTAATTGGTCGCCTGGATAGCTGGGTAAGACGCCCCAACGTCGTCTATCTCTACCGTGAATTGCGAAAAGTCAATTGCTGTTGCTGCAGTCATTGTTTTGTCCTCGTTAATCGCTGTAAGCATTGAATCGCTTAGCTTTTAGAGCCTTCAAAGCGTTGGGCTTGGGATAATTCCCCTATCTAATTTTACTGCACTCTTAGCTCATATATCATCCGTAGTACAACATTAGGCGCAAAAAATCAGCCCGTATTTTGGTCACGACGCGCCATCAATTCACGCACCCCTTTCTCGGACAACCAGCAGCCATGCTCCCAACTACCGCCGCGTTGTTTGCGTTGCAGCTCAAACCTGGCCGCTTCGTCAGTGCGATCACATCGGTGGAACGAATCGTCATCAAGGGGCTTGATTCGCCACAAATAGCCGCGATGTCGCCAGCAATCCCGGAAATCAGCCGGGATATCTTTTTGCGAGTCGGGCGTTATTACAGCGGTGTTGCCCTTGCCGGATGAGAGTGCCATCTGTTTGGCGGTGAATTGAGCGACGCCGATCATGTCGCTCAATTCTTTAGACCACGCCGCCTGCCCTGAAAGCGTGGATGGACTAATCTTGTAGCCCAAAATCCTAAGTTGCTTTCTAACTTTTTCCTTATGAGGAAATATGCCGTTACTGAGTAGATTCTGGAGAATTTGAGGCGTTAATCTGTAAATGTCCTTGCGTCGTTTTGTGACGGCAGGGTTGGCGCTAATCATTACTTAATCCCTCGCAATATGTTTCTTCAAACATTCCGGTATTGCATCCCAGACAGCATCAGGAATATTGGCGCGATCGCAAGGCAGAACGTTGATCACGTCGGATAATGGCCAACGTCTTTTTACCCTGGACAACGCCTCATCAAACCCTGATTCTGTCAACAGTTCGTAGCCTGGAGCACTTGCGTCGGCATGGCAAATCATCCATATCCTAAACATTGGCTGTGTCCTCTCCCGAAACGTCTACGACGAGTGCAGGAATTCCGAGTTTAATTTTGGCGTTCAAGTCAATACCTGGATACGCTTCTTTGACAAGCTTTTTCGCTTCTTCCAAGCAATCAAAAAGCCCGTTGTTCTGATACGCACCCAAAAAATTATGGTTAGTAACGCTTGAGTAATACTCAACAATCGCCAGTTTTCCTCGAATGTTGCACCCTTGTTCTGTGTAGCTGTCAGCTAGCTTTATTTCCATTGCTCAAACTCCTTTGATGTTGGCTGTGTCGTCTGACTTTTCTGCTACGTAAGGGATGACCCAATCTTTTGGAATCCAAAGTGTGTCGTCGTGTTGCCAATAATGGCGAATCCATTGTGGTGTACTGCAGTCAATCATTTGACCATTAATCACAGTAAAATCGTCAAGTTCACTAGAGTTAAGATCGTCCCTTCGATACACGGGCACTCGCACCACTGCAATGCCATCAATCTCTGAATGATCCTCTTCCCCAGCAAGAAAACCTTGAAGGTTCAAACTATTTATGAGCTTTCCTAATTTTCCTGACTTTTCCGTGTCGCACCGGTAACGCGTCATGCCGAAACCTCGCGAGGGAACAGCGAATTAACTTCGTTTTGAACGCCAACAGGATTGACAGTATTAGCGTCGCCCTTCTGCTTTTCAGCGCCCAACATGCAGAACTGTTGAGCATGGTGTCTCAGTCGTTTTTTTAGGTTGCTAACAACGCTTTCCAATTCCTTTCCTTGTAAGCCGGTAAATAAAATCCCAGTCGGCAAAATATTCAGTTCTGCAGTCCATAGACCGTCCATGTGTTCACGGATCTCAATCTCCCAAACAGATCGGTGCATCCGAATTTTCCCGGTGGCGTGTTGGCTGTATACCTCCCATTTGCAACGAGGAAACTGAAGCTCTAGAAATAACTTGATCTCTTTATCACGCTGAGAGCTTTTCTCAATCGTATTCATCCATTCTTCGCAGTTAAAAGAGTCCATATTTGCTGTGCGTTTGTGTTTCATAACTCCCCCTACACTGCGAAGTCAAATAGCGTGTCCACGTAGATGCTTCTTACCCCACGAGATTGACTCCCGTTTTGCATTAAAAACAGCGACAACGCCGCTGCGAATACACGATCTTGATCCCAGTCTGGGTGAGCATCCAGGTAATCCTGAAGGGCTTCGTGAAGAGGCTCAGGCACTTCGATAAGCAGGCTTACTGGCCTGGTTGTGGTGGTTGTGGACATGGTTCAAATCCTCAATTTTTTCAAAAACAAAACTGACTCGGGGTCGAGCGGCAAGAACATATCTCATATTTCATTGATGAGATATGTTTGGGTAGCGGAAAGTCTTCTTAGGCTCCTAAAGCCTCATTCAAATCCATGTACGCAGAAATAAACTCAACAGCTAACGGCGCTACGATCGCGTTGCCGTAGCCTTTCAGTCGCATTACGCGGGCCTCGCTGGTCGCTTCCGTTTGGATTGCTTCAGCTTCCGATAGGCCAGAATCGCCGCTGCGCACCAAATCGGGGGCAATCCCATCAACCAGCGGGAATGTGCCGGGTTTAGCTGTCCGCGCTTTCCCGTCTCGGCAGGGCAGCCAGATTGCGTCATCCCAAAATGAACCGCCTGAGCCGATAGGTCTTCCCCCGCTCTGCTGCCTGTCCGCTGCTGCCGTGTTTTGAGCGGCACTCCCTTGGGATCTGTCGCTCGCGGAGTTGCCCACGGTGCCGCGTAGTCGATCACCGCTTCGCTCAAGTATCCCGTCTGTCGACCCGTTGCCGCCCTGCTCGGCCTCATCTGTTGACGGTTGATAGTGTCCATGGTGTTGGGTGTCGGCCATGAGGCAGGTTCCACCGACTTCGCTACATGCTCTGGCCCGGCTTGTCGCTTCGTCCCATCCGGCATCTGTCCCGTTGTACTCATCTGAGGCGAGCTGCGGCCGTCGTTCGGAACATTTGGAGTCGGCCAGTGTCCTGCTATTTGAGCCTCTCCCAACAGAGACAGCCTCACAGATCCGTCTCTCTGGTTGTGTCTGTTCCTCCCGTTGCCGTCTTGAAGTGTTGGCGTTTGCCACCCAGAATAATCGCTGCCGGATGTGTGGAGCACCGACGCCCGCAGCCGGGGTATCCGCCGCCCCGACGGCGTAACCGCATCGCTCCAGGTCAGAGAAAACAGAGGATTGCCCTGGGTATTTAGCCTTTCTTTTAGCTTCTCGACTAAGGAGCGCTGCAAATTCTCGCTTGCTGCCTGCCTTTGTTTGGTAATGTCCGACGCAACTGTCAAGATAGTGTTCTCTCCCCAGGTATTTGCCATCACGTTCAACGAGTACAAGACAACCCTGGTGTTCTCCATCGTGTATCCCTGGCTGTTGTCTACTCGATGCAGTGACGGAGCGTTCCACGACTTCGGCTCGTCCAGGTTGAACGGTATTTCTGTCATTTCGCAGACCCCGTAATCCACAATTTCCTGTATTGCTTCTGGGTCCAAATCGAATAATAGATTTTTCGTCTTGGCGCGGTATTTTGCCTGAGTCACTAAAGCTTTGCCGCGATTCTCTTTTCTCCATCTGTGAAAATCGTGACTGGACTTGTTCTTTTTTTTCCGCTTCCGCTCCCTCTCCTGCTTCGTGCAACAGTCTATGCAAGTCTTCCGCCTGTGCCCTTTTGAATTGACGTAGTATTCCGAGTACGGCTTTTCTGTCTTGCAAAGTCTGCAAAGTAAAGTTTTCACTTGATAGCCATTCAAATCCACCTTTTCCAGCGACTTGTTCTCCAAAGATGGTGCTGGGTCGGCATTCTCGAATAAGGGCAAACCAAGTTGGCCAAAGGTGTCTGTCATCTTTTTTTCCTAGTTTTTTCCCGGCCGTAGACCAGGGTTGGCATGGGCAGCTACCTGTCCAAACTGGCTTGTCGTCTGGCCATCCTGCTGTTCGGAGGGCGTGACTCCAGACTCCAATTCCGGCGAAGAAGTGACATTGGTCGTAAGGCTTAAGTTCAATTGGAGTGACATCACGGATATCTCTTTCATCTACATCACCGGGAGCGATCACCCCTAGCAAAATAAGCTGACGTAGCCATTCAGCAGTTTTTTTATCGAATTCGTTGTAATAAGCAGGCATCATTTCTGGCTCTTCTTTCATATTTCATTGATAAGACAAGATTAAGTAAAATGAAAAGACCCGTGGCTGCCGCATGGCGCATAAGCTTTATCGTGCTTGTTGTAATGGGCGAACGCTTCGAACTCTTTCAGGCGGGCCAGCCCCTGATTCCATACCCAGCGCTGCACATCTAACCAGAGATCGATACTGGCTGAATGCTTATTATTCAGGCTGAGCTTGAACTCAAGGGTTTTCATTGTTCTTCCTGGACTTTATCCAAAGGGATGACGTTGAAGCTGTTTGCTAAAGGGCCATAAGGGTTTTATGACCCTTACCCTCCGTCTCACGTATCACAGGTGAGACATAAATTTCTAGCGAAAACCAATTGGAGTTAGTTACCCTTCAATGCCTGGATAATGCGAGTTCCAGCGTCTTTCGCGACCTTTACCGCCTTCCAGCCTTGCTGATCGCTGGACATAAGGCTGAGCTCGCCTGCATCTTGCATCATTCGCATAGCTAAGGTTTGACGCCTATCAGCTTCAGCTCGTTTCCCTTTCTCAACGCCTGCAAGTTTATTTACATGAGCGTTGTAAGCTCCGTGCTGACGTCCGTCATTAGCTCCATGCGCTTTTAGCTGCCCATGGACGCCCCAATACGAGTCCAGGTAGACCTGGTGCTCTTCGACATCTTTCTTAAATGCTTCAACCGCGCTTTCGTCGTAGTTGCGTCGGACAACTTCAGTCGCTAATGAAAGGTCGCCGGTCTTTGCTCGCTTGTAAGTCTCAAGAATTTCGGAGTAGAGGGCAGGATCTAGATAAGCTGCGTAAGCTAATGCAATCTTCCAATGAGCCTTAGTGCCTCCGCCCTTGCCACGACTGGGTTTCAAAATGTCCTTTTTCTGGACATTTAACTCAAGCATTATCTCTTTGATAAATCGTTGAGCTGCGATTAGCCGAGTCCATCGGCGAGGATCGTCGTCCTTCGGCTCGCCTGCGATTTTGTAGATAACATTCAGGCTAAGCAGACCATCTTCTTCAACTAACTCGACACCACGGACAAAAAAGCTAATATTACTCATGTGACCCTACCTGTTTAGGCTTACAACCCCTGGGTGCTCTAACACCGCGAGGGGTATTTTCATGTCTTTTCCAGAAATATAACATGCATCATTGGTAAGATGAAATCAGCCAAAAATAAAAGAATCTTCGCTATGGGGTGGTGGCTAGGAGTCTTCTACGACTTTCATCAGGTCGATAATGCTTACTTCTTTGCCAGCCCATTCAGATACAAGTCGAGCAAGTTTGACTTGATTTGAGAAATAGCCTCGATCTAGCTGCCCCGACAGGGCAAGCCTTAAAGTGTTTCGGCCTATTTCGTTTGGCGTATTCAAAAGACCTTGGTAAATGGAGTTGACCGAAGCAAGCTCTCCATCCTCATCTTTTGGCCAATACTCCGAGATGTCGATATAAGCCTTCACTGTGTCAGGGACTTGTAAAAGTACGTTCATCTTGGATTATCCCTCAAAAACTTAAATTCTCAACTACTGACAATCAATAAGCTAACAGGCTGGAACTTGAAAGTCAATATGTTGACAGTTGACTTTCAACGGGTAATAATGGGACATAAGAAAAGAGCACTGCGTCCCGGTCAAGTTCTGCAAGCGCCCTTTTCTTTCCAAACCCTTATGAGGTTCTTATACCCATGGTAACCCCAGTCCTCGCCCACGCAACAGCCGCTCCTGCTGAGCCTGTTCTCGGCAGCTTAGAGCGACCCTGTGAGCTGCATGCCGTCTGCGTTAATCCGCAACTCAACACCCCTGTTGCTCATCAGATCTTTTTCAAGCTGAACAAAATCATCGACGGCGTGGTGCATAGATTCCACATCACTGCTGACACGAATGATTCGTCATTGGCATGGCAACTGAAATACGAAAGCCTCTGGACTCAATGGGGTTTTCAATTTGTGTACGGCACCGTTCGCTGTAATGTCATTGCTGACGACGCCGGCTGCTTCTGATCACCACCACCCACCGCGATCTCTTTCCGCCACAGGGCGATCGCCTAGCTCCGTTATGGGAATTCCCATAACGGACGACAGAGCATTAATGTAGTCCGCTTACTGTTCTTTACACCACGTAAACACAATGAATATCTTCAAGCCATTACAGCGCTTGTGGGAGCTTTCCCATGGGCCGCAATATCCGCACGGCATCCAGCCACACAAGTACAGGTTGTTTCAATTTGTAAAAGCGGGCCCCATCGAGGGATGGATAACGGGCATCGAGTACACCCCAAGATCCCTTGTGCTGTCCCAAGACGGCTGGGTGGAAGGTTGGGGTTACTACGTCGCCGCTTATTTAGGCTACGAGGATTCCGTCACCGAATACAACCACAACGTAGTTCAACACATTGGTGAAGACGAGATCGAGGAGGTTTTGAATGTCACTCATGAGTAAAGCAATGGGCGGGCGATTTGTATATGCCCGTCCCGTGGAACACTATGTCGCGATCATCTTGGAATACGACGGGACTTATTACCCATTCGTCATGACCACTGAGCCGAATATTGATAAGCTCCCCACCACTGAGAGCCTTGATGAGGCAAAGCAGGCGTTGCTTGAACGGGTGTCCCAAGACTTGATCGAACTGGCCCAGGATTTTGCCTATGAAGAGGTAGAGGCGCTGTTGTTTGGGGAGTAGTGCTGATTGGGGAAGAGTTGCAGTTTTGTGGCTCTTTCTCAACAGGACTGTATCTCATCAATGATACAGGTTACACTTTAGGCGACGTGTGACCCAGATATTAATATGCAACCAACTCAGCCGGGAGCGGATCGACTTTCGGAAATATTTATGTACTGCTTCAATCGCGATAAGCGATTGGTCAAGCATAACGACAATGGACCGGTAAATAACGGCAAACCGTCGTTTAACTACATGTCAGAATTGATTAGCCCTGGCAAAGGTCGGGGCTATGTCTTGGGGCTTAAGCGGATCAAGAAAGCGGACTTGGAGGCTCAAATCACCTTCGAGTTTATAAAAAGGGTAGTTCCCTACCTGTGGGTGCCGGGGAGTGAAACGCCAGACTACATGCAGAAAGAGCAAGCAACTTCGGAAGAAAACAAACTTAGTCTTACAGCCAGAGAAGCTTGGGATGTTTACGTCGGCGAATTAGATCCGTGTTCAACTGATCAGGTGGTCAACATCCTGACTGGCGAATCGTTAGAGGGTTTGTTCCCTTTGACCAAAACATTTGAAGAATTGCGGCGAAAGTACGGTCATTCTTACAAAGAGATGTGTAAGACCATCGAGGTCAATCCCGCTAACGAAAAGAGAATTCGAAAGGTTTTGGCCTTCAATGGCTATGGGATGGATGGTGAATTGCTGGTTTGGCTTAGTCGATACTTAGATATTCCCGACCGAGAGAAAGCCATTTGGAAGGTCGTCAACCTCCAAAAAGCCAGCCTCCACAAGAAAGAGCTTAACGGCGCACCAGCCTAGATTATTAGGCAAAACAAAAGCCCCTCTTCACAGATGGGGCTTACTTGTCGACCTCTATTAACCTAATATTTTTAGCTCTTTGCCCTTCACGATACGGACTAGGACTCTACTGGGCGTAGGCAATTCGTATTCAAGCCAAGCTAACTCTACGTCCCCTCTCTGCCAAATCCTGGGGCCTTCCTTGGTTAGTTGCCTTCCATGCCATTCATGGTCTTCAACGTAGCCATGTTTTTCGATGGGGGCGCAATACTTAATGTAGTCGTCGTCATTAAAGCCAGGAGCCATAGATTGACCCAGCCATTCAAAAGTCTGGATGCCAGAACTCTTGTTGTTTGTCGTGTACAGCCCGATGTCTCGCTCGTGATCAACGACTGAAAAAGGTTGCCCAGTTTGCACCGCTTCGAAAAAGTCGGCCAATAATTCCACTTCCTTAATGGTCCTGTACTTGCCAATACTATTCACTCTGTAAAACTCCCTGAGAGCTGCCATAGGTACAGTATCGACGGACTCAGGTCGACCGTGCAAGCACAATTCAACCACTTGAACAAAAGGCATTCGCCGGTTAATTACTGGATAAATGGAATTGCAAACGCCATTAAGAGATTCCATGTCAGGGAAGAATAACATCAGCTTTGAACTGTCGTCAGGATCAAGTCTCATCTGTGCATTGCGACTAAACAACGCCTGCCCAAGCGGCGAATACTGACTTTCTCGCTGTTCTTGACTCATCCGTGATATATGTGACGTTTTTGAGTTAAGGAGAGTAGCAACGCCGTATATTTTTTGGCAGCGATCGCTATCGCCACAATGATAATGCCATTCGTCGCGAACTAGAACTGGCTGATTAGAGTTCCCAGTCACCAAGCGATGGTCAAGCATCCTGGATTCACCCGGCTTTAGCCCAGTGCATACCTTTATCTGTTCATTTATTAATGGAACCTCTTCATCTGGGATATACCCCAGAAGCCTATGAGGGTCGTACAGCCAACAATTGCATCGTTCGATTAGGTCGAACACATAATGAAATTCAAATTTAGTAGTCATTTCGCTCTGTAGATTCACTGCATTGGCAGCGCACATCCTGTAACTGAATCTACGAGTACCTACGGAGAACATGTAGGAAAGGTAACACTGCCTCAATTCACAAAGCAAACAAAATGACGATTCGATCCCACCTATGAAAGCAATGGTATCTATAGGGAGTCGCAAAAGTCTCTCTAGGCGCGACTTTTGAAATTGTCATGAAAACGAGAGAGTTTTACAGTTCGTTGCGAATTCTCTCAAGTAGTTTTTTTATGTCGTCTTCGGTGACGGTCGGCTTTTTGGATCTTTGATTTACAGATTTGCGAATGGCTAGCTTAATAAACTCTTCTTCGCCAATTCTTTCGATGACTTCAACAAGTCTCTCGCCAATGTAATTCCATGCCGCTGCCTGTACCGCGTCACCTCTGTCTCCGTGCCCGGAATGGGATCCAACTGCCAAAAGCACGGCGGTCGTCCCGAGAGGTACGCTACCCCTCAACTCTTCGTTTCCTTCTTTGGTAGGCACGGGTTTTTTGTTCTCAGGCATCGGCTCAACCATTATTAGTGACACCGCGAGTTTACCGCAAAGTCGCCCTTGTAGATATAGTCGCGACTCTTGCGACTTTCGCGACATGGTGTTATAAGGGTGGGGTACTGAACGCGGTTAGGCGTTACGTGAACGTGGTTTAGACGATTTCTGAACGTCTTCATGAGCGTAAAGCTGTCTAACGTGCGTTCCGGCAACGAATACAAGCGATGGACGCATGAAAAGCATTTACAAGTTTTCAAAAGAAAATGGACTGCCTAGGTCTTCTGTTCATGCAAAGGCTAAGGATTTGGGCATGGAAACAGCCAGCGGTTTAAGCGATGAAGATCAAAAGCTGCTGCTGATTGAGTTTGGAAAGGCTGTCGTGACCGAAGCGCCTGCTGAAATGGTTTTACGGTCTCCGTCCAGCATTGTCCCTGAAGTTCTTGATCCTGTTGATGTTGTTGAGTTTCACGGGGTCGACAGTAAAGCGTATCAACAATACATGGGTGGCATTCAAGCTAATCAGCAGCAACGCGTAGGAGTAATGCAGCACAACTTGGTTAGTTATGCGCAGGGACGCTTGGCTGAAGCTTATGCAGACATCGACATGGTGGTTGCAACCATGAAGGCTAACGCTTTGAACAGCGCACGGGTTCAGTTAGGAGAGTGATCATGACTGAAGACGAGGCATTGTATGAGGTCGTTTTAGCTGGAGCGGGGGTGTGACATGCCCTTCTCAGGCACATTAATCACTCTTGCAGGGGCTCGACAAATCTTCCCAAAGTGGGACATCGTCCACAATGCTGAGCTTGAGATTTACGAGGCTCACAGGGGTGGGCAGGTTATTCAGGCTAGGACGCTGATAGGGCTCTGCAAGCAACTGGTTGAGGGGATTGAAGAAAGTTGATGGAACTTGTTGCAATCATTGAATTTCAGCTCCCTGTAAGGGTTCCACTGCAAAGCCCGGTAAGGATTGCCGACGATGCACCTAATGGGACTTTGTTGGTGATTGTGGCGATCTCTTGTTTTTTGATCGGCAACTGGTGTCCATTTCGTTTAATTCGTCGGTGACGTTTATGTTGAAAACCAGTCTTACAACCGCAACACTGCTAGCGCTTACAATTTCCGTGGGAGCTCAAAGCCTTGCGTCACAGCAAAATCAACCCGTAGCAGGGCAAGGAAGTCTTTTTGCCCAACGCCCAGCCTGTAGACAGCTAAGTTCACGTCCTGGCTCTGTTGATGGTTGGGAAGCCTGGGGGCTGGAACACCAGGGGCAATGGGTTCAGTTTTACGGCTTAGAGGTATTGCCTTCGTCACAAGCACATGAATGGCTTGAAAAGGCTGGTTTGTGTGTTATTGGAGGGCAAGTGATTGACTTTAGCTCTCCTAAAAGCAGTGTTACAGCAAGCCTGAACGAGCCTTCACCACTGACTGACATGGAAGCCCGCAACGCTGCGAGGACAGAGCGTGTGGCATCTGGAGACACAGAAGGGAGTGCGCTTGGTGTAATGGTCTTGATAGGCGCTGCGGGCTGGATATTAAATCGACGCAATAGCGCTAATCATCCAGAGACGGATAGCCACATACCAACGTCCCCCGTGACTGGCTACGCTCAATCTTCGGCTTCTGAATATATTCAGCAAATTCCCGTGGCATTAAGGCCAGTAGCTGACGTGATTCACGAGCCTCAGATGACTGAACCTATTGACGATGAGCCGTCAGCTTATAAGGTGTTGCTGTCTAATCCTTTTTTGTCTCGCATTTTTTACGGTGGGCAGCGCACGGGCAAGACAATGCTGATGGCTAAAGCTACTGAAGCGCTTGTAGTAAAAGGCGTAGAGGTCTATCACATCAACCTAGCTAGCTACGGAGACGAAGACGCTAACTACTTCCGCCATGCTTCAGCATCTGTGACGGGAGATTTAGTTCATGTTACAGATACTGGCAGGGCGAATCGCCTTGTTGAGAGGGCTTCAAAGGTTGTTGAGGCTTTCATGCAAACCACTAACAACGCCATTTTGGTGTGTGATGAGTGGAAGTACCTGAGCAACAAAGCTTCAGCTCATGCTGAACGGCTAGATTCATTGGTGTCTCGTGTTGCTGACATTATTGCTGGCTTTGAATCTGCAGGAATGAAGCGAGGCAAGGCCGTGTGGACGGCGGCACCTGGAATTGTCGCGGGCAACATGCAGCAAGCTGGTAAGGCTGTGAAGGGATTGGAGCCTGTAATCGTCGCGATCGCTCCTGGTCACTCTGAACAATGGAACGGGCAATCTCTCACGTTTGATCACCAGGTTTTCAATCAAGTAGCTAGCAACTATCAGGGCATCTTTGAGCCTTCCGGTGTTTTTGATGACTCTCGCATTGCTTTGATCTCAGGTAAGTGGCTAGCACTAGGAGATTATCCGGATCTTTACCCAAAAGATGAGCCCCGACAAAATGCTGACCTTTTGGCAGATGAAAAGCAATTTGTTGATTGGGCGATTACTCAAAAAGCAGTGCTAATCACCTACGAAAGTTTCAAGAATGCCAATGCAATGAGAGGGCTTTCTAGGAGTCGTCAAGCGTTTAATGAGTTCACTGACTACGGTGTTTTAGCAGGCGTCCTTGTGCCCTGTGGTGAAGGTCAGTTCAAGCCCACCACAGCTACCACATAACCCACCACGCAGCCCACCACGCAGCCCACCACAGATCCTTGAAACCCTTCACCACCGTTGTGGTGCCCCCTGTGGTGCCCCTTACTCTTTACATTCAGGATTAACACCATGTCTAAAGGCAACAACCCCAACAATTCAAACTTTCCAACCACCTATCGTCACATGGAGTATGACGATTCTCACTTACTAAAATTGGCATATGAAAGCGATAAAACTTTGCGTTCTTTAGAGGATGCAAAGAAGCGAATTGAGATATTGAAAATTCTCCGTTATGGCGCTTGGATTATCATTGCCGCCGACGTTTGGTTTACGTATCAAGCTGTTCTTACTTATTCCGAGAGCGACACGATGGCAATGTCTGTCGCATTGATTGTGGGAGCCGTGCAAGTCGTCGTCAACATGGCAATCTTTAGCCAGCAACTAGGGCCGCTACTGCGTGGAGACTTGAACAACGACGGTGTATCTGAATGGTATGAAAAGTTAGCCGCATTTTTTATTCTGTCTATCGTTGTTGGCTGCTATCTGCTAAATATCGGCACTAACATGCTGGGTATTGATGCTGACGGGGTCAGTCGAATGGGAGTTGACTTAGCGGCATTGCTTATCAACCTGTTGCCGTCATTCCTGTCGTTTTTAGTCCCGATCTTGCAAGCGATCGCCCCATTGTTCAGTTTGGCTCTGGCGACTGGTATTTGTTTGGCTGATGAAGTTGTGGTTTTGTTGTGCGATCGCATGATTGCCACTACCACTAATGCGTTACCAGATCTTCAAAAGGCTCATTCACATCAAGAGCGCAGAAGTCGAAAGGCTCAAGGGTATGCCGAGTATTTAAGTCAGTCTGATGCGCGGGGTGAGGGCTTCGCAGATGCGCAGCGAGTCGTTGGACGATGAGCGAAGGATTGCGGATTGCTCTCTACGCTTTATACCTAAAAGCTAAGCAGCAATTGAAGCGAGTTCCTATGGCTACCTGGCTGCTGTTGGTTGTGCTGATCGCTGATTTGTCTTGGCCTGGTTATTTGAAATTCAACTTCTTAGTCGCAAAGGTCGATCTATCTGGTGTTGTTGATGCCTACAAGCACCGTCCAGAAAATTGAGCATACCCACCGGTTAGGCTTGCCAGTCTTCAACTTTGTTGCTGGGGATATGATCAACCTAGCTTTGCTGGCATTGATTGTTATGCCAGGGTTAAATCGAGTTGGTGATTGGATTGTATCCGGTGGGCAATCCTTGCCGGACTTGACGCAAGGGCAAGTCGCTCAACAAGCTATCACCACATATCACTCTCCCTTACCTGGGACGACCCTGGATGAGTTGATCGCTTATCAACCCACTCACGGGCAATCTTTTGGTCCTGAAACAGGCAACATGCGCAGCTATGGCTTACATGGCGGCATAGACATTGACTGCTCCGTCGGTGGATGCGCTGGGGCTGACGTAGCGGCAATTATTGGTGGTACAGTCATCGCCAAAGACGTAATTGCCAGCAGCGCAAATGGCAATTCTTATCGCCTTGAGGTGTTGGGGGACGACGGCTATCACCAGCGCTATGTCCATGTAGAAAGTATCGTTCCGAGCGTGGGCGACTATGTGCATGGTGGGCAAGTTATCGCCAAGGTTAGTCCGACCGATAGCGTTAGCACTGGGCCGCACTTGGACATCAAGATCCGCACCCCTGGCAATGCGAATTGGGTTAACCCGCAAACTTACTTGGCTGAAGGCAAAGCAAAGAACTACGAAGCGATCGCTCAGGTCAATGACGGAGACGGGCAGTTAACTGATGAAGAGATTCTTTGCGGCATCGGCAATTCAGAGGGCACGAGAGACCCCAACACCTGCGAAGCTAACGATGCTTGGCACGGTCACGATGACCCATGTATCAAAAACGGAACTTGTCCTGGTCGTGGCAAAAACATGGGGTCGTTCAGTTCGGCTGACTATGCCACACCTGAAGAGGCTGATCAGGTGTGGATAAAAAAGATTCGACAGCGCGAAAAGTCAATGCAAGCTGAAGCACGGAACGAATTTGGGCAACCCCTTAGTGAGGCTGCTCTCCTTGCTGGGCTTGATTTATTTGTTCAGTCACCATTGGCCGCTGAAGGCTACGTGAAAAATCTTCCTACCTATGATCCTACGCCTGAGCAAATTATTGAGGCTCGCGTTGAGTCTTACCGAAATCCAGCGACTGGTGTGATGGAAGCTCCCGGACTCAACAATACGCCTAGGCCTGACCAAACCCGACGAGTCGAAGAAAATCTCGATAGTTTACGTAAGCAAAATTTGGAGAAGTAGCGCAATGAAATACGGCACACCTATTCTTGTCGTCGTACTGCTAATAATGATTTCTGCATGGTTTGGCTACTCCACTGGAGTCAGAGTTCTTGGAGATGTGCCTACTATTCCAAAGTTCCTGAATTCCGTGCGACTCGTTTATTGGCCTGCATCTAACGACATTTAAGCGAGCCAAAACTATGCTCGTCAAGTTTATGGGAGGTAGCTGTGAAAAAATTTTATTTAGCCTTGATAATTTCATTGTTTTTGATTGTTGGGTGTGGCAACGCACCTAGCGATGATTTTTATTGTCCTGACAGGTCAAGCAATTGCTGATGCTATCAGCTCTACTAGGCGGTAGCGATCGTCCTCAACACCTCTTACTCAATCGCATTGTAGCTGTGTCCATCACCGCCGCTGACATCATGCTCACCCAAAACCCAGCAGGGCTGATTACGGGGTTAGCTTGTTTGCTAATAGAATGGTGGGCTTCGCCTGATCGCGACATTGAGTCTAAGCGCGGGCAACGTTTTGGGCATCGTTGGTGGTTGATTTACGAGTGGTTTATTCCCCACCACCGCCACTTACTAAGCCATTCACTATTACTTGGTCTACCCCTACGTCTGTTCTGGGGCACATGGCCGTTGTTGCTCCTGTACCTATCACAAGACCCGATGTGGGCAACACTGCAAACCCCGTGGATGACTCGGGTGTTGTTGGGCGCGATCTCTTCGGACTGCGGCCACTACGCCCTTGATGGGTATTGGCCGCATCAGATGTTGCTTGGAAAGTAAGCCTAAACCGCAGAGAAAGCTCGCACGTTCTTAACCGTGAATTTCCCGCTGTACGAATCGTCGGGAATGTCGGTTTCGGCACCACCACTCAAGGCGATCGACCAGGCATAAAATACTTCTGCTGAATCTTGGCTGTTCAGGAGGGTCGTAAGCTGCCCCCCTGTGATAGTGATATCAAGAATCTGTAGGGCATTTGACGAGCTTGCGTCTAGTGCCAGCCCGCTGCCAGTGCTGAGTTTTATGTCTGGGGTATCACTAGAAGCTGGTGACGTCCATAAGCTTAGGTAGATGGTGCTGCTGGTCAGACTGTAGTCATCGTCGGTTAACCCAGAAGGGCGGGTGAATTCAACGCGCTTAAACGATACATTGTTGCCTCTTGCGAGTACTTCGATCCCGTCTAGTCCAGCCATCAGCAACAGTCCTCGCCTATTGTCGGCTTTGTGGTTGTTTTGTTAATTTTAGCCGCTGTATTGGTGCCCGCGACTGTTGGGTTCACATCGGTTTTAGTAAGTAGTGGGAATAAGTTAGTTAAGGCAATCTCCGGACTCAGATCGATAAAGGTGATGTCGGGCTCAAGGCTGGCTTCGGTGAGCGACGGGGAAATATCGTCGCTTGAAATGGTGGGAGATAAATCGACATAGGCCGGGGTGGGCATGATGTCGGCTTCAGTGATGCGCGGAAAAGTCTCAGCGACCGAAATAGCCGGAGCCATTGCGATATATCTAATGATGGGCGGGCAGTTAATGAGCTGCTCAACTGGCAGGATCAGAAGCGCACGCGGATTCAACCCAGCGCCGTAGATTCTCCCCCTCAGCCCAGCACCAAAGATCGCCATGCTATGCCCTCGGGATGCGCACTAACGCATTATCAGGCCCGGTTGCAGGCGTCGTGCCATCTTCCTGGAACAGGTCAAATATTGTGCGATCGCTGCCATCAGTCGCTTTTTGCGTGAATGTTGCTGTCGTGTAGTTGATGGCTTGCTTGCCATCGACGAGAGCCAGGATTGGATTCAGGCAGCTACTAACTTGAGCGTCGAGATTATCAAGGTTTGTGGCTCGCTGGACGGTGAGGCGACCGTGTAAATCGGCGAGCTGAGTTGATTGAGCTGGACTTAATCCGCTACCTGAACTGACTGAGACCTCAACAATTTTAGTCGCTGGCGGGAAGTAATCAATATCGACGTTCGCCAGAATAGTGGAACGGTCGAACAGTTCACGACCTTGTAATTCGTCGGCTGTGCTTACTAGAAAGCCTGTGATCGTGATTATTTGTTCTGCGTCAAAAGGGACGATTTTAACGCCTGTCGCTAGGTTTGTATATTCAGCGGTTCTTTCGCCGCCGCCTACTGATTGATTGCCGAATGCAGAAATTAGCGGATCAAAGTTTTGTCCACCGTCTGTGTTGAGCTGACGACGTGCTCGATACTCCTTGTAGATGTCAATCGGGTCAATTTCGGTGAGCCCGACAGAGTCGATTCCAAATGCGATCCGACGAGCAGGGTAATTTATACTGCTGATTAATGGCATAATCAGTCTCCATTAGACTCTGGGGGCTCTTAATCCCGTCCCTAAGAAAAGAATCAGTCGAGACATCACAGTGTTTGGCATCCATTTAAATTCGTTGACTCCTGTACAGCGGAGCATTGGTGGATAAGATCTGAAGATTGAGCCCAAAGTGGAGTCTTTGTGTCTAAATGCTACATATTTTGCATATGTTTCTTTGTTGGTCTGGCTAAACACGTTTAACCCCCATCCTGCGGTTCCTCAGCATAGCCTGACTCGCCGATCTCTAACCCTAGTCGAGATGCAATTAAGCTGTTTGACAGTAATTCTACCGCCTGCCTAATCTGCGTCCCGTCAATTTTGCCAGGCAAAATCGCACTCAACTCACTAGCTTTGATTGCAAATATTTCATCGGCTGGGTTGCGAGCAAGGATGTCACCCTCAGCGCTCAGTTCCATTCTTTCAGCTAGCACTGTAATTAGCTCTTCACCCTGTACCTGTGGAGCTGAAATGGTTATTTTTACGGGCTTATATGCAACTCTCATTAGATCGAATCCTCGGCAGGTGCAGATGCATCAGCGATAACAACAGCAGTTCGAGTGATCGTAAACGATGCTTTCCCCTGTGCGGCTCCCCCGTTACCTTCTGCCAAGAAAATCACCGCCTTATCTTCACCTGCATTCAACCCTGCCTGGTTGTTTGCATCATAGTCAAATACAAACCTCGCTACGTAGTTGCCGCTGCCAAGGTTGATTACCCTGGAATCAGCAGATGTACCCGCTACAGCCGCAGCAGAGCTGTCATTGACTGTGACCGCAGTGGCTGTATTAAAGTCTTGAGAGCCATCGCCATCAGCAAAAATGCAACGGAACCAAGCGTTAGAATCCAGCGCCCAAGCCTCTGACACTGTGACGTCCACCTGAACTAAGAATGGATAAGTTTTTTCGTTGCCGCTGTTATCCTTTAGCCGGATAAGCTGTTGGTCGGCCACATTGACTGGGACAAATAACCCGGATCGGAATACAAGAATACCATCAACCACTGTGTAAGGTGGCTCCATGCGCTTGCCAAGCAAACCATTGGTGTTTTGATCGATGTCAGTATCTTGCCGGAACAGATAATCAAGTCGGGCACGAATCTGGTTAAGGGTTGCGCCTCCTGTATTGGAGACTTCATCGGTAAAATCACCGTCAGCTTCATTAAAGCCCGTGCGAGTCACAGCCGACGCATTGCGGGTATACAAAATTTGAGTGTAAGGCGTGACGGTATTTAAATCACCTTCTGTGATTGTCGCCGTTGGGCTGGCTACGTTACCCACACCAAAACCGAGTGCAAAGTTTTCCAAAGTTCCCGCACCTGACGCAGTGGACGTAGACTCTGAAGTAGTAAAGCCATGGTCGCGAACACTCAAAATAGTTTCGTGAGTATCGCGAAAATCAAAGTTACCCGCCCCCGTGTCACCATTAGCGGTAGATCCAAATACCTGCACCGCCTCGGAGTAATCGCCATCACGAGACGCATCAATAGGGGTCGCGGCTAGTCGAGTGGTTTCAGTGACAGGCTTTTGGGCAATCAGCACATAGGGGCGTGATGCTGCGTTAATACCGTTCAGTGAAAACGGCCCAAAATACACGCGATCTAGATTGCCATTTGCCGCAAGCTCTTGCCAGCCTGAACCGCGAATTTTTTGCCGTTCATCAGTTAAGCCGACAATGCCAGTAGAGTCTGGCTTGATACCATTCACCAATCGCCAAGCACCAGCAAACTGAAACACAGAACTAGCAAAACGATCATAGTTCTGTAGGGCTGCGACATTTTCTCTGTCTTCCAACATCCGACGATAAATCGCTTGCAGGGTAATGCCGTCAAAGTTCGTCAACTGGTTCGCGATCGCGCCACCGCCTGGGTCATATGTCGACAACTCTTCGACTGTGATGATTTGAAAGCCGTTATTGGCAGGATCCCAGAATATATTGCCGTCTGGAGTCCCTGATCGTCCCTGAGTCGAAAGATGGGTCAGGGATAATACGTTATCAACCGTGATTAAAGTCATCAGATACCATCCTCAGATTGAAGTAGGGGCGTAAAGTCAAAGTTTGTTGAATTGCTAGGCACGGTGTAAGGGAAGTTGATTTCTTTAAGAGTGAAAGGACTAGATGGAATCCACTGCACAATCACTCGATTTCCTGCCGTGACACCGGAACTCCAAACCTTGTCCGTACCATCAGGCGTGGTGGTAAAAAGCTGTGTCCCATGATCTGCAGAAGCAGCTTCGTCTTCGTCATCCCAAACGCTTAAAGCAGCACCAATGGGTGCATTCTGGAAAGTGATGCTCAATGTTGGTGCTGCAATTGTGATTGCTCCCCCGGCCGTACTCGTGCTGGTTGCGATGCCAGCGCCAATTTGGACGGTAATCGCTATCGTTGCTGATGCATTTTTGATCTTCAGCGTGTAACCGCTGGCCACAGAAAGCCCTGAAAAATCAAATGTTCCAGCGCTACTGGGATCAATAGTCAAATCTGCCGTACCCGTGTTGCTATTGAACCGGATATCAAGCGTTGAATAGTTGCCTGGCGCGGCGACAAATACGATGCCATCGCCTGTTGAGTTGATGAATGAGCACCCAGTAAAAGTGTCGCCCGCGGTAGTGTTCAAAACTCCGCAGCCGTCAAAGCTTCTGCCGTCGAAACTACAGTTGGTGCTGTCAATGATTGGGCAAGATACGAACGAACCGCCGACAAACGACTGATTTACTAAATCAACGTCTAGCCCGAAAATATTGGTGGACGGGTTGGTCACCGCAGGACTGCCGGACTGACTCCAGTCGATCTGATACGAGACTGGACTTTTGAAAACTGCCCTCGAAATGTCAATGGTGTCACCCGTGCCTAAATTTAGTCCGAATTCAATTTCGTTAGCTTGTCCGTAGTACGAAAAGTCGTCGCCGAGAATACTTCCAGCACGAAGCCCTTGCAAGACGTCAGTTCCGTTCAGGTTGAATTCAGTTGCCGTTGTACCTCCATCACCTATGGTCAAAGACGCAGGCAGTAGAAAATTTGTCTGGGATTGGTCTAAAGAGAACCCTGGGATGTTGACAAACTCAATGTAATCACTCATTGAGCCGCCAGTTCCAGTCAGAACGGCGTTGTCAATGAACAGAATAAAGTCAATATCAACAGTCATTCGTGACGCTACACTTTTTGTAGCGTACAACTCAAATCGGACAATATTTGACCAGTCCACAGTTCCAGACTCATAGGAACCGTTTGTATTGGTTGTTCCTCCCTCCGCGAAAACAGACAGTGCGGCAATTGAGTTCAGTAAGAAATTACTGCCAGCGCCACCCACAACAAAGCTTTTGTGATTACCAGAGCCATCCTGAATCAAAACAAATAAGCCATCTAAATCTGGCGTCCTGATTCGCCCTGGCAATTCTTTTGTGAGGTTTGCAGTGGTGAATAAAAATAGGATCTGCCCGCTTGTCAGGTCAATGGCCGAGAATGCCGTGGCCCAACCAACAATATCCCCATCACCCGCGTCGTCGTCCGAAAGGCGATTGCTATTGTTCCTGTCGCCAGCCACGGCCCCAGAAACGCTGCCAGACAAGATCGTCGTATAGCCATTCTGGATGTCTATTCTAGTGCCACTGACAGTCGCCATTTAGAAACCTCACACTGTCGGAGCCGCCGACTTAAAAGGATGCCCGCTATCTAACGCCGTGACTAATCCAAGACTGCTGAGTTGATGTGCCAGGTACCCTTCTGAACGTTGCACTAGAGAGACATCCGAGGTCTCCATGACGATAACAGCGGCAATCCTCAGTTTGTTCCCATCCAGTGGACCAGAGTTGCCACGTCCCCGCCCTAAATAAATTCTGGGCTCAAGATTGGTAGGTACCCCAGTCGGGTTAGCCGAGCTGGTAGATGCTACTTCTGCCCCATTCAAGAAAAAGCGGCTGGCTGCATAGTCAGAACCAGCGGGTCTTAAGTGTGTTGTCAGTTGCCAAGTATTGAGAATCGACGCGCCGCTAGAAAAGATTCTGTTGCCGTTGTTGAACCGCCAAACCCACCCAGCGGTTCCACTGGCTGCTCTTAAAATTCCTGTATCAGTACCGCCAATATGAAATAGCCCATTGTCATCGTCAGTATTTGTCAGGAGATACGAGACGATGATTATGGCAATATCAGGGTTAGCCGCTAGCCCATATCTGGATGAAAAGTTTTCAAGAACGTCATTGTTGAAATAAGCGTACTGACCTGTCGTATACGTTGGCTGCAGACTTGATGTGCCTTGAGTTAGGTTCACCCCATTTATACTTTTGTCAGCGATTTGAGTGATGCTGCCACCCACCTCAGTCACTGTCGAAGCGTCGAAGAGCTCATACCACCCTCTTGTTTTGGTAGTAGCGGCAGGAGTCCACAACGCAGGCCCCGCAGACGCCGAAGACAACACACGGGTAGTAGGTAGCGATAGGGATAGACCGAGTTTAGGCATCAGTCGGCGGCTCCTACACTTTACTAGCAATACATTCGCCAGCGGATAACTGTATTGATTGAGCTGGCTTTTTCCCAAACATAATCACACCACCAGCAGCGACTTCAAAGCTTGAAATATTATTCTCTAGCCCAGTAGTTGAAAAGGTGCAGCCATTAGCACTGGCTATGAGTGAGTAGTAAGGACCAGTGTGCGATGCTGTATCTGAGATTTGTTCAACAGTTCCGCCTAAAACGCGATCTTGAAAACCCATAAGTAAATATCCTGTCTGAAACTTGCTCTTCAATTTCAGTCAATAATCATGAGAACATCAGCCCCCCACGCGATGCATATCTGGAAAAAGGCTTTAGGAAAGGCTCAGGCACTTGTCCTGATTGACCTGTATTTGACGTTGCGTACCGAACTTGGTGAAAACCATCAATGTCAATTTCTTGTATGCCTTGCTGATAGAAACCAGACTCCTGATAACTAATGATTTGCCCCAATGCCGCCTTAAGCAACTTGATTTCTGTTGTTTCAGCAGCAAAATCAAGCCCTGCGGCATAGGTCGCTCTTACTTGATTAACCTTGCCAAAAGTTCGCCCAAATGTGAGAGACGTATCCGAAATATTGAGAGAAAGCAGCCCAGTCGAATCAAGTACGTAATCGCCAGTTTGCAAGGTATTCCATTCAGTCAATGGAACTTCTCGCTTAAACGAGTCTGTGATATTGCCTTCCCTGACTTCAATGACAGGAGCAGGACTGTCAGCAATAGGGTGATAACTAAGCTGTGTTGTGCTGGTTTTATTCGTGAGATTGAGGATTTCAACTCGTTGGGAAAGTTCTAAGTCAAACCCTAAATAGTTGATGACTGCACCTTGAGCGACAAGAATGACAACTTCACTCCTACGCTCAACAGTAGGAGCATAAGCAAACAACTCATGCTCTTGCATCCATGCCATTTACACAAAGTACTGAAGGTAAACGTCAATCTTTCCAGCAGTTAAAGCAGCGGTAGCAATTGTCACTGACAGCGTACGATCTTCAGTCAACACAATTGCATTGCCAGCGGTGCCGTCGGGGACCAAGTCTAGTTGTCCAGTCACAGAAGAGATCGCGGTTGCTGTCAGCAAATCAGCAGCGCCTTCAATCTTGATAGCGACCGTAGCTGAACCGCCTGACGTGGGCGCAGTGACGACATTGGCAAACCCGT
This sequence comes from Cyanobacteria bacterium P01_F01_bin.56, assembly GCA_039185935.1. Classification (GTDB taxonomy): domain Bacteria; phylum Cyanobacteriota; class Cyanobacteriia; order Phormidesmidales; family Phormidesmidaceae; genus Halomicronema. Next base: position 13,062 of record JBCDAJ010000008.1, on the reverse strand, counting down.
TATAGACAATCGCTCCAGCAGGTAGTTTCAGGTTGCAAGCGTTGTCGCCAACAATGCCGCCATGCTCAGCGAAGTCGTAAGTCGCTTTTACATAGCCGCCTAGCTGCGGCTCAAAAATGGAAGGGGTGGTTGTAGTCATGATTTAAAAGGGTTGGGAATGAGGTTTCCATTTAGGTCAGTGCGAGGTTTTCGCCAAGGTGTATCTTGAATTGCAACTCGGGCAGAAGCTGGCTTTTCGCTGGCGACTTTCGCTGTTCGAGCCGCAAGCTCTTTTGCAGCAATCAAGGGAATGGCTTCGTCCCAACCTTCGTCAGGTTTAGAGATGCCTAACGGTTGAGCAATTTGTTGAATCGATCTCCAATTGGATTCTGTCCCAGATTCACCGTAGTAAAGCTTCTTGAGTTCTTCAATCCGAGTTGCCCTGCTCATTAGCCGATGCTCCGAACGTCAATGACACGCAGTTGCTGAGGCACAGGCTTGGTGTCGCTATAACCAGTTGGGTCAACGTCCATTGCGACGAAACCCTCTTCAGAACGCCAGATGTAACGACCGACTCGGCCAAAGTTGTCATTGGTGTCGCGTCGAATTTCCATCTCGGTGCCAATGCCTCGCCCAATGGTGTCTGCACCAAAGGCATAGTTGGAGCGAGTTGTTCTGGCACCTGCTGAAACTGTTTCAGTTTGAACGCCCTCACCTTCAGCTCCAGTTGCAGCCGCCGTCCCAGTGCCGTAAGCATTGGTGTCAAAGACATGGAAATTACCCAGATTGCCTTGATAAGCAGCGGCGAGATCTGTAGGCCCAACGTCCAACCCAACAGACAAAGACAGATTGTTGGACAGTTCAGTGATTGCTGCCATTGAGGGAGCTTGCCACACGTTGTCAGCAATCATCTCGTTGCGAAGCTGAGAGCAAACAGAGCTAATCAAGACAATGCCGTAAGCCCCATCTTGATAAGTGGGAATCTTTAGACCTCGCATGTAGCCATACAAGTTGTTCAGGAATTGAAGCGTAATACTGCCATCGGCATCACCGACAGTAGTAGAAACTTCGTCACCATCGTTGTAAACAACTCGACTGGTCGGTGCCCACAAGCTTCGCACTTTCATGTCTTCCCAACGGAAGTAGTCTTCAGCCAAATTGCGTTCAAGAATGCCCATCAAATCAAGCATTGAATAAGCTTGAACAAAGCTAGGAATGCCAACTGGGGGATGCTCGGAGTTTTTGCCAAGCCCCCATTCTTCCAGGAGTGCCGACTCTGTGCCAGTCTGCAACCGTTGGTTGTTGGGGTCAATATTGGCAAAGGAACCCGCGCCCGACAGCTTGCGATCGTCTGGATTGGATGGGCCTGGCTGATAAGCTGCCCGAGGGATTCGGATAGTATCGCCAGTGCCTTGAGCAAAGTCAACACGAGTGTTTGCGAAGTTTCGAAAAATGTATTGCGGACGGTTGTTGGTTCGCATCACCGCTGCTAACGTGTCCAAGAACCCGCCATCAATATCAGTGCCAACGGTTGCCGCATCTTGGCTGGAAATCTTAGTGGAAGGTCCGCGCAGTAAGCCATTGCTTTTTGCGTATGCTTCAGCATCAGCAATAAACTGGCCCCAGGCTTGAGAGTCACGCCGCAATCGACGGATGTAAGACGTTAATTCACGAGTATCTCGAACCTGAACAAGTTCCTGCCCACCCGTATACTTTTCAGCGATCGAGCTGCGGTCAAGGATAGACTGAACTTCTTTATACAAGCCTTTGGGGCTGCGATCACTCGACAAAATCTTGTTGACGTTAGGCATTTGAACCCCGCCATCAACAGATTCAGCCTCAGTCTGAGTAACAGCGTGCTGATTGCCGGTGAGCCTAAACAGCCCTTCAAGGTTGGAAACGCGGTTGCTAGCCTCATCATTGGCTTTCTTTAGCGCGTCAATTTCCGCTTGATGCTGTGCCTGTAGTTCCGCTATTGCACCTTTAGCTTCATCTTCTGCAGATTGTTTGTCGACTTCAAGTGCTTGAATGCGCTCTTCTTTCTCGGCGATCCGAGAGTCTTTTTGCGTGATGGAATCTTCTAAAGCCTTGAGGCGTTGTTCAACCTGAGCCAAGACTTGACTTTCTGCACTAGGCTCAGGCGTTGGTTCAGGATTAGGTTCCTTCAGTGCTGTAGGGTCCGACTCTTTAGAGATCATGTCTTGCACTGTCGTAGTACTAGACATTTTTTGCTTCAGATAATCCCCTTCACTCATTGGGGGATTACCCTCTTGGACCAGAATCTTTGTATTCTTAGGCATAGGTCAGGGGAATGTTACATGCTCCTTAAAGGTATTCCTAGTTCCACGTTTGGAATGATTACCTGCGGTTAGAATGGACACGCTGTCCAGTATTTGCCCGAATGAGCTTACGAACGGATAGAACAGTCATTGGTCGCAACATGCGATTGCGCCGTCAAGACTTGGAATTGAGTCAAACGGAAGTGGCCAAGCAGATTGGGCTGAATCGAAAAACGTTAGGCGAAATTGAAAAGGGGCGCTCTAGCCTGCCACTGGAGTCAGCCGTGATCGCTGTCGAGATATTAAAGTTCAAAAGCTTATCGACTTTGTTTATCCCGCTTTGGGAATAGACGCCGCCGGTAAATTCCCAGCCACAACAAAGCTCAATTCATAACTAGAAATCACGCCATCTTTGATGTAATAAGGCGCGACTACATCACCCTCGTCTAAGTTGAACCACCACCTTGCATAAGGGTGATAATGTCCTTCGGCGCAACGCATCCGACTCATGTCAAACTCTGTGCCATCAAGAGGACAGCGGTAAGTTCCATCAGTAATGCAGCCAGTTGAAACGTTCCCGACCCGTGCATATCTCAAGGCATCAAGGATGGGATGATTGACCGAGATAGCCGCATAAGCCACTAACTGATAAAAACCTTCAGCCCTTACTACAGCTTCGTTGTATTCTGTTTCGCCCGCACCGTCTAAGACGTCTTGAGGTACGGCATTGCTGTAAATCACTTGAGCGTCGTAAACGAACCCAACTGATTCTTTAACGTCATAATCATTGTGGTTTAACAGCATTGGCTTACCTGGATAGGTGTCAGCCATTTTCTGTACAGCAGCGATCGCCCAGCGAGATTGCCCCCAAGTCAATAGGTTGTTGCTCGCCATCAGGGGCACTGATATCAGCTCATCTGCCGTATATTCAGGTATCCTCATCGGACGGTATTGATTCATCAGCCGCAACTGCTCGGGGGTGGGTTTACCCATGGGCGTAATTTGCGATTGAAATACCCGTGTCAATTCCACGGGCAAATCATTTTGATCGATGACGATATGTTCAGTTTGGGTTGCGATTGCCGTAGTCATGACGTTACAGGGATGAGAATGGTTGAAACAATACTATTTCGCCCGACCCAGCCAAAACGACTTATCGAATTTCGCTGTCGGGCATCCGCTTCAGTGTAATAAGCAAAATGGCAATGACACCGAGTTCCACACTCTCTTGTGCCGATCGCTGGCAAATTCCCTCTTTCTACAATCCCCTTAGCTGTTTCAGCAGGGCATTGATTGCAGTGGCGTTCAGGGTTGCCTAAAACATTACTGTAATAAGGCCAGCGTTCTACAGGGTGAGCGTAGTTCTGAGCATAGCCATGATTTGATTCGGCGTCGTGGACATACAGCTTGGATCTCGCCCCAATCATTGCCGTTGTCAGACTTCCGGCTGATATATCTTCGCTAAAGCCTCGCAAATATTCGTACTGAGTCGTAAGGCGCTTATTAACAAAATCAGTGTGTTCATCTTCAAGCTTATCGAGAGTGCCAAGTCCAAACAAGAAAAATATGGCAGCGATCGCAGCAACAGAATCAGCCAGCCGCTGTTCCCACTCAGTAACATCGATAGTTTCAGCAAGCAGCAATTCAGATAGTGAATCTATTTCGTCTTCCCAAAATGATAACTCAGCCTCAACTGCACTCAGAGTCTCCTGCTCGGTAACTGGCGTGCCGTCACCATCCACATAACGCCCTATCTCGTCATCCCACTCCCAGCCCAATTCATTCGCCATAAGCTTTACGTCCCAGTCAATATCGGCTGTTGGGATATCAGGCAGTGTTGCGGGTTGAGGCTGAAATGGTTCAGTCATTGTAAAAACTCTTCAAGCCTGCCTAACTGAAACTCGTTAAACCCATACACTAATCTCGAATACGTTTCCATGTCACCCCGCTTCAATGCCTCAAGCGCTTCTAAAACTGACAACTCGCCAGGCCTGTGAATACGCCTACTAATAGGTCTCGGACTTGTGAGTCTTTTGCATCCGCCGCCTACTGCCATAAGATTATCCCCAATGCCATCCACTCATAACGGGAAAGTACACCCAAGTCCATCCGACTTGCTCATTAGACTCGTTATCAATAACCCTAGCTAGCCTCCATCCTGACCATTGAAGGACAAGAAAATTAATCAAAAACAGCCAAGTCAAACCTTTCATCCAATCTGAAACTTTCATCTGTAACTCACCTCAAGTTAAACGTCGAAAACTCACGATGCAGATACTCTGTTGGCGCTGAACGCTGTCCATTGCCGTTAGTGGATGCGTCTAGATCATCAATTCCCACTGCGTCAGACTCTTCATCAACGGCAGGGTTGCCCGCCCTGTCAGGAATTGTGATCTTAGGCCACACAATTGAATACCCCATATCCATTACCTTGGCTTGGTACTCATCCGGCCCCAGCTTGAGAAATAGCTCAATGTCGATCGCTTTACGAATCCCATCCGTCAGCACAGCGCGAAAATCATTCACCATGCGAACATAAGCCCGTTCAGGAGCGCCGCTGATATCCCGTGCTCCTTTTGTTTCCATGCCTGGAATTAGCCACATAGGGAACCCCGCAGGCAATAGCCCATACTCAAGATGTCGGCTGTAATTAATCAGCGGTCCAAAGTTGGGGACATCGCTACCCAAGCGATTTACTTTCATGCCTGGTGGTCGCCAAATAGCTGTCACTGTGCCGTCTTTGGTCTTTTGATCCCATTTCTCCTTGAACTGCTCCTGCTGTTCAGATGTGAAGCCGTCGGGGTACTCAAAGTCGTAGGGCGTTGATCCAGTATCGTTCGTAACTTTGTCGAGATTACTTTCTGATGACTGATACCGCGCCCGCTTTATCAAGCTGCCGTCAAAAATGCTTTGTCCATACAAGCCACGTTTACGATAGCGAAAGTGTAAAATTTTGATAGCGGGGAACACAAAACTAGGCTGGGCTTCCATCAACCGACGTCGTTGTTCAAACTGAATGAGTTGACCTGTGTCAGATTCTTTCCTGAACATTTCCCAGCACGGCATTTTGAGGGAATCGATCACTGCGTAGCCATTGCCATCTCGCTCAATCCCTAACTGCCAAAAACTATCTCCATAGCCTAAAAACTCTCGGACCGCTGGCTGGAGTCGTGAGCCACCGATCACAAAATGATCTCCATTCCGGCGGCGAATCACTTCCAGAGCAATCGTCTTAACGTTGGGATCTACGGGCGTTTTTCCATCCTGCAAAAAATCACCAATCGTGAAGCCTCGATCATCTCCGTCGGCACTGCTGAATGTCGCGCTTTCTGCAATGCTCAGCACGTCATTGAAAATCTTTTCGCGCTCCGTCCCATAAATGGAGTCCATCAATAGCAACGCTCGCTTATGGTCACGAATCGGATACTCTGAGTGCTCCTGGTCGTAATGAACATGCCGATAGGCCGAAACAACAGCGCTGCGTTGATTGCCGATCATGCGCTTGTTGTCTTTTGTCCCACTGATGAGACGCCATAGACGTGTGAGAAACCCAGAGTTGGCAATGTTCGAATACATGATCGTCAGGAAGAAGTTGACACCAGTGTATCGAAGTTGTAATCGATCGACACTTTGGACTCCTCACTCGCGATCGCATACCGACAGCAATCAATTTCGTGATCATCCTGGCCTGCTTCTATATCCTCAAGCACACTGCCGTTTTTGTCCTGCTTGCGATGATAGCTCCCCATCTTGTCTTTGAGATCAGAGAGGTGGCACGCAATGAATAAGCGGTCATGGTACAGCAGCGAATTAAGAGTGCTGTTGCCTTCATGAACTGTGTAAACCTTGCCGCCGGGGTTGCAGTCTTGCCAAGACTTGACCAGACACCCTAATTCACGATTCCACTTTTGAATAGACGCCGGGCGATCGTGTCCAGCCCAACCCCTCACGCAACCCCATTTTTTGGCAAGCCTCTGTGCATGTCCCAGGAACTCACTGTCAAGAACATTAACACCACTTGATGAATACCAACTATCTAGCAACCACCAGCGCTTTTCGTTGTCCATACCAGCAATAATCAGCGCCGGGTTCACATCACCCCAATCAATCCCAATGATGGTTTTTTGAAATGCGGTTGGGCAGTCAGCCACCAAATGATGATCGCCAAGATGATCAAATATCTGACCGGGAAAATCCTCGTAGCTGGCTTCCCATTCTTGACGATAGATGCGCGGTTCTTGGGTGGCTTTTGCTCGTTCTATTTCCGTCCTGGGGATAAATGGGTTGTCGGCAGTGTGGAACCGATGCACCGCCCAGTCATGCAATGATTTGGCGGCGACGTCTAGTTTATAAACGTGATTCACCTTCCCTTTGGGGGTGGCTGTAAATAAAGCAATGCTACCCGGCGTGTCAGCCATGGCGGGCCTTAAAACCTCTTGCCAAATACTAGGCTTCACATCCTGCCATTCATCCCCCAGCAATGCCGCAATGCGAAAGCCTCGAACGCGATCGCCGTCGCCATCGTTTAGCCCAACACAAACGATTTCAGGCAATTCACCTTTCAACTTAATGGTCAGTTCCGCTCTGTTTATGGATTCAACAAACGGTTGATTGGTGAGCAGATTTAGCAGTGGCTTCCAGAATATCTTTTTGCACTGTTTAAGCGTCGGCATGGCAAAAACAACGACAGGAGGGGATGCCGGATCGTATGGGAATGTGAGCTTAGGAGCGTCGATGGGCACCCAAGCGCCAGACGGCAACTGAACCATATCAATGGTGTTTTCTGCTGTTGGAGGCAACATTTGGCAGTAGTTAGGCAACCTTCCCATTGCCGCCATAATGCCGGTAGCCAAAGCCAATCTAGACTTACCCCAGCGCCTGCCGCATACGACCAACCGATAACGGTGAGGACTCCAGAAAACCTGCCTTTGAGTTTCGTGCAGAGAGGAGAGTTTACTCCTCTTCCCAGACCGCCTCTGTAAACTCGTCAGATGCCTGTTCTGTTTCAGGGGCGGCGTCGATAGCGGTGTCAGCGTCATAGGGTTCTAGTCGCCATCCGGTTTCTGTGGAGTCATCGGCAATTAGCGCCACTCCGTACTTAAGCAAGGCCGCTCTAGCGCTATTTAAGTCTTGAGCAATTGCGAAATACTTTCCTAGCCAATCTAATGCAAATGTCTTTGAATGAAGCTGCAAAGACATGTTGATTGTCTCTGTTTCGGTATCTTTAATCCTGACGATTGTCTTAGTTGAAGATACTTTTGATATCGAGGCGGTCGTCCTCTTTGACAAGTCTTTTGATGGTTTAAATTGCACCCCGTCAGAATCAAACTTTAAGGCATGGGTGATGTCTGAGAATGCGATTCGCCCAACCTCTCTCACAGTACGAGCTAGGCTAATATCTGACTCTTGCTCTGATTGCGTAATTTTTTCTGCTAAACGAACCTGGACGTCAACATTTGTCAACAACCTAGACGCGGCACGACGGGCAGATTCTCCCTTCGCAGAATACCCAGCACGAATATAAGCCGCTGTTGCATTGAAGTCTTTCAGGTACTCGCGACAAAACTGCTCTTGCTTATCAGTTAATCCTGTCTTGGGGTTCTTCGCCACTATTCAAAGGCTTTGCGTCGCCTCAATCCTAACCCACACTTACAAATCAGGGCGATCGCATCACAAATTGGCTGCCTCCACTGCTGGCCTTCTCCACAGCCAATCATCGTAATCCACGCGACGTGACACTACACTGCGCAACTTAACGACAGAATTGTCTTGACATTAACGACAGAAATGTCTTTAATAGTAATTGTAGAGAGCACAGAGAAGCGACATGAACGCAGTAATCGCCCAGCACTTAAATATCGCTGAAAGCCTAATTGCTGAGGTCCAAGAATGGGCTCATGTGCTGTGGGTTCGCGTCAAAGGGCTCGGCGCTCGATTTGTAAGCAAGAAGATAGCAAAGATGACTGAAACTCTCCCCGCATTAAAGGGCACGGAAAAGCAAGTCGAATGGGCTGAAGACATTCGCCGCCAGCTAATGGCGGATGTTGAAGAGTTTAAGTCAGACAAAGCCGACAAAATGCAAGCTCCTCCAAGACTTAAGCGAAAAGAACAAGGCTTATCAGCTCAAGAAATTGAGCAAAAGTGGCGGCATCGCAACGAAAAGCTGCAAAAAGAAATTGAAAGAATTACGGATAATTTGAGCGTAATTCTCCAAAACGATGACGCCACATTCTGGATTGAAAAGCGTTTGAGATTCCATGTCTCATCTCAAGTCGAAAGAATGAATTTAGGGTCAACCCTAAACTATTTAATTCTCAAAGGTCGACTCTAGGATCAACCGCGCACATCTGGGGGTAGCCCCCAGCATTCAAATACTACACAGGTAAACTCATGAAAATCGATTATTCGCAAGTTGATTACCCTAGCCATGCGTGCAAGATCTCCAGAAATGGACGGGTTCACGTTCTTGAAAAAGACATTGGCAATCAAGGCGATTGCATTAGATACAGCCTGCAAAACGAAGCACCGGCTATGCAAAAAAACAAAACAAAATACTGGACTAACACGAGTGGCTCAACGACGGCAACGACGTACTTAGGTTGCATAAGTGTAGAGATCGTCAATATTCCTGAGTGGGAGCTTGAGAATGCATAGCCTCTCTGAGCAACTCCAGCAATGGGCGACCGGCCAAAACCTGAATCCCTATCGAATTACCCAGCTAATCGCCGCTGAGACTGATCCAACTAATCGCGAGTTTAAACGCATTCAGAAACGTTGGGAGAGAGTTCTCAATGGTGAGAATTTCCGGGTACAAGACATCGAGGCTGATATGGAGTTGCTGGGTTTGAAGCTAAGGCTAGTAGATCTTCGCTAGTCCCCACCATGTTTGAGACATTAATTACACCTCACGCAAACAGCAGAAACACGACGCCCAAATACAAGGCCCATAACAACAAGATTGAAGCCAGTTCATCATTAAATTGATCATTCTTGTCTCAACTGGCTACTGATGCTGGTTCCCGTCTGATCCGAGACTGAAACTCAGGCGAATCGATGAGTTCTTCAATAGCACCTTCAATATTTTCGATTCCTTCTACATAAAGAATTTCACAGGCTTTGACGCAAGTAGAATGCCAATGTCCTTTACCTTTCTTTTCAAGAACGACGGCTTCCAGGCAAACAAAAAATGTTGGCTTCTTGATAGATAGACTGCGCGTTTGAAGAACCTCAGATACAACCATCTCAGTATCGAAAGTATCTTCATCTTCGTTGCACGCCTCATAAAACCATTCTGCCGTTTGTACCGGCATTCCAATAGATTCGAGTTTTGATACTGGATAATCTGCGATATCCTCAATAAGCTCACATAACTCTTCGCTACACTCACACCAAGAAATAGGAATAATCTTGGTAACCTCAGCACAATCGTCAAAAAGTTTGTTGGCTAAATCAGTCATAATTTACTCCTTTAAATCCCCCATTCTTGCTTCATATATGCTTTGACCGCGTTATCTTTCAGCATCATTTGCTGATACAAATAAACGGCAAATTCCTGAACTTGATCAGGGGGCATTTGCCGCAAGGTATCTTCAAAAGACCGTACGCTAAACTGCTGCTCCAAAGTCAGTCGCGTTGGTTCATTCATTAAGTGCAAGCCTCACTAAAACACAACACGGAGCGCAGATCATCAAGCCGATTACAAAAAGCCAGATAATGAGTCCAAACATGATCACCTCATCTAAGGCATTTTCCAAAGAAATAAAAGGCTACACAACTAACCAAAAAAGCCATAAACCCGAATCCATTGGCAGCTATCTCTGACGACGTGAAAAAAGCAAACCCCAGCTCAAGCGCAGAGAGTAGCGTAGCGGCTATACATAGCTGAAAGTACTTTTGTTCCATCTCATATATCACTCGTAATTCCTCACTATGGCAACAGCATCAGTTAGTAGGCTGTACTCAATTTCAGCCGTGCCCAACTCGCGAATCTCTTGCTGCTGATATGAACCCTGAATAACCGGGAAGTAATCCCTTAGGTAATCCCTTGCATTTTCAGCGTCCGCCTGAGCCAAAGCTTGAGTACGGCAATCAGCAGACTCCGTCGCCACCTTCGCTAACCAGCAACACAAATGAACAAGGTGACATATCTTTTCTTCGTCGCTTAGATGGATGTCAGACATGATGCTCACCACTCACAAATAATTTCAACGTCCACATAACCTGCTTCAATGAGGCCCTTGGAAACTGCATCAACCAGCGGCGAGTAGTAGTCGCATCTGCCAAGCATTATCAGCCAATCAACACTCAAATCTTCGCTGTGGACGTTGAAGTACACACCAGAGCAATGCAATGCAGCCCAGTTGACTGGCCCTCTCTCTGCAGGTGGGCTTGCCTTAACCTTGTCCAATATCTCGTTGACCGCGCTCATAAGACGTTCCGCAGCATTCTCTAACGCGCGATATACCTTTCTCGCGTTGTCCATATGGAAGTCGATCTGTCCTTGGGTGGGGTCAGTGGGGATGGTCATGACGATTCCCACTCAACAACTCAATCAACCGCTCTCCGTACTTCTCCATAGCATCCATGCAAATTTCCATGTTTATGCGTGGGTCATTGGCGTATTCCGGCAACTTAGAGCGGATAACCGGGCCGATTAACATGTAAAAGTTACATGCTTGATAAACGTCCTCAGCCAAATAATCTCGCTGCCCCTCTAACTGAGCCATGCGAGCTTGCATGTACTGTCGGCTCATGAATGCTGCAACGTCACCAAGCGTAGTGGGGTCAGGCATGAAGCTCATCCTCGAACTCAGCGTCAACCGCTTCCAGATCCCTATCCTTAGAAGTACTGTTCGCCTCACGCATCACAATCAGGCGTTTTGCAGCACCTAGAATGTCTTGCTGCATCAAGCGAATGTGATCGCGGTACAAATTCAATGAGATCTCAGTAGTTGGATCGTGATTTTGTCGTCCGCATTTTTGGGCTCGCGCTTGCTCAAACTGCAGCCACTTAATTAACTCGTTGACCGTCACATTGCCGATCTGTTCTAAAGTCGGGTTCATCACGCCGCCTCCAGATCCTGAAGTGTTTCAACGAATTCCAGCACCTGTACCACGTACTGCTGAGGCACATAGACCGGCTCTGTCCCTTCCCTTTCAAAGTCGTTAACGATGATTGAGCGAGCATTGTGGCTAGGGCGATAGATATAGCCTTTCCGCTCCAAACGATCAAGCCGTCCTTGAATTGGAGCCGGTGACTTGAGCCTCATAGCCCGCATCATTTCTCGATACGTTGGCATCGGCTTATGACGACGACTTTTCTCTAGCAAGTAGTCGTATAGCTCTTGCTGCACTTCGGTCAGGGGTTCCATAAAACGCCCCAAATAAACTACAGGTTGATTGTACTATACTTTTATCACATGGGTGATAGGTAATATAGGAATTGAAGCGGACATGCAAATCTTGGTTGGTACTAAGGTCTTCGACCTTGAAGAGCGAAGGTGGAGGATCATATGGAAGGTTACGCAAAATCCTAGAGGGCATCGATATCAAATACGTTGGTGTGACGGTTCTGTCACTCGCGGACTCCATGATGCAGTCATTGATTATATTGAGTCAGGCTATGTTGTTTTGGAGTGATTGACTTATGACCACCACTATTCACACCGAAGCGACGGCGCAAGAAATGAGAAAAGCTTTTTAAAAATGTATTGATTATGGGGAATGGAGACAAAAGCGTCGAGAAGCGCGGATCAAACTTTAGATTGAAGAGTTCAAGAGAGCCCTGGGCAGGTTAAAAGCTCGACGCCGGTAGATGGTGAACGTGATGTTTAAGGTGTGCATTGCGGGCAGTCGGGGATTCAGTAGCTACGAGTTCCTTAAAGCCAAGATGGACTCATTTCTTAGGGACAAACACCCTGACGTATCCGTAATCTGTGGCGAAGCGGCGGGTGCCGACAGGCTGGGTAAGCGATACGCCCAAGAACGCGGCTATGCTGTCGAATCTTTCCCTGCTGATTGGGATACATACGGTAAACGTGCTGGATATTTACGAAATATCGAAATGGCTGAGGCGGCTAGTGCTTGCGTCGTTTTCTGGGATGGGGTCAGCCGGGGTACGGCCCACATGATCGACATTTGCAGGCAGAAGAATGTGCCGTTGAGGGTGGTTAGATATGACTCGCCTAGTTGAAGGCGAGCTGAAAGATCGTGAGCTATTCATGGCAACATGCATTGCAATGACTTGGTGGCTAGGTGATGACATGGAATCTGCTTTTCGAGCACCGTACTTTCTAGAGGCAAGCTTGAAGCTTTTATCCAACCAAAGTTGCTGGGCTAATGGGAGGCACCACGGGGATTGCACAAAAGATTCAATAACTTGCTGTCGCTGCTTGGTTGAAGGGTGGGTTGATGAAGGGAAGGGGATTATTGAGATAAGTGATGAACGAAGAACAGCAGTTGCGAGACAGATTCTCAACTCGTCTAAAGGACAGCATCAAGCTACTCAAGTTGACTCAGGAGGAAGCTGCTGAAAAGTGTGGAATGACTCAAGCCTGCATATCTCAATACACAACAGGCAAACGGCTCCCAGCTTATGAGGAATTGCGCAAGCTTTGCTTAGGGCTGAACCTAGGTGCTAACTACTTGCTTGGAGTTGATGAAGTAAACTCATCCTGTTGACCGTTTAGAAACAGGTTCATGGCAGCACAATCAACAATTCCCGTCGTGGTAAATGGCGCATGCGGCAAGATGGGGCGCGAGGTCATTAAGGCTGTGGCCGCCGCTGAAGATATGACCTTGGTTG
>JBCDAJ010000007.1:0-74899 GCA_039185935.1 Cyanobacteria bacterium P01_F01_bin.56 | reverse complement strand
GAACGACACGACCAACGCATCCGCATCAATTGGCAATTTTCGCTTGAAGCCGCACGGGACAAATTTCAGCGCCATTATGTCAAAATCCAAGCGGACAAGAGTCTCTAGAGTGGTGGAAAACTTTATTTCCAAAGTACTAAGGTTCTGGGCGTTGCTGATGTTGGGGATGAATTGCATCGTCACCCCAACAGATGACGAGCCATCAATAGCGAAGCGCGGGCAAGATGCCCGCGGTCTCTAAGACCTGAATCTATAGCTCGATGCAGCCCCGCCAGGTTTTGCTATCCAGCCCAGGTTCTGTGATCGATTAGACACCGTCTCTGTTCCCCTTGGGCCTATTCCAGGGTGCGGCCAAAGGGGAACAGCGCCAAGATCATTAATTTAAAATGCTGCTTGGCAAAGGGTAAGCCGATGATGGTAATAGCGAGCAAAATCCCCCAAAAGAGGTGATTTAGGGCGATCGCCCAGCCAAAGATGAAAATCCACACCAGATTGAGGATCAAGAGCAGCGTCGTATCTGCATTGGGGCCTTTCTTAATCTCTTTGCCAAAGGGGGTGAATGAGGCCATGCCGAGTTGAATGGTGGCGATGCCAAAGGGAATGCCGATGATGGTCAGGCAAGTGCTAATGCCCCCCAAGATGTAGCCTACTCCGCTCAAAAATCCACCGAAAATTAGCCAGATAATATTGCCAAGCAAGCTCATAGCGGTTCTTCTCCCTAGGTGCGCAATGCTGATGATGTCATCATACGAGACCGGCACCTAACCCGTTACAATCAGGGCGATCACGCTTGCCGCAATTCCCAACTGCACCTATGACTCACACCGTTTGGCCTGGCGACCCACATCCCTTGGGGGCAACCTGGGACGGCAAGGGAACCAATTTTGCGATTTTTTCAGAAAATGCCACGGCTGTTTATCTGTGCCTGTTTGACGAGCATGGGCAAGAAACCCAAATCAAACTTCCAGAGCTGAGCAACTACGTCTGGCACGGCTACATGCCCGATATTGCTCCGGGGCAACAGTATGCCTACCGCGTCGATGGCCCCCATGCGCCTGAAGAGGGGCAGCGGTTTGACCGCTATAAGTTACTGATTGATCCCTATGCTCGAGCGATCGCGGGAGACATTCAACATGGGGCGGGCCTGTTTAGCTATCCGATCAGCGATGTGAAGAATGACGATCGCGATTTGGCAACCGCTGAACTCGACAGTGCTGAATTGATGCCACGGTGCGTGGTGGTCGATACTACCTTTGATTGGGCGGGCGATCGCTACCCGCAAACAGCCTGGCATGAAACCATCATCTACGAAGCCCATGTTAGGGGGCTCACCCAACAGCATCCCCACGTGCCCGAAGCACTGCGAGGCACCTATGCTGGGGTCGGTCATCCCGCGGTCATCGCCCATCTAAAAACCTTAGGGGTGACGGCGATCGAGCTGCTACCGGTTCATCATTTCACCGGGCATCCAGGACATTTGGTGAGTGCCGGACTGCGCAACTATTGGGGTTACGATTCCATCGGCTATTTTGCCCCCTATTCTGAATACAGTGCCCAGGGCCGTCACGGCGAGCAGGTGCGCGAGTTCAAAGAAATGGTAAAAGCCTTACACCAAGAGGGGATCGAAGTGATTCTCGATGTCGTGTACAACCACACGGGTGAGGGCAATCAGCTGGGGCCGACCATCGCCTTTCGTGGGATCGATAACGAGGCCTACTATCGCCTGGTGGAAGAGCTGCCCCGCTACTACATGGACTTCACGGGCTGCGGCAATTCGCTCAATGTCTGCCATCCCCAAGTGCTCAAGCTGATTATGGATAGCCTGCGCTATTGGGTGGAGGAAATGCACGTTGATGGCTTTCGCTTTGATCTGGCCTCAGCGTTGGCCCGTGAGCTGTATGAAGTCAATAGTCTGGCGGCATTCTTCGACATCATTCACCAAGATCCGGTGCTCTCGACCACTAAGTTGATTGCTGAACCGTGGGACATTGGCGAAGGCGGCTATCAAGTGGGCAACTTTCCCCTGCTGTGGTCAGAGTGGAACGGCAAATACCGTGACTCCATGCGGGACTTTTGGCGTGAGGCCCACTGTCGTCTGGGAGAATTTGCCTTTCGCCTGACTGGCAGTTCAGACCTCTACCAGTCGAACGGCAAACAACCCCACGCCAGTATTAACTTCATTACCTGCCACGATGGCTTTACCCTGCGGGATCTCGTTAGCTACAACGAGAAGCATAATGAGGCCAATGGTGAGGGTAACCGCGACGGCGAGAGCTATAACCGCTCTTGGAACTGCGGCGTTGAGGGAGAGACTGACGACCCAGTTGTGCTGGAAATCAGAGCGCGACAGCAGCGTAACTTTTTAGCTACGCTCTTGCTTTCTCAGGGGGTGCCAATGCTGCTGGGCGGTGACGAATTTGGCAGATCGCAACAGGGCAACAACAACACCTACTGTCAGGATAATGAACTTGCCTGGCTCAACTGGCACCATCAGCCCTCTCAGCAAGACACCTTGACATTTGTGCAACAGCTCATCGCCTTTCGACGATCGCACCCGGTATTTCGGCGACGCGATTGGTTTCAGGGGCGTGAGATTCACGGCTCTGGAGTCAATGACATCGGCTGGTTTAATATCGACGGTACCGAAGTGAGTGCCGAAGACTGGCAAGAGGCGGAAGCCAAAACCATTGGCGTCTTTTTGAACGGTGAAGAAATCCCCAGTCCTGACCGTCAGGGCAATCGCATTGTCGACGACAGCTTTTTAGTCCTGTTCAATGCCCAGGCCACAGCCCAAACCTTTAGGCTGCCAGGGTCGCTCAGCGCTCGCCCCTGGCAACTCATGCTGGATACAAAACTGACAGCGGGCTTCATTGAGCAGCCGCTAGCGGTGGTGGGCGAGTCGCTGGTGGTGGGTGGGCGATCGCTCATGGTGCTGATGCATCCCCACGGCCAGCCGGTAACTTAAGTCAACTCGCTGCCCCTGGCCAACCTAGGCGTACTGGTGCATCTCGTCTTCTAACTGACGCAGCAGAACGACGTCGCCGTTAGCCTGAGCAACCTGCATGCGGTGTTCCAGAGAGCGTTTCATATTGACCTGGTGCATGTCAGCCGCTTCTTGTAGCAAATTGCGACGAGCTGCCGCCATCGAGTCAAACACCGGCTTAAACTGGGGCTCTTGGGGTGCTTCATTAACCCGCACAACCGCTTCGATCGCCCCTTGGCGAGTTGTTTGATAAGGCGCGCCACGATACATCAGGCTGGCCTCGGGTTGAGGAAACGGCACATGATTCACGTAGGAAAAGTGCAAAGGTCGGCCACGATACTGACCTAATATCTCGGTCTCTGACACCTCTAACACGGGTGGAGTGTAGTCGTATTCAGCGCCACGGTAACAAAGCTTCATATTTCTCGCCTCCATTTTTAAGAATTATCTGAAAGGGGGATATTTAAGAGGCACATTCCAGCGGACAGCACCTTAATTTAATTTCAGAATGCCCACATATGGCCCAACATCAGCCAAAAAGCAAGACAAATCTGAAAAGCACCTTTTATATTCTGTATCTGATCTTACTTTTTGGCTCAAATGTCAGCAACTCATGAAATCAAAAGTAATACTGCCGATATCGGCCATGCTCCTGATTTCAGGGGATTACACATATAAATTCAGAAAAATGAGAAAATTCTGCAATAAAAATTTACAAAGCAGGACGATTGAGTTCGGCGGGCGAGTTGAGTCTGGGGTCCGCCTCATGGGAGGGCGATCGCGTATGCTGGTGAAAGAACATTACAAAACGTAAATCACGTTGGTGCGTAGCTTTTTATGGAATGCATCATTAACCGCCGCGCTCAGTTCTCGGCCAGTCATCGCTATTGGCTACCGGAGTGGAGTAAGGCCAAAAACCAAGCCAAGTTTGGCCCCTGCAGTCGGTCTCCGGGGCATGGGCACAACTACGTGCTGTACGTTTCTATGGTGGGAGAGCTCGATGAGTACGGCATGGTGCTGAACCTGTCGGATGTGAAGCAGGTAATTAAGCGCGAGGTCACCAGTCAGCTTGACTTCTCGTATCTAAATGACGTGTGGCCCGAGTTTCAGGCCACGCTACCGACCACGGAGCACATCGCTCGGGTGCTGTGGCAGCGCCTCTCGCCGCACCTCCCCATCACCAAGATTCAGCTATTTGAACATCCCGAACTTTGGGCCGACTACACAGGTAACGACATGGAAGCTTATCTCACTATCAGCACTCACTTTAGCGCCGCCCACCGACTCGCTTTGCCGACCCTGAGTTTTGATGAAAATGTGGAAATTTACGGCAAGTGTGCGCGCCCCAACGGCCACGGCCACAACTACCATTTGGAAGTGACGGTAAAGGGCGAAATTGAACCCCGCACGGGCATGATCGCCGATTTGACAGAGCTGCAAAGAGCGATCGATGAGCACGTGGTTGAGCCGTTTGACCATACCTTCCTTAACAAAGACATTCCTTACTTTGAGAAGGTGGTGCCCACAGCGGAAAACATCGCCGTTCATATCCGCGACCTGCTGCGGGAGCCCATTGCCGCCACGGGGGCGCAACTGCACAAGGTAAAGCTGATCGAAAGCCCCAATAACTCAGCGGAGGTGTATTGCCCAGCCGCTCTAAAACCCACAGCGGCATCTGCCCGCCCGGAGTTAGCCGCGGTGTAGGCACTTTGAGCAAGAGATTGGTTTGGGCACACTGGTCGGTGTGCCCATTTTGATGGTTGAAGCCGGGTCAATATTGTTAATTGTCTTCAATCTGGTCAATTTGCTGGCGGGCATAGTTGGTCAGAGGCTCAAAGCCAATGGCTGCGCCAATGTCAGCGGCCTCTTGAAAAGCCGCGATCGCTGACTCAGTTCGCGCTGAGATGATGTAGGCAGGGCCAAGAAACCAAGCCAGGTTACGTCCCATGCTGTAGCGGTCACCAATCTCTTGATAGATTTTTTGGGCGGCTAGAAAATTAGCCAGCGACATATCAGGACTGTCTTTAAGGCGACCTAACCCTTGTAGCGTGTTGGCTTCGCCGAGGCGATCCCCCACTGCGCGATAAATCGTCAACGCCGACTCGTAGTTCGCCAGCGCTTCACTGCGTTGGTCGAGAAATTGCAGCACTTTCCCCTGCGCTTTTAGCGTGTTGGCTTCGCCGAGGCGATCCCCCACTGCGCGATAAATCGTCAACGCCGACTCGTAGTGCGACAGCGCTGCTTGACTTTGTTTGAGAAATTGCAGCACGTCCCCCTGGGCTTTTAGCGTGTTGGCTTCGCCGAGGCGATCCCCCACTGCGCGATAAATCGTCAACGCCGACTCGTAGTGCGACAGCGCTGCTTGACTTTGTTTGAGAAATTGCAGCACTTGCCCTAGTTTCCGGCGCGCTTGGGCTTCGTACCACTTTTGTTGGCTCATCTGTGCCAGATGCAAAGCCTGCGCAAAACACGTTTGAGCCGCTTTCATTTGGGCCAGGCTGGTGTAAGCGTCACCTAACTCAAGCAAAATGCTGAGGCGAATGACGGCATTCACATCATCCGGCTCATGCTCAGTGGGGGCATATTCTTCTAGCAGGGCGTTGAGCTGATCAATGCGGCTTTGTTTGACGGGGGCCAAATCGCTGCTAAAGAGATAGTCAGAGCGCATGACTTGAGACTGCACCGTCTCAATCCGTTCCCGTGCTGAGCGAAACGCCAAGACAATCGACGCCCATGACCAGAAATCTTTGGCGGTGCGGGCCAAACGCTTGAGCGCATATTTCGGCAGAATCATGACCATCGGGTGCGACACCCGCCGCGCTAAGGCATCGCGCACAAAGTTGAGGTCTTGCAGAAAGGGCGATTCTTTGCCTAAGCCACCGATGGAAGTTTCTAAGCCGCGCAAAATGATGGCAGGCTTTTTGTTCGCGCCATATTCGACACTCTCCAGCCGTAGCATGAGCTCTGCTAGCAATGAAGTGAGCTTGGTTTGGCTAAAATCAAAAACCAAAAACTGCACCTGCTGGCACTCGGGCCGCTGCTGCAAAGCCGCAATTAAAAGATCAACGTCGGGCACAAAATTAACTTCAGCAAAAGCCAGTCTGAAATCTTCGGAAAGGTCAATAAAGTTAGCTAAGCTCTGCACAGCCTCAAGATTGAGCCCCAGAAACTCAGGGCTTTCACTGTCCAGCTTGGAGGTTGGCCAAGGCCTGTCGGAAGAGTTCACTACGTCTGATCAGAGGATGAGGATATACCCAGCGATTGTTGCCGTTATATTCTAAGACGGCGGTGCTAAAAAGCAATTCTCGACCAATTTCGTCATCGGTAAAATCCTTGTGCAAGGCTACCCGAGCTAACTCTGGGTAGTAAGCGCGTGGAGTTGAGCGCTCAAATTGAAACTGCAACTGCTTGGCCGCATAGGTCACATTATCCGCATCGATCTTGGTCTGGCTCAGCCCGAGCGCATTGATACTGGCCGCTTGCATCATCTGCATCATGTGACGGACATGACCACCACTGGCTCGGGCCATATCCAGCAGGTGAGCATGCTGCTCAAATACGGCCTTAACGTCAACGCGCTTTTCAATCATGCTAACGATGGAGTTTAGCCCGTCAAGGTTGTCATCTAGGTCTGGCTGATCTTGCTCATATTGATAGACATTGACCATCGGGACGATATGTGGCGGGCCAAAGGCGGGGTTGACCCCATCCTGAGCATAGGGGTTGGCAATGGGTACGGTGTAGATGATGACGCAGTTCAGCTCTAGTAGTTGCGGTGCGTAGTCAAAAAACAGATGTTTGGCAATATTGGGCGGACACCGATCCAACCCATCCAGAATCAGAAGTAAGCCCTTTTTGGCGGGATCTTTTTCTCGGATTTTGGCGTTGGCGTCTCTCAGTAACAGGTTGGTGTCGGTCTTGAGGCGGGCGGTTCCGGGTTTGATGAGCTGCCGGATGCGTTGCCGTTCGGTCACGGAGCCACGCATTTGCGCCGTGATTTTGAACAAAAATTTGGCGAGCAGGGGAGCCTCGGCGCCTAAGGCGGCTTCGGCCTCTACATTGACGGAACGGTTGATGACTTCTTCCTGCTCTTTGGTAATCTCTAAAAACCATTCTTCAAAGCTTTTTCGCAAGGATTCATCAAGGCGGATGCCTTGCTGCCGCAACGCTCCTTCGACCTGTTGAATGATGATGAGGTAGAGGTCGGTGTAGTCTAAATCTTCGACTTTAGCTGTTTCATCAATCTGCACTTCAACGACTAAAAAATCATCTTGTTGGTGCTGGGCAATGCGCGTCAACTCTGAGCTTTTGCCACAGCCAATATGCCCTGTAAACAACAAGGCAGCAGTGTCTCCAGCCGTGGTGGTGATTAAACGGCCATTAATATCGCTCAGGGTGTTTTGCCGGGAGGCAAACGGCACGTAGTAGCGATCAATATCGGCTAGCGAGAGGGGCTTTGTGTCGCAAGCGCGATAGGCTTCTCGCAGGGTGGTGGCGAGTTGATCTGGGGCATCAGTCATGGCCTGCTACAGTTGCCAAAAGGAGCCCTCTGATAATACCGAAATGCTTGAGCAATGACGCTAGCGATCGGGTCATTTTTCTTGAATCGTTGAGTCATGGCCTGGTGAATTCGAGCTTAGTTCAGAACATAACAATGGGCGTCTAGGGACGCTAATTAAAGGAGCGGTTTGAAAATAAAGTACCCGCGCAAGACTGTAGCAGGGTGGATGAGTAGCAGGGGAGTGGGGATGTTATTTAAGCGCGACTCCCTAAGCCCAGCTTCCCTAGATGTGGTCTGGCTAATCTGCGGTCACGCCCGCCCCCGCCCCTTGCACCAACACTGGCTGATGATAGGTGGGGGGCTTGTCGCCTACGGTGGCGCCGCCATGAATCATGCCCTGCAAGCCCGGCTCAAAGAAGGTGTACGGAAAGCGCGGGACGGGACGGCTAACGGCGTCTAGCCGCTGCTGTAGGGCGGCGGGCAGCTCAAAGTCTAAAGCGCCGAGATTGTCTTGCAGCTGATGCAGTTTGGTGGCACCGATAATTACAGACGCAACCCCAGGGCGATGGGTAACCCAATTCAAGGCGACTTGCGCCATGGAGCGATCGAGGTCTTTGGCCACGGCCTCTAGCTCCGCAACGATCTCCCAGTTCCGCTCGGTGAATTTGTCGAAAGCGGGATTGCCGCTGTCGGCCAGCATGGCTAGACGTCCTGACCCTTCGCCACCGGATTCAGACGGTTTGTATTTGCCCGAGAGCAAGCCACTGGCTAAGGGTGACCACACCATAAGGCTCGTGCCCAGGTTCGGCGCCAGGGCCGTGTATTCAAATTCGATGTTGCGTTCTGCTAGGGAATATTCCAGTTGCACTGTGCTGATCGGTTCCCAATGGCGCTCTGAGGCTAAGGTCTGGGCTTGAGCCACATACCAAGCGGGGGCATCTGACATGGCCACATGGCGCACCTTGCCCGATCGCACTAAATCATCCAGCGTCCGCATCACCTCTGCTGCGGGTGTCACCTGATCCCAGGTGTGCAGCATGTAGAGGTCGATATAGTCGGTACCGAGACGTTCTAACGACCCTTCTACCGCTCGCAGGATATTTTTGCGGCCATTGCCCCCGGCGTTGGGGTTGCCGAGTTCGGCGTTGTAGCTAAATTTGGTCGTGATGATGACGCGATCGCGGCTGCCGCTCTCTTTCACAAACTTGCCGAGCATGCGCTCACTGTTGCCGTTGGTATACAGGTCGGCGGTGTCGATAAAGTTGCCCCCGGCTTCTAGATACGTATTAAACAGTTGCCGAGCGTTGGCTTCGTCAGCTCCCCAGCCCCAATCGTCACCAAAGGTCATGGTGCCGAGGGCCAGACGGCTCACTTTTAAGCCGGTGTTACCAAGGGTGTAGTAGTTCATGGGTTGCCTCGTAGGTGGAGTTTAAGGGGGCAGGTGTCAGGTGTTAGGTGTCAGGTTTGAGGTTCTGGGTTTTGCGTTTGGGGTTCAGTCTTATCGAGTTGCTTTTTTGATGGGATCGGTGGGGTCTGATGGGGGCGATCGCGTTTGATCTTGAAGTCCAATACGTTGCTAAATCAGTCAGGGTGTTGCTATCTGAAAAAGCTGCGTATTGAGTTCCTCAATAGCTTTCTGCACTTTAATTCAGGGCTTACTCAAAGGACTCGGCGACGAGATCGACCACGTGGTTGACCGATTCGGGCTGGTCATACGCAGTTGCCGAGATTAACAACGGGTTGAATAACCGTTTCATAGTGCGCTCCTAATACTGTTGGAGTCATGAATCTGGGGGATACAGACAACGGGGTGTATTGCTCGCCTCACAGTCACCACTATCGGACAGCACCCAGCAAATTTCTTGAAGCATCTTGCTCACTTTTAGTAAAAAATTGCGGCTGTAGAACTTGCATCAGATTCAAAGATTGATTTTAATGAGGAATCAATTACGTAAACAATTACGCAATTAAGGACAGATGTAAGCGAATGGACTTTTATCAACATGCCGGGAAGCTGGCTTTAGGCAGTCGGCTAAGGCGCTTAAGTCAGGTGTTTACTGAAGATGCGGTCAAAGTGTTCGAGCTTTATGACGTTGACCTACAGCCCCACTGGTTTCCGGTGTTTTATGTGCTGTCTCAAACAGAAAGTTTGTCGATTTCAGCGATCGCTGAGCAGACGGGTCAACCCCATCCAGGCATTAGCCAAATTGTGAAAGCGATGACCAAGGCCAGGCTCGTGCAATCTCGTCCCAGCCCGAACGATGGCAGGGTCAACCTCGTTAGCCTTTCGCCAGTGGGGCAGCAGCTGGTGCCCAAAATTCAGGCGCAATACCAAGATGTCACCCACGCTGTTGAAGCGCTCTTTGGCGAAATGCAGCATGACCTGTGGCAGGCAATTGCTGAAATTGAGCATCTACTGAGTCAAAAGAACTTCTACACTCGCGTTCAAGAACAGCGGAAACAGCGGGAACGCACAGCCGTGACCGTCGTCGATTATGCACCCCAATTTCAAGAAGCATTTAAACAGCTCAACTACGCTTGGATTGAGGAATATTTCTCTGTCGAAGACACGGATCGGCATTATTTAGAAAATCCTGAAAGCACGATTCTGCAAGCGGGAGGTCACATTTTGATCGCGCTATACAACGGGGCCGCCGTCGGCACCTGTGCCTTGATTAAAATCGATGATGCTCACTTCGAGTTAGCCAAAATGGCCGTTGCAGATACGGCTAGGGGGCGAGGCATCGGCCGACAGCTAGGCGAAGCTGCGATTCAAAAAGCCCGCGAATTGGGAGTCCAGAAACTTTTGATTGAAAGCAACACTGTCCTGACAGCAGCGATCAATCTCTACTACGCACTAGGATTCAAAAAGATCGTTGGCCCCCCATCCCCTTATGAGAGATGTAACATTCAAATGGAACTACCCCTCGGTTAATCGAGGTGAAAGACGGTGGAAAGTCGGATTTCTTTTGTTGATAGCCAAACCCTGACCCCGAAATCGGATATCAGCGTGGGCAAAATCTTAGTCTCAAGCCGTGAACTCGCTTGGGATGGAGTCTATCTAGAAAAGGGTGAAAATGAAGAATTCACTCCAGACAACGTCACGGTACCCCAGCATTACTTCGCGATGAATACGGGGTCGGCCATAGAGTGGGAATGGCAGGACGGCAACAGGTTTAAGACCCACCGCTACGAAACGGGAGATTTATGGGTAAATCCGGCTGGCATGCCTTTTTCTCACCGCATTCAAGGCTATAACCAGTTTGTCTTGCTCACGTTGGAACCGGCCAAACTGACCGAGTTGCTATCTGAGCAACCCTGGGTAGAGCGGCAGGTATTTCGACGTCAGCACCAAGCCAAAGACCGGCATCTGCAAACCCTGATGCAAGCGCTACTGATTGAAGCGGAGATGGGTGGGCCCAATGGCCGACTCTATGCCGATACGCTGACCACGGCGATCGCCACGCACTTTGTTAACCATTACAGCCTGGAACCCATGAACGACCTCGCGCAGCTACAGCCGCTGGAACGCCAGCGCTTAGGCGCGGTAATTGACTATATTGAGGCGCATCTGACTGCCGATCTCAGCTTGAGTGAGGTGGCCTTAGCCGCCGGATTGAGCAAGTTTCACTTTACTCGATTGTTCAAAGCGGCGATCGGCCTCACGCCCCATCAGTATGTGTTGAAGCGGCGGATTGAGCGAGCTGCCACAATCTTAAGGAAAGAAGATGTCGCGATCGCTCAAGTCGCCCAGCAATTTGGCTTTGCCGATCAATCCCATTTCACTCGGGTGTTTAAGCAAGTGAAAGGCATGACTCCGAAACTGTTTATCAAAGGCCACTAAGAGCCCCCAACCCCGTTAGGGATCGCGGCTCAATTAGACGCTTAGCCCTTTACCCAATCACCGCTGGCAGGAACCGCTTTCGTCCCCGAAGGTTACCGATTCGCTAAAATCCAGCGATACCTCTTTCCTCACTCTGCCCCCTTAACCCCATGGCCCTTTAACCTGCTCCGTAGCGCTATGCTGCAGATCAGGTATCCAAGACCCTGTGGGTATGCCAGCAAAGGAAGTGCTCAGCATTGATGCCAGCGGTCTAATCGAGACGATGGTCGGGTGATTAATTAATGAACTCCGAGGGGCCAGAGTATCCAGATAGCTCTGCTAGAAATTCTAAAGACTGTACTCCGGCATAGGTTTCACCATTAATCTCCCAAGTCGGATAACTTTGTACGCCAGCGGCTTGGCAGACTTGGGGCTGAGGGTCGATACCCTCCACATCACACTCAACATAGGTCACGTAATCAAACGCCTGCTGCCCAAACAGGGTTTGCTGAGCATGGCAGTGAGGGCACCACCAAGCGCCGTATTTGATTGCCCCGATCGCGGTTAAATGCTGCGCCAGGGCAATTTCGGCTTCTCCCGATTCCGTCGTGACGGCTTGCGGTGCATTCCCAGTCGCAAAGACATCAGGATTACCGGCATAGGCGTACATGCCGGTGGTGACTAGGCCCGTCACCATCAACACACAAATGCCCGGCAGCAGTAATTGCCCAATGTCTTCCCACCGGTTGCCGACTATCGTTAACCCCAACAGCGTCAGGCTGAGAAAGGCGGACAGCAGGCAGGGAACGCAAGGTTCCTGCAAGACGCCAAACATAACGTACAGCAGGTAACCACTGAAGATGGTCATGGCCGTACTGCCGATAAACAAGCCCAACCAAGTCGGCGCTTCTAGAGACTTGTTTTTGATCAGCACCGGCCCCAGAGCCAGCAGGCCCATCAGGCCATAGGCGATCGCGCCCAATAGCGGTAAGGATAGCCCCGCCAACATGACATAAGCGCTCTGCGATAGGACACTGTTGCCCTTGGTAAGACAGCCGACCGATAACAATAAGCCTGCGATTGCGGTCCCGCCAATCAAGTAGCGAGAGTTGCGATGAATCCAGGTGGTGGGTTTTCTACGTGCCATGATGTTTGAATGATCGGGGATTAAAGGAGCAAAATCAAAGTGCAGCTAACGGCATTGCCACCCTAGCTACCGTTGATGGTGTGAGCTAAGGCCTGCAGTTCTGGAACGGGTAAGGTGGCTGCTAAGGCATAGAGATAGTGATCATCGCGCCACAGCACCAAGCCAGTACCATCTGGCTGTTGCAGGGTGATTTGGGCAGACGGTAGTGCGGGCAGAGACTGATCGGTAACCGCAAGCTGATAGGCAGACACCGTCTGGTCGGACGAGAGCTGATAGGTCAGCCGTAACCCTGGGGTCTTACCAAACTGACAGTTACTAGCGCCGATTAGCTGGCCTCGGGGCAATAGCGGTAGCGCCGCTACGGTAGTCGAAAACCCGGTCACCTGCGCCGGAATATCACTTACCTGGTTGACCACAAAATCGACCGGCCCATCAGGATCGCCAAGGGATTTTTGATGGTCTTGCAGAATATCGTCTAAACCGGCCCAAGTCTGGGCTACGCTGATTTCCTGCGATGGCGACTCAGATTGGGCCTGTTGGAAGCGCCCTTGTCCCCCTAATCGCCAGGCGAACAGTCCACACAGAATGGCTAGTCCGGCCGCCACCCCACCCCTCATCCAGCGCCGTTGGGGATGCGATCGCACGCTCTCTAACGAGGAGCCTTGTGGATGGCCTATTGAATGGGTGACCGACGGCCTTGGTTCGCTGATTGGGGTTGCATGTAACTCGGCTTCAGCTCTCGTGAGCAGCTGCGATCGCACCCCACGAGCCATCTCGACCTCTGCCAAACCGTAGGGCATCACGGCGAGGGCTTCCTGCAAGGCCGCGACTTCTTGGTGTAAGTCAGGTAAATCGGCCAACAATGCCCGAAACAGTTCGGCTTCGTCAGAATCTAAATCGCCCAGCACGTAACCGGCCGTCAACTCTTGAATCTCTTGCGGTGACAGCGACATCGTCATGACAGCTCCTCCTGTAGGGTGCTGAGTTGTTGGCGCAGTTGTAAAAGCCCGCGTCGAGCCCAACTTTTGACCGTTCCTAGCGGCACCTCCAACTGCTCGGCAATCTCACTATGCGAGAGTCCTTCGTAGTAGCTCATTTCCAGCACCTGCCGCTGCTGAGGTTTTAAGGTCGATAGGGCCCGCGTTACCAGAACCCGGTTTTCCGCCTGAGTAAGGTGTTTCATCGGTGTGGTGAGGTCAACGGCAGACTGATGACGATGCCAGTGATGCTGATACTTTTGCCGAGTTGACTGAGCGCGCAAACGATCAATCACCCGCGATCGCGTCAAGGTGGTCAAATAGCTCGCGAGCGTGCCGCGACTGGGGGTGTACGTGCGAGTCCGCATCAAGCTTAAAAACACCTCTTGGGTGAGGTCTTCTGCCTCGGTGACCTGGCCCAGCCCCTTGAGGGCCAAACTATAAACCACGCGACCGTAGCGGTCATACAGGCTACCCATGGCTGCCAGGTCGCCCTGCCACAGCCGAGTCACCAGCACACTATCGGCTTGCTGCTCCATCACACTGATCTCATCAAGTCCCTGAATCACAGCCCTACTGGTCAAAATTCATTAGGTATACGTTTGCCAACGGCGATCGGATGCAGGCTCGAAAAAAATCGGATGCCAACCCCAATTTTTTACCCCGGATACCGCTCTGAACAGAAGTAGAGCACAGGCATGCGTGAAAAGCTAAGAACGCCTCGCCTCAGCCAATGAGTAAAGATATTTATTTTGGGGGGAGCTGTTGTTCCGGGAAGTTAGGAGATTTACAGGAAAGAATTTACCGCTTGTAGGGTGTCATTAGCGAAGCGTAATGCACCGCCGAATGGGTATGTTCATTGACAGAAATCTCCTTAAAGGAAGACCTTTACACCCTGCCTTCATCATGGCGCCTCGAAAACGCCGCTCCAATCGAGATTAGGCCCACAAACGGCAGCGCTCCAGTGTCAGTGATGAAGCGATTGAAGCCGACCTGATGGCTTTTCTGAGCCCCGCGATCAGCACTCAGAAAAGCCACTATCGACAACTGGGATTGCGCAATCGTCTCTTGACCTTATCGTTATGATGGCAGGCGATCGCAACCGGTTTTTACCGCCCAAATTGCCGGGTATGATGAACAACTAGCCACGCTACGGGTATCCTCAGCCTGGCATCACTCCTATCGGAATTTTTATGTACGACTGCATTATCGTCGGCGCTGGTCCCAGTGGTAGCACAGCGGCTTATCACCTGGCGAAACAAGGCCGCTCAGTGCTTATCCTGGAGCGAGAAAGGTTGCCTCGCTATAAGCCCTGTGGTGGTGGCGTTTCGCCCCAAGTCGCCGAGTGGTTTGACTTCGACTTTGCCCCTGTGATTTCCAAGCGGGTGCGGCACATTCGCTGCACTTGGGAGCTGGGAGACGAGGTCGAAGCTGAAGTCCCGGAGGACGAAGCCATCTGGATGGTGCGGCGCGACGAATTTGACTTCTTTTTAGTGCAGCAGGCCCAACAGCAGGGAGCCGAACTCTGGCAAGCGACCAAGGCCCGGGGCGTTGAGTTTAAGGGCGATCGCTGGCAAGTCGAGACCTCTCAGGGCCCGGTCGAAGGACGCTATCTGATTGCGGCAGATGGGGGATGCGGAGTCATGTCTCGCTGGCTCGGCTTGAGTCAGCGTCATGACAAAATAGCCGCTGCGGTTGAAATCGAACCCCGCGTCACCATGCCAGACGGTGCCCCCATCCATCTCGAGTTTGGCATGTTGCCCTACGGGTATCTGTGGAATTTTCCCAAGGCGGATGGCTATTCCATTGGCGGCGGCATGTTTTTAGCCGATAAGAAGCGCCGGTACGACTTACGTCCCCCAATCGCGAATTATGCCGACCAGTTTGGTGTCGACCTCGCTGAGGAAAAATCCTATAGCCATCCCATCTTGATCTGGGATAAACATCGTACCCTGCATACCCAGCAGGCATTACTGGCGGGTGAGGCCGCCCGCGTGGTGGATCCCTTTACGGCGGAAGGCATTCGCCCAGCAATTTTCAGTGGGTTAAAGGCTTCGGAAGCGATTCACGCCGCACTGGGGGGCGATGGGGATGCCCTGGCCCGCTACACCCAGACCATGCAAACGGAGTGGGGTCAGGAAATGACTTGGGCCAAGCGACTCGCCACTATTTTTTATAACGCCCCGAAGGTGGCCTATCAGACAGCGGTCAAACGACCCAATGCCACCCAGCAGTTGATTAAGCTGTTCAACGGCAAGCAAACCTATGCCTCGGTGACGCAGCGCGCGATCAATCGACTGAGCCGTGGTTTATTGGGCCGACCATCAGGCTAGGGGGCGGCAGGTTAGCAGTAGTGGAGTCACGATCAGCGCGCGCTGTCGCCTTACTCAAACATTGACGTGTCAACCCCCAGCACTTGCTGGTATTTCAGGTAGAGGAAAGCAATATAGGTTTCCCAACTCTTCATCTCATCCGCTAATCGATCATATGCTTCAGGCATCTCAGCCACGACTTGTTCCGTTGCTAACGCGACCTGATTAATATTTATACGGCGATTTTTGGCGACTTGCACAATTACGGTATCAAGCAAGCGTTCAAAGGTCTGCTTGTCCATGACCTCAGCCGCATCGACCGTTTTGATCACCTTCGCAACCACACGGTCCAGTTCACGTATGGCGTTGCGGCGAGAGTTTGGCAGTTTCATAGCGCGGATCTTGGCTGGTCAGCCACAAACCTATCGCAGAATTGGATTCACGGCAGCGGTTAGCGGTGCCATTCGGTGACGCCACCGGGTTTGTCGATCAGGGTGATGCCTTGGGCCTGCAGTTCATCACGAATGCGATCGCTCTCGGCAAAATCCTTTGCGGCCCGAGCGGCTTGACGCTGTTCAATCAGCGTGTTCACGGCGGCGTCGGCGAGTCCTTCTAACGTGGCAGATTCATCGACGACCGTGGCCTTGAGGCCCAACACAGCGGCGAGGCACACCAGAGTTTGCCACTGTTGCCGCAGGGTCGCGCTGGGGCTGTCGGCTTGGCCGGTGTGGGTCATCAGGTTGCCCGCCCGTCGCAACTCCTTGGCCAATTCAAACAGCACCGCCAGCCCCCCAGAAGTGTTGAAATCATCGTCCATCGCCGTTTGAAACTGTTGGACGGGGGCACTCTCACGATCAATCCGCATCGCCGCCGGATTCAAAAAGTCTGGATCGTCAACATCGGCCCAGCCCAGCTTGATGCCATAATCGCGGCCAAATCGCAGGCCATCTGACAAGGTCTGCCAGCCATTCTTCACGGCGGCAATGCCTTCTTCGGTGAAATCTACCGGCTTACGATACTGACCCTGTAGTAAAAACAAGCGCACCGCCATCGGGTCCGGCGCCTCTGGGGCGTCGAGCAGTTGCCGAATCGTGGTGAAGTTGCCTAGGGATTTGGACATCTTTTCGCCACCGACATTGACCATGCCGTTGTGCAGCCAATAACGGGATAGCGGATGCCCCGTCACCGCTTCGGATTGGGCAATCTCATTTTCGTGATGGGGAAAGATCAGGTCACTACCGCCGACGTGGATGTCGATGGAGTCGCCGAGGCGATCGCGAATCATCGCCGAGCACTCAATATGCCAGCCCGGCCGGCCCGGCCCCCAGGGTGACTCCCAAAAGGGCTCGCCTTCCTTCGCGCCTTTCCACAGCGCAAAGTCACAGGGGTCACGTTTAATATCCGTCTCAGCAGAGACGCGCCCGCCCGCCCCGGCCTGCATGTCTTCGAGCTTGCGTCCCGAAAGTTTGCCATAGTCCTCAAACTTGCGAACGGCGTAATACACATCACCGTTGGCCGGATAGGCATACTCTTTTTGTTCCAATTCAGCAATCAAGCGCTGAATGCCATCTAACGTTTTGGTGGCGTAAGTATACTCATCAGCCTCCATGACATTAAACCGTTCCATATCTTCTAG
Source organism: Cyanobacteria bacterium P01_F01_bin.56 (assembly GCA_039185935.1). Lineage (GTDB taxonomy): Bacteria > Cyanobacteriota > Cyanobacteriia > Phormidesmidales > Phormidesmidaceae > Halomicronema. The sequence goes on along the minus strand of JBCDAJ010000007.1, from coordinate 57,520 downwards.
ATAGGCGGCGGTATATTTTTCCGCCACGGTCTGCATCGACGACGACTCTGTTTTGGCCCGGTTGAGAATCTTGTCGTCAATGTCCGTGAAGTTTTGCACGTAGGTGACGTCATAGCCGCGCCACAGTAGATAGCGGCGGATCACATCCCAGGCGATCGAGCTGCGGGCATGCCCCAGGTGCGAATAGTCATATACCGTGACGCCACAGCAGTAGATTTTGACCTTGCCGGGCTCCAGAGGTTCAAAGGCTTCTTTCTTGCGGGTCAGGGTGTTATAGAGAACAAGGCTCATGGCGGTTTTGGCAGCAAGGTCACAGATTGATTCAACACTGAATAGGAGTTGTAAGCAAGGGAAGAGGGAGACAGGAGCGATGGGGTGGGGAGTGGCAGGGTGATGGGGTAGGGAGTGGCAGGGTGATGGGGTAGGGAGTGGCAGGGTGATGGGGTAGGGAGTGGCATTCTCGATATAAATCTCATCAAGGTTCAGAAGTGGAGTTTCGACGCTTGTCCGACCTCACCGCCTGCGGCACCTCTCCTTCTCAAGGAGAGGCTCAATGACAGTCTGCTTCCGCTCCTTTGCAAGGAGCGGTTAGGTGAGGTTTTAATGGCCAAACATAACTCCACTTTTCAACTTAGACGCGGTTTAACTCAATAATCTCAACCAATTAGGTGACTTTGAGTCTGCCTCGCCCGTACGGGAGGGTGGTCAGTCCGAGTCTGCCTTGTCCGTACAGGGTGAAGCCTTTTGGCGGTATCGTAAATGCTGGGTCAGCAGGGTATGGTCAAAATGCCTTGCTCTGAGAGGATGTTTTTAGGATTTATGTTAGTGTCACAATCTATTCGCCACCCGAATTGAGCCTGAAATTCTACGGTTTTTAGAACCTCACCTAACCTCTCCTTGAGAAGGAGAGGAACCGGAATCCCTAGGACAAATTCGGTGAATGCTTTGTGCAGAACGTGTCTGAGCCTCTCCTTGGCAAGAAGAGGTGCCGCAGGCGGTGAGGTTCATCCGTGTGGCGAAGTCCAAGATGTTGAGCCAGCGACGCTTTGAAGCCGGTCATCCAGGTGGCGCAACACTTAGGACACTAACGATTGATCGCATTGAGATTGGCAGTTGAGGTGGAGGAAATCGGTATGGCTGGGGAAACGATTGGGGTGGCGGTAATTGGGACGGGGTTTGGGCAAAAAATCCATATCCCCGGCTTTCAGATTCACCATCGGACTCAGGTTGTGGCGGTTTATCATCGCGCTGCTGACAAGGCCCAGGCGATCGCGACTCAACACCAAATTCCCCATGGCTGTAGCTCGCTTCAGGAAATCTTGTCGCTGCCCGACGTGGATGCGGTGAGTGTGGCCACGCCGCCATTTTTGCGCAAGGAGATGGCGATCGCGGCGCTGCAGGCAGGTAAACACGTGCTGCTCGAAAAGCCCACCGCCCTCAATGTCGAAGAAGCCCGAGAAATTGAACAGGTTGCCCAACAGCAGCAAAAGGTCGTGGGGCTCGATTTTGAATTTCGGTTTGTGCCCGCCTGGCAACAGCTCAAAGCCCAGCTAGACGAAGGATACGTCGGGACTCCCCGCCTGATCAAAGTGGATTGGCTGGTGCCGGGGCGGGCCGATCCGCAGCGTGCTTGGAACTGGTACGCTCGCAAAGATCAAGGCGGCGGGGCCTTGGGAGCCTTTGCCTCTCACACGTTTGATTATCTGGCGTGGCTATTTGGCCCGGTTAAGCGACTGAGTGCCCATTTAACCACGGCGATTCCCCAGCGGCCCGACCCGCAAACGGGGGAGTTAAAACCGGTGGATGCCGACGATACCTGTACCCTCATGCTAGAGATGCAAGCTGGCACCCCTTGCCAGGTCACCATCAGTTCCGTGACGTATGGCGGGCGGGGACACTGGGTTGAGGTCTATGGCGATCGCGGCACGTTAGTCCTCGGTAGCGATCACCTCAAGGACTATGTTCACGGGTTTAAGCTCTGGGGTGCCCCCGTCGGTCAATCCCTCGTCGAACTGCCCATTGCGCCCGCCTTAGCCTTTCCCAAAACCTATGACGATGGCCGGTTGGCGCCCTTTATTCGCGTCGTGGATCATTGGGTCAATTGCCTTGATGGCGGCCGCGCTCTCGCCCCCGCGATCGCTGAGGGAGTCTATTCACAATTGCTGATGGATTTAGCTCAGGCGTCTCATCAACGGGGGGCATGGATGTCGGTGAGTCCCTAGGTGGCTGGGAAATTCGGCGTTTTTCGTTTGAGCGTGGTCAAAGTTGATGGGCTGCTGCTTACACTAGCCGGAGACCATTGCAGGCTCCCAGCTTGCAGAAGCCAGCGATCGCTCACCATAATGAGTAATTATTCTGCTTGATAGGGATAACTAACAATTGGGGAGCGCTGTCCGCCGAGGATAATTCGGTATCAAGAAGCGCTGATTCGTCCATTATGGCTTTGCAACAATTTTCATTAGAAGTTGTCCAAAAAGTACAGCGGTATATTCAATCGCAACTGACCCTGCCCGCCTCAGAGCAAAAGCCCGTCAGGGATCATGAGGAGCGAGCCCTAGCTGTCGAGGCGATTACGCCGGAGTCTTTAGACGCCTTGGGTGATTTATTTCGCGTGGGCGGGTTTGAGGATGACGAAAGCGTCGCCCCCAATGTAGAAGGGCGCTGGTTTATCAGTACGATTGATCCGGCAGCGGCACTGAGCAAGTTGCCGGGGTTAGATCTCAAAGCGAAAGTTCGACTTGTCACCTATCTACAGCGACAATCGACCGGTGGCATGGGGGTGACTTGGGCGTTGCCAGAGCTGATGAGCACCACTGCTGAGCTCGAGGCCGCCATTGAAAGTGCTGGCGAGAGGGCGATTCCACCTCACCCCAAGGGCGCATTAGGAAATGTGATGGATGGGTTGGCGGGCGATCGCTCTGCGGCCTCCTACATTTCCGCGTCGGTACTCCTGCGAGAATTGAAAGAGTTTGGCCGGAGTGGGCAAAATTGCCGCTGGACCCATCATCGCTTGATTACTGCCCCCCCGAATAAATCGTGGCAATGGCGGACGGCAAAACCGCTAACCAATCTCGCGCCAAAAGTGCAAATCAAAGACGAGCAAGCCGTTGCGGTTGAATTTTTCTCTTGTCGGATTGTGCCACCCGTCGCGATCTTTCGCCATTTAGATCAGTATGTGGCTAAATCTTATCGTCCTAAAACTAACGATCAGGTCGTTGCTTTATTGCCTTGATGCTGGGCGATCGCCATGAGTTTTTTATCGCGTCTGTATCAACGTTTAGCGGCTCAGGCCGGACGGCTCCTTAAACCTCAGTCTCGCCGTCGGCGCTGGCGCTGGCTCGTGCTTTTAGCTGCTGCGATGATTTGGCTTAGCAGTCTGGCAACTCAACTTTATCGCCACGCCCAGCGATCGCCGGATGCGGTGCTCGTGTTAGGCGGCAGCATTCGCCGCGAAATTGTCGTGGCCGATGCCGTGGCCCAAGGCCGTGACCTACCCGTATTGATTTCCCACGGCGCGCCGCCCCCCTGCACCCGCTTAGTATTTGACCGCGTGGCGGCACCGATCTCTCAGGTCTGGCTCGAAACCTGCGCCGAGTCGACCTTTGACAATTACCGCTACAGCCTGCCGACGCTACAGCAATGGGGCGTCAAGCATGTCGTCGTGGTGACCTCGCCCACCCACCTGCCCCGAGCCCAGTGGTTAGCGCAGATTTTGCTAGGCAGTCATGGTATCTGGGTCGAAATGCAGCTCGTGGAGGAAATCGGCATTCCCGCCAATACGGAGAATCTGCTGAAAACCCTGCTCGATGTAGGGCGATCGCTCGGTTGGGCGATCGTTAGTCAGGTTTATCAACCTCAGTGTGAGAGCGTCTTTCCGCTGACAGACGTGGACCTGGCAGCGTGGACTGCCACTGGTTTTAGCTGCGAACATCAAGCGGATATTCAAATTCCCGATACTGAATAGTCCTCGTTCTCCAAACTAGAGCTACCGCAGAGGGCGCCATGCGAAAGACGCTGCGAGCAGAGCAGCGGCCGACGAAATCTCCTCTGGCAGGATAAGCCCTACAGCAATAGACCTCTCATGTACGAATTCAGCAGTTTAGATTGTGCTTAGGGAGTCGCGCTGCAATAACATCCCCAGCTCCCCAGCTCCCAGTCTTGTCCCGGTACTCTATTTTCACGCCGACCCTACCAACACGGATGGCAACGGCGGCTATTCCTCAGTTGTGGGCTCAGGTGGAGTCCCCTCTGCCGGTAATTCACCCGAGCTAGCGTCGTTGTCACTGGGTCGATTGGGCATCTGATCGACCCAGACAATTGGGATATGCTGGGTCGATTCACGCGCCTCGTTTTCTTGCAAAACTTGACTCGCTTGGGCGGGGTCAAAGTACCGAATAAAATCGCTGCGGAGCCTGTGATTATGAATTTGCAAGGTGCCAATCGAGGCTTCTAGCTCTTGCAAAACTTGCCGTTGAGTTTGGGCATAAGGAATCAGCTTCGCCAACGCCGCCAGGGCCACCAGCGTCAGCATTACATTGACGGTAAGGCGTCCAGTTAATTCCCAACCGGTAGCGCGAAAGCGAGCTGAGCGTAATGACCGCTGATATTGCTGCTGGCGCTGACGGCGCAGAGACAACACTTTTTCGGACGGCTCAACGTCAAAAGCCGATTGCGGCAAAGACATAAACGCTACTCACACCACTGAGGACAGACTAATGCGGCTTATTCTGGCGAATAACCCCAAGCCAGCCCCTATTATGAAACAAAAATACACCGATTGATCAAACTCGCCCAATCACCGTCTAGTGAGGATTTGACTGGTCTACTGAGGAACCTTCGCGATCGCCGCCCAGAGAGCAAACTGCCACCTTGGTAACTGGGCTTACCCAACCGCGAGCCGACCAAACTCAATGCTGCCTGACTGCGGTCAAGCTGTCGCCGCATAAGCCATCTGCCAAAAATCTTTTTCGAGGGCCGCGACTCGCAGGAAGGCAGCGGTGGCCGCCTGTTGTTCGGCTGGGGGCGCGATCGCTAGGGCGACATCCGCCTGTTGCGCTAACAGTTTCACATAGTCAGTAAAGCCTGGATTGCCCCAGCGTTCGGCAAACTCATCGTAGGGGGCGGGCATTTTACCCGGCAGTTGCCAGCCCTGGTTATAGGCATATTCGATCGCCCACAGGGCCGTGGCCTGCACCGCATAGGGGGCGTTCACCAAGCTGCCCATAAATTCGCAATAAATCTGGCAGGTGTTTTGTCGCGGCGTGGTTAAGTCTAGCGATCGCTCGGCAGCTTTATCTCGAAAACAGTTCAACTCGTCCTGCAGTGCATTCAAGCCACTCAGCAGCACATCCAAATTACCATCGGGAGCCGCCGCCAAAGTCCGCCCCACAAAGCGCGTAAACTCGGTCACAAACCGGTAATCCTGCACCAGCCAGGTATTAAACTGCGCCGGACGGATGGTCCCTTGCTGGCACTGCGTCAAAAACGGATGAACCGTCGCCGCTTGCCAGGCATCGGGATATTGAGACAGTAAGGCATCGCAGGTCAAAGGCATGGCCAATCGCATCGCAAACAACAGTGTTGATTGTGGCAAAGTTTGGGTCTCAGAAACACCTATCCTGATCTCGTTAGTGTCATGGTTTACGCCCCACCCAAGTTGAACCTGAAATTCTACTGCTTGTAGAACCTCACCGAACCTCTCCTTCTCAAGGAGAGGAACCAGAATCTCCAGCCAAATTCGGCTAGATGCTTTATGCAGAGGGCATTTGAGCCTCTCCTTCCTAAGGAGAGGTGCCGCAGGCGGTGAGGTTCACCCGCGCTGACGAAGCTCAAAATTTTGCTCCAGCTATGCTTTGAAGCAGGTCATCCAGGTGGCGAAACACGAAGGACAATAGCTGACCGGTGAATTTTGGACGGCGATCGCCTAGGGACAGCCACCAGTACAATGACGATGGCTTTAGGGCCCATGTCCTGACACCCCTGACTAAACACATTTTTGACCACCGTGGCCGACGCTCTACCCCCTCCCGCTGCGACTCCCCGATCGCCCCAGCCCACCTCAGCGCTGATCTGGCTTAGTGGGGCGCTCTTTGTCCCTGCGGTCATGGGGTTAGGCTGGCAAGTGTTTGCCCAGCAGGCGTTGAGTCACCGTCTACTCGCGTTGGGATTGCTACTCACCGGCATAGAACAAGGGCGCATGGCCATGGTCGATCTGCGCCAGGTCGCGACGGTGGGACAACAGGTTGACGATCGCCGGTTGGGGCGGTTTTATCAAGTATTGCTGCTAGCGATCGCGGGTCAACTGGTGGGGTTCTACCTAGCGGCGGCGGGCGGGCTGGGATACGGAACTGGAGCGATCATGATCAGCATCATTGGGTTTAATCTGGCGGCAGGTCTTCAGCTCCAGCCCGAGACTGAGCCGCCATTGCGTTCAGTAACTTTGCGAGAGCGATCGGGCGTGCTTTTGGCCGATGGGTTAGCGCTGGCTTTAGTAGGGCTATGGCTAGCAGACGTTGGTCGAGTTTGGATTGGGGCGGGCCTGCTGACGATTGCGCTGAGCTATGTGGCGGTGAAGTTAGGGCAAGGGGTGCGATCGCGCCTTTAAGGTTCGTTAGCCCCGGCAGAATGCTCAAGTTAGGGATTAGCTTGGAAATAAAATACCCGAACAAGACTGTGGCAGGGTGGATGGGTCGCAGGGTAAATGGGATGTTATTTAAGCGCGACTCCCTTACGGTCTTTAAAGGCTCAAAATATTTTAGTAGTGATACCGACAGGCCAAAGTTCTAAGTTTTTGACTCACTCACTTCATTAGAACTTACGCCCGGCCCTTGCCTCCCCGAGTTTTGGGAGACGTTGAATTCAGTTTCCTCGATTTGAGGATTCAGGTGCTGGAACCAGATTCAACTGCGTAAGTCCTTACTTATATACTTTTCTGCAAGCAAGCAGTCAGAAAAATTGCTGTTCTGCTGTAGTGCTTGACGTAAGGTGTAAGCGTATCTGCACACCAGGAATTGACGAATATGCTTGATGCACTGCAGCCTTTTGGCGCCCCTGACTGTGAATCTGATTTAGAAATCTTAGGCGAAAGTCTCTATAGCGAATATTATTTCGACTCAGTGCATTTCAACCGTAATCCTTTAGATCCCTTTGTCTATTTAATCTCTGGACGGCGGGGGGCAGGCAAAACGGCGTTAGCAAAATTCTTTTCCTTTCAGCAGACCCTGGAGCATGCCGCCGATATTGATGTTGATGAGCCAGTGGCGTTTCATGAAGTCATTTCTCAGGTAATTGAACCCAGTGATCTAAACCGAGATTTGCAAATTCCCCAGTTAGTCAAGATTTGGGAATATGTGATTTGGTCGGCTATTTTCTACAAGCTAAAACAGCAAGACATCCGCATCCAGGCGATGTGCCAATTTAGTGAAGAGGGCGGGTTGTCTTGTGTGATTCGATCGCTGTTGCAAGCGGTGATTAATCGATATGTGGATAGTAACGGCAGTCTATACGATGACTTAGAGGGCATTTTTCGCAGTGCCGCCTTTGAGGAAGCGAAGAAAGCGGTGTTGGAAATCTCTGAGCAGAAGCCGCTGTTTATTTCCGTGGACACGCTGGAAAAATATTCCATCCACGATGAGAAACTCATGATGTCCGTGGCGGCCTTGGTGGAGTTTGCGGCGGTTTTCTGTCGTCGGTACGCGCCCAAAGGGCTTTACATCAAGGTCTTTATTATGGATGAAATGTTTCCCTATCTGATGGAGGAATACATTTCGAATACGCTGAAGTACGTCAAAAATGAGGTTTATCTCCACTGGAAGCCCAAAGACTTGATGAAGATTATTTGTTGGCGGCTGTTTCGCTATCTCCGGCTCAAAAGTTTAACCCAGGGTGGCACCGCCTTAATTAATTGGAAAGACCATCGAGATATTAAAGAACAAGTCTGGAAGAAATACTTTGGCGAAGTGATCGATGACTATGCCGAAATTCAGGAAAAAACCTTTCCTTTTATTCTGCGGCATACCCATTTAAGACCTCGGCAACTGATTGTGCTGTGCAATGCGATCGCGGAGCAGGCCCTGATGTTTGATGAGTTTCCCAAGATTTCCTCCCGCAGCATTGTGGCCGGGGTGGAAGCGGCGGGGGAAATTTTGGCCCAGGAAATCTTCAACGCGTACAGTGCGGTATACCCCAATGCGGCGCGGATTGCGGATGCCCTTTCCGGCATCCCGCCCATTTTTAAGGGCAAGGAACTCGACAAACGCGCCCATCGCACGGCTTCCCAGTGGTCGGATGAATATTCACCCTATCGGTTTCGGCAGTTTGTGGCGGAATTGGGGATTGTGGGGCGCGTGCGCCAGAGCGATCGCAGCCAAACCATGATCGAGGCGGATTTTGAATATTTCCAAACCGGTCGGCTCATCTTGGCGGATGACGACCTGTGCGCCATTCACCCGATGTTTTATCGCAAGCTCAATGTCCGGATGACGGAAAAGGTGTGCGTTTATCCCTTTCCCGATCATCAGGATTATCGGCTGAGCCTAGCGTCTTAAGGGGCACAACTCTCTCACGCATATATTCAGTGCGGTCGTGCGATCGCGCTGAATCCACCAGGATAAGTCTTCAGGTATCGCAGCCTGCAGGGATGGCGAGGTCGACTAAGCCGCAGACTGGGGTGCGCCAATCTCCACACTGACAGAATCGAAACGGGCATCGCCGGGTTTGTAGGCTAGCAGTTCCATGCCGATGGGTTCGCCGCTGTCAGCATCTTTGATAAGGATGACCCCATCGCCGAGCTCAGTGCAGAGCTGATTAGGACGAGGGCTTTGCCAGAATACGGTGAGCAGTTCCATCTCTGGCTCGTAGAAGACTTTTACTTGGGCCATAGCACGACTCCTTCTTTGATGGCATCGGTTTGATAGGCCGTAATGAGGAACCCTTCTCCATTTAAGCGTCGAGCGACGGCAACGACCCAACGCTGGGGCTTACGCAGGCAATAAAACAGCAAAATGCCGTTATCGCGGCTACTCTGGCGAATTTCATCCGGTTCTTGTAAAGCTTGCTGTACTAGGGTCTCCAGGTCGGCAATGTCGGGGTGCTTGGTGATGAGTTTTTGCCAATAGGTTTCGGTGGTGCGGACGCTAAAGCCGATGGGGGTGGTAATTTCAAAACGAATCGTCATAGTTTTATGCCGCTTTGGTGGCGTCGGCGTGGTGCCAGCAGGTGAGACCGTTGCAGTGTTCGGGGATGGCGAGGCTGAACCAGGCCATCCTCATGCGGCCCTTCTTGGTCGGCTCAAATCTGAAGCCTAGCAGATCATCGACAAAGACAAATTTTGAGATGAAATACACTGGTCGCAAAGAATCACTCTGAAGCATCCAATCCCCATGTCAGAGACTCGAACTGCGCTACAACCACCACAGCCCCCAGAAGATCCAAACGAAAACCGTCGCCGCAAACGTCAGCAGCGAACGCAGACGATCCTACGGGTTTTGGGCATTCCCGGCGGACTGGGCATTGCCGGAACCATACAGCTTCTCAGGTCAGGGCAATGGGGGTTGGCGCTGTTGGCCGGATTCGCTTCGATTGGCGTGACGGTACTGGCGATTTTTGCCAGGTTTTTTGCCGGCCTAACGAACAAACTCTTAGACCGCATTGAGGAACGGTTAGAAGAGACCACTGACTCGCTCGCCGAGTGGATTGTGGCTCAACTAGAGAGTGCCGTAGTGCGCTTTTGGTGGCAAGTTACGCCGCAGTTTCGGGGGGCTTATTACCAAAGCCTGATTTATGGGTACCGCACTTATCGCACTCAGGGCTTAAAGACACCGGGAGAGTTTAGCCCCGATCTGGCAAAGGTGTTTGTGCCGCTGCGGATTACCTCTAAAAGCTTAGAGCAAATTTCTCCGGCGTTGATTCAACGGCAAGAGACAGTAGGGAATTTAGAAATTTGGGATTTTTTAGCGGAGAGTAAGCGGCAACCCGCCTATCAACGCATCGTGATTATCGGGGCACCGGGGTCGGGCAAAACGACGCTGCTGCGGCACATCACGTTGACCTATGCCCACAACACCCATCGTCGCCGCAGTCGTAAGGTGCCGACGCTGGTACCCGTCTTGCTGCCGCTGCACAAGATTCGTGACGACATCACGGCAGAATCGCCCCAAGCCTTACCGACCTTGATCGTTGAGCAGGTAAAAACCTTGCCCAAGGGCCAGAACTTGAACTTATCACCCCAGTGGTTTGAGTCAAAGCTGCTGAACGGCAAATGCTTAGTGATGCTGGACGGGCTGGATGAGGTGGCGGATGAAGACCAGCGGCGGCAGGTTAGCAGGTGGGTGGATGAGCAGATGCGGGCATATCCCGACGCGCTGTGGATTTTGACCTCGCGCCCCTATGGCTATCGTAATGCCCAATTAGAAGAAGCCCGCACCACGCTGGCGGTGCAGGCTTTTAACTTGAAGCAGATGGAACTGTTTTTGCGGCGGTGGTATCTGCAAAATGAGATTTTGCGGCAGGCGCGGAAGCGTGACCCTGGCGTTGAGGCGGCGGCAGTAAATAAGGCTGATGACCTGATTGGCCGCATCAAAAACTATCCGCCCCTAGCAGCGATGGCGCTGAACCCGCTGCTGCTGACGATGATTGCCACCGTGCATGACAACCGGGGCGCTTTACCGGGGAGCCGAGTCGATCTGTATGACGAGATTTGTGATGTGCTGCTGGTGCGACGGCAAGAGGCGAAGGGACTGACAGAGCCGTTTCCGCTGAAGGCAGAGCAGAAAAAGTCGGTGTTGCAGGTGCTAGCGCTGGAACTGATGGTGCGCGAAGACCGAGAGTTTTCGTTGGAGCAAGCGGTGGCAATCATTGCCGCTCCGCTGCGCAACGTGGCGGGTGACACGGTGACTCCGACCGAGTTTATTGAGCACATTGAGACGGTGAGTGGTCTACTGCTGGAACGGGAAGTGGGGCTGTATCAGTTTGCGCACTTGAGCTTTCAGGAATATTTGGCGTCGGCGCAGGTGAAGGAAGCGGATCACGTTCAATTACTGGTTGAGAACATCCAACTTACCTGGTGGCATGAAACCATTCGTCTGTTTGCGGCGAAGAACGACTCGACGGTCTTGGTAAATGCGGCGTTAGATAACCCGACCCGCGACTCTTTGAGCATTGCCTATGACTGTGCTGAAGAAGGGAAAAGTCTCGCGCCTCAAGCAAGGGCAAGATTGGAGGAATTTAGCCTGGAGTCGGCAGATGCTGATATTGCCCAACTAGCCGCGAGGGTAAAGCTGACGCGACGGCTTAATCAACTCTTGCGGTTGGATGATGAGACTCAAGTTGACCGGGGCTTGATCTCACGGGCGGAGTATCAGCTTTTTTTGGTCGAGCGGGACATGTGGTTTGGGAAGGGAGAAAACCCCAAGCCTTGGTATACCCCAGAAAACCCGCTGCAACCTGAAACCCTGATTTCCCTTGATGATGCTTTGGAGTTTTGCCGCTGGTTGAAATATTTTGATGGTGATGAAAGATACTTCAGTATCGTTTTCAATGACATTTCAGGAGCTGATTCTAAAATTGCTGCTCAATATGCAGTTCCGCTTGACTCAGATTTGATTGAAGAATCTACCGATCAGTATTTTTTTCGATTACCTACTGGCAAAGAACTAAGAAAAGTGGGGAAAGCAAAAGGAGCGAATATTGAATGTTGGACAGTTGGTGCTAAAGGTGTTCGCCTTAAAGGTATTCGCATCGTAAGGACTGAGGTCGCCCCCGAATTCCACGAGATACAGAGGCTTTTAGAATTCGAAGATTGGCCGTCAGCGGACAAAGCAACAAGGTCATTATTAGAAGCAGCCAAGCATAGCCAAGGACAACAGCAACCAGAGCCCCAAAATCCTTATCAAGACTACACGCCTTGCCATTGTCTCGCTCAGGTTGAGCAGCTATGGGTGCATTACTCAAGTGGGCGATACGGCTTTGGGGTACAAGCGGGGATATGGGAAGCAACGCGCGGAAGTGCGCAGGGACAGCGTCGGCGATTTGGTATGGCAGTGGGATGGGAGATAACACCCCAAACCAAGGCTTTAGAACCGGCTTGGCTGCCGGGGCATTATCCGCAGTGGGAGTCAGAGGCGCTGCTACGGCGATTTATGAATTGTGGCCTTGAGCGGGTGATGCCGCTGGCGGCGTTTGAAGTGGTGATAGTGAATGCGAAAGGCGAGGAAATTAAGCAGGAGTGGCACCAGGCAAGATTTTTTGTCGAGGATTTGGACAAAGGCATCCCGTTAGAGATGATGGCGATTCCGGGTGGGAGGTTTGTGATGGGCTCGCCAGCGGATGAGGAAGGTCGAAATGATAACGAAGGGCCGCAGCATGAGGTGACGGTGTCGCCGTTTTTTATGGGGCGGTATCCGGTGACGCAAGCGCAGTGGCGACAGGTGGCGATAATGCCGCGAATTAATCGCCGCCTCAATGCCAATCCCTCCAAATTCAAAGGGAATGACCAGAGTCCGGTGGAGCAGGTGTCTTGGGAAGAGGCGGTGGAATTTTGTCAGCGCCTCTCTGTCTACACGAACCGTACCTATCGACTACCGACAGAAGCGGAGTGGGAATATGCCTGTCGGGCAGGTACGACTACGCCCTTTCATATTGGGGAGACGCTGACAGCAGAACTTGCCAATTTTTATGCTGCTGACACCTATCGAGACGTGCCAAAAGGAGAGTATCGAAGAAAAACAACACCGATGGGGATATTTCCGGCAAATCGGTTTGGCTTATGTGATATGCACGGCAACGTCTGGGAGTGGTGTCAGGATGTGTGGCATAAAAATTATAAGGGTGCGCCGATGGATGGCACAGCCTGGATGGAGGGTGGCAATCAAGATCGCCGTGTCATCCGGGGCGGCGCGTGGTTCAACTTTCCGCGCGATTGCCGCTCGGCCGACCGCTTCTACTCCTATCCCGGCGCCCGCGACTTCGGGATCGGTTTTCGGGTGGTGTGCGTTGCCGCGCCCTGATTCCCCTTTGCGCTTTTGCCCTCTTCCCCTTTACACTTCTTCATCTTTTGCTCTGTTTCCTCTCTTCGCCCCTGGCGCGCAGCGCCTCGAATTTTTTAGGCGATTTTTGAGGTGGAGCATTCCTGTGGTCTATGCTAATCAAGCGTCAAAATTCTCACTCGCTGAGACTTGACGTTGAGAACAGGCAATTAGCAGCCGGGGCGGCGCGTGGAACAACAATCCGCGCAATTGCCGCTCGGCCAACCGCAACTACAACAATCCCGGCGACCGCAACAACAATATCGGTTTTCGGGTGGTGTGCGTTGCCGCGCCCAGCACTCCCCACGGTCAGAATTGGTGTAAGGGATTGCATCGAGCGTACATTGGGGAGTCCAGACCTGTTTTCAGCGAGGCAGGCGACTGCTTCCAAAAATCAACCGGAGCCAGTCACTTTTGTAGGTTCGCCGAAGAATTGGCTGGCTCTTCCACTGAATTTTGCCCTTTGCTGCGAGCCCTCTTTGCCAAGAATTGGGATGGTGGAGCGATCGCCCCTTTTTGTTTCCCTTAAATTTTCCTGTCAGCATTCAAAGGTGAGCCCTACAATCGGGAGGAATATTTGTGCATCCTTGAGAGGGCTATGATCGCGCCTGCCGACAACGAAGCCAATCACGGCATTCCCGAACGCCTGGCGAAACACACCGTCCGCTATGCCAACTGTCAGGACGTGAACGCTGACGACCTGACCCCGATGATGCGTCACTACGTGCAGGTCAAGCAGGAGTATCCCCACGCGCTGCTGCTGTATCGAGTCGGCGACTTTTTTGAAACCTTTTTTGAAGACGGCATCACCATTGCCCGCGAACTCGAATTGGTGCTGACCAGTAAAGAGTGCGGCAAGGTGGTCGGGCGGGTGCCGATGGCGGGCATTCCTCACCATGCGCTCGATCGCTACTGCATCCAACTGGTGGAAAAAGGCTACGCCGTCGCCATCTGTGACCAGGTGGAAGATCCCGCTCAGGCGCAAGGTTTGGTAAAACGAGAGGTCACCCGCGTTATCACCCCCGGTACCGTGCTCGAAGAAGGCATGCTGAGTGCCCGCCGCAATAACTTTTTGGCAGCGGTGGTGTTGGCGGGGCAAAACTGGGGACTGGCCTATGCCGACGTCTCCACGGGCGAGTTTTTCACCACCCAGCACACCGAACTCGAACAGGTGGGTCAGGAACTGATGCGCCTGCAGCCCTCAGAAACGCTGTTTCCCACGGATGCGCCAGACCTGCGAGCCATGCTGCGTCCAGGGGAAGGATCGGATCAACTGCCGGAGTGCCTGCCGCGCCAGTTTTGTTACACGCTGCGATCGCAGGGCTCCTTTTCCCACACCGAAGCCCGTCAGCGGTTGCTGCAGACCTTTCGGCTGCGATCGCTCGAAGGCATTGGCTGCGAACATCTGCCCCTCGCCGTCCGCGCTGCCGGGGGCCTGCTGGAATATTTGGAAGACACCCAAAAAGACACCCAGGTGCCGCTGCAACTGCTCAGCACCTACGTCCTCAGCGACTTCCTCGTGCTCGATCATCAGACCCGCCGCAATTTAGAAATTACCCAAACCTCCCGCGACGGCACCTACAACGGTTCTCTGCTGTGGGCCTTAGACCGCACGGTGACGGCCATGGGCGGACGCGCCCTGCGGCGCTGGTTGCTGCAGCCCCTGCTCTCCGTCGAGAAAATCCAAGAGCGCCAGGCCACGCTGCAGGAGCTGGTGGACGATGGTTCCCTGCGCACCTCGCTGCAACAGCAGCTCAAGCAAATCTACGATCTGGAGCGCCTGGCTGGACGCGCCGGTTCCGGTACGGCCAATGGCCGAGATCTCGTGGCCCTGGCCGATTCTTTTGCGCGGTTACCCATTCTCGCGGCATTAGTGGAAAACGTCGCATCCCTCTATCTCAAAGCCCTGCAACAGGTGCCGCCGGATTTGGAGAAATTGGGGGATACCCTGCGATCTCACCTGGTCGAAAATCCGCCCCTGTACCTCACCGAGGGCAACCTCATTCGTCCCGGCGTGAATGCCGACCTCGATAAACTGCGCGACCAGATTAAAGGCGATCAGGACTGGATCGCCAAGCTGGAGCCCGCCGAGCGCGATCGCACCGGCATCTCCACCCTAAAGGTCGGCTTCAACAAAGCCTTTGGCTACTACATCAGCATCTCTCGCAGCAAATCGGATCAGGCCCCCGACGACTACATTCGCAAGCAAACCCTGACCAACGAAGAACGCTACATCACCCCCGAACTCAAAGAACGAGAAGCCCGCGTCTTCAACACTCAGGAAGAGATTCATAAGCTGGAGTACGAAATCTTTCAGCAGCTCCGCGAACTCGTGGGTCAACACGCCGACCTGATCCGCCAGGTGGCTCAGGGCGTCGCTGCCGCCGATGTCCTCGCCGGACTCGCTGAAGTCGCCATCTACCAAGGCTACTGCTGCCCCGAAATGACCGATAGCCGCGCGATCGCGATCGTCGAGGGCCGCCATCCCGTCGTCGAGCAACTGCTCCCCGCAGGCTTCTTCGTCCCCAACTCGACGGAACTTGGAGGAGGAAAGGAATTCGGAATACCCTGCGGGAAGGGCAAAGCCCTACGGAATTCGGAATTCGGAAATGATGAGCTACTGGTCAAAAATCATCGAGACCATGATGAAGCCGGAGCCAAAATCCAGAATCCAAAATCCAATCGCCGTCAGCAGGATACCGATGCCCTCTCACCCTCTACTCCCCACTCCCCCACTTCACTAACCCCACCCACCTCACTCCCCCCCACCCCCCAGCCCCTTCCCCAACATCCCGACCTCATCATCCTCACCGGCCCCAACGCCAGCGGCAAAAGCTGCTATCTTCGCCAAGTCGGCTTAATTCAACTCATGGCGCAGGTGGGCAGTTTCATTCCCGCCAGTACCGCCCAGTTGGGCATTTGCGATCGCATCTTTACCCGGGTCGGCGCCGTCGATGATCTCGCCACGGGGCAATCTACCTTTATGGTCGAGATGAACGAAACGGCGAATATTTTGAACCACGCCAGCGATCGCTCCCTGGTGCTGCTGGACGAAATTGGCCGGGGTACCGCCACCTTTGACGGCCTTTCCATTGCTTGGTCAGTGGCGGAATATCTGGCGAGTGAAGTGCGATCGCGCACCATTTTTGCCACCCATTATCACGAGCTAAATGAACTGGCTGGCATCCTCAATAACGTTGCCAACTATCAGGTGACGGTGAAGGAAATGCCCGACCAAATCGTGTTCCTGCATCAGGTGCGACCGGGCGGGGCCGATCGCTCCTACGGCATTGAGGCGGGACGATTAGCCGGACTGCCCCCCACCGTCATTCAGCGAGCCCGCGAAGTCATGTCACAAATTGAAAAGCACAGCAAAATTGCCGTGGGGCTGCGGAAAGGGGCCGAATTCAACGGCAATGGTCGCCGCCGCAAACGGCGCAGCGTGCAAGAAGATCCGGCCGAGCAGCTTGATATTTTTGGTTGGTAGACGTTTGGTTACCGCCGCCCTTTTCCAGCACTCCAATGTCAGTAGTCACGATCAGACCAGTCCAGTTAGCAGACGCAGCAGCATTGGCCCATCTGGCCGAACGCACCTTCCGCGATACGTTTACAGAAGACGACAATCATGCCGATATGACGCTGCATTGTGCCAAGAACTTCGGCGTGGCGATTCAACGGCAAGAGATTCTCGCGGCGAATAACGTCATTCTCGTGGCAGAAATTGCGGGTCAACTCGCCGCCTTTGCCCAAGTGCGGCTGCAGGCTCCCAAAGATTGTGTAGTCGCCCAGCACCCTTCGGAACTCCATCGACTGTATGTCGAGAAGGCTTGGCATGGCCGCGGCGTCGCCCATCAGCTGATGGCCCAGATCCTGGCCACGGCGGCCCAAGCCGGTGCCGATACGATTTGGTTAGGGGTCTGGGAAGAAAACCCGAGGGCGATCGCGTTCTACCGCAAATACGGATTCAGGGTGGTCGGCGAGCATGTTTTCCAATTTGGCAACGACCCGCAACGCGATCTGGTGATGATGACAGAACTGAATAACGCCTTAAATCTTCTCTAAACTTGGCCACAGCAGATTTTGTCCCCTTGCCCCCAATCCGCCTCCCACGAGGTCTTGCCGAACGGGTATGGTCAGGCCGTCTCTGTGGCCTGGCAAACCTTTAAATCGCCTGATCGGGTAGGCGACAGTCGGCTTCGAGATCAAGGTGAGCAATGTACCATTTGAGTGTTTGACGCCGTGAACCGATATTTATGTCTGATCACAAAGCGATTTCTGAAATTCTTTCTAGCGCTGCGCTGCTGGCGGCCTATCAAACCGGGCAGCGTGGATTTTCTGGCTTATCTTTAGCGGGGACTGACCTGAGCGGCATTGACCTCAAAGGCGCTGATTTGAGTTACGCCGACCTCAACGAGACCAACTTAAGCCAGGCCAATCTGCGGGGCTGCGACCTCAGCTATGCCTCACTTCAAGAAGCCGACCTCACTCAGGCTGATTTGCGCGGTGCCATGTTAATTGGCACTGACTTGCGCCAAGCCACGGTAACCGAGGCCAACTTTCACGATGCTGACTATGACCCCGCAGAAACTCACTTTCCGACTGGATTCGACCCGGCCAAAGCCGCCATGAAGAGCGATCGCGCCCAAGCCTAAACCGTGAGGACTTACGCAAAAGTCTCCTTCAATTCCCCCAATCTCGGGAATGTAGAAGCCGATTTCCTCAATATTGGGGATGTAGGGGCCAAAATCGGCTGCAACTGCGCCAGGCCTGACCGTAAAAGGAAATTTGAGCCTGGATGCCGTATCTGAGCTGTGCGGGCCCAACCAGGATGGCTGCCGCCTGCCGGTACTGCCATGCAGCGGCTTGACCAGCACTCACCCCCGCCCCGCGCAGCGGCGGCAGGCGATATCGGATTTTGTAACGTCAATCACCGATTCGAGGAAGGCAGTACTCTACGTTGAACACAATTCTGAGGCCAGCCAGAGGAGGCGTTTTCAAGGTTTTGGCGATCGCGTGTTGTCGAATTTTGCCTGGTGTGGGAATGGCCTAGCTGCCCCCACTAGACAAGTTGGCTTTGACGACTGCATTGCCGCGCCCGGTGGAAGTCTGCCCCTGGGCTGGGTAACCGGGTTGGCAAGCCGGTTTTACACTCGACTCGCTTGAGCAACGCTGGCACTTGATTGAACCGCTCAATCAAACAATAAGACTCTGTATTTGGAAAAGTTTCATCATGACTACCCCTGAAGCGACTTCCGGTGAGCTGACGGCGGCGGCGGCAACGGCTGCCCCAGCTGTCCCAGCCGCCCCTGATATGATTTACGGCTTAGACGATCGGCCGCCGCCACGAGATGCTATTTTTGCCGCTATTCAACATGTCTGCGCTTGCTTTGTGGGCATCATTACCCCAGCATTAATCATCTCAGGGGCGCTGGGGTTAGAGCCCATCGATTCGGCCTACCTCGTGAGCATGTCGTTATTCATTTCTGGGATTGCGACCTTCATCCAGGCTAAAACACTGGGGCCCTTAGGGTCAGGTCTGTTGAGCATTCAGGGTACGAGTTTTGCTTTTATCGGCCCGGTGATTGGCACGGGCACGGCGGTGATTACCGCTGGGGGCACGCCGCAATCGGCTTTAGGCACCATTTTTGCCCTGTGCTTTTTGGGCTCCTTTGTTGAGATGTTTTTGAGTCGCTTTATCCAATTTGCGAGCAAAATCATTACCCCTCTGGTCACCGGTACGGTCGTGACGTTGATTGGGTTGACGCTGATTAATGTCGGCTTGACCAGCATGGGCGGCGGTTTTGCCGCTCGTGCAGCGGGCACGTTTGGCAATCCACAATATATTTTGCTGTCGCTGCTGGTACTCGGCATCATTATTGTTTTGAACAGTCTGCGCAATGCCTTTTTGCGCATGTCGTCGGTCGCGATCGCGCTCATTGTGGGCTACATCGTGGCCATCCCCATGGGGTTAGTCGACTTTAGTAATCTGGCTAATCTGGACGGCATTAACGTGCCCATTCCATTTCGATATGGTTTCGGCTTTAACTTTGCAGCACTCATTCCATTTCTGTTTTTGTATGTCATTACCACTATCGAATCGACTGGAGATATGACGGCGACATCCCTCTTGACGGGGCAACCAATCAGTGGCCCCAAGTACATCAAGCGCATCAAGGGCGGACTCTTGGGCGACGGCTTTAACTCGGCACTGGCGGCTATCTTCAACACGTTCCCCAATACCACCTTCAGCCAAAACAATGGCGTGATTCAACTGACCGGTATCGGGAGCCGTTATGTGGGGTATTACATTGCCGGCATCTTCGTGATTCTCGGTTTAGTGCCGATCGTCGCGGGCATCTTTCAGACCATTCCGCAGCCAGTGTTAGGGGGGGCCACCATTATTATGTTTGGCTCAGTCGCTGTGGCCGGCGTCAAAATCCTGCTGTCAGTCAATATGAATAAGCGCGCCTCGATCATTCTTGCAGCCTCGCTGGGGCTGGGCTTAGGCGTTAGTGTCGTGCCCGACATCTTGGAGCAAATGCCCCCGCTGATCCAAAACATTTTTTCTTCCGGCATTAGCACGGGGGGCATCACGGCACTCTTGTTGAATATCGTGTTGCCAGGTCCCCGCGAGTAAGGCTGGTAGTTCTTTTCTGGATGGCGGCGAATGGCTCCCTTAAAACACTCTTGGACGCAGGACATAGTATTCGTCTAGGCGCTGCTGAAACTGTTGCCAGTGAGTCTCAAGGTCGCTGGGGTCGAGCCAAAACGTTTGGGCGGGGGCGTCATCCATGGCGATCGCAATCAACGCGCCAGCCATTTTGACGCCAGTAGCGCCATATACCTGCTCGATCGCTTGGGCGTAGGCGGCTACTTGCAAGCAGTAATCGCTAATCCACTCGCGCTTTTTAGGCTTGAGGGCCGTTTTCCAGTCGCAGACACACATCTTGCCCTGATACTGCATCACCGCGTCCGGAAATCCCACATAACCGGCATCATGCCAGACTGCCCCTTCCACCAGGAACACTTCGTCAACCGCATCGAGAATGGGCCTCATGGACTCCCAGTAACCTCCAATATCAGCCGGAATATCGACGGCCTCCCCCCGCAGGAATGCCGCGATTTGCTTATGCAGCCGCGTCCCGGCTGACGACGCTTTATTGGCAATTGACTGTGCGGCCTCTTGACCCATCCGTTGCCGCCATTCATAAAGTGCTTTTCGCGCCGCCGCGGGTTTCGTGGTGGAAAGCACCGTGGTCACTCCCGGATATTGATAGCCGTTGATTTCATACACGCGTCGTCGATTGACCCGCACGGTTTTGGCCTGGTAGCGTTCGAGCTGCAAAGGGGCACTCCTGCGATCGCCACTGCGGACAATCGGTTTTGTTATCCTCAATATCTTAAATTTTGAGGACTGATATAGCCGCCCTTCTAGAAAATGACCTTGACGGCGGCGAATGAAATTAGGTCACCGACCATTACGGTTGATTGTGGGGTTGCTGGGCTTGGGCGATCGCTGCTGCCAGTTCACAAAAGCCCTCAACTTCTGGGCTCGGGGTGATAAAGGTCGGCAGGTGGCGTAGGCGATCGCCGTAATGCTGCACATTCGCCACGCCGACCGATAGCGGAAACAAGCTCGCATCAAATAACCCGACATCATTGGGGCTATCGCCAACCGTCACCACCTGAGTCGCCGTCAGCTCAGGAAACTGTTGCTGCAGTACGCGTTGTAAGCCGACACCTTTGTCTTGCCCCACGGGGCGGATATGGCACTGCACCGTGCTGTAGATAAAGTCCCAACCGGCTTGATAGCAGGTTTCAGCGATGCGGTGCAACTCGTCTGGCGATAAGTTCTCAATGTCAAAAGTCCAATCAGTCAGACGAAAAGGATTATCCACCGAGGGAGTCAAGTGGGGAAACGCGGTCTGCAACTGGGTAAACATGGTGGCCAAGTGTTGACGGTGTTCAGCCAGTGCCGGTATATCAACGAGCAGCTGAGTTACACCAGAGCCCGGGGTGATCAAGACGCCACCATTTTCGGCGATCGCCCCGACGACGGGTAAATAATGCGCGATCGCCTGGACCCAACCAGCCGACCGACCTGTGACAATCAGTACGGCCACTCCGGTCTCGGCGAGGGTGGCCAAGGCCGGCAGCAGGGACGGGGTGAACTGGCCCTGATGGGTCAAGGTGCCATCCATATCGCTCGCCACTAAGCGCACTGCGTGCAACGGCGACCACGAAGATTCTTGCAGCAACACCGGAGAATTTTTCATAAAAGTCCTACACTTTGGGGAGATTGGAAGGAGTCAGGGTTATGGCACAGCGTTCACCCGATCAACGCAATGATTACTATCTGATCGAAGCAGGTCGCGCGGGCATCCACAAGCCGATTTTGGCTGCACTGTATGCTACCCAGCGAAAACCGCCCTTACCAGACGGTGAAACTGGTTTGGGCATTGCTCCGGCTAATCGCATTCCCCCTGACCAGGTCAACACCTTTCCAGAGCAGGTGGAATATGCGGCCAACACCATTCGCAGCCTGATGAGCTACCTGACCGCAACGGGGTGGCAGGGCAAAGATCTTTGGGATGCGGCCCAGGGACGCTACACTGATCGCTTTGTTCAGGCGATCGCCGAGGGCTACAGCCCCCCGGCCAATGATGCGGCGGCAGCGCGTTTAGAGCCAGTTGCGGCAGAGGATTTACTGCAGGCATATCTCACTGATCTCGATACAGACTTCAGCGCGGCTCAACTGCCCAAAAATCTGGCTCCCCTCGATCAGGTGCTACTGGCCTTTGTCGAGCGGGTACCGGCTAATTACAGTCGCTTAGCCTTTCAGCGGCAGGCATTGCTAGAAATGGTGCGGCTGTGGCGCAAGCTAGATACGGAGGCCGCCGCGATCGCGGCCCTCGGTATCGATACCACCCAAGAGCCGATCGATGAGGCCGCGCTTGATCGAGCCCTGTTGAGCTTTGTTTCCCAGGCTGATCGGCACTTTTCCGGCTATCCTAACCAGCGGGAAGCATTGATTCGGTTAGTACAGATTTGGAGAGAGTTAGACTCCCGTGAGGTGGCGATTCAATCCCTGGCAGCCGAGGAGCCCTTTGCCCATGAGACTAATCTTGAAATTCTCGATCCGGCCCTGGTGGCCTTTGTGCAGCGCTTACCCGCTAACTATCGCAGCCACGGTGACCAGCGCTTTGCCCTGACTGAGGGCTATCGCCTGTGGCACGGATTAGACTCTCGCACCATGGTAATTCGACAGTTGGGGGTCGATCCCCAGGGGCTCGTCAATCAGGCGGGTGATTCAGCGGCGATCGCTCAAGCCGCTAACCAGTTAGATCGAGCCTTACTCGATTTTTGGCTGACGGTACCCACCATTTACGCTGGGGAGACGGACCAGCGAGAGACTCTGCTCCGCTTGGTGACCATCTGGCGAAGCCTGGAGGGTCGCCTTCCGGCGATGCAATCCTTATGCAATGACCTCCGACAGATGGAGCGGGCCCGTCGCACTGCTCTAGAAGCGATGCCAGCTCCGACCCCGGCCCTCCCGCCCAGTCGCCCTCACCGTTGGACGCCCGACAACTTGCAGCTATCAGCCGCCATTATTTCGGGGGGGAATTTCACCTGGGCTGAAGCCACCCGAGGGGGCACGCAGCTCCCCCCAGATCAGTCCACCGTCAATGCCATCATTCGCATCGCGACGCTGGCGCAAGAAGCCCGCGATCGCATCGGTCGCCCCTTCGTTATTACCAACTGGTACCGCCCTCCAGAAGTCAACACGCGAGTTGGGGGGGCATCAATGAGTCGATATATCGTCGGCGATGCGATCGACTTTTATTGTGACGGCTTGACCGGACGCCAACTCTATTGGGCCTTAGATCCCTGGTGGACGGGTGGCTTAGGACGCTACACCCAATTTCCTTACCTCTGTCACTTAGATGCCCGTGACTATCGCTCCCGCTGGGTTCATTAAAGTAAAGCTCGCTTCGTGATGCTGATCAGACTGGTTGCGGGCACTTTAAACGCAGAATTGAGCGAGTTCCTGTCATGCAATTTCCCTCTACTCAGAGTCATTGGATTGTGGCGCAAGCGCCTGCACCCGAGTCACCGGTCCCGTCAGCCAAGCCGATGAATTCGTGGATGGTCACGTCCGGTGTCTTGTTTGTCTTGCTCGTCGCCGCTAGCGTGGTTACTCAAATACAAGCGAACCGCCTACGCAAACAACTCAAATTTTCCGAGTATAAAAACCAGGAGTTGCAGAAGCGGGTCAAGATGGCCACTAAAACCATCGCCAAGATGGAGAAAAATCCCGACCTGGTGCATTCTCGCGAATTTAACCTGGATTATTTACGAATGCGGATGGAAGAGGAGATGTTCCACTTCCAAATTGTGAATCAGTTGAAGGTAAAAGTGAAGCAGCAGTTGGCCGCCGCATTACGCCCTCAACAGGCCGAAAGTGGCATGGTCGGGGTTGCCAGTAAACCGCGTCAAATCGCTCAAATCTTTGATGTGGCTTATAAAACGAGCGAAGCCTTAGGCTCAAAAACGCGGATTCTCTTTCGGATTGAAATCAAGCTGTCGAAGTTACCAACGCAATCGACCTCTAGCACGATTAATCAGATTATTGAGTGTATTGAAAATTTCCTCAGCCCAGATGCTGAGGGAGGGGCCTGGCAACCGACCATTCAAGGGCGCTTGGCTAACATGCATTGGGATCAAAAGGCCAAACCAACGCCGCTGTTGATTTTGGAACAGTCGGCCGAAGGGGTCAACGTGACGATGCGCAGCACCTACAAGCCGGCCTAGCGAACAACCAGCGACAAGGGGAATGCGGTCAGCGACGTTATCCCCATTCAAAAATCGCGGCACCCCAGCTCAGCCCCGCCCCAAAGCCTGAAGATGCCACGATATCGCCGGGTTTAATTTTGTCTTCCCGAACGGCCTCATCCAGCGCAATGGGAATGGAGGCAGCAGAGGTATTGCCATGTCGGCTCATATTGCTAATCACCCGCTCAGCCGGCACCTCTAACCGGTTAGCAACCGCATCCAAAATGCGCTGGTTGGCTTGGTGCAACAGCAGCCAGTCAATATCTTGCGTGGTTAAGTCAGCCCGGAAGAGGGCTTTTTCAATAATTTCGGGAACGCGCTTGACCGCAAACCGATAGACCTCTTTGCCATTCATGCTAAGGGGGGCAAAGGTGCCTTTCTGGACGGTTTTGTCGTTGACAAGAACTGTCGATTCAGCTTGATAAGGCAGCGTGAGACAACCGTTGAGTGCACCATCACTACGCATTTCAAACCCGCGTAGGCGATCGCGATCGCTCGCCCGCAAAACCACCGCCCCGGCACCGTCGCCAAAGAGCACACAGGTGCGGCGATCGTGCCAGTCTATCCAGCGAGACAGCACATCAGCCCCAATCACCAAAACCGTCTCATACACGCCTAATCGCAGGTATTGAGCTGCTGTCACCAAGGCAAAGACAAACCCAGAACAGGCCGCGGTCAGGTCAAAAGCAACGGCCCGAGTCGCCCCCAAATGAGCCTGCACTTGGGCCGCACTACCAAACAGATCATCCGGCGTAGAGGTCGCCAAAATAATCAAGTCAACATCTGCAGGGCCGACCCCACCCATGTCTAGAGCCGCCGCCCCAGCACTTGCTGCCAGGCTACTGAGCGAATCTTGCGGCGCGGCCAGATGCCGCTGACGAATGCCCGTTCGAGTGGCAATCCACTCATCCGATGTCTCAACCATGTGGCTCAGATCATCATTGCTTAGGGTCGTGGACAAACGGGCTGAGCCACATCCGACCAAAGACACCCCTACAGTTGTTTGTTGCACAATCTAATCTCCGTCTGCCGCAGGCATCGCCACCTTTTGATATTGTGCCTGAATTCGCTCTAACACCTTATTGTCGACTGCCTCTTTTGCCAAGCGAATGGCATTGAAAATCGAAGGTGCCTGAGAGCTCCCGTGACTAATGACAGCAATGCCCGCCACCCCTAACAGGAGGCCGCCACCATGTTCAGCGTGATCAACGCGCTGCTTAATCCGCTTCAGATTATCTTTCAAAATCAGCGTACCGGCCTTACCTCGCACCCCTCGGGGCAACTCTTCTCGCAAAATTTGAAGCACTGATTCACCAACCGCCTCGGCAAATTTAAGCAAGACATTTCCCACAAACCCATCACAAACCACGACATCAAACTGGCCTGACAGCACATCGCGGCCTTCGGCATTGCCGACAAACGGCACAATGGGATGATTCGCGAGCAGTTGGTGGGCTTGCACCGCCGCTTCGTTGCCCTTGCTAGGCTCTTCCCCAATGTTCAGCAAGCCGACTTTGGGGTCTGCGACTCCCAGGACATATTTGGAATACACCGTACCCATGACGGCAAACTGCTCTAAAAATTTAGGGCGGCAATCGACATTCGCACCCACATCCAAAATAAGCACAGACTTATCGGCCAACACCGTCGGAAAAACAGCACCAATTGCCGGGCGGTCAATCCCCTTAAGGCGACCTAATCGCAACAGTGCCGCCGCCATTGCGGCCCCTGAGTGCCCAGCCGAAACCACTGCGTCCGCTGCTTGATTTTTCACCAAATCCATCGACACGTTGATCGATGCTTTCCGCTTACGACGCAGCGCACTTAAGGGCTCTTCGTGCATCTCAATCGTGCCCTCGGCAGGCACAATCGTCAGCTCATTCAAAGCCTCTTTGGCCGGCATCGCCGCCCTGATTTGGTCGGGGTTACCTACTAGCAGGATATCTGCATCCAGCTCAGCCTTGGCACGGATGGCACCAGCAATAATTTCGGCGGGCGCGTGATCGCCACCCATAGCATCTACGGCGATTCGAGCGCGAGTCGCTACCATGAACTGAATTCTGTAAAAAACTTAGAAAATTTTAGCAGACTACCTTAGCGCTCAACCCTATAATTCTTCGCCGGGTTCAACAATTCGCTGAAATAAGTAGCCGGTCCCTCGTGCGGTCAAAATCAACTCTGGGTTACTGGGGTCTTCTTCTAATTTGGCCCGCAACCGTGAGATGTGGACATCAACGACCCGAGTATCCACATGACGTTCTGGCGTGTAACCCCAGACCTCTTGGAGAATCTCAGCCCGAGAAAAGGGCTCACCAGAGCGGCTCACCAGCAGCTCCAATAGACTAAATTCCATGCCAGTCAGGCGAATGCGTTCGTCCCCTTTATAGACCTGACGCTTGTTGGTATCAATGCGAATGGCATTGATGGAAATCACTCCAGAACTGGGGATTCCTGTTGCTTGACTCTTATCAACCCGGCGCAAGACCGAACGAATGCGCGCTTCCAACTCTTTGGGTGAAAAGGGTTTGACAACGTAGTCATCGGCCCCCAACTCCAAACCGGTAATGCGGTCAGCGACATCTCCCAACGCGGTCAACATAATGATGGGAATGTCGGACTCTTTACGGAGTTCTTGGCAGACGCCATAACCATCTAGCTTGGGCATCATGACATCTAAAACCACTAAGTCAGGGCAAGATTCATGAAACGTTTCGATTGCCTCTTCGCCATCAGCAGCAGTGACCACGTCATACCCGATCATGGAGAGGCGGGTTTCCAAAATTCGACGAATGCTTGCTTCGTCGTCCACCACCAAGATTTTTTCTTTCGTACTTTCCAAGGCTATTGCTGCTCCTAATGAACACTTGACTCAACGGATTGCCCTATTAGCTAGATAAGCAATATGTAAATTTAACTTTGCAAATAACTTTTGTACATTATCGTTAAGTCGACAATCATTCTATGACGTTTACAAGCTCTCAGAACCCCAGTAGTTCCCGTTTCTAGCATTTCTTAAGATTTAATTAGTCGAGCACAGAAAAACACAACTTCTCAAAAGGTGAACGGGAGTAACGTTTGGGTCAAGCAATCCACAAAGTTTTGTGCCCTCACTTGAACATTTCACCGTTGTCCTCAGGCGATTAGGCTGAGCACCTGCCCCTGGTGACTCCTGGCAGATTCCGGCACAATAGGGACAGGCTGGCAGATAACTAACCGATAAGTAGACTATGCCTCGTCGAATTTCGAGTCTCGCGATCGCCATCGCTGCGTTGGGCACAACTGCCGCCATCGCAGTCTACTCTGGAGCTTCGCAATCAACTGCGGTGACGGGCATCATGGCCGACTCGTCCTCACCGTCCATCGACTCCCCAGACTTAGCGCAAACCCCGGCATTTTTGGTGGTCGCTGGGGGCGGTGCGCCGAGCTATAACGAGATTGCTCTAGAGAAAAATGTGCGATATTTCCAGCGAACATTGGCGCAGTTGGGGCAGCCGATCGCTGCTGCCACGATCTTTTTTGCCAATGGAAATGATGGCCAAGCGACGATTCGTTATCTCGATCCACGCGGCACCGAACGCTTTAAAGTGCCTGATATTACGCCTCTGACGGGGGCCGCGACTCAAGATAACGTGCAAACTTGGCTCGATACCTATCCCCAAACGGCCCAGGGTAGCGAAAACTGCCCCGCCTTTATGTATTTCACCGGTCATGGGACCCGCCACCGTCAGAATGATGACAACAACGCCATGATCCTGTGGGAAGAGACGCTAATGTCGGTCCAAGACTTGGCTACGACCTTAGATCGGTGGCCGACTGAGACCCCTTTTGTCACGATGATGGCCCAGTGTTATGCCGGCTCGTTTGCCAACCTGATTTACGAAGGGGGCGATCCGGCGCGACCGATCGCTCTCCAGAGTCGCTGTGGCTTTTTTGCTACCGTCAAAACGCGCCCCTCGGTGGGGTGTACTCCCTTGGTGAATGAGGCTGATTATCGCGACTATAGCTCTAGCTTTTTTGCGGGGCTCAGTGGTCGCGATCGCGTTGGTGAGCCCGTCGCCAGTGCTGACTATAATCGCGATGGAGCGGTTTCCTATGCGGAGGCTCATGCCTTTGCCAAAGTCGATGGAGAAACCTCAGATTGGCCCATTTCCACTTCAGAAGCCTGGTTGCAACGACAGGTTGCGGCAGCGGACGAAGCCGCTATTTTGCATCTCCCCATGCAGGATTGGTTGAGTCGAGCCCGTCCTGAACAGCAGTTTGTCGTGGCCTCGCTCAGCGCCCGCCTAGGATATGACCTGACGCAATCTTTTAACGCCTTGCCCATGCCCCAAGCGAGTTTTCTTGGCCCGCCGCCGGACGTGTTAACGGCTTACTATCAGCGATTACGCATGGAACTGCTCAATGTCGGGATGGAGCACGCCATCCGCTCAGGTGACGATACTGCGGCGATCGCGGTTTTAGAGCAACTGCTGGCCTGCGAAGCCGGCACTTGGTAACAACTGAACAGGTCAACAAAGCACCTTACGCATCCGGCCCCAGTTGCCGTCACCAGTTTATAGGTACGACGATAGCGATCGGCGCTGCCGCACATCTGCGGTGTTGACCAAACTATCGCTCGGCCAATCGAGCCGATGTTGCACGTCGTCTGCGACTAAAGCCACCTCGGCCTCAGCGGCTTTACGAGGCTCAGCTGATTGAGGGGGAGTCGACGCTGGGGCGACCAAGGGTTGTTGCGGGTCGTAGGGGGCCAACTTCGGCACGCCTGGCGCTTTTGCGGTTGGACTGAGAGACGAGGACGCAGCCACAGATGTTGGCTCAGGGGCGGCCAAGCGATATTTTTTACCCGAGTTGGCGCGTGGCGAGCGGCGCTTTGGGGGACGTCGGGGCATTTTTACCAACATTGATAGTAGCCAACACCCGCCTGCACAGCTACCGACGAGGGCTGCTAGTGTCCATACTGAGAGGCCTTGCACCGTTTGAGTAGCAAGACTCTCAGTCTCGCTCAAGGGGGAGTCGTCACGCTCGGGAGTGGCCTCTGGCGCTGGTGACGGGGTCTCAGCCATGCCATTGAAACGCTCGTGAGGATAAGTCTCAACGGTAGACGGGGCGGGTTGCCCATCCGACGCATTGTGGGTGAGCTGCCCAAACGCGAGAAAGGCGATCGCCAATAGCGCCACCCAGATGCCCGCTAAAACCCCCAACGGTCGATACGATGCCAACTGTAGCCAAAATCGCCGCTGCCGAAACAGTCGTTTGTGTATGGGCATCACCGGACGAGATGAAAATTTCGTGGGATGAGGAACGCGATCGGGCATGCTAACCACCTGAAAAACCGCTACTCGCTATTTTATGAACTCTGGACTAGATTGGCTCGCCCCCAGCACAGCGGATGCTCCATCCCACATTGTCGCAGTGGCTGAAGTCCCTGCCTTTAAAGCGATACACCTGACTAGGCAAGGCCATGTTGAGAACACACCCGACGACATCGCAACGTCAATATCGAATCCGTGGATCAACATAAGCGTTGAGAATGTCAATCACAATACTGACCACCGCCACAATCATCGCAAAAAACACCATCAGCCCCTGTACAACCGGATAATCGCGTTGAGAAATCGCCTCATACAATCGATTGGCTAACCCTGGCCAAGAAAACGTAACCTCTGTCAATACCGCCCCTCCTAATAAAGAGGCAAATGTCAGCCCCAGCACCGTTACCACAGGAATCAGGGCGTTTTTTAAGGCATGAGCGACCACAATCCGGACTTCTGGAATACCTCGGGCTCGCGCCGCCTCAACATAATCAGCCCGGAGGGTCTGCTTGAGGTTTACCCGCACAATGCGCTCAAAGACGCCGCTGATCAAAATCCCCAAGGTCAGGCTGGGCAACGCCAGATAATGCAGCGTCGTTAAAAATAGATCAAGGCGTCCGTTCAACAAGCTATCTAGCAAATATAAGCTCGTTGGACCGGCAGGCGGCGTTTCTGATAATGGAAAGCGCGTGCCAATCGGAAACCATCGCAACTGTACTGCAAACAAAAGCTGCAGTAACATGCCAAACCAATACATGGGCACCGCATAGGTCACAATGCCAAAGAGTCGGCCACCGGCATCTAAAGGCGAATTGGGACGAGAAGCGGCGAGCGCCCCGACCGTTAACCCAACCCCCGCTGCCACCACCATGCCACAGAAGGTGAGCTCCACCGTTGCGGGAAAATGATTGCCAATGATTTCCCATACGGTTTGACCTTGACTCGCGATCGAGGTGCCCAAGTCAAACGACAGCAAATTTCTCAAATAGGTCAGATATTGCACCCATAGCGGCGCATCTAACCCCAGTTGCGATCGCAGCACATCCTTGGCGTCGTCGGGGGCCCGTGGTCCTAGCAGCGCATCTATTGGGTCACCGGGGGTGGCCCGCAGCAGCAAGAAGACCACCGTCGTGATCGTCCAAATCATCAGGGGAGCCAGCAGTAGCCGCGTGATGATGTAGTAACGCAAAGCATTCGAGCGGGACATACGACCTATTGCCATAACCACTGAGCACGCTAATCACCATACAGTGAAAGCAGCGAATGGGAGCTTTCTACGTAAAATTACGGAATTATCTTATGGCTATTGGTTGGCGATTGAAAACCCATATGAACTTAACAAAGGGGCAAAAATAGTCAAGTATCTGTAAATGCAGTGTTCTTTCTTACCCATGAAGATGTTCTTTAAGGGTAATTTAAGGGAATATACGCTAGACGGCTTTATCAAATTTCTGCCTGTCACCCGATAGGGACTCTACTAACGAATTGAGTCGAGCACTAGCGCCTGTTCGCTCTGAATAGATTTCGATAGACTTATGAACAAAATGAAGCAGCCTCAAACCGGACGGGCTTACATCAACGTGATGGAAAGCGTGGTAACGGATGAAGTTAACCAGCAACTGCAGCATGTTCCTGGCAGAATTCGTCGTTACCTCAAGATGGAAGAAATTGTCACCTACGCGCTAAATCGACTGCCCACCCTCTACGCTTCGAGTGAGGAAGGATTGCAATATCAACGTCGACTAGCCAAGCGCGATATGCCTCGTGAGGTAACCAACGCAGTTAGACAGGCAATTATTGCCGTCCAGGTTGATCCGCTGCGACTGTCTCAACCGCTTAATCTAGGTGCCAACGACGAGTCCGATGCGGTTTTACAAGCTTTGAGGGCATTGTTTCGACAGCCCGAGCTGGATTGGGATCAGGCTTTGGTTAAGCTCAATGAGCTTCAGAAAGACGCTCGCTCCGTACAATTACAGTCGGAAACCCAGTCGTGGCAGCCTGGCACCCATACCAAAGAGGTCGCTTGGACACATCGTCGTCGTCGTCCTCAACATTTGGCCAATGAACCGACATCGCCAGCAACTGAGGACACGGCACAGGAACTGCGGGGAGGCTGGGACGATCCTCGATATCGCCTTTAGAATTGCGGCTGAATCGCTTGGCCTGATGCTTGTCTCAAGCAAGAGATCGGCTTGAAAATAAACTACCCTGACAAGACTGTGGCCGGGTGGATGGGTCGCAGGGTCGATGGGATGTTATTTAAGCGCAACTCCCCAAGCCCCCTTTAAGGGGTCAATCATGACCAGTTTGTCGCCACACTAAAATGGCCACGATTGATGAGCTTGAGGCTGGCGATGGTTGCCTGATACTCAATTTTGGGGCGTTGCAATTCTTAGCGCCGGGCCACCGGGCAATCGGCAAATCGAGCACGGTTCAGACAGCTAAACGTGTTAGTTGGCAAGCCCTCTAACCTGAACTCTGTGGAGCTTGGCTCTTTTTGCCGGGTATTCTAAATTCCGGACTCTGCCATTCCAGATGGGCAATATGTTTCCCATTGCTTAGCTCACAAAGCGTCGTAAGTAGGCAGGCGTTATTAAATTGCACATGATATAGGTTGCGGTTGAGGAACGAAACCCAACACTTGCAAGGGTTTCGTCATCATCGACTCGTTCTACAAAAGATCCGACCCACCTACTTAGGACGGTTTGTCCTTAATGAGGCTATCGGCACTCATTAAGGACTGGGTTGAGCGCATCAGTTGAGCGCATCAGTTGAGCGCATCAGATGAATGTAGGTCCGGTTGCTCGGCGCTGGCTAGCCGCTCTTCTGGTTGCCTGAAAGTTTGTTCTCGTAACTGTAGCAATGGCTATGAAGTGGGACCAGAATGGTCTGCTTTATGGTGTTGGTGATTGGAGCAAGCAAGATGGCATATCCACCTTCAAGTCTTTGATCACTGGCTTTCCCTATACTTGACTGCGGCTGATGCCGCTTTGGTCCCAAGCCCCACCCGTCACTGCGGCTCTTAATTCTTTCATGAAGGATTCAGGGCAATCTCGTACAACGAATACGTGATTCGGCTTTAAAAAACTCAGAAAAACTCAGAAAAACTCAGTACATAAACGTTAGACTCGAATTATCATCAGAGTGTGCGCAATCAATGTCTGGGTTGATGGGGTTTGACGAGGCCTTTAGAGCAGCAGATTTGGCCGTTCGTTCGGTGCGTTCAGAGGGCTTACGCGATATTGAGCGCGTCGTCCTAGAAGGCTCATGGAATCGCGACACTTATCATAAAATTGCGTCCAAGGCCGGTTACACCGAGGGTTATCTGAGTCGTGATGTGGGCCCTGCCCTGTGGGACATTTTGTCAAAAGCCCTCGGCGTACAGGTTAAGAAAACCAACTTTAGAACGGCAATTGAACTCTGGTCAGAGCAAACTCAGCCGCTGGAGATGACGCCTACGCTCACCGCCACCGCCAATGGCGCTTTAGCAGCAGCTACAGTAGCGACACTGCCGGTAGAGGTTGTGGCAGATGTTCTACCTTTTGATGTTACTGACTTTCGTGGTCGTCAAGCAGCACTAGATACGCTAACTAATTGGCTCCTTAAAGAACGCGGACGCTTACTCTGCTTATCTGGCTTGCCAGGGGTGGGCAAGACTTGGTTAGCTATCAAGCTAGCAGAAAGCATCAAAAGTCAGTTCCATCGGTTTATTTATGAAGATTTGCGCGATCGCCCCTCGCCGTCAACCTTGGTTCACACTTTACTCGGTCGGTTAGAGGGGGTTGCAGAACCGGCTGCGCCTCTGGCTGATCAGCTAGATCGACTAGTGCAAGTACTAGCGGTTCGTCCTAGTTTGATTGTTTTAGATCGCACAGAGACCCTCTACTGCCCGCAGCATCTCGCCGGCGTGTACGAGTCCGAGTTTACTGGCTATCAAGAGATTTTGCGGGCTCTGGCTCGTCGCGAGCATCAGAGTTGCATTATTTGGGTCGGTCGCGAATTGCCCCAGGCCACTAGCGCCATCACCGGCTCAAGTTGTCAACAGTATGTATTGTCTGGGTTATCGCCTGACGAAGTGGCTTCGCTGGCGACTTGGCCAGAAAACATTGACGCCACGCCACAGGCATGGCAGCAGCTCAGCCAAGACTATGGCGGTTTACCCAGTTTGATTTTGAGCGCGATCGCCCCTCGCCTATCTGCTTCGTTTGGTCATCGATTGGACACCTGTTTAGCCGCGCTTCGACAAGAGAAGCAACTGGGCTATACCTACGTTGAAGCTTGGCTACAGTCCTTATCAAATCTGGAATGGCAAGCTTTGACATGGCTGATGATTAGTCAGCGTCCCCTATCCATCACTCAACTGAGCGCATACCTCGGTACCGCTATTCCGTTTATGGTGTTGGAATCGTTGTGCGATCGCGGCGTCTGTCGGGCGCTGATGCAGGCCGAGCCCGCTTGGGAACTCGCTTTGCCAATCCTTCTTCAGCCCTACCTGCGCGATCGCTGGCTCCAGATATTCGTCGCGGCTGACATCTCGGAACAGATGGCTTGGCTAAGCCGGTATGCTCTTATCCAGGCCAATGCGCCAGAAATGGTGCGGCAGTGGCAATATCAAACGCTCTTGTCGGCAGTGGCCGCCCATCTCGATACCCAATGCCCAACGGCTGCAGATAAGCAACGCTTCTTAGCAGATGCTTTTCGGGTGAGCCAGTTGACGGCGCCGTCGGCGACGCCTGACTATCGTCCTGGTAATTTGATCAATCTGGCCCATTACTGGCAAATACCGCTGACCGACGTTGATTTAAGTGGTTTGCAACTGCAAGGGGCCGATCTACAGTCAGATCTATTCCAAGGGCTTGCGGTCACTGGTGCCGATTTGACGCAGACCTTACTGGCTAAACCGATAGGCCAACGTCCCGTAATTGCCATCAACCCGCAGCGTGAAGAAGTCGCCGTTGGCGATCAAGATGGTCGACTCTTGCTGTGGGATTTACAAACAGGACGATTACAGCGAGCGATGTTGACGGTGAGTCAAGCAATTCGGGCGATCGCGTTTAGTCCGGATGGGCAACTCCTCGCCGAGGGCCGTCAAGATGGGACAATCCGATTTTGGGACCTGCTGTCTGATTTGGGGCCAGAGCAATTTACCGATGATCTGGAGAACGCATTAACGACCCTTGCCTTTAGCCCGGATAAATCGCTGTTAGTTGGCGGGGATGAAGGTGGCCACTTGCATGTTTGGCGAATCGCTTCTGGAGAAAAACTGCATTGCCTGCCTGCCCATACTGGGGCCATTACCGCAATCTCTTTTAGCCCCTGTGGTAAGCGACTTCTGAGTTGTGGCCAAGACTGTGCCGCCGAAGAATGGGACCTCGCCAGTGGCGCCAGCCTCAAACGCTTTCAGGGACGCCTCACCAATCTATTGGGGGCGGTTGCTTATCGCCCGTCACTAGGCGCGGAACTCGTGCAGGCAATTGTTGTCGGGCGCGACGAAAGCCAATTAGTCGTTTGGGATATGGCGACAGCTCGGCCTCAATATGTTATGCAGGAACCCTGCGAAGCCTTTATGACATTGACATTGAGTGCTGACGGTCGCTATTTAGCGGCTAGCGATGCTAACAATACGGTCTCCGTTTGGAACATTGAATCGCGATCGCGATTTTGCCAAATCACTGAATCCTGTGCTCCAGTTGAGTCGCTGATCTTTCACCCTAACCGCCCTGAACTGATGACCGGGTGCGACTACACGGTACAACTATGGGAAATTCCGTCTGGGCAATGCTTACGGGCTTGGCTCAGTAATCGTCACCCCGCTCGTCAGTTAGCGCTTTCGACAGCGCCTCTGCAGGTGCTAAGCAGTCATGATGATCAAACCCTTCGGTGTTGGCAATTTGTCGAAGCCCGCCAGTGCTGGTTGCCAAAAACGCGCTTAAAAATCCCTGTTCCCCCATCCTCCAAAGATGCCGTCAGGGTGGTCGCGAGTAGTCAATCCCCCACCTATTGGGCCGTCGGTATGGAAAGTGGTCACATTTATCTGTGGGATCGTTCAGCCCAAACCTGGCTAGATTGGGCGATTCGGTTACCAAAAGCGGTGACGGCGCTTGCCCTCAGTCCAGACGGTACTCGACTGGCAGCAGGTGATACCACTGGCACAGCAGCCCTGTGGGATTTGTCACAACGGATTTTTCGCTGGCAAAAAAATCAAGCTCACATGGATCGGGTCATGTCTTTAGCCTTTGCTCCCGATGGACAGCAGGTCTACAGTGGCAGCCGCGATCGCACCATTCGCGCTTGGGACTTTAAAGGAACCCCCCTCTTGACCCTAAGCGGCCATCGTCGCCGGGTACACACCTTAAAGGTCTCCATCGACGGTAGTTACCTGTATAGCGGCAGCCATGACAGTACGGTGCGGACTTGGCAGATTGCCACGGGCAAGCTGCTTAACACCTGGCAGCAAAACGATACGGCTTACATCCACGACATCACCTTAGATGCGAAAAACCGCCCCGTAGCGATTATCAGCGACACGCAAACCCTGGCCTTATGGGACATTGAAAGCCGCACCTGTCGTACAACCTGCCCACCGAATGAAGAAACCCTGTGGCATGTCAGTGCGAGTCCAGATGGGCAGTCGTTGGTCTGCGCCAGGCAAAACGGGGAGATTAGTTTGTGGTCAGTCGCGACGGGGCAGCAACAGGGGCAGTTGCGTATCGATCGCCCCTATGAAGGCATGCAAATTGGCGGTTGTTTAGGGCTGACCGACCCAGAGCGCCAAATGCTGTATTCTCTCGGAGCTAGCGATTACTAGCACTAAAGTTCAGAAAGCAGCGCTTGGTTGAATAAGCGTTTCAGCCATCGGGAACAGCCGGGCCCAGCGGCGACTTGCCATACTTGCTCATGCTTAATAGACGTGAGGCACAAAGAACTGTTCGTTCATAGGGGGCCGAATGTAATCATCGGGAGCCATTTGGCGTGATGGTAACTCAAAGGGTTCCGGAGTCATATCAACGTAAGGAATTTTAGAGAGAATATGGCTAATGCAGTTTAGTCGGGCTCGCTTTTTGTCGTCGGCTTCGACTGTAAACCAAGGCGCCTCAGGAATATTGGTGTGGGCAAACATGGCATCTTTAGCCTTGGAATATTCGACCCAGCGATCGCGAGACTGCAGATCCATCGGGCTGAGTTTCCAACGTCGGGCCGGGTCTGTCATGCGCGACTGAAATCGTCGTTCTTGCTCGTCATCACTGACAGAAAACCAATACTTCAGCAAGACAATGCCAGAGCGTACGAGCATCTGTTCAAATCGTGGGCAGGTTTGCATAAACTCGTGATATTGCGGCTCGGTGCAAAACCCCATCACATGCTCTACCCCAGCTCGGTTGTACCAGCTCCGGTCAAAGCAAACGATTTCTCCTGCTGCGGGTAAGTGGGCCACGTATCGTTGAAAGTACCATTCGGTTTTTTCGCGATCGCTAGGCGTACCCAAGGCCACAATTCTACAGCCGCGCGGGTTGAGCGGATCAGTGATGCGTTTAATCGTCCCTCCTTTACCCGCCGCATCTCGTCCTTCAAACAGGATGACAATCCGAGCGCCCTCTTGTTTTACCCAGTACTGCATTTTGACCAGCTCTATTTGCAGACGAGCCAGTTCCTTTTCGTAAAATTTTTTCGGCAGCTTTGAACTCCCCTCTGATTCTTGAGAGTAATGAAAGACAGCTCGATCCGCACTCGGGGCAGATGATGTGGCGGCTTCAGATTTCACCGGCAGGGGCAGCTTCGCCGACCCCGATTTTTGCTGTTTATCTTTAGCCTGCTTCTTTTTGGCCTTTTTCTGATTTTTAGGCCGCTTTTGCTCGTTTGTGGAAGCCTTGTCAAGGGCTTTAGGAGAGGCTTTGGAAGCTACTTTCTGGCCGTCGTGAGTCATGGCAACAATTAGGGGCGAATTAAGTACAAATTTTCTTGAACCACCTGCATCAACGTTGAGCCTGCCCTTTTCTTGTCTGTCCGAGGATGGCTTTCAATCCCCAATAGTTGAGGATGTTTAAGCTAACAGGCGGGACAGACAAAACCTTCAGGAGCCGAGTTTCCTCAAGATTGAGAAACCACAGGGAGCCTGATTTTATTTGTGCAAGAGTTTTATTATTTGTAGACCATAAAACCCAATGAATTCTGATGTAGTCTACAAATCGTAGAAAACGCTCAAGTTGGAAAATCAACACCGACTTGTCAGGCGTATCCTTAATTGCTCCTCAGAACCTCAATTGCCCCTCAGAACCTCAGTGATTTTTGGGGATAAGCGTTACCACACTGCATTTAATCTCCAGCGGTGGGCAAGCCCCTCTGTTGCTAGCGACTCAATGATGACTATGCTTAACAATGTGATAGCCCGATGATTTGCCAAGCATGCCTCTCGCTGCCGCTGGCAAAGCCACAGACTTGTTGATGGCATGCCTCAGCTTTTGAACAGGGCAAAGCAGTCGTCAGGGTTATTTTCATGACAGCGACTTTTGTTGCCGTAATACTTTTTCACACTTTCAGAGATTGCTCTCAGCTCTCATGCACTTGCTGTTTAGTTGATTTTGCTGAGAGAAGATTTTGCCCAGATTGCTCTCATTAGTGCCTGACTATTGCAAATACATTGCATTAAATTTAGGGATTGGCTACTTTATTGTTAATGAAAGTCATTAAAGAAGACGGCTAGGGAGACCTAATCGGGCATCTATACTTGTCTACTTGTTTTCATTTTTGTAAGCTTTAAATGATTTGAGTCGCTTGCTGATGCAGCCCTCTTGGCTTTCAACGGACCGATTTATTTAGAAGTATTTTCACCAACGGCTTCCAGTGCCACGTCACTTTTAGACCGTCTCAAGTTATGGCTACTACTTCGTCCGCATCTAGTATTGCGCTCAACCTTGAGGCGAGCCAGCGTTGGATGTCTTCGCACATTGGTGAAACTTGTCTGCGCCTTGTGCCTGTCGTTGTGGTCAACCCCTTAAAGTGGCTGCAGCAACCCCAATCTCAAGGCCGCACATCTGGAGCGTTGTCCGGAGTGCAATCTCACCTGGCGATGCTGCGATCGCGACCTTAGAAACCTGTTGGCATATTACCGTAATCGTATGAAACGTACTCCCGATCTTGCTCGTGTAGCCAAGGCTGATGTGCAACTACCGCAGCGAGTTGTCCTCAAAGGTCAGTTCACTGAGGTGATGCGCTCAGCCAAGGGCAAAGTCAAAGGCCTCTACCTCCGCGCCGAAGCTGAAACCTATGCCATTAAGCTGCCTAAATATCTCCGGCCAATGCTGGTGCGGGAGCTGAGTCCAGGAGCGTTTGTACAGGTCTGGGCCGATTTTGATGAAGAAAAATGGCGTGGCATCAATGTCTTGCCGTTGTCAGAGCAGGAGGCGATCGCCCTACAGAAAAGCTGGCAAACACCCACCGCTCGACATACGGATGCAACCGTGGCGACGGTAGAGCCTTCCCTGAAGGCGGCCAAATCGTCTCCCCCCTCCTCCAAAAAGCTCTGTGTAAAAGTTTGTCGCAAAGGCAAATGCTTTAAGCAGGGAGGTCAACAAATTATACAGTCTCTAGAGACCGCGATCGCGACCGACCCCAACCTCCAGCACGTTTCTGTAGAAGGCGTCGGTTGCCTGAAGGCCTGTAAAAAAGGCCCCAACCTTAAGCTCTCAAACTCGCCCAAGGTGATTAATGGCGTTACCCCGAGTAATGTCATCGATATCGTGACTCGATATGCCTAACGCCTGACAGATGGAGCCCCAACACCGCATTGCCCCTTGCAGAGGCCATGCGGGTATAGTCCCTCAATTAGGCGCAACGCTTTACCAGCTCAGCTTCAGGCTATCAGGCGTTAAGAAGTGCTCTAAATGATATGCCCGCTCTTCAGTTTTAAGCAGGAGCTGCTCTAGCAGATAACGCGTCGCACGATCGCCCAAGCTTTCAGCCTGCCCAGCCAGCCGCCGCAGCAGTTGAATAATTGACTGCTCAGCCTTCAAATTATGATCAATCATGAGGCGACAGCGATAGGCGTCATCTGCTTCCGGCTCAAAGCAGCAGAGCTCAGCCAATGTGCCAAATGACGCTGGCGGTATCCCCCCCAAACCGTGTAGGCGTTCACCAACCTCGTGGGCATGCTCTTGCACTGCTTCATAGCTTTCAGAGAAATAATCATGGAGCATGTAGTACTCCGACCCTTCCACTACAAAATGATGCTTCTGATACTGCATGTATAGGCTCATAAAGCTGGCATAGGCGATTCCCAAGCCTTCCACGATGGGCTCGGTCACCGACTTTTCCAAGAAAATTGGATTGTCAGCAATTTCACCGTAGGCTTGCAAACAGGTTTCGGTGACAGGCATATTTATCTCCTCAGTGATAGCAATTAACGGTCTTTGACGACATTTCGAGTACAAAACTCTCAAAACATATTTCGATTCTAGCGCTAATTTCCATCCTTTTTTACCCAGTAGAGAGTTAATTAAACGGCAAAAATCTTCATTCCTTAAAATTTTCAAGCTGTAGCGAAAATCATTGTCAACAGAGAGATTAAGTCATACTGAAAACAATTTTCAATAGACTATCAGCCATGTTTGAGCCTCATTTAGCCAACTGTGTCTTCAAAACTTTGGGCGGTAGTGAAAATCATTGTCAATAAAGGAATTAAGCCATACTGAAAATAGTTTTCAATAGGCCGTTAGTCATCTTTGAACACCATTCAGCCCATTTGTCTGAACAGTCTCAAATAGCCAGTAATCCTACCGAAGGACTGAGGATGCGATGGTCGTCATTAGGTTTTTGCGCTACTGAACAGCAACAAAAGATTTTGGCAATGCTACGAGAAGTGCTTAAAGAACCGCATCTCAGTCCCAGGAATCTCCTTTAAAGGCTGACTAAAAATAGTGAATATAATTTTTGACAGTTTATTGAGCTTTAAGTCCTATTAATTGATTTAGGAATAATGAGGAAATTAGCTTTGTTAAATGAGCAGAAATCCCATGATTTTTGCAATTTGCTCATGGGTACACATCATCATTTAATTTGTACACAATGTCGTACTCCAAGAGTTTGAGGAGCAGGAGCGCATTCCCGATTGGTCATCCATACAGCGTGGCTGGGGCGGGCATCTGGCGGCGAGCCGATCTAACCCGCAAGAGTGGGATGCGCTCGAAGAGAAATC
This sequence comes from Cyanobacteria bacterium P01_F01_bin.56, assembly GCA_039185935.1. Lineage (GTDB taxonomy): Bacteria > Cyanobacteriota > Cyanobacteriia > Phormidesmidales > Phormidesmidaceae > Halomicronema. The sequence continues at coordinate 17,162 of JBCDAJ010000007.1, read as the reverse complement.
GCGCTTTTCGTGGGGAAATCACGCAGCCAAACATCAAGGCTTATCGTTATTAGATGCTCAATTTACTGCGCGTGGGCTCTGCCCTCAAGGTGCCGAGGCGGGGCCAGCGATCGCCTCGGCCGTTGGCCCACATAACAGAGTCCAGAACTCTGAATTCAGGGTTCGCAGTGCGGAGTCGGGAGGGCTTAACCTTCAGTGAGTGCCGCTCCCTAATGCGTGTCAAGCGTGGCTGTTCACCAAGCTAAAGCCGTTGCTGAAGCACGGTTTCAAACTCTGCTTGCTCGGCCTCTGTGCCCGCAAATAGCACGCTAACTTTACCCGCCTGAATCGTACCCCAATTAATCAAGATCACCCCTTGATGGGTCGCGGGGTTGTAAGCAATATCTTTGAGTTCAAGCTCTTTGAGCGATCGCAACTGGGTCTTATAGGTACCGCTGCTCCATTCGGGAATATTTAGCCGCTTTGCCACAACTGTGGGATACGAGGAGCCGTTATAGCGAGGATTACACTCGATTGCGACATAACGGGTGCCCTCGGGCTCCGGTACGACCGCAACATCCACCGCAAAAATGCCTTTCATGCCGCGATCGCTCATCCACTCAGCAAAGGGGGCGACTTTATCCCAGGGTTCATGCTGGGCGGGATAGCGATTGCCTTTATGAACGCAACCGTCCAACAATTGTTCTGACACCAGTAAGGGCTCAATTTTGCCCTTGTCGATGTGGTATTGCAAATTCAAAAATGCCGAAGCACTCACTTCTTCTTGAACTTGTAGCGGTTCTTCGGGTACCAGGGTCGCAAAAGCTGCCGCCAAAGCGTCAGCATCTGGGCAACGCGTGATACCGACACCATGATCGGAAACCGCTGGTTTTACAAAACAAGGAAAAACCTCAACGTTGGCAGCTTGCGCTTCGGCCAAATTCGCAAAGCGAAAGGTTTGGGGAACGGGAATGCCAATTTCTTCCGCCAGCTGAATGAAGTTGTTTTTAGAATTCACAAACTCGACAATCTCTCGAAGTTGACCATCCCACTGTTGAAATAGTTGGCGATAGGTATCGTGCGGATTAATCACATCGCCAAAAAAGTAAACGCTAATTTCTCGATCTGGAAATTGGTTGATCACATTAAACGAAACATCCCAAATCACATCATGGGTATGGGGAAGCCCAATTTGGGCATAGTGCTCAACAATCTTTTCCCACTCTGGTTGCAACGTTTTAGCCAATTGAATCTTGTCGTCGGCATGTGTCAGCCCCAATGCTCTACCCGAATAAAATTGGATGCTGTCATCAAGATCATGGGTGTAGAGGGTAATGTCGTGGTTATAAATTTTCATGGGGCACAATGACTATCGTAAAAGAACAAAATGAGTCAACCAGTTTACGCAGCAAACCAGCTCCTCTCTTGCCATTCAAGACTTTTGAAAATATCTTGAACGGCAGAGCAGCCTGGCTTACACGCAACGGCTCGCAATTTGCCATGAGTGAACGGACATTAATGTCTGCCAACTGAAACTGCTGGCGAGAGACTGTGCCAAAGCAGCCCTTCAGAAAGAAGAATCGCCGTCTCTAAGACTGGCTTCATAAGGGTATCGAAAGAGGCCAATCTGAGGTCTAAAGCACCAGGAATTTTAAATGTTGGCTTTAGAGAGTCATCATTTGCTAACAAAAAACGCCCCAATCGGGGCGTTTTGAGGGACTCTTTAGAAAAAGCCTCATAGAATCATAGAGTCAAGTTACTGATACTTAATCAACTACCAAAATTTGGACTTCTCTACCGATGATTGCCAGTAGTTGGATAAGTTGCTCAATACTGAAACGGCTGATTTCTCCGTTGAGCAAGTTTTGCATGCGCGGCAAGGTTTGCCTCAAGGCCTTGGCGGCATCTGCTGGGGTCCATTCACGTTGCTCGATCGCTTGCTGTAATGACAACATCAATGCCGTGCGGATCTGAAGCGTTTCGGCTTCTGCGGTCGCCAACTCAGACAACTGCGTTGATGCATGACAGAGCGTAGGGTCAAGAGATTGCATAACAGTTTCATGTAAAGGTCGTCGCGTTCGCTAACGCATAACCATTTTAAGTGTGGTAACTTCAAATACTTCCTGTCTGCATTTTTCCTTAACGATATGCCTGATAATTTTTCCCTTATGATTCACGGTGGCTGTGGCGCATTAGAGCATATTCGCCGGGAAGGCAGTGAAGAAGACTTTATCCATAGCCTGCGTCGCATTTTAGAGGGGGGACGACAAATCTTAGTTCAAGGCGGGTCGGCTCTGGATGCCGTGGAATATTGTGCGAAGCATCTAGAAGACGATCCGCTTTATAACGCCGGGCACGGTTCTGTACTGAATGAATACGGCGAAGTTGAAATGGACGCTGCCATTATGGATGGCAGTGGCTTAGAGGCAGGCGCGGTTGCTGGCATCACGAATGTGAAAAATCCCATCACGCTGGCCCGTCGCGTTTTGGAAAAGAGCGAACACGTCATGCTGATCGGCAAAGGCGCCCGGGAATTTGCCAAGATTTGCAAGGTCGAGATCATGACGGATGATTACTTTGTCATTGATGCTCGCATTCGGCAGTGGCGCGAAGCCCAAAAGGCGGGGGGCATGATGCTGGACCATGAAGATGCTGAACCGCAGCACAAATTTGGCACGATTGGCGCCGTCGCGCGCGACACTGAAGGTCGCCTCGCCGCCGCTACCTCAACCGGCGGCATCGTTAACAAGCGCTGGGGGCGAGTCGGCGACAGTCCGATTGTGGGGGCCGGGGTCTTTGCCGACAACACGACTTGTGCGGTATCTGCCACCGGCTATGGCGAGCAATTTCAACGTACCGTTCTCAGCAAAATGGTTTCGGATTTTATCCATTTCAAGGGCATGGATGCGGCTGAAGCGGCCACCGCTGGGATTAATTATCTGGTAGAGCGAGTACAGGGCTTAGGTGGGGTCATTGTCATCGATCGCCATGGCCGCTGTGCCTTTGATCATTCCACTTCAGGACTCATCTGTGGCTATATCGAGCGCGGCGGCGAGAGTGTCTGTCGCTTGGCCTAGGCGATCGCGTTTTGCCGCCTGGCCTGCCCCATCTCCTCAAGTTGGCTTTGCCCATGCCGAGGTTGCATGCTGACACCAGAACCTCAAACAGGGGATGTGGATAGCGGTAAACAGCGCGTTGGGTTTTAGAGGGCGCTCATCAGAGGTCTAATGATGATGTGAGCCAATTACCCCGGCGCGAACAAAATCAGGTTTTGCTGCTGTAGCGATCGCCCCTCAGCTAACGTACAGTTCACCGTAGCCAGAAGTTCATGAAGGGAGTTGCGCTTAAATAAGGAGATTTACAGGAAAGAATTTACCGCTTGTAGGGTGTCATTAGCGAAGCGTAATGCACCGCCGAATGTGTATGTTCATTGACAGAAATCTCCTAACATCCCACCGACCCTGCTACCCATCCCCCCTGCCACAGTCTTGTCCGGGTACTTTATTTTCAAGCCGATCCCTAACCGTTTTTGGCCCTTGAACATTACCGCAGCGCACCAAAAACTCCCACGTCGACTGCTCTAAAGTGACTAACTGGTAATCCTGGTTGAAAAATTGGGGATGATGTTCCCAACTTTCTAAACAGGGACTGGGCTCTGGTTTGGCCTGGAGTAAGGTGTCATCGTCTGGCCACGTCTGAGTTGACCAGGGAGGGCCGAGCCCAAAAGAATTCGTAATGGTTGATGGCAGACGGATCGAGTAGCTCAATCAATACCGGTCCTGACGTATGGCAAATCACCGCTGGCAGAGACTGTATCAGCACTCCGAAACGCCTGTTTGATCCACTTTTGCAGATTCACGCTGCCCGTTTGTCCAAGTCCACTCTCAAAAGCCTCTACTTCTGTCAGTCTTTGTAGTAGCCTTCGAGGACTTTTTTCACCATGGGTGCCGCTACCGAGCCACCGCCGCCGCCAGAATTTTCCCCAAAGGCCACAACTAAAATTTCCGGATTATCTGCTGGCGCATAGGCCCCAAACCAGGTGTGGTTTTCGTAGGGATCAGCTTCTGCCGTGCCTGTTTTACCCGCGATCGGAGGCACATTCGGCAAATTCATTGACCGTGCCGTACCAGCGGTAATCACCCGGCGTAAGCCGTCTTGCAAGAGTTTGACTGTGGCGGGCTGTAGTCCCATCGGTTCGCGCCAGTCGTCAGGCGTGCGACTGTCTTTCAGTAAATGGGGGGTGACCATGTAGCCACCATTGGCCGGCACCGCAAACATGACCGCCACTTGTAAAGGTGACGTTTGCAAAAATCCCTGACCAATGGACATATTGATGGTGTCACCGACAAACCACTCGTAGCCAATAAATTCCTGCTTCCAAGCATCGTCAGGGACGAGCCCTGCACTCTCTTCTGCCCCCAATTCGATGCCGGTTTTGCTGCCAAATCCAAACCGCCGGGTCCATTGAATCAAGGTTTCGCCCCCGACGCGGCGACCCACCTGATAGAAAAAGGTGTCGCTGCTCATGGCCATCGCGCCTCGAAATCCGAGCGGGCCAAAGCCAGCATTGTTCCAGTCGTGAAAGGCAATGCCGCCGATGGTAATAGCTCCGTAGGTGGGGAGAATAGTTTCGTGGGCAAAGGCGCCTGATTCAATCCCGGCGGCGGTGGTGACAATTTTGAACGTGCTGGCGGGTGGAAACCCTTGCAGGGCTCGGTTGACGAAGGGATATCGCTCGCCTTGCAGTTGCGCCCACTGGGCATCCGTAATGTTGGTGGTAAAAATATTGGGATCAAAGGCGGGGCGACTCACCATCGCGAGAATCTCGCCGGAATGGGGCTCGATCGCGACGATCGCCCCCTGAGTATCTCCCAAAGCTTGCTCTGCGAGCTTCTGAACTTCAATATCGATGGTTAGCTGAACATCTTGCCCCGAGATCGCCGGTTTATTGCCCAAAATGCTGAGCACCCGACCCGAACTGTCGACTTCCACCTGTTGCCCGCCCCATTCGCCCTGCAACATGGATTCAAAAGCCGACTCAGCCCCCATTTGGCCGATAATATCGCCTATCCGATATTCCTGGTACAGGGGAGTTTCGAGCTCTTCTTGCGTGATTTCGCCAGTGTAGCCGAGGACGTGAGCCGCCAAATCGCCATTAGGGTAGTTGCGTACCGCCTCAGCTTCGAGCCGGACACCCGGCAGCTCGTGACCAAATTCAGCGATCGCAGTGGCTTGAGCCGGGCTAATGCCCCGCGCCACGGTAATCGCCTCAATGGATTCATAACCGGCCTGCTCTAACCGTTGCTGAATGCTTTCAGGCGGCACCTTCAAAATGTCAGACAGACGAGCGATCACCGTCGGCCATTCGGACTTTGGCAAGGCAATCGGCCAAATGGAAATTGCATGGGATAGGCGGCTGCTGGCCAAAATTTTACCGTTGCGGTCAAGCAGTGCCCCCCGCGCCGGGCGTTTGGGCACCAGTCGGATACGGTTGGTTTCAGCCCGTTGTCGGTTGAGCTGCCCTTCGACCAGCTGTAGTTGGGCCAAGCGAGTGCCCACGGCCCCAAACAAGACGCCCGTGACCAACAGCATCACCACGACCGCCTGAAAATGCTTACCGACGGTGCGATCTTTTTCTTTGCTTAGCCGTAATTGAAATCGTGAGGGAAACTCTAACGTCATTGTCAGCTTTAACCATTCCAGGCATGACTAACCACACCACCGCATCAACTAGGATAGCGGGCGATCGCCGACTTTGAGGCCCCAGCCTGTTATCGGCACTGCCAGCACTATGGAGTGCTGGCTCCAGTCGCAGTTGATCGGCCTGCTCAGGAGTCGCTCTCGCCTGCTCAATTAAGGTTTTTCAAGGTCAGATTCCGGCTTTCCGAAAAGCTCAAGTTATTCGCCTCGGACGATCTGTCCCTTAGGGAACACTTTCTTCCCTAAGGGATCGGCTTGAAAATAAAGTACCCGGACAAAACGGTGGCAGGGGGGATGGGGAGCAGGGTCGGTGGGATGTTATTTAAGCGCAACTCCCTAAGCCCTGAGTCTCTGAGGAAAAGCGACCAGTTGAATCGCCCCCCCAACTGGTCAAATTGACCAATGAGTGATGGAGGTTACTTTTTGTCATCCCGAGATACTCAATCGTAAAAAAACACCCAATTGTCCTATAACAATGTTGAAGCATCATGTCATGATGCAGTCTAAGAGTTCATCGGGCATTCTGGATGCAGAACTGCCTCAGGCAATTCTGCTGCTATTCAGGGGATTACCTTAATGTCACAGACAGTTTCTCCCGCGATTTCTCAACTTCAAGATCAGCAGATTAAAGATGTTGAGCTTTGCCAAGTCTCTAAATATTTCGGTGGAGAAGCCGCTGTCAAAGATATTAGCCTCACCATTCAAGAAGGTGAATTTTTCAGCATTTTAGGCCCTTCAGGCTGTGGTAAGACCACGACTCTACGCCTCATTGCCGGATTTGAACAACCGACCAGCGGCACGGTTGTCATTCAAGGGCAAGACATGAGCCGCACTCCAGCCCATCGCCGCTCGGTCAATACCGTCTTTCAGAGCTATGCTTTGTTCAACCATATGACCGTCAAAGACAACATTGCCTTTGGTTTGCGGATCAAGCGCATGGGGCGATCGCAAGTCCAACAACGGGTGACTGATGCGCTGCGATTAGTCAAAATGACGTCCTTTGGCAATCGCTATCCGGCTCAATTGTCAGGCGGGCAAAAGCAACGAGTCGCCCTTGCCCGTGCCCTCGTTAATCGCCCTGCCGTGATGTTGCTAGACGAACCTTTGGGCGCTTTAGACCTCAAACTTAGAAAAGAAATGCAGGTCGAGTTAAGCAACTTGCATCAGCAGTTAGGCATTACCTTTGTGATGGTAACCCACGACCAAGAAGAGGCCCTGTCGCTTTCCAATCGCATTGCTGTGATGAAAGACGGCGACATTGAGCAAATTGGCACCCCTAGTGAAATTTACGATCGCCCCAAAACGCCGTTTGTCGCCGACTTTATTGGTGATACCAATTTGTTGCATGGCGACGTTCAGTTTGCCGATACTGAGTCCCTTCGCATTCAAACGCCAGAAGGCACGATAGTCACAGTCAAACGCACAGAAGAAAGCGCCGTTAATGCCAAAGCTGCAGTCGTGAGTATCCGCCCCGAAAAAATCCACCTCAGCCAAGATCCCCCGTCGGATCAAGGAAACTGCTATTCTGGCTACGTCAAACACGTTATGTATCTAGGGACCCATCTGCATTGTGTGGTACGGCTACAGTCGGGCGAATGCCTGACCGTGATGCAGCCCAACCGGACCGGTCAAACCTGGGCGCTAAACACCCCCGTTTACGTGTCTTGGATGCCGACTGACTGCTTGGCTCTGGCGGCTTAACGGCACGCCTCAAAAAAGTGGCGAATTGTCGTCCGTTAAACAGAGTCGATTGTCAGTGTTTTATGACCTCTTAGTCGTATCCCCCCAACTGTTTAATTGAGTGAGGAATTTTGCCATGCCCCGTCAGCGTTCTCTTTACCTGCCCCGATCATCCCGACGACTCGGTGCGACCCGTCGACGGTTTTTGCAGGGGTCAGCCGCAGCGATCGCTGGCGTCACCCTGGCGAATTGCCGTCAGAACCTTGCTGACCAAGCCGATTCTGAAGAAGACCCGGCAGCAGCGGCCCCTGAGGAAGGGGCGGCCAATGGTGGTGATAGCGGCGTGCTGCACGTGTACACCTGGGCTGACTACACCAACGACGAAATGGTCAATGCCTTTACTGAAAAGACGGGCATTGAGGTTATCGTCGATATTTACGATTCCAACGAAACGATGCTGGCCAAGATGCAGGCAGGCGGAGGGGATGCCTACAGCATCATTTACCCATCGGACTACATGGTGCAGGAAATGATTGGGCTCAACATGCTGACCAAGCTCGACAAAGACCGCATCATGGGTATCGAAAACATTTTTGAAAAGTGGCAAGACCCCGTCTATGACACTGGCAACGCCTTTAGTGTGCCGTTTGCCTGGGGCACTACCGGCCTGCTTTACAACACTGGCATTCTGACCGAAGCGCCTACAGACTGGGATTACCTTTGGGAAAATAGCTCTACCCTGTCGAAGCGCATGACTCTGCTCGATGATGTGCGCGAGACCATGGGGATGGTGCTCAAGTCTTTGGGCTATTCCTACAACTCCACTGACCCGGCGGAGATTGAAGAAGCCTATGAAAAGCTGATTGAGCTCAAGCCAGACTTAGCCTCATTTATGTCGTTTGGCTTTGAAGATGGCCTGTTGAGCGGTGACTTGGCGGTAGTGATGGCCTACTCAGTCGATGCGCTTTCCAGCATTGCTGAAGATGACACCCTCAACTACGTCATTCCCGAAAGTGGCTCCTCAGTATGGACAGATACGCTAATCATTCCCACCACAGCGCCGAATGTCGATGCCGCTTACGAATGGATTAACTTCAACCTTGACCCAGAGATTGCTCAGCTCAATACAGAAACGCTGTTTAACGCGACGCCGAATAGTGTTGCCTACGACAACCTTTCCGACGAGCTTAAGAGCGATGAAAAACTCTTCCCGTCGGAAGAACTCCTGGCCAAATGTGAAGGCATCGCCCCTCTAGACGAAGAAGTGTCCGCCACTTTCGATGAGTTTTGGACTCGTGCCACGAGCGCATAGGGGCCGGGGTGATGAGTGTTTCTCTGGGCAAGGGTCGATTTAAAGAGCTGGGAAAAACCCGACTGGGTCAAGGTCTGCGCAAACTGCTGGGGCCGATCGCCCTCCTGAGTCCTGCGGGCATCTGGCTCTTGCTCTTTTTGGTGCTACCGACCTTACTCATTCTCGATATTAGTTTGGTGCCGGGTTTACGACCGGAAGATGTCGGGGGGGCCTATGGTTTAGGCAACTATTCCCAAGTCTTCAATCCGTTTGATGTTAACTTTGACCCAGTTTACCTACAGGTGATCTGGCGATCTCTGTATTATGCCGCCATCTCGACTTTGGCCTGCTTAGTGCTGGGATTTCCTGTCGCCTATTGGTTAGCCATTATGGCCCCCCGGCGCTGGCGCAATTTTCTCGTGGTGGCGTTCATTTTGCCGTTGTGGACCTCATCACTGCTACGGGCCTACGCCTGGATTAGTATTTTGCGGCCGACCGGCCTGTTGAATAGTTTTATTGGGTGGTTGAGCAGTTTCATTCCGGGTGTGGAGCTCCCAACTCAGAGCTGGTTGTATTCTGCTACGGCGGTGTTCATCGGCCTGACGTACAATTTTTTGCCCTACATGGTGCTGATCTTGTACGCTTCCCTCGAAAAGCTTGATATTTCACTCTTAGAAGCAGCGGCTGACTTGGGGGCCACCCCGCGCCAAACCTTTTGGAAAATCACAGTGCCCCAAACGCTGCCGGGGATTGCGGCTGGCTGCCTACTCGTGTTCATTACCAGCATGGGTGACTTTGTGGTACCCACCCTGTTAGGAGGGGCCTCAAGCACGACGATTTCTCGGCTGATCTACAACCAGTTTTTGGGCATCACCCGTAACTGGGGATTGGGGTCAGCACTGAGTATGGTGATGATTTTGGCGGTGAGTTTAGCGATCTCACTGCTGCTGAAATACGGCGATCGCGATTCGGTCAAAGAAGCGTAGCGGAGAGCCTGCCATGTCATTTCTACGCCGACTTAGTCTGCCGCAAACCTGGCAAGGATGGCTGACGATCGCCTTATTTGGGTTTATGTACGGCCCCATCGTCGTACTCGGCATTTACAGTTTTAACGACTCTCGCCGTTACACCTCAGTTTGGCAGGGGTTTAGCCTGCGCTGGTATGAGAGCCTCTTTCAAGATGCGCGGATTTTTCGCGCTTTGCAAGATACTTTATTTGTCGCCATTGTCGCAGTCGCGATCTCGTCAGTGTTAGGCACGTTAATGGCGATCGGGCTCTGCAAGTACTATTTTCCTGGCAAGGGTGTCTATCGCGGCGTGTCTTACCTGCCGCTCATTATTCCCGATATTTCAATCGCAGTGGCCACGCTGGTGTTCTTGGCTTCCATGGCGGTTCCCCTCAGCATATGGACGATTGTGGCCGCGCATATGGTGTTTTGCTTAGCTTATATTGCGGTCGTCGTGTCTAGTCGCCTTGGCAGTCTCGATCCCAACCTAGAAGAGGCCGCACTGGATCTCGGCGCGACCCCGACACAGGCGTTGATTAAGGTGTTACTGCCGCAATTGATGCCGGCGATCGTCGCGGGTTGCCTGCTGGCTTTTGTCCTGAGTGTGGATGACTTACTCATTTCTAGCTTCACGGCAGGCGGGGGGGCCAATCCCTTGCCGTTAGAAATTTTTAGCCGCATCCGCAATGGGGTTAAACCGGATATGAACGCTCTCAGTGTGCTGCTGATTCTGGCTTCTGGCATGATTGCTGCTTTAGCCGAATACCTGCGCTACAAAGGCTCGACGTTAGAAAGGTAGCCACCTTTACCGGCAACCCCCACTTTCCCAAAAGATCCCATTCACTCGATAGCACATTTCACCGGTAGGCAAAGATCAAACGATAGCCCACAGTTCTCTCCGTCAGTGAGGACTTCGAGCCAGAATTTGGCCCCTTCGCTTTCCGCCTCGCCAATCCAGAGTCCGAGGAGGTCTTTATTGCCCTCACGGTTGATGCCGAGCACGACATAGACGGCCCGCTTGCTCACCCGTCCGGCGACTTTGATGTTGACGTAGAGGGCATCGAGATAAACGATGGGATACATTTCATTCAAAGGGCGGCGCTGCCAGGCCTTGACGTCCTCACTGACCACATCGGTCACCTCGCTAATGATGGCCGGTGAGATGTGGGCGCCGTAGAGTTCTTCCAGTTGTAATGAGAGATCGCGGGTGCTCATCCCTCGTGGGTAGAGCGCCAGAATCTTTTCATCCAAACCGCTGAGTCGTCGTTGGTGTTTCGGCACCAACACCGGTTCAAAGGTGCCTTGACGATCGCGGGAAATGGCGAGCTCCAACTCTCCTTGCTCGGACTGTACGGTCTTAGACGAGTGGCCATTGCGACTGTTCTGGGCAACGCATGATCTGTCGCTTCGCTAGGGTTAAGGTGGTGGTTGAATTCTTCCGCTAACGCCCGTTCGACTAATCGTTTCGTAAGCTGCTTGAGTTAGCCGGCTTACTGGTGCAGAAAAGTCCTGAAACCCTAATGAATAAAGGATTCTCATTGAGACGCTGATTTTGGGATTTCTTGAGAGATTGTACGAGGGCAGTGGGCCTCAGGAGCTGTTTTAACCGTCAAAGCTGTCCATGGTGAGACTCACAAAAGTTTTCTGCACCATTGAGGTAAGCCGGACTCACCGAGTATCGCTTCTGGGCTGTGACACTCTGCTAACAGCTCGTCCAGCAGTTCATCGGCACGGTTCAATTCTTCTTTCTTTCTAGGCATGATGCGGTCTCCTGAGTTATCGGGATTCTAGACCGCTTACACAAAATTCTGATCAGTCTCTGTAACGCGATCGCTCTCACCCCTCCCCGCGATCGCTCCCACTCCATCTTGGAATGAGCCCTTACTCAAAAGCAATCGCCGCTGATGCTTCGGTATTTTTGACTGGATAGTGGATCGATAGAATCAGAGTAATCAGGACCTTGTTCACCATGTTTGGGAAAAAGTAAAGAAATGGTTGCTCAACCTCAGCCCACGCTAACCCCTGCTGAGTATCTCGATTGGGAAGCGCAACAGCCTTTCAGGTACGAGTATGTTGATGGCCAGATCTGGGCTATGACGGGGGGCAGTATTCCCCACAATCAAATTGCAGTCAACTTGGTGGCGCTGTTAAAGCCCCATCTACGGGGACGTAACTGTAAGGTTTTGAGCAGCGATGCTAAGGTCGCCGTTGCCGATGACGGACCGTTTTACTATCCCGACGTTAATGTGACGTGTGACGATCGCGATCGTACTGCGCGCAACTATATTCGGTTTCCTTGCTTAATTGTTGAGGTGTTATCGGAATCGACGGAAGCGAAAGATCGCGGACTCAAATTTCGCCATTACCGCCAGATTGAAACATTACAGGAATATATGTTGATTGACCCTGATCGTCTGATGGTGGAATGCTATCGCCGGAATGAACGAGATAATTGGGAACTTGTGAATACGTTAACTGATGCCTTTAATCCTGTGCCTGGCAATGAAGAGCTGGTGCTCGAAAGTGTGGGGCTACAGGTTTCGTTGTCAGAAATTTATGAAGATGTGGTCTTTCCTAACGAGGAAGACGCTTTGTAATGCGCGCGCCCCTCTTTTCTCGCGATCACATCTCCTTTCAATAATCTCTCTGGCTTTTCACACAATCTTTCATCACTCAACGACGATCACTCCTAAATTCTGGAACACTATTCAGAATCATCTGGTTTAAATCAACACTTTTTTACACGTCAAGTAGGTTGTTTGATCAGCAAAAAGTCGTAAAAAGGGGAACTATCATTTCAAGGACTTCATCAAAAAAATCTACGATTCCTGTCTCTGAGCCTCTTTTTTTCAGTAGCTCTAGATTCGTTTCCTGCCAACACTGCTGCTCACGCTCTAGATTACCTTGGGTCAATAAGTTAAGCACGAATTTTGAGTTTCTGATTCGAACAGGTCCATCACTTGACTTTTCGCGTAGTCTCTCAGCTTCTTCACAAGGGTCAAAGCTTAATCGTTGCTTCAATTTTTGTAAAATTTTAGCTTCATTATCGTCGATTGGAACGAACCCATTTAACACCCAGGCTTCTCTTTTAGGATTGGCAGCCCCGATAACAATTGCCAGCTTCGGTTCCCGATCAATATTCTCTAAACGTGCTTGCCTTAAACCTTCCTTTCGCTCAGATTGATCATCTAAATCACGGATCAAAAAAACAGCATCGATTTGTCTGTCTTTCTGAAGTAGTCGTACTAAATTTAGGACCTTCATAGCGGCTGCGCCATCGGCTCTTTTCTTTCCTGATTTGCCATGTCCAAGATAACGAGGGATACGAAAGCCGTTTCGCTCGAATTGCTGCTGTATTTGATTAAGGTCTTTCCAAAAACTACAGCCCGTAGAATCTAGCCCGCTCCAGACAAGTAAATGTTGAAGGTTCTCGTCATCCAGCCAATCAATGTTTTGTATAAGTAAACGCTCAACCAAAGTTGTTGCAACGGCAACATCTGCAGAACTCTCAGCAACAATAATAAATTCAGTCATTTTACAAAATCAAAACATATCAGTTCTCGACCGCTACCCAGTCTTCTCCTTCGGCATCCCAAAACTCACCCGTTGTTAGAGTTTGCTTTGCCCATTCGATCTCAGGATGCTCATCTAGCCTTTTAGAAACAGTGAAGCCCGCGTTGGTATTACTCAGGACATGTATCTGAGAGGCTTCAAGATTATCGACAATATAAGGAGAATGAGTAGAGAAAATGATTTGCAAGTTGCTGTTGTCTCGTATGACCTCCTTAAAAACGGAGATTAGTTCCCTTTGCGCTTTTGGATGAAGCCCCTGCTCAACATCATCCAAGAGTATCAAGTTCGGTTGCTTTGGGTTCATCAGCACGGTTAGTAGCCCCAAAGTTAGCATTGTTCCTTCACTAATAGCGTGAGCTGGGATCCGCTCACCAGTATTCATATCTAGAACAACCTCTTGACCTGCAATTTCTTGGCCTTCTTCGTAAGAAATTGACTTGCCATCTACTTCAATCAATCTTTGTCGGTTAACGATGACGCGGGCACGTCTTATACCCACTTTTTGAACTCCAGGAACGATCCTTCTTAACATTTCTTGGAGATTGCTAAAATTTTCTGGAGCTTCGTTCCGTAAATAATCTAATGTCGGAGCCAAACCGGAACCATCAAACTCAACACGTGGTGTGACAGCGTCGCTGTAGGCTGCTTTTGATAGATTTGCTGCCGCCAATTTTAGATACACAGAATATCTTAGGGCGGTAGGAATAGGCTCAGGGGCATTGTTTAGTAAAGCCTTCCAACCAACTTCGTCGTCGCCCGATCCGTCTAGCCCCCAATAAATTCTGGGAGACCAAGAATCTTTATACCTATCGAATGAATACGAAGCGCCCCAATCTTTAGATTGAATATAGCCCCAAAAACCATTGGCTGTTACAGATACATGACTTTGACCAACGGTTGCTAGAAACTCTGGACCACTTTCAAATGCAAATATCTTTTTAAATGGATCGTTACATAGGCGGCTTAGATAATGCAGTGCTTGTAAAACTGAGCTTTTGCCAGTACTATTTTGACCAACCAAAGCATATAAACGAGAGTCGTCTAATTGTATTTGAGTCAATCGATGACTTTTGAAGTTGCAGAGTTCTATTTCTTTCAACATTTGATTGGTAGGAATCTCCGAAACAAAGACGTCTGCTTATATGAAGCACAATCTTATCAAATAACTAATCTTGCAATCATCTATACAATAAAACGCAGAAAAGCGATCGCCCCATTACTGAGACGATCGCCCCTCAAAAACTGAAACCTAATTAGCGATTAAGCGTTGACCGTTTCCTCAATTACCTCAGAGTCATCCTGGTTGTACATCGCTGCATCAATGCGACAACCTCGGTGGGCCAGCAGGTAGAGTTCCTTCAGCTCCCTGATCATCGGATAGCGGGGATTCGCGCCGGTGCATTGGTCGTCGAAGGCGTTTTCCGCCATCTCCTCCACCTCTGCATAGAAACGCTTGTCCACCTCGGGAATCACATCATGGATGCTGTCAGGGATATCGAGACGGTGCTTCAACTCCTCGATCGCCTCAATCAGTTTCTCCACCTTCTCTTCCTCCGTGGTGCCGCCTAGGTTCAAATGATCCGCGATGCGAGCATAGCGGTACTTGGCATTGGGGTACTTGTACTGCGGGAAGATGGCCTGCTTAAAGGGTGCATCCGTGGCGTTGTAGCGGATAACGTGGGAAATTAGCAGCGCATTCGCCAGACCGTGAGGCACGTGGAAGGTGGACCCCAGCTTGTGGGCCAGGGAGTGGCAAACCCCGAGGAAGGCGTTGGCAAAGGCCATGCCTGCCATGGTCGCCGCATAGTGCACCTTCTCTCGGGCCTTGGGATCTTTCGCGCCGTTTTCATAGGCGCTGGGCAAGTACTTAAAGATTAGGCGAATCGCTTCGAGGGCTTGGCCGTTGGTGAACTCCGACGCCAGCACCGAGACGTAGGCCTCGATCGCGTGGGTCAGGGCATCTAACCCGCCGTACGCGGTCAATGCCTTGGGCATATTGAGCACCAGTTCCGGATCGACGATCGCGATGTGGGGGGTCAAGGCATAGTCCGCCAGAGGATACTTCATCCCCGTGCGATTGTCCGTCACCACGGCAAACGGGGTAACTTCCGAGCCCGTCCCCGACGTGGTGGGAATGGCGACCAACATGGCTTTTTTGCCCAGAGGCGGCAGCTCATACACTCGCTTACGGATGTCCATAAATCGCATGGCCAAGCTTTCAAAATCCGTCTCGGGATGCTCGTACATCAACCACATGATCTTGGCGGCATCCATCGGCGAGCCGCCGCCCACGGGAATGATGACATCCGGCTCAAACTTATTCATCAAGTCCACGCCGCGCATCACCGTATCTAGCGATGGATCAGGCTCCACATCATAAAACATCTCGTACTTCAGGCCAATGTCGTCAAGGACCTGGGTGACGCGATCGCACATGCCCAGATCAAACAGCGGCTTGTCGGTCACGATAAAGGCTCGCTTGCGGTCTTGAATATCGCGCAGCGCCATCGGCAGACAGCCAAATTTGAAGTACACCTTGGGCGGAATGCGGAACCACAGCATGTTTTCCCGTCGTTCCGTCACGGTCTTGATGTTCAACAAATGTTGGGGACCGACGTTGCCCGACACGGAGTTGCCGCCCCAAGAGCCACAGCCCAACGTCAGTGAGGGATCGAGCTTGAAATTGTACAGATCGCCGATCGCCCCTTGAGAAGACGGCGTGTTGATTAACACCCGCGCTGTGGTCATGCGCTCTTCAAAGTGTTGGATGTGCTCGTGCTGAGCGGGATTGGTATACAGCACCGAAGTATGCCCCATGCCACCAAACCGCACCAGCTCTGCGGCCATACTCACCGCGTGGCCAAAGTCGGGAGCCCGATACATCGCGAGAATCGGTGACAGTTTTTCGTAGGCAAATGGCTCGTCTGTATTGATATCACTCACTTCGCCAATCAACACGCGAGTGTCGGCGGGCACCGTGAGCCCCGCCAGTTCCGCAAGTTGCCCGGTGGATTGTCCGACAATTGCCGCATTCAGCCGCCCATTCTTCAGAATGATCTCGCGAACTTTTGCCCGCTCTTCAGCATTGAGCAGGTAAGCGCCTCGCTCTTCAAACTCTGCCCGCACGTCGTCATACACATCATCCACCACCACGACAGATTGCTCACTGGCGCAAATCATGCCGTTGTCAAAGGTCTTGGAGATCAAGATGGAATTGACCGCCATTTTGATGTGGGCGGAACTGTCGATCACCGCTGGCGTATTGCCCGCACCGACGCCCAACGAGGGATTACCAGAAGAATAAGCGGCCTTCACCATGCCGGGACCGCCCGTGGCCAAAATCAACTTAATGTCTGGGTGGCTCATTAACGCCTGGGATAGCTCTACCGTGGGCTCATCAATCCAGCCGATGATGTCTGCCGGTGCCCCTGCCGCCACAGCCGCATCCCGCACAATTTTGGCGGCTTCGGTGGTGCAACCTTTGGCCCGGGGGTGGGGCGAAAAAATAATGCCGTTGCGAGTTTTCAGCGCTAACAACGCTTTAAAGATGGCGGTGGAGGTAGGGTTAGTGGTGGGCACGATTCCCGCCAAAATGCCCACAGGCTCGGCAATCTTCTGCAAGCCATAACCGGGCTCATTCTCGATAACACCGCAGGTTTTCTCCTCTTTGTATTTGTTGTAGACCATCTCTGAGGCAAAGTGATTTTTAATCACTTTGTCTTCGACGATGCCCATACGAGTTTCTTGAACTGCCTGCTTCGCCAGGGGAATCCGCTCAGTATTTGCGGCCAGAGCCGCCTGATGAAAAATATGGTCGACCTGTTCTTGAGTGAAATTGGCATAGGCTGTCTGAGCTGCCTTCACGCGTGCAATTAGCGCTTCAAGGGTCTCTAGAGTATTAACGGTCATAGGGTATCTCCAAGGGATAAAGG
>JBCDAJ010000006.1:0-84129 GCA_039185935.1 Cyanobacteria bacterium P01_F01_bin.56 | reverse complement strand
TGCGCTCACTGGAAGCGAGAACCTACCCAGACTTAGCCAAAGCCATAGAAGAAGCCTTCGAATCTGTTTCTTTGAAAGATATCGAAAACTGGTTCACAAATTGCTGCTACTGTACCTCATCAGAGTGAGAACTGCTATATTGGAGTTAGGTTCTACCTAAGATACGACAAGCGGGCTAGCGAATTCTTGACATATTTACAAATTGGCTGGAATTATTCAGACAATTTCTCTGATTCAGCTGTTGAGCTTCCACCCGAAATAAACAGTCTTTGGGAAAATACATTTCAAGAGAATGATTCCGAAGAAGACTTGGTGACAACCCACAGCCAGATCAGTTGGGGTTCCCAACAACCTAATTCCAATCCAAGAGTTGAAGAAAATCATGAAAATATCAGTAAAGATAATGACATTTCTAAATCTATCGAATCCAAGTTGATAGATTCTGGATGGACTAGCTTTAACCTTAGTTTATTTAGAAATCAAGCATCTTGGCCTTGGCAAAAAGTCATTCAATCTTCTGTTGGAAGCCTTGCCCAATACTTACATGAGAGACGTTTACCTGTATATCCTGGTCTTCTATCATTTGAGGCTGCCTGGCATGCAGCCTGTGCTCTGACTAGAAAGGACTATCTCAGATACTCTAATTATTTTGTTTTCGCGCCTATTTCTATTGCAACAATTGAATTAAAATTAGCTGAATCAATAGACTCACGCTTCTCTTTAATGATGCAGTATTGCATCAATCAACTTAAAGTTGAAGTCGAGTGTGCAAAGCAACAAGGTGAAACTCATCTCCAACAAGCCAAAGCTTTTCAAAATTTCAAGAGAAATTCTATTGCTTCTCCTGAAATCCTTCTTGCTTATGCTGCTTATGTTTTTGAGGGGGCTTTGATAGGTTATCAACAACTAGTTGATAGATGGTTTCCAAACTTGGCATCAAACTTTCAACTTGGTAGCTATCTACCTGCGCGATTGATCGGAACAGTTGTGCCTCCTGCTCAAGACAGTAAAGTCAAAGTTGACTATTATTGGGAACCGTTGCCAAATGGGCAGAGAAGTCATGTTGACTTTAAGCTAGGTGATCAGACATCTTCTGAAGATTCACCCCATTACCAAGCTGTGCTTGGCCAACAGAAACTCTTGCGTCCTGGTCATCAAATGAATCGATACCATAATGTTTATACATGCCATCCATTTGGCAAACATTGGCTGGGCAAGAACCCTATTACAGAATTAACTTACCAGTGGTTATGGGAAGATCTAGCACGCCTCAAATGGGTGAAGGACAGCTTTAATCATGCTGGCTCATATGGGTGTTCATATTGGCGTTAATAACTAGGTGTTGTATGAAAGTTGTTTTGGTTTAGACAAATCGTGAGCAAAGGAAGCCAGCTAACATTTCAAGGCATCGGATGGATACAAGCCACGGGTGCTGAATTCTAAGATTATTTGCCCTGCTGCGCTTTGCCGGCAAACCCAACCGAATGATTGCCCTAGGGCAGCAAGCACTTTCCAGAAACAACATACTTTGATCAGAACTGAGTGGAACGATACATCAGGTTTTTCAAATTATGGCTCTCAGGCAATGCAATCTATTCTAGTTCGTAAGTGATGTCCTCACTTCAACAACAAAGTGTCTATACTTCTTTGAATAGCTTTGGCTGACTACTTAACACCGAACGCCTTGACTGATAGGGGTTTGCCAGTGCCGCCACGCCGCACCATGATCAGCTCGCTACAAATGCTGATGGCGATTTCTTCGGGGGTGAGGGCACCGATGTCAAGGCCAATAGGGGCATACAGCGCGGGGATTTCGGCGGGATTAATTCCTTCAGCTTGTAGGGCTTGTAGGGCTTTATGCACGCGCTTTTGGCTGCCAATCATGCCGAGATAAGTGCAGGGAGGTTGGCGGGTAATGAGGGCTTTGAGGGCGGGCAGGTCGTAGTCGATGCCGCGAGTGACCAGGGCGGCATAGAGCTGACTGTGATGAGCGATCGCCTTCACCACCTCACTCATCGGTTCATGAAACAACCGTTCCGCCTGGGGAAAGTTGTCGGAGTTGGCCCACTCGGTGCGATCGTCCTGCACCATAATGCGAAAGCCTGCCAGGTGAGCGACTTTTGCGAGCTGAATGCCACAGTGTCCTGCCCCCACGATTAGTAACATGGGCAAGGGGTGTAGCGTTTCAGTAAAAAGCGGAGACGGCGATGCTGCAGGCGGAGACAGGGGACTGTTGAGAACAGTCAAAACAGGGAAGGTGTCGGATTTTAGCGGCGTGTTGAGCGTGACCGTTTGCCCTCGCTGCAGGGACTGGACGATTTGTTGCGCTAGAGCGATCGCACTTTCCCCCTGCCAGCGGGCGACCCAGACCTGCATGTGACCGCCACAAATGCCCTGAATGTCGCGATGGGGTGCCCCAGATAAATCGACGGCAACGGCTTGAGCTTGTCCTGTTTTGAGGACGGTTTGGGCCTGTTGCAGGACTTTGGCTTCCCCCGCCCCACCGCCAATGGTGCCAACGGTTTGGCCATCTTCACAGAGCAGCAGTTTGGCCCCGACCTCTCGCGGCACTGACCCCGTAGCTTGGATGATGGTGGCGATCGCCACCGGGCCACGGCTGAGTGCTACCGCCAATTGCTCAAAGAACTGCAAACTTGTGGACATCGGTCGGTGGGCTCAATGCAATGCGGCTAGCTCACGGCAGAAACGGTGGGCTGAGAAAGCGGCTGACGAATAGCGTCAATCGCTTTTAAGGTCGCTTCGGGAGTGGCTGGAGAGGCCAGAGGCACCCAATCGGGCTGGTTGCCAAATGCGCCCACGGCGGCGCGAATCGCCTCGCGCACTGAAAACGCCAGCATAAACGGCGGTTCACCCACGGCTTTGCTGCCATAAATGGTGCCATCCTGCGAGGCCCGCTCTAACAGGTGAACATGGAAGGCTGCCGGTACTTCGCTGATGGTGGGGATTTTGTACGTGCTGGGGGCAAAGGTGCGCAGTTGGCCTTCCTCATCCCAGACCAACTCTTCCATGGTGAGCCAGCCCATCCCCTGCACAAACCCGCCTTCGACCTGCCCCTGATCGACCAACGAATTCAGCGATGCGCCCACGTCGTGGACAATATCGACTTGCCGCAGCTTAAAGGTACCGGTAAAGCCGTCGACTTCCACTTCACTCACGGCGGCCCCGTAGGCAAAGTAATAGAAGGGATGACCGCTGTAGGTGTCTGGATCCCAACTGATATTAGGGGTGCGATAAAACCCCGTCGCTGATAAGGAAATGCGCGCGTTGTAAGCCGCCTGCACCACGTCAGTAAACGGCACGCTTTTATGGGGAGCCGTGAGGCAGTAGACCCGCCCCTCAGCGAACTGCATTTCTTCTGGGCCATCCAGGTCGAGCAGCTGAGCCGCGACCGGACGCAGGCGTTCTTTAAGCGTTTCACAGGCGTCTTTAACGGCTTGACCGTTGAGGTCAGAACCGCTGGAGGCAGCGGTGGCGGAGGTATTGGGCACTTTTTCGGTGCTGGTGTGCATCATGCGAATGTGTTCTGTCTCGATGCCGAGCGATCGCGCGGCTACCTGCAGCATTTTGGTGTGCAGACCCTGTCCCATCTCGGTGCCGCCGTGGTTGAGCTGGATGCTGCCGTCAGTGTAGATCAGCACCAGTGCTCCCGCTTGGTTGTAGATCTTTTTGTTGAAGGAGATGCCAAATTTGACGGGAGTAATGGCGAGTCCTCGCTTGCGGTGGCGGTGCTGCTGGTTAAAGGTGTGAATTTCGAGGGCGCGATCGTCATAGCGAGCATTCGTTTTTACTTCTGACCACACGCGCTGAATCCGGTTGTCGGTTAAGACTTGACCATAGTGCGTGGTGTTTGTGTCGCCCTCGCCATGATAAAAATTCTGCTCGCGCACCACATGCACCGGTCGGCCCACCGTGCGGGCCACCCGATCCAGAATGTCTTCGACCACCATCATGCCTTGAGGGCCGCCAAATCCCCGGAATGCCGTATTTGACACCCGATTGGTTTTGGTCAGATAGCCCTTAAATTCCACATGGGGAATGTAGTAGGTGTTGTCGGCATGCAGCATGGCCCGCAACAGCACCGGGGGCGACAAATCTAAGCTCCAACCGGCGTCGCTGTACAGGTTCAACATAAGGGCTTGGAGATGGCCGTCGCGATCGCACCCCACCTGATACCTGGCCAAAAAGCCGTGACGCTTACCGGTGATGATCATGTCTTGATGACGCCGAAAGCTGAGGCGAGCAGGTCGCCCCGTTTGGTAAGCAGCCAGAGCGGCGATCGCCGCTAGAGGATTCGCCTGCGACTCTTTACCGCCAAAACCACCGCCCATCCGTAAGCAGGTGACCACGACTTGATTGAGCGGAAGGTTGAGCACCTCGGCCACTGCCGCCTGGGTCGAGGTGGGATGCTGCGTGGAAGAGTAAACCTCAAACGTGCCGTCCGTTGCCGGAATTGCCCAGGCTGCTTGGGTTTCCAGATAGAAATGGTCTTGACCACCCATTTCTAGTTCACCCGTTAAGACCTGGTCGGCGTCTGCCATGGCCCGAGCCGGATCGCCGCGCCGACAGACATCCGGTTCACTGTGAAAGCTTTCGACGGCGATCGCTTCGGCCACGGACAACAGTGCGGGCAACGGTTCATACTCAACCTGCACTTGCTCAGCCCCTTGTCGAGCGGCGGCGGCCGTTTCGCCCACGACCCAAGCCACCGGCTGGCCCCAATAGCTCACTGTGTCAGCGGGAATCAGGGGCTCATCAGGGCGAATCACCCCCGTATCGTTTTTGCCTGGAATGTCGTCGGGGGTGAGTACTGCCAATACCTCCGGCACCGCCAGAGCAGCGGCGGTTTCCCGCCTGAGTATACGGGCGTGGGCATGGGGCGATAACACTGGATACAGCGACACCATCCCCGCTGGCCAGCGTTGATCGTCCGTGTAAACGGCTCGTCCTGTGACATGGCCGATAGCGCTTTCATGGTGCTGTCGTCGATTTTGGTAGCTCATCCCAACCGTCCCCCTGCTTCAGATCCGGCAAATTCCACAAAAAACTTTTCAAACAAGTTGGCCACCAGACGATTACGGTAGTCGGCGCTGCCCCGTAGGTCATTCATCGGCGTAAAGGCTGACCGCAACTGTTCCTTGGCGGCTAAGACGGTTGGCTCCGTCCAGGGCTGACCGACGAGCCACCCTTCAACGGCGATCGCCCGAGCTGGCGTGGCTGCCACCCCGCCATAGGCCAATCGCGCCGCCACCACCCGGTCTTGGGCATCCAAATCCACTCGGTAGGAAGCCGCCACAATACTGATATCGTCAGTGCCGCGCTTACCCACTTTGTAAGACTGGCTGAGGCGACGAGCCACCCCTAGCGGCTGCGTTTTAGGAATGGTAATGGCCACGATCACCTCATCGCGGCGTAGGTCGGTGACGCGATAACCCTGGAAAAAGTCAGCGATCGCAATTTCACGCCGTCCAGTTGCACTCGCAACTTGAATCGTGGCATCCAACGCCAACAACACGGGGGGCAGATCGCCAATGGGGGAAGCCGTGCCCAAGTTGCCACCGAGGGTCGCGCGGTTACGGACTTGTCGGGCGGCAAACCAATACAGCATTTCATCCAGACTGGGAAACACGCCCCGCAGCCGCTCTTCAATGTGACTCAGGGGCACAGCCGCGCCGATAATCACCGCATCATCGGTGGGCTGAAGCTGATGCAGTTCTGCCACGGCTTCCAGCGCGATCATGACGGGATACTGCTGCCGGTACCAACTCATTTCCAACCCTAAGTCCGTGGAACCCGCGACCAGGGTGGCATCGGGATGTTCTTGCAGCAGCGTCAGCACATCGGCAAGTTGGGTCGGCCGGTAAAACTGTTGCTCTTGGCCACGATAAGCCGTGCCGCTTAATTGGGTGGAAACCTGCCCCAACACTTGGGAAAAAGCATCTTCGCCGTGAGCTGCCGCCGCTACCCGCTGAGCCGCTCGACGAATCGGCAGATACCCGGTACAGCGGCAGAGATTGCCTTCAATGGTGACGTCATCGGCGACGCGATCGCTGTAGTACCCCGCAAACAGGCTCATGATGAAGCCCGGCGTGCAATAGCCGCATTGTGAACCGCCCAACTCCACCATGGCCTGCTGTACTGGATGCAGTTTGCCGTTAGCAATCCCTTCCACAGTGTAGATGTGGCGATCGCCTAAACTGCCGACGGGCAGTAAGCAACTATTAACGGCCTGATACTGAGGCTGACCGTTAGCATCTGCACTTACCATGACGACCGTGCAAGCGCCACAATCGCCATCGCCACAGCCTTCCTTTGTGCCCACATAACCGTGCTCCCGCAGATGACTCAGCAAAGTTTGCGTCGGCGAGGTGTCGGTGAGTCGCATGGACAACCCATTCAACGTGAATTGCACATCAGATACAGATAAGGATGGGAGCATCAACAAAAGAGAAAACAACGACAACAGACAGAGGTCTGAATCTTACGCGTATACTCTGATTCGGAACTGTTTAGATTAAACAACACCTTCTCTAGAATCTTTATTGAACCCCTCCTCACCGGTTGCGCAGCTCATACTTTCAAATCAAGAATGTTGGGTAAATCCTCATCCTAGAAATGCGCTGATAAATAAAGTACGTTCAAGTGGGAACTTCCCGTCGGGAGGGAGTGAAATTAACGTTGGGTGCTTGAACGCTCTCGATGACATAGCAGAGCGTAGAATCCAGCATTCAGAGTGTCAAGTGCCGCAATGGAATCCTGGCTAAATCAGCGTTGCAGTCATCTGAAATCGTCTGGGCTCAATGCTACTTGCTACCAATGAAAAGCATCGATCAACGTTGCCAGACCCCGCTAGTGAGCGGCGCAGTGCGAAGCCAGGGGCATGCATGGCCCGAGTTAACCCAAGGCGATGGGTAACTCGGCAAAGCTTTTAGATCATTAATTACAATCATCGGCGATGAAACTGTCAGGCTTCTTTACCCAAGTGTTAAGGTTTCCTACAAGCAAAAAGTTTTCGGCAGCAACTGTATCCAGCGGTTGGGCAAAAAAGTGTCCTTGCGCAAACTGGCTACCGGAAGACGCCACATAGTCCCGTTCAGCGATGGTCTCGACGCCTTCTGCCACAGTGGCGATGTCTAAGCTATTGGCGAGGGCAATGATGGCCCGAATGATGGCAGCGTTACTGCTCTGCAGTTCTAGATTGTGGACAAAACAGCGATCAATCTTGAGGGTGTTGATTGGAAAGCGATGCAGATAGCTCAAAGATGAATAACCGGTGCCAAAATCATCGACCGAAATATGAATGCCGCGATCGCGAAGCTGTTCAAGAATCTGGACCACCTTCTGAGCTTGATTCATCAAACCATGCTCGGTAATTTCAAAAGTCAAATATTTACCCTCTACGCCATAGCGAATCAGTATCATATCAATTTTTTTGACAAAATCAGCTTTGGAAAAATGCCTTGCAGAAAAGTTGATGCTGATCCTGAATAAATTAGGAATGAGCCCTCTACTCATCCAGGAGGTAATTGTCTGGCAAACTCGCTCTAACACCCAAAAATCGATCAACTCAACAATTTCTGACTCTTCAGCTATGGGCATAAAACTGCTAGGATCGATCAAATTTCTGTTCGGGTGTTGCCATCGAACGAGGGCTTCAAATCCACAAAGAATATTGACGTTAAGATCGATAATCGGCTGAAAATGAACCACAAATTCATCATTTTTAAAGGCTTGACGAAGCTCTGATTCAAGGCTAAATCGGTTTAAAGCTAGCTGATGTAAGCCTGGACTAAACATGTAATAACATCCTTTCCCAGCTTCTTTAGCTTCATACATCGCGGCATCAGCATCTCGCAAAACATGTTCTGGATTTTCATAGCCAGGATGGCCCATAACAATGCCAATGCTAACGGTGGTAGAAAATTCTTGATTATCAAGCTGAAAGGGAATTCTAATTTCTCTTTGAATGGCTTCGGCAACGTTGATAACCGTTTCAGAAGTTGAAATATTCTCAAGCAAAATAATAAATTCATCACCCCCGAGACGGGCAATCATGCTCCTAGCCGGGACGGAGGTGACTAACCGCCGAGCAATCGCAATCAGTAGTTGATCACCGGTAGAGTGCCCCAAAGAATCATTGACGAGCTTAAAGCGATCACAGTCTAAGAAAATCACAGCAAAGGGCAATTCTGGGTGATCTTTAGCATCGTCCAGCACCATCTTGAGGCGCTTCATCAGCAAGGCCCGATTAGGAAAACCGGTTAGACCATCGTGCAGGGCGGCATGCAGTAGTTCCTCCTGGGCTTTGCGACGGGCAGCAATCTCATTCTCAAGTTGGACGGTGCGTTTTTTAACCCGCTTTTCTAACTCAAGGTTGATGGCTTGGAGCTCGCGTTGAGCTTGCTTTAACTTCAGCTGAGTGTCGATACGAATCATCACTTCTTCGGTGTGAAACGGCTTAGTGATGAAATCAACGCCACCCACCTCAAACGCTTTCACTTTATCGATGGGGGCGTCAAGCGCACTGAGAAAAATAATCGGAATCTCAGTCGTAGTCTCTTGTCGCTTGAGGTAACGGCAGACCTCATAACCGTTGATATCCGGCATCATGACATCTAGCAGGATGAGATCAGGCTGCGCTTCTTGGGCCACCGTCAGCGCTAGGCGACCCGAGATGACACTGCGCACCTTGTACTGCTTTTCAGTTAACAGAGCTGAGAGTACTCGCAGATTATCGGGTTTATCATCCACAATAAGAATGTCGCCCTTGTGCGCGTTCATGTCAGTAGTTCCCTTTGAGTTGGCTTTGGGTTGCTTGGATCAAAATGTCGTAGCGAAAGTTTTCGGCAATGTAATCAACGGCCTGAGCCAGTTGCGGCTGCTCATGCTGTTGTTCAGCAATTAACTCATTGAGCAGATCGCTATCGGCTAACGTTGCTGCCCGCCCGAGCCGAGTGACCCAGTCGACGGGGGCGTCAACCAACCCATTGATGAGCGTTTGTATGCTGTCATCAATTGATTGAGGCTGATCAGCAAGCACCGTCTCATCCTCGGTAGCGTAAACATACTGAACTCCCAGATGCTCCGCGATTTTGTCTAAAATCAGGCTTTCTTGAAAGGGTTTACGGACATAGTCGTCACAGCCTATCGACAAAATAAATGAACGTTCATCTTCTAAACCACTGGCGGTTAAGGCAATGATGACGGTGTCACGTCCTCGCGGCTGGGAGCGAATATATCGAGTGGCCTGATAGCCATCCATAACCGGCATCCGCATATCCATCCAAATCAGGTCTGGATGCCAATGTTCCCAGATTTCAATGGCTTCTTGACCATGGATGGCAGCCCGGATATCGAAACCAATCGGACTCAGCATTTGCTGAATCAGTTGACGGCTTTCCCAGCGGTCTTCGACGATCAAGATCCGCCGAGGCGGGGTGTCAGGCGCAAGGCCGATCACTTGTCGCGGCGATCGCGGTGTCAAGGTTGATTCCACCTCGACCACCTGTGTCTGAATCGTGAAGTGAAACCGCGCTCCTAGAACCATGTCTCCGTCTGCCAGGGGTACAGGTTGAGCATCCTGGCCGGGAGTATACGATAAGGTGCGGCTATTGACCGTGATCTGACCACCCAACAGCGCCACAAATTTTTGGGTGATGGGTAGCCCAAGGCCCGTACCTTCTCGGGTGTCTAGCCCCGATTCGCTTTGCACAAAGGGCTGAAAAATTTTGGTCAGATCATCTTCGGCAATGCCATGTCCAGTGTCGATGATGACAAATTGAAGCGTCAGGTGATCTGACCCAGCGCGGTCGTCGGGGTCAGGGGGCAAACTGGGGGGATGGCTGGGCCAGACAACCCCAGACGGCGGCTGGGCCGAGGAAGATAACGTCTGGCACCAGAGCGAGATTGAGCCTTCTGCCGTAAATTTGATGGCGTTGCTCAGCAGGTTGATTAAAATCTGGCGCAGTTTTGCCACATCAGTTTCAATGTGTCTGGGTAAATCAGGGGCAATGTTGGCGACTAACGCGAGATTTTTTTCTTGAGCGGGCAGCTCAAACATATCGACCAGATCTGCCAACAGCTGTGGCAGGTCGAGCGTGTTTAGCGATACGGTGCTGCGCCCAGACTCGATCTTCGACATATCGAGCACGCTATTGATCAAGTCCAACAGATGTTCGCCGCTGCGGTTAATGATGGTTAGATTCTCTTTTTGAGTGCCATTAAGGCTGGGATCACGGGCCATCAGCTGACTAAATCCCAAAATAGCGTTGAGCGGCGTTCTGAGTTCATGGCTCATATTGGCTAAAAATTCACTCTTGGCCTGGTTGGCGGCCTCGGCAATTTGTTTGGCCTGGTCGAGTTGCGTGTTGGCCTCAGCCAGCTGTGACCGTTGATCTTGTTCTTGTTGCAGCAGATTAGCTTGGGCGATCGCGATGCCCACTTGGGCCGCGACCGATTCCAGCAGTTCAACTTCTTCCGTTGTCCAATGACGGCGGCGATCGCATTGATGTAGAGCCAAAATGCCATTGGCCTGCCCGCGATAGGACGTGCGGATGGCTAACAAGGACTTAATCTGAAATTGCTCACAAGCATTAATAACGGAGGCGAGCAACGGCTCTTGATGCACATCAGCCGTCGCCAGCGCTCGATCATGGGCTAATACGGTTTGCGCATACGAATTCATGGGTACCCAATCTCTTACCATTGCAGCGTAGCCAGCCATCAAATATTCTGCAACTGGAAATAAATGAGGTTCTGGATGCTGGGTGTAGGTGTGGAGGATGCAGCGGTTGGCCTCAAAAATCGCCCCGACTTGTTCAACAGTCGTCTGATAAATCTGCTGGGCATCTAAACTCTGGCGGACCTGATTCGTAATTTCGGTGAGCAGTTGTTCGCGGTGAAACTGTCGCCTGAGAATTTCTTCGGCGGTTTTGCGATCGCTGATATCGAGAGAGGTGCCAATCAGGCGAAAGATCCGGTTATCGTCCCACATTGGGGTCAATGACGTTATCCACCACATCGCCCGGTCATTGATGACGAGCTGTTGTTCATAGTTAATGCGCTGGCCTTGGTCGACACACTGCTGATAATGCTCAATGACCGCCGCCGCCACCTCTGGCGACAACACCGTTTCCGGTGTGGTCGCTAGCATGGCCTCACGGGACAGGCCAGACATGCGTTCGTGGGTGGCATTTGACCCGGCATAGCGAAACTGGCGATCGCCCAAGACATCCACAATAAAAATGGCCGCCTCCGCACCGTTGTAGATGCTGCGCAGAAACTGCTCTTGCTGTTGAATCAACGCTTCAGCTTGCTGGCGATCGGTGATATCTAAAATGACGCCAAACAGTCGCGTGACCTGTCCTGGCTGATTGCACTCCGGCTCTCCCCGCGACTCAACATAGCGGACTGCCCCACTCGGGCGAATGATGCGAAAGTCATGCTGATGCGGCAGGTTTTGTTCTAAAGACAGGGCTACGACCTGTTGCCAGGCTTCCTGATCATCGGGGTAGATCATGGCTGACAAGGTGGCAAAGTCGGGTTCCGGCTGCTGCGGGTCGAGGCCAAAAATATGGAAGGTTTCTTCTGACCAGGTAATGCGTTCTGTCAGCACATCAAAATCCCAGTTGCCCAGATGAGCCACCTGTTGAGCTTTTGCCAGCCGGGCACGACTTTGTCGCAGTTGTTCTTCCGCCCGTTTGCGTTCAGTGATGTTTTCGACGATGCCCTCAACGGCAATAAATTCACCCGTTTCACTCCAGATCGGATGTGAGGACACCAGAATTGTTCGTATTTCACCACTTGGATGCACAAATCGTAGTTCCTGCGACGCAAAGTCCTGTTTCCGCAGGATGCTTTTTTTAATGGCGCGTTTCCGGGCCCGTATATCTTCAGGGAGCCAGTTGATCACGGTGTCCCAAGGCTGACTGACAAGATCGTCTCGGCGAATTCCAAAGACTGATTCAAAGCCACTACTGGCGTAGGTGATAGTGCTAGTCGCATTGACAAAGCTAAAGATGACGAAATTGTCGCCAATATCATCCGCTAAGCGCTGAAACTTTTGTTGACTAGAGCGGAGAGCTTCTTCGACTCGTTTGCGATCGCTAATATCAATGCCGATCGAGAGAATTTCGGTTACTTGGCCTGCCGCGTTTCTGACCGCCCGATTGGCCCAGTTGATCCAAACACGGCGACCATCATGGCAGACATTTTCGTTCTCATTCATCCAAAAGGTATCGGGATCTAACCGTATCCGCTGCATCAACTGATTCAAGTCGCGCCCTGAGGATTCTTGAGATGGCACAACTGTGCCCACAACGTTTTTGCCAATTACCTCTGAGGAGGCAAAGCCAAAGAAGGTCAGACCGTACTCATTCAAAAAACTGATCTGCCCTTGGACGTTCCACCGCAAAATGATGCAATTAGCCGTCTCTACTAAAGTTCGATAGTTCTGCTCGCTGGCCTGCAACCTGATTTCAGTCTGCTTACGAGCCGTGACGTCGGTGGCGGCAATCAAGACTTTTTGCCAAGTGTCTTGGTAACCGGCCGATATCGAGATGCATCTAGAGATGTTTTTGCGTTCACCCGTTAAGGTGTAATTGACGACCTCTTGAGAAAAAACCGACTGCCCACTGTACAGCGCTACGATTTGCTGGGTGAGCTCGGCAAAGGCATCGGGACCCGCGATTTTGTCCAGGCCAGCTAAGAGCTCAGATTTATCTCTCGCTTTATAGAGGCCGAGGCTAGCTTGGTTGACATTGAGGACGCGAATCTTTGCAGTGAAGCGCGAGATCACCTCGGGATGTGCTTCGATATATGCGGCTAAGTTGTCAATATCCGCCGCTGCACAAAGGTTGTCCAAATAAGCTTTGGCCTCAGAGAGGTTTTCTTCCCATAGAGAGATGGGCGCAAACTCAAACAGGGCGCGATACCGGGCCTCACTCTCTTGAATTTGGGCTTGAGTCGCGTTGCGATCGCTAATGTCATTATTGATGGCGAGAATGCAGGGTTGTCCATCTATATTTAAGATCTCTGCCGAGATCAGGACAGTTTTGATCTCACCTGAGGCAGTACGCAGTTGCCATTCTTTGTTGTGAATGTAGCCTGCTTGCAACTGGTTTAAATATTCAGCCCGCGATCGCGGCTCCGCCCAGAGGCCTAACTCAGTGCTCGTGCGTCCGATAATCTCTTCTCTGGGGCGGCCAAACAGCTCGGCGCAACGTTCATTAATGTCGAGATATCGACCCTCTGCCAGGGTACTGAGGGCAATTGGGTGAGGACTGGAATGAAAGGTGCGAGAGAACTTTTCTTCGGACTGCCGCAGCGCCCGAGTGCGCTGCTCAACGGTTGCTTCAAGCTTTTGGGAGTGGGCTCTGAGCTGCGATCGCGATCGCGACAGATCCTTGCCCATGCGGTTAAAGCTGCCTACCAGTAAATTCAATTCTTTGATGTGAGAAGGGCGAATGGCTGCATAGGCCTGTCCCTGAGCAATTGACTGACTGGCCTGTCCCAAAGACTCTAGAGGACGATTGACGTGGCGAGTCATCACCATGCCGAGCCCGACCATACCCCCCAACGACAGCAGCGACAACAGCAGTGTGTTGCGATTGTTGGCTTGAATTTGAGCCGTAAAGTCGGACTCAGGTACCACCACCACAATCAGCCAATCTAAGCCGTAGGCATCGGTGTATGGCTCTATGCGTACTAGGTTACGTCCCCCTCCTGCCGCTCGAAAATAGAGTTGGTGAGTGTGCTCAATCGATGCAAAACTCCCAAACTTAGCTTCGATATCGTTTGCCGTATCTCGAATTAGGCTTTGAGCAGCGTCAGAGATGTGCGCTTGCCGATTGTCAAACCCGACCGGTGATTCGCTGTATGAACTGGCAATCAAGTCGCCATCGCGCTCAATGATAAAGGCTTGCCCGGTGTTCCCAATTTCTAAATTATTTAAGTAGTCAGCAATATCTCGAAGCGTAAAGTCTGCTCCTAAGACTCCCTGTAGCTTGCCGGAGGCATCGTAATAAGGCTGTACAAAGCTAATGCCCAAGGTCGTGTAGGTCGTGAGAAATTCGTACACGGCCGTCCACTGGGGCTGTCTGCCGGTAACGGCAGACTGATACCAAGGTCGCTGGCGAGGATCGTAGGGAATAATCCGTAGCGATTTATTCAGCGCGCCCTGCTGGTCTAGTTGATAGGTGATGCTTTCAAGATTGTTAGGATCCTCTTGAACGGAAAATTCGTAGCGATCACGATACTTTTTTTCAACCTCAACATAGCGCCCTTGCTCATCTCCAAAGTAGATAAACGTAGCCACCTCATAGCGCTGGTGTTGCCGATAAAAATGCTGATTCCAACTGCTCAAATTAGTCTGATCAAGTTGTTGTAAATCCAGGGCATCGGCATTTTCCTGAACCACCATGGGGAGTACTGAGGTGTACGTTTCCAGACGATATTGCAGGCGATTACCAATCTCCTCCAATAGCTGATAGGCCAATTCCTCAACGACATGCTGGCCGCTACGATGGGTGAGCCAGCCTGTGATCGCTGTTATCGCAATCGTGTGAGCAACCAGCGGCATTAACAGCAGCGATCGTAGGGATATCTGCGGTCGCGCCCTTATTTGTTGACCCTGAGAGAACCAAAACACCAGAAGTATGGCCTCAACTTGCGAGGACTATGGCTCATTCTAGTCTTTACCTCAGGCCTTCTTCATGGCGGTCGACTTGCACGAGACTTGCCCGTGCTGCCGCATCAACAGAATTAAATGTAGCTGGGGGCAGCGTTACTAACCTGAATAATTCACCAGGCTTTTGCTCAAATCCATAACGTTTGCATTGATTGCATTTCAGCCTTCATGTATAAAAACACACTGTCGAAAACGCGAAAACGCTAGATTCCTTATGATTTAAGCGTTTTAGCCGTTTTCGGCATAGGGTCATGAATAATCCAGGCTAAACCGCGTCGCAGCATAACTCCGAATCAGGTCAGTCACGCTAAGGCCTCAGCGAAGCCATGGATATGCTAACCATGAGCGATCGCGTTGATGGCGTTTCTAGCATCAGGGTCAGGTCAGTTCGATGACACAGTCATCACCCACCATGAACCTTGAGGCTTTGGGGCGTTTGGGGCTGTGCAGCAGCTTGGCGCGTCGGCCAATGAGACTATCGACTATGCGTTGATGGAGTTCTTCGATCACAGCATCTTCAAGCACAACGCTGTGATCCATTTCCACATCGACCATCTTGACCCCATTGGCGATGCTGCTGTAAGAGCCCACAAAACAGTTTTCAATATGGCAATTGTCGCCAATCACCACGGGGCCGCGAATGGTTGAATTAACGATAGTGGTGCCGGGGCCAATGCGTACGCGACCACTGATTTGAGTGGCATCGTCTACAGTGCCGGCGATTTCATGGCTGAGGGTTTCATCCAAAATAATTTGATTGGCCGCGAGCAGGTCATCCTTCTTACCAGTATCTAACCACCACCCCTGTAAAGACTGGGCCGTGACGTTGCCGCCAGTATTCACGAGTTCCTGAATGGCGTCGGTAATTTCTAACTCGCCGCGTGGGGATGGGTTTAACTGGGCAATCACCTGATGGACTTGAGGAGAGAACAGATAAACGCCCACGAGAGCCAGGTCAGATGGAGGATTTTGGGGTTTTTCTACTAGGTGAGTGACTTGCCCTGCGGGATTCAAGACGGCCACGCCAAAGGCCGTGGGATTGGGAACTTGCTTTAACAGAATAAGGGCATCGAGCGATCGCTCAACAAACTCGTTAACGAAACCACAGAGCGCGTCTCGAATCAAATTGTCTCCGAGATACATCAAAAACGGGGCATCGCCCAAAAAGGGCTGCGCCACTTTGACCGCATGTGCCAGACCGTCAGGACTGTCTTGCAAAATGTAGGTGATCTTAGCCCCAAATCGAGCGCCATCACCAGTCGCCGAACGAATGGCATCGCCCGTTTCAGGACTGATGACGATACCAATATCGGTGATGCCGGCCGCCACAATTTGCTCAATGCCGTACCAGAGGATGGGCTTATTCACCACAGGCACCAACTGCTTCGCGCCCGTATAAGTCAGGGGGCGCAAACGAGTTCCCCGACCGCCTGATAACATGAGCGCTTTCATCTTCATGGGGTACCTCTGGCTATGCTGACGGTCTAGACGACACTAACTCTTGCAGCATCTTGCGGAGGCTGACGCGCCAGTAGGGCGGTGTTTGCTGGAGTATCGCCGTCAATTTTTCTGAACTGAGCACAGAGTAGGCCGGGCGTTGAGCCGGTCGGGGATATTGGTCAGTCGTGATGGGCAACACCGTCTCTAGCTTTAAGGGCCAGCCTAGCGCTGCGGCTTCTTCAAAAATGGCATTGGCGAAATCATACCAACTGACGGCACCGCTATTGGTGAAGTGGTAAGTACCACAGGTAGATGGCCCGAGATGCGGTATCAGTTGCGCGATCGCTTGGGCAATATCGTAACTCCAGGTCGGACACCCCACCTGATCGTAAACTACCTTGAGCGTGTCGCGTTCGCTGCCGAGGCGCAACATCGTTTTGACAAAATTTCCCTGGCCTTTGGCCCCGTAGACCCACGCCGTGCGCAGAATGACGTGGCGATCGCTGGCCGCCTGTATGGCCAATTCGCCCGCTAATTTAGACTGGCCATAGACCCCTAACGGATGAGTCGGAGTCGATGGTTGATACGGTCGATTTTGCTGACCGTCAAACACGTAATCGGTAGAAATATGCACCAACGTAGCTCCACAAGCTTGGGCGGCTTGGGCCAACTGTCCCGGTGCTTTGCCATTGATTTGGTGGGCGAGTTCGGGTTCCTGCTCCGCTTTATCAACTGCGGTGTAGGCCGCTGCGTTGACGATCACATCGGGCTGCTCAGCCAAAATTCGCGGGCCTATTTGCTCTGATTGGGCAAGATCTAAATCTTGTCGGCTCCAGGCAGTGACCTTTCCCACTGCGGGCAGCGTTGTCACTAATTCTTGCCCCACTTGGCCTTGACTACCCAGCAGCAAAATCTTGGTCATGCAAATACCTCGGCGGTCGCGAAGCGATCGCCCTGCTGGTCTTTCGCTGATAGCACCGGTTCTTGACCCACCAAAGGCCAGGCGATCGCAATATCCGGATCATTCCACAAAATCGTGCGTTCATGCTGAGGTGCGTAGTAATCCGTGGTTTTGTAGAGCACGTCAGCACTGTCAGACAGGACATAAAATCCGTGGGCAAATCCTTCGGGCACCCACAGTTGACGGTGATTTTCAGCCGACAAAACTTCCCCTACCCACTGCCCAAACGTTGGGGAACTGCGCCGAATATCCACCGCGACGTCAAAGATTTCGCCCGCGACGACCCGCAGCAGCTTACCCTGAGTCGATTGAATTTGGTAATGCAGCCCCCGGAGAATGCCCCCTTTAGAACGAGAGTGATTGTCTTGCACAAACGTGCGCTCTAGTCCCGTTTTGTCAGCAAACTTCTGCTGATTGAAGCTTTCAATAAAAAAGCCCCGGTGATCGCCATATACCTGGGGTTCGAGTAACAGCACCTCAGGTATGGCAGTCGAAATAACTTTCATGCAGACTCAAAATTGAATAGCGGTGAGCGTTCCATTATGGCAGGACGGCTACTCACAACCAGGCAACTGCGTGAAGCAAAATAGGCGATCGCTACCGCAGAGATATTAGCCTGAAGTGCGCACAAACACCATGGCAGCCTTGTTCGCACCGGTTCCAACCGGCCTCCCATCACTCATGGTTACGGGTAATATTAATCACGCTTAATGCCGCCTACCGACTGGTCACCATCACTGACTGCTGGCCCATAAGCATCGTCACCCACCGCTTTGGCATCGCGATCGCTCATGAACATAAGGCAAACTCAAGAACTTTCACCACTTGTTCGTTCTTTTCTAATTCGTTCTTTTCTAACCATCAGTTTGAGTGTTGAATTAAGATGTGGACAGCTAGCCCAGGTAATGGCTGATGGTTCAAACACCCGCCAAACCCATCACCTTAGACGAGTTTCTGCAACAGCCAGAAACCAAGCCTGCCAATGAGTATATCGACGGACACATCATCCAAAAGCCGATGCCGCAGGGTCAACATAGCCGCCTTCGGCAAAAGTTGATGAGCGTTATCAATGCCACTGTTGAAGACGACCAAATCGCCCTGGCCCTACCCGAACTACGCTGCACGTTTGGAGGGCGCTCCATTGTCCCTGACCTCGCCGTCTTTCAATGGGCAAACCTTCCCATCGACAAAGACGGTAGTATTGCCAATACGTTCAGTGCACCACCCGACTGGACCATCGAAATCCTCAGTCCTGAACAATCCTCAACCCGGGTTGCTAGCAACATACTTCACTGCCTCGATCACGGCTGTCAGCTTGGTTGGCTAATCGACCCTGGCGAACACCTTGTACAGGTCTACGACCCTAACAAACGCCTAACATCTCTGGAATTGACTGAAGACATCCTGCCTGTGCCCTCTTTTGCCGCAGCGCTCACCCTTAGTGTTGGCCAACTTTTTGGCTGGCTTCAAGTGCGCTAAAAACTGGTCAGGCCAGTTTGCCCAATGGTGATGAGGCTACTGAGCGATCGCGCCTTGGGCTTTAGGTGAGCGATCGCTGAAAACAGCTGACTGGGAATGGCCAGAACGATAAAGCTGTGTGAATGTCCTTGCCGCCCATCGCAGAATGCGGAATTCTGCTATACCTTCTCAGTTGTGTGAGCGGTCTCAGGCCCAGCCAAAAATCACATTCACGACAAAGCTGGGCGTTCTGATAGCTTTCCACAAGGTTAGAAAACCAACCCATGATTCAATTGAGGAACTCTGCGATCGCCCCAGCAATCTCTTCATTGCCAGTTTTGCTGAGCTTTTGGTCAGTGAGCGGGGGCTGGGGCGCTGCCTGTAAAAAGTCCCAGGTGCCCTCTGCCAGTTCTTGCGGGGTCATGACTTGGTAATAGCTATGTTGTTTCATCGCGGTGACTAACACTGGGCCTTCAGCAAAGTTGTCGCGGGTGACTGTGACAATCGGCAAGTCCAAACGACAGGCTTCGGCAAAGGTGCTAAAACCAGGTTTAGACACCACGCGACCACAAAAGGGCATAAAGTCTACCGGGCGTAGGGTATAGTCATTTACTTTGCATAAGTTCGGCAAATCTGGCGCGGCTCGGTCAAAGGTGATGAACTGCCAATCGGGGAAGCGGGCCAGATTTTTGTAGGGAATGCCGGTGATGCCCAGCCCTCCAAAGGTCAAAAGAATGGTTTTCTCTTTAGGTGCAGTCAGGTGAAAGCGCGATCGCGCCTCTGTCTCAGAGAGCCGAGGAATCCCACCGGTGAGCCCCACATCCGTGATGTGCGGAAACGCGCTCATCGGTTCGTGAAAGGGCAGGCGAAAGAGGCGATCGCACTGAGTAAAGCAGTCGGCAATCCAATCGGCCATCTCAACGAATTCTCCGCCCCACGGACGGTAAATAAAGTCCCAACCAAAGTTGCTCATCATCCAGCAGGGAATCTGGGCGGCTCGGGCCGCGATCGCACTCAACGGAGGAATATCTCCGAGCACTAAATTTACGCCAGCCGCTTGCAGGAAGCTGGCTTCTTGCTCAACCAGTTCTGACTGGCGATCGCGGATGTTTTTCAGCGCTGCCAGCGTCGCCGCTTTGTCCATCGTCAAACTATCTGGCTGCAGCACCCCAATATCCAACGCCACTTCGCGCAGCGTAAAGAGGCCATCAAAGTAGCTCGACAAGAGCCAACGGGGCGCGGTCGTCGCCATGATGATGTTGACATCAGGCTGGAGTTGCTTGACCGTGGCGGCTACCGCGGTCGCCCGAGTGGCATGGCCAAAGCCGTGATTGGTAATCGCCATGTAGAGCGTTTTGGCCGACATGCCCTCTCCATTGGGTGCTTGTAGTCGTATTGAATCATGCTATTTGCCCCCAGCCAGCGCTGCCCATAACAAAAGGCCCGCCCCCAAAGGAGGCGAGCCTTTCAACTAGCGATAGAGGCCACCAATCGAGGCTTAGATCTGAGCCACAAGTTGCTCTTTCTCAGGCACCGTGGTGTACTCAGAAACAATGCGACGGAACTCGTCACCGTCAATGCTTTCCTTCTCGATGAGTAGATCAACGAGACGGTCAATGACGGCCCGATTATCTTGGATGACTTGCTTGGTGTCGTCGTAGCAGGCGTCAACAATCTCACGCACCTGAGTATCAATCCGAGAAGCAATGTTCTCCGAGTATTCAGAACGATTCATCCAGTCACGACCAAGGAACACCTCTCCTTGAGAGCCCTCTAACGAGAGGGGCCCCAAATCAGACATGCCAAAACGAGTCACCATCTGACGGGCCATGCCGGTAACCTGCTGTAGGTCATTTCCTGCCCCCGTAGTTACCTCAGCATCCCCAAAGATGACATCCTCTGCAGCTCGACCGCCGAGAGCACCTTTGATGCGAGCCAGAATTTGAGACCGAGAAATCAGCGTCTGATCTTCGCTCGGCATAAACCAAGTCAATCCCTGGGCCTGACCACGAGGAATCAACGTCACTTTCTGCACTGGATCGTGGGCCTTAACTAAGGTCCCAACGATCGCATGGCCGACTTCATGATACGCAATCAAGCGCTTGCTCTTGCTATCAACCAGCGGCGTGCCTTCCATCCCCGCAACAACGCGGTCTACCGCATCGTCAATTTCGGTCATGGTGATGCTTTCCTTGCGACGACGCGCAGTCAGAATAGCCGCTTCGTTCAGTAGGTTAGCTAGATCAGCCCCCGAGAAACCTGGAGTCCGACGAGCGATCGCATCCAAAGAAACCTTATCTGACAGCTTCTTGTTACGAGCGTGAACGTTGAGAATTTCCAGACGACCCTTGATATCCGGCGGATCAACCGTGATTTGACGGTCAAACCGACCGGGACGCAGTAGGGCGGAGTCCAGCACGTCAGCACGGTTAGTCGCCGCAATGACAATAATGCCGGTATTGCCCTCAAAACCATCCATCTCGGTGAGCAATTGGTTCAACGTTTGCTCTCGCTCGTCATTCCCACCGCCGATGCCAGCACCACGCTGACGGCCAACGGCGTCGATCTCGTCGATAAAGATGATACAAGGCGCGCTATCCTTAGCCTTCTTAAAGAGGTCGCGAACGCGGGATGCCCCCACACCGACAAACATTTCAACAAATTCCGAACCCGAGATAGAGAAGAAAGGCACTCCAGCTTCACCCGCGATCGCCTTTGCCAGCAGGGTTTTACCAGTTCCTGGAGGACCCACCAGCAAGACGCCTTTAGGAATTCGGGCGCCAACGGCAGTGAAACGTTCCGGCTTCTTCAAAAAGGTCACAACTTCTTGAAGTTCTTCCTTCGCTTCTTCAATCCCGGCGACATCGTCAAATACAACGCCCGTCTTGGCTTCCATCATGAAACGGGCTTTCGACTTACCAAAGTTCATCGCCTGCCCAGGGCCACCCGGCGCATTGTTAGAGCGACGGAACAAGAAAAACAGTCCGCCAATCAGTAAGAAGGGAAACAGTAAGTTACCCAACACGCCCCAGGCAGCACCGGTGCTGCGGGGAGGATGAGAATCTAAGCTGACATTCGCTTCTTTAATGCGAGTTACCAACTCGGGAGCATTGCCTGGCAAATCAACACGCCAGCGCTGCACACGGTTATCAAGTTGCGTATCCATAGCTTCGACAATGGCTGTGCGACCGCCGTCGTAAAGGTCAACAGCAATCACGCGGCCCGCGTCTAAATAGTCTAAAAAGCGACCGTAGGTCATCCGAGTGTTAGCGGCATTTTGACCCGAATCCATCATGTTGGTCGAAAACGCCCCTTGCCAAAAGAAGAACCCTACGACCAGGATGGGTAGCGTCCATAGGAGAACGACTCTCCAAGAAAGTTTCATAACCAGGTGGCCTCTAGTGCATCGTTAAAAGTCAAAGTTTTAGTTTGTGAAAACGCTAAACGCCCTCAGAAACAAATCTTTTTCTTAAATGTGGCTCAATTGCACCCCAGCAGAGAGTAAAATTCGCACTGCGATTACCGCTGCGGAAAGAAATATGAGCATTAGTTAATTAAATTTAACGTAATTTCTACAGACTGATCAATAAAGAGCTGTCAAGAGTGGCACAATTAATGCTGATTTTGGCCTCTGCAGACGCAACAGGGGGAAAATCAGCTTCAACATTTCCTAGGGCACGTCATCAATGATGTTAGAAATCTTTTGGGATTAAGTATTAAACCTTATCCACATTCAGAAGTGGAGTTTTGACATCTTGTGCGACCTCACCGCCTGCGGCACCTCTCCTTCTCAAGGAGAGGCTTAGCTAGACTCTGGTTCCTCTCCTTGAGAAGGAGAGGTTAGGTGAGGTTTTCCCAAGCAAACACAACTCCAGTTTTCAACTTGGACGTGGTTTAGCGCGCCCGCATGGGTTTGTTGGCTAGGGGCTGAAATCAGCTCTGGGCAAAGAGTCTGACTCTAATTGATGACAGTCCCTAGGATGGCGGCTGTAAGAGGCTTTGATGTCAGCCCTGGCAGCTTGAGAGAAGAATAGAAGCGGCGATCGCTTCATCAATTCCTCAAGGTCTGTCCCTTATCCAAAGGACGGTTAGGGATCGGCTTGCAAATAAAGTACCCGGACAAGACGGTGGCAGGGGGGATGGGTAGCAGGGTCGGTGGGATGTTATTTAAGCGCAACTCCCTTAATACCGTTCTCTAAACATCCAGTTACAAATCTTTCTTCTCTGCCCCTTGCCCCCGTAGCGCTTCACTCCAATCTGTAGCTCTATCCTGGAGAACGGGTATGACGCTGCCATCACGTCGTTGGTCACAACCAGTGCGGAATCTTCGTCAAGCCGATATAGTTGGGAGAGTTTTTTAGATCATCAGCACTAGTCTCGATCAGATTGGTTGCCCATTTTATGACTAGATCCATTAACCGTGCTAACTCTGGTGACCTCAGCATTAACAAGCTACAGCCAAGCGATCGCGCCTTTCATGACTGGTATCGCTTTGTGCTGTCGTATCCGCCCCATTTAGTTCGGCACTATGTTGAGCAATTCAGTTTGGGCCCCGACGCGACTGTTTTAGATCCATTTTGCGGCACGGGCACGACCATCGTAGAAGCCAAGAAACTAGGACTGGCTTCGGTCGGTGTAGAAGCCGTGCCGATGTCTCACTTTGCTTGTCGCACCAAGGTGCAATGGCAAATCGACCTGGTCGCTTTAGCCACGGCAAAACGTCAGGTGATTAACGCGGCCAAGGCGCTGATGGATGCCCGTCCGCGACTCGGGTTCACCTCCGAGCAGCAGGCAATTGTGGTGAAAAATTCGATCAGCGATCGCCCGCTGCATCAATGTTTAACGTTGAAACAAGCGATCGCTCAGGTGCATGATCAAGCCATTCGAGATCTGTTCAACCTGGCGCTGGCTTATGTCACCGTGCATGATGCCAGCAATCTCAAATTTGGTCCTGAGGTGGGCATCCGGCGACGCCGACGAGACGACATTCCCGTTTTAGAATGCTGGCGAGCCAAAATTGAACAAATGGTGGCAGATTTGGCCTCCTATCAAGCCTTGGCGAGGATTAAAGCCCAATGTCATCGAGGAGATGCGCGATCGCTGCGATCGCTGTTGCCGCCCCAATCCATCAGTGCCATCATCACGTCGCCCCCCTACCCCAACGAAAAAGACTACACCCGCACAACCCGCCTAGAATCGGTGCTCTTGGGCTTTTTACGGAACAAGCAAGATCTGCGCACCTTCAAGCAGTCCCTCATTCGCTCTAACACGCGCAATGTCTACAAAGTCGATAATGACGATCGCGTTCTGGCCTCAGAGAGTCAGGTGACTTACCTCGCGCAGGCAATTGAGGCTCGACGGCTAGAGTTGCAAAAAACCTCTGGCTTTGAGCGGCTTTATCATCGGGTCACCAGCCTTTACTTTGGCGGCATGAAACGACATTTTCAAGCGTTGCAACCGGCACTGCAACCCGGAGCACAACTGGCTTACGTCGTGGGTGACCAAGCCTCTTTTTTTCAAATCATGATTCGCACTGGAGAACTGTTAGAAGAAATTGCGGCGGAGGTCGGTTACCAAGTGCAAGGTCGTGATTTGTTTCGTACGCGCATCGCGACCGCCACGGGCGCTCAACTGCGTGAAGAAGTGGTGCTGCTGAAATGGTTGGGTAGCCCTCAGCAGCGCCAGCATTTTGTTTGACGCTGGTGGCCAAAACGAATCCTCTCATTAGACGAAATAGATAGGTTGGGGATCGGCTTGCAAATAAAGTACTCAGACAAGATTGTGGCAGGGGGGATGGGTGGCAGGGCAGGGGGGATGTGATTGAAGCGCGGCTCCCTTGTCAGAAGAGTCGCCTAAGTAGGCAGGCATTATTAAATTGCAAATGATGTAGGTTGCGGTTGAGGAACGAAACCCAACGCTTGAGAGGGTTTCGTCATCATCGACTCGTTCTACAAAAGATTCAAGCCACCTACTTAAGGGGAGCCACCGCAAGCTGTAGTTTGGTGAGCATAGTTCAGATCACCAAAACGCTTGTGTGATGAACCTTTTATTGCGGTAAAACAGATCCTGCTCTCAGCAAAGTCCTACGGACTATGCCCGGCTCGCAGAATGTTCTGCAGGCCACACTCTGTTTTAGGTATTGAGCTTTCCAATTGCCAAGCCTCAGGGAAGACCTCACAAACCGCTATCCTAGGTAATGTGTGGCAGGCGGCCTCTAGGAGTGTCATGGATACCAAAGCCTTTAAGCGATCGCTGAATCGATCTGACAAATATTTCCGCAAGAGTTTGGGGCATGGAGAGCAGGTCGCCGACCAAATGAAAACGGAATATCAGAGCGGCCTGGTTCAGAAAATCCGTGACAATAATTACGTCCTAACAGAGGGGGACGTGACCATTTACTTAGCCAAGTCTTTTGGCTTTTGCTGGGGCGTCGAACGAGCCGTGGCCATGGCCTACGAAACGCGCCAGCACTTTCCCACCAAGCGCATTTGGATTACGAACGAAATTATCCACAATCCTGGCGTCAATGAGCGGCTACGGGCGATGGATGTGCATTTCATCCAGATTATTGAGGGGCAAAAAGACTTCGACGTTGTGGGTGAAGGTGACGTTGTGATCCTGCCGGCCTTTGGCGCTAGCGTGCAAGAAATGCAGCTGCTGAACGATCGCGGTTGCGTCATTGTCGATACTACGTGCCCTTGGGTCTCTAGGGTTTGGAATACGGTCGAGAAGCACAAGAAGAAACACTACACCTCCATCATTCACGGCAAGTACAAGCATGAGGAAACGGTTGCGACTAGCTCCTTTGCCAAGACCTATTTAGTGGTGCTGAACTTAGACGAGGCGCAATATGTCGCCAACTATATTTTGCACGGTGGTAACCGAGAAGAGTTTCTGGCCAAATTTCAGAATGCTTACTCTGAGGGCTTTGACCCCGATCAGGATTTAGAGCGCATTGGGGTCGCAAACCAGACCACGATGTTGAAGGGCGAAACCGAAGCGATCGGGAAACTATTTGAGAAAACCATGCTGCAAAAGCATGGGCCGCTAACTCTGAACGAGCACTTCTTAGCCTTCAGCACGATTTGTGATGCGACTCAAGAGCGTCAAGATGCGATGTTTGAGCTTGTCGATGAAACCGTTGACCTGATTCTAGTGATTGGTGGCTACAACTCCTCTAATACCACCCACCTGCAAGAGATTGCGATCGAATACCAGGTTCCCTCGTACCACATCGACGGGCCAGGGCGCATTGGCGCTGATCACCGTATTGAGCACAAACAACTACATGGCGATCTCACCACAACGGAAAACTGGTTGCCAGAGGGGCCCGTTACTGTCGGCGTAACGTCTGGTGCTTCTACCCCCGATAGCGCTGTCGAGGAAGCGATCGAACGGATCTTTCAACTGAAAAACAGCGCTTCACTGGTGGCTGCTGAATAGGTGCTTCTGGCAGTGATAAGCGCGCGGAACCTCAACAAGATTCGGCAGCCGTTCAGCTTGCGATAAAACGACCCATCTTTCAAGTTAAGGCGGTTATCGACCAAGCGTTTAGTGGCAATCCGGCTGCGATGTGCCCGTTTGAGCAGTGGCTGCCCGATGATGTGATGCAGCGTATCGCGATGGAGAATACGGTTGCTGAGACAGCATTCGTTGTTCAGGTAGCCCAAGTTTTTATGATTCGTTCTTTCTCCTGGAACTTTATAGCAGAATGCGGAATTGAGCGTGCGGAATGCGGAATTGAGAAGCCGACGACATGGGCGTTTTAGAGATTTGAGGGCTCCTGACCTGATGGCGGATTGCCATGGCAAATCGCCGTTAGGTTTGGTTGTCTTCGGTTGCAATAACCATTGCATATCAGTGCTTTCACTTCTGCCTTTTGCCTTTTGCCTTCTGCCTTTTACCTTCCGCCTTCTGCCTTTTACCTTCCGACTTCCGCCTTCTGCCTTCTGCCTTCTGCCTTCTGCCTTCTATTTCTGATCAAACTCAGGCTAGCAGGGGATCGCGACTCGGGCGATCGCACGCTCAGCCAACCTAATGCTGCTCCAAATTTAGGTCGATGAATGCGATCGCATTGAGTCGGTAATGATCTTG
This sequence comes from Cyanobacteria bacterium P01_F01_bin.56, assembly GCA_039185935.1. Classification (GTDB taxonomy): domain Bacteria; phylum Cyanobacteriota; class Cyanobacteriia; order Phormidesmidales; family Phormidesmidaceae; genus Halomicronema. The sequence goes on along the minus strand of JBCDAJ010000006.1, from coordinate 57,472 downwards.
GTTGCCGCCGCGACGCCTGCCTCAGCCTGCAGGGTCTGACCGATATGTTTTGCCTGGGCTCTCAATGGCTGACTCTCAATGGCTTGTCGAATCGCGTCTGCCAGTCTGCCAGCAGAGAGGGAGCGTTTGGGAATCGAAGCCGCACTCACCCCTAAACGAACAGTGCGATCGCCCCAAAAGGGTTGATCCGCAAAAAACGGCACCGCCACACTCGGAACCCCTGAACGGAGGGCTGCCGCTGTTGTCCCGGCACCGCCATGATGCACAATGGCCTTCATTTTCGGGAACAGCCAAGCATGAGGAATGGCCTCTAGTTTGAAGACGGAATCGGGCAAATCTGTCTGGGTAATGCCGCCCCACCCGGTGAGCAGGAGACCTCTCTGCCCCGTTTGCTGCAGGGCCTCTAAGGCCATTGCCGTCAGGGCTTCCGCATCGCGACTAGACATGGAACCGAAACCAATTGACACGGGAGGCTCCCCGTCGTGTAGGAAATCAAGGAGATCGGCTGGAGGCGTAAAATCATCGGGGGCATCTAAGAACCAATAGCCCGTTACATGGCAAGCGGCATCCCAATCTACTGGCTTCGGCACAATCGTAGGACTGAAGCCATATAACTTGGGCAATTGACGCCAGCGATCGCCTAAAAATGGACAGCCTGGATGGGGCGGTAAATTGAGGCGGGTTTGTCGCCAGGGGGCGATCGTGGGTTTAAAGAGCTGCCAGTAGAACCGATTTAGAAACTGATAGGTGAGCCAGTTAAACGTTCCACCCAGGTTCACTGTGGGGGCCAGGGGATGAGGAAATTGGCGGGTAACTGTCACTGGTTGCAAAAGACCGATAAAGGAGGGCAGCTCTAGCCGCTGCGCAATATCGTCGCCCCAAAAGGCAGTGCCGCTACTGACGATCGCATCCGCATCCTGACAAGATTGCCAAGACTGTTCTAAACACTCTGCCATGAGCGGTTCTAAAGCCTTCGTTAATTCCCGCAGCACCGTGATCGGATTCCGTCCCGCTTCGATGGTGGTTTGTCCTGCTTCACCCTGGATGATGGCTTGAACATTGCCCCCAATCGGAAAGAAGTCCAAACCGTAGCGGGTGATTAACGCCTCAAAAATTTCATGGGTCGTGAGCCGAACGTCATATCCGGCCGCTTTCAGCCCCACCCCAAGTGCCAAATAAGGCTGGATATCTCCCCGCGAACCGACCGTGAGAATGTTGATTTTCATCGGGTAAATACCCTCTAATGCATTATAAAACTTCAGGTTCAGCAACCCGGCAATTGATTGAAGGTTCCTGATTTGAAGTTGGAAGCGTCTTTCGGAGCATCGATTGAGCGCTACCGGATGTCATAGCCAAATAAATTGGGATCAACATCCTGCAAATTCAAATCTCCTAAGCCATATTCCGCCCAGCGGCGATCGACCAGCGCTGCCGCCTCTGGATCAGGCACCAACTCATCACTCCAGGGGCGATCGGTTTCCGGATAGACCTTGGTCGTGGCATCAATGCCCATACGGCTGCCCAAGCCTGGTTTCTCGGTGGCAAAGTCGAGGCGGTCAAACGGATTTTCGGGCAGGATAAAAACGTCGCGGACAGGGTCAACCTTAGAGGTGACGGCCCACATGACCTCCCGTGGATCGCGAATGTTGATCGATTGATCCACTACGATGACAAACTTCGTATAAGTGAACTGGGGCAGCGCCGTCCAAAAGGCGAATGCGGCCCGTCGCGCTTGCCCCGGATAGCTCTTGTCAATCGACAGGACTGCCGCCTTATAGCTCAACCCCTCCATCGGCAAAAAGAAATCGATAATTTCTGGCACCTGCATGCGCAAAATGGGCGTGTAAATACGATTCAGCGCCAGGGCCATCATGGCGTCTTCCTTAGGCGGACGACCGCTAAAGGCCGTCATATAAATTGGATTTTTGCGATGGGTCAAGCAGTGAAACCGCAACAGTGGGGCATTATCTCGTTGGGGACCGTAGTAGCCAATATGGTCACCGGCGGGGCCATCCAAGTCCGTTTCTCCAGGGGTGATGGTGCCTTCTAGAACAATTTCTGATAAGGCCGGCACTTCCAAATCCACGGTTTTACATTTCGCCAGGTTTACCCCCTGACCACCGTAGAGTCCGGCAAATAGCCATTCTGAGAGGTCAATGGGCAACGGAGTCGCGGCAGCGAGAATCAACAGCGGATCAACCCCGATCGCGACCGCGACTTCCAACTTTTCGCCCCGTTCGGCTGCTTTGCGCAAATGTCGGCTGGGACCCCGGACAGAGAGCCACTGCACCGTCGCCGTGTTCTTGGATTGCAACTGCAGTCGATAGACCCCCACATTGGGAATCTTGCTTTCGGGATCTTTAGTGACCATCAATCCCAAGGTGATGACTTTGCCCGCATCGCCACTGTAGACCCGCAGCAGGGGCAGTTTGGTCAAATCGACATCGTCACCTTTGAGCACCGCATGATGGCAAGGCGGAAAGAGGTCGCGATCGGGCTTAGCCCTGACAACGTCAAACAGGGCCTTGCCCATTTCGATCGCTTGGGAAAATTTCTTGGGCGGGCGGGGTTGATAGAGCAGCGCCAGCTTTTCACCGATCGCCTCTAGCTCTTGAGGTGATTCGAGCCCAAAACTCCAGCAGACGCGCTCTAGCGTGCCCAGTACGTTCACCGCCAGCGGCATGTCAGCCCCCTGCACATTTTCAAACAAGAGTGCTGGGCCACCAGATAACAACAGTCGATTGGCAATTTCCGCCACCTCCAGATCAGGATTAACGGCAGCCTTGATCCGCCGTAGCTGCCCTCGTTCTTCTAGTAGCTTCAAAAACGCTTGTAGGTCTTTTGCCATGATTAAAGAAATGTAAAGCCGTCCTAATTTCATTATGGAGGAAATCGAGCTTTGGAATTCTAGAGTTCGGAGTTTTGCCGTTGGGGAATAGGGGATAGGGGATAGGGGATAGGGGATAGGGGATAGGGAGTAGGGAACGGGGGAATAGGGAACAGGGAATAGGGAATAGGGAACAGGAGGAGATTTGGAGGGTATGACAGTGTGAGAGTGTGAGAGTGTGAGAGTGTGAGGGCGAGGCTATACCAGTTCCCAAAAATAGGGCTACAGATCGGAGCTGAGGGCGATGGGAGCCAGGGGGCAAAGGGGAAGAATCTGTAGCTGGATTTTAGAAAATAGTATTACTCCGACCTCATCCACCCATTCATCTATCCAATCCCCCTCACCCACCTCATCGACTGCCCCCACTCCACTCCACTCCACTCCACTCCACTCCTCCACTCCCCCACTTCCCCCACTTCCCTACTCCATCCACCCAGCTACCCTCCCACCTTCGTTAAGGCAGTCTTGACTTGTTTCCTAGAAAGACTGCGTATAGTTAGAGAAAACTGGTCACCAAGTAAACAGAGACAGATGCGGTCAACATTTCGTTTAGCCCTGCTAGCAGGCGGACTCTTCACTTTGACAGGCTGTTTTAACCGACTGGATACGACCGCTGTAGAGCAGGAAATTGAGACCGAAATTGAGAGCCAGAGTCGGCGACTGTCTTTGGCAGAAGTCCGCTGTCCTAAAGAGGTCTATAAGCAATCAGGCGCCTACTTTCGCTGCGTCGGCTATTTGCGCCCCGAAGGAGAATTCACCATCAACGTAGTGCAGCAGGACGCCCAAGGTGGCATCACGTGGGATGTGCCTAATTCAGCCGTGATTTTGAATATGGCGAAGGTGGAAGACACCCTGCAGCAAGATTTTGCGCAAGCGTTTACGAAGCGAGCTACGTTGGATTGTGGCGATTTGTACCGCCTCAACCAGCCAGGAGAGCAGTTTGAATGTGAGGTGGTGGGTGGGGTGACCGTTGGCTCGGATCAGGTGACCGCCTTGGTGGTAAAAGTTGACCCTAAAGGCGACCTCACCTGGTATGAGCGACGCGAAGCGATCGCCCCCGCGACGACGGTCTCTAATCCAGCCGGGGCGGAGGATACCGATGCCAAGCCTTAAGGGGATGCAGCCGCAGGCTCGCTCATCATTGCCAGTTTATGCTGGGGAGGAAATAGGGATTAGGCAAAAGCACCGGGCAAACTTTTTACGCTTTGCAAGCAAGACAATTATCGGGACTGGATTGTTGATTGCCCTCCTGACCGCCTAAAGGCTCTGAGTCAGGTTAAGTTGGGTTCACATCAACATCAATGTGTGAGGTAAGCGATCGCATGGCCACGTATCTAGTCACCGGAGCGAACCGGGGCATCGGTCTGGAATATTGCCGCCAACTGCAACAACGGGGCGACGATGTCATTGCTGTGTGTCGCTCTAGTTCTGACGAGTTGGATGCATTAGGGGTGCCCGTCGAAACCGGTGTAGACATCACCTCGGAAGATACGGTCGCACAATTAGCTAAAAAATTGCAGCGCACCCAACTCGATGTACTGATCAACAATGCAGCCATTGTCGAGCGCATCAGCCTGGAAAACCTGGATTTTGAGAGCATTCGTCGGCAATTTGAGGTGAATGCGATCGGTACTCTACGACTAACGAAAGCCTTATTGCCTTCTGTCGTAGCGGGGGGCAAAGTCATCATCATGACCAGCCGCATGGGCTCAATTGAAGACAACACTTCTGGCGGCTCTTATGGCTACCGCATGTCTAAAGTGGCGGTCTCGATGGCTGGTAAGTCGCTAGCCCTTGATCTGAAGCCGAAGAATATCGCGGTGGCTATTCTCCATCCTGGCTTGGTCAGCACCCGGATGACAGGCTTCACCCAAAATGGCATTACTCCCGAAGTATCGGTAAAAGGATTGTTGAATCGGATTGACGAATTGACCTTGGAAAATACAGGCAGCTTTTGGCACAGCAATGGTGAAAAACTACCCTGGTAGGCCATCCCGGCTGTTGACAATAACGCTTCGACTACGTTGCTGGCTGATGCTCTCCCGGCCAAAAGTTTCCGAAATTACCATGTTGGGGCTAATCCCCAAGACCGAGCGGTATCACTGATGCCACTGCCATTCATCGACAGTTCACTGACTCGGTCTTTGACCTCAGGGACATGTCCTCGATCGATATAGTCGAAAATAAATGAAGCGCGAGAGCAATCGTGATGTCGGCAACGATAGCGCTGTTTGCCTTCTGCACTTTTGCCATTTTTGACCATATTGGCCGTGTGACCATGGGGACAACAACCTGGCTCCAATACCAGCAGAACATTGACCAAGTAGAGGGCCACTCAATTCTGCCGCTATCCACAGGTCTAGAACATGACCAAAGAGAATCACACATGCTGAAAATCACTTCGGAGCTGAGTCCATTATTTTTGAGGCATGGGTAGGCGTCATCAGAGTGCAGCAGAGGCCGACAAAAACGAGCATTGACCCGGCAATTTCCCATTGGCTTAGATGATCGCCCAGTAGCAAAACCGAAAACGCCATGCCAAAAATGGGCACCAATAGCGAAAATGGAGCCACCCGATTGGGCGAATAATGTTGCACTAGATAAGCCCAAAAGCCAAAACATAACAGCGATGAAATCAAGCCGGTATATAAAATGGTGCCGACCCCCAGAAAGGTCAGCGATCGCAAGGCGGCCCATTGCCCCGACTCAAACTGGGCTGATAATCCCAACAGTGGCAGTGGCGGCACTAGGGCCATCCATACCAACAAACGAAAGCCATTATTGACCTTCGCGAGTTTGATGCAGATATTGCCCACCGCCCAAGAGGCTGCCGACCCCAACACGAACAGCAGCCCAAGGATAGAAGCGTGACCGCTACGGCTCAAAGCGATCGCCCCCATCCCTGCTATTGCCAGCCCCAGCCCCACCCACTGCTGACGACGCGGCACATCATGCAAAATCCAGGTCGAAAACACCAGCGTAAACAACGCCTGGGATTGCACCACTAAAGACGACAGACCAGCCGGCATGCCAATTGCCATGCCGATGTAAAGCAGGCCAAATTGAAAGACCCCCATTGCCAGCCCCACAGCCACAATCCAGCGCCAAGCGATCCCGGTCCGGGGCACAAACAACACGGCCGGAAACGCCACCACCACAAACCGCAGGGCCGCAAACAAAAGAGGCGGAAATTCTCCCAATCCCACTTTGATGGCCACAAAGGTAAAGCCCCAAAGCAAGGTGACCAAAATTGCTAATAGCGTATGCAAAATACTCATGCTAGGCCCCAAAATCACTCAATAGTGGCTGCCCTGGTTGGTCAGTGCGTCACGGAGATAGGGCGGCTGAGACCACGCTCACGGTACCTAGCCGACGCTAGCCGCGACTAGTTTGTTGGGCATAGCGTGACTTGATCTCAGCGATGGAAAATAACGCTGCGAAATTTAAGTCCTTAGACTGATAAAACTCAGCGCCCCCTTGCTGGCGATCGACCAGGGCGAGGATGGTATTGACGGTATAGCCAGCTCCCCGTAGGCGTTCCACAGCCTGCCAAGCCGACTGCCCAGTGGTGACGACGTCTTCTAACACGACGACGGTGGTGCCGGAGGGTAACGTTGGCCCCTCGATATAGGCTTGAGTGCCATGACCTTTGGCCACCTTACGCACAATTAACGGGGTGATGGGGCGATCGCTGTAGGCTCCCACAATGCTGACGCCACTGACCATGGGGTCAGCGCCCAAGGTCAGCCCCGCAACGGCGATCGCCTCGGCCGGCAAGTGTTCTAGCAGTAACCGCCCCACCATCACCCCCCCGGCAGGATGCAGCGTGACCTGTTTGCCGTTGATGTAGTAAGTGCTTTTTTGCCCAGAAGATAGGGTGAAATCACCTTCTTTGTAAGCCACCTCGCAAAAGAGATCGAGCAGGCGATCGCGCAAATCTGCCAGCGGCAGCGTCGTTAGGGCCAAAACCGAAGCATGATTACTCGAAGTCATAGATTCAGGGTGAAAGAAAGTGCGCCATTCCTTACGGACTGCGCTATAAATGACAGGCGTGTAGGCATGTCTAGTCAAACAAGCTATCCAACATAGTTTACGCCTCGGGATGCGCATCAAACGCAGAGACTATCAGTCTGACATCGATAGAGCCGATTTATTGGAGTGAGGAAAGCGCGATGGCCAAGTTTTTAGTTCGAACCTTAACCCTAACCGCAACGGTCGTCTCGGCTGTGGCGATCGCCTCAACGGTGCAGGCAGATGAGCCCCCCACGACTCAGTCAGCTTACGTTCCCGAAGCGGTCAACGAAATCTTCTTCAGTAATGGGGGTTCTTATAATCAAAATCGCTCCCTCGGTGGTCAACTGGGCACGATGTTTGGTGTTGGTGGTTTTCCTGAGGAAGACATCATGAACGATGGCTACGCCATTTTTGATGCCTATAATTATTTGATGGAAGAGCAGACCCAGTCTGATCCCACCATTCGAGTGCCAGATCTGATGAATCCTTACACGACTTCGGTGCAGTTTTTGCCCACAGCGAGCGGAGGGGCCATCTCCGGCAGCGAATTTATTTTTGAATAGTCCTTTTCGTCGCAAATTTCTGTACTCGGATGAGGATGTTAGCTCCCTCGTCCGAGTTTTTGATGTGTATCGAGCTGATCAAGCATTTTTTCAGCTAGGGGATTCTCAGATGCCGGGAGGCTAGCATTCGATAGCAGAAGTCTCCCTGGCTTTCTGGTTTTTGTCTCCCCTGCCCTGCTGCCCTCCTGCTCTAGAAAGCGGTATGCAAATTTACGCTGCCCGGTACTCGTTGACAGAGCCATGGATAGTTTCGGATGGGGCGCTGACCCACTTCACGGACATCCCTGTTTACGGCAATTAAGCTTTAGATAGAACTTACGTAGTGGTACTCGGATTTTGGCCTCTAAATCCCCAATCTTGGGGATTTAGAGGCTGCAGCATTTTCCAGATTTGTTGGGTGAATTCAAGGGGCTTTTGCGTAAGTCCGATTGAACGATCTCTTTTTCCTGTTTCGGCTTGCTGGTATCCATGACTGTAAATCATTGCGCGATCGCCCTTGGCAGCAATCTGGGCGATTCTTTAGCCAACCTGCGGGGCGCGATCACGAAGCTCAATCAACATCCCCGCGTTAGGGTAACTAGCTGCTCTAGCATTTATCAAACAGCCCCCGTGGGGCCACCACAGCCAGACTTTTTCAATGCTTGTGCCCTGCTGGAAAGCGACTTCTCTCCAGAAGCACTGCTGCAGCTCTTGTTATCGATAGAAGCTCAGTTTGGCCGGGTACGCCGTGAGCGATGGGGAGCCCGCTCATTAGATTTAGACCTGCTGCTTGTCGAAGAACAGCAAATCCAGACTCCTGTGTTAGAGGTGCCTCACCCCCGCATGTGGGAACGGGCATTTGTCTTGGTGCCATTAGCCGAAATTGCCCCCCATTGGCGACACCCTTGTTCGCATCAAGCGATCGCTGATATTTGTGCCACCCTGCCTGACGACGGCATTACCTGGCTCATGGATGCGACGTCTTGGCTCAAAGCTTGCTAGGTAGATTGTGGTATTTTATGTTTCAAACTAGCTTCTAAATTAGCGATGATTCGCTGCCATTCAGTCCGATCTTGTTAACGCTTGAAGTTCTGTTTAGCAAGAGTTTCCATTCTCTCCTGGGTCAGGCTCGATGCTTGCCGCTAGAGATGCTGACTTTTGTCCATGGTCATACTTTGCTGTATGCCGCCTGTCGTTTTAGCTTGCTCAAACATACATGCCTCTTGGAAACGAACCGCCACAACTGCTGAAGCAACGTCTACTGGTTCAAGGACGTAAATTTAACTTTGAAGTTAACAGCCTCCGTTTGCCCAACAAGGTCGAAGGAGAATGGGAGTGCATCCGGCATCCTGGGGGGGCGTTAGCGATTCCCGTAACGGCAGACGGCAAACTGGTTTTGGTGCGGCAGTATCGGTTTGCGGTGCAGGGGCGTTTGTTGGAGTTTCCTGCTGGCACGATTGAATCCGACGAAACTCCGTTACAGACAATTCAGCGAGAAATTCAAGAAGAAGTTGGCTATCGCGCCCAAACTTGGCAGTCTTTAGGAAATTTCCCCCTAGCGCCAGGCTATTCTGATGAATTCATTTATGCTTTTTTGGCGACTGATTTAGAGAAAATCGAACAACCGCCAGCCGGGGACGATGATGAAGACATCGAAGTTGTTCATCTCACCCCAAAAGAATTTGAGCAGGCTGTGACCAATGGCGAAGGGGTGGATGCCAAATCAATTGCAAGCTATTTGATCGCCAAAGACCAATTGGTGACTGAGTAAAAGCCTCTTGGCATGCTCGTAGCGCTGCTGCCTCATCCGCCGTGTTGTGAGCAGTCAGAACAATCCGGAGGGAAGATTTGACGGTGGGGAGTCTCAACTAGATGAACGGAATAGAAACTGCCCCTTGGGGAGTCGTGCTTCAATCACATCCCCTCTACCCTGCTACCCATCCCCCCTGCTACAGTCTTATCCAGGTACTTTTTTTCAAGCTGCTCCCTTAGCGGTTACGCTCTTCAGGTTGATAGTCCGCTCCGGCTTTGAGAGGAAGCTCTAGCGGTACTGACACTTCATTTCGCAGGTGAGCGATCGCCTCGCCGATAAATTCACGCACAAACTGTTCGCGACGGTTGAGTTGAAATTGTTTTTGCACCACCTCGCCAATGCCTCCGTCGCCCCAGTCTTGGTTCTGGGTGAAATAGTCCATAAAACTTTTGCCTGCAATGCGGGTCAGGTATGCGGCGGTGATGCCTTGTACTCCGCGACTGGCGATCGCGGTCGGAATCGTCGTTTGCATGCCCAGCGCTAACAAGTTCAGCACGCCCTTGGTAATGCCTAAGCCCGTAAGATTGCGAGCAACCGCATAAGCCAGCTCTTTGCCTTCTTCAATTGAGAGGTTGAACTGATAAATCTTGCCCAGTTCGATAACCATTTGGGCGTTAATGGCCGCCGTCGCGAGCAAATCAATGCCCGGCAGCGGCGTAGCGGCGACGACGGCAGCGTTAAGCCACTGATATCGTTCGATCACCGCGTTAGCAGCTTGGTGTCGCTGATTTTGGATGAGTTGGCGCGCCTGCTCGCCCAGACGTTGCGATCGCAACAGCAGCGAATCGGCCAGCAAGTTAGCCCCTTCCGCTCGCAATACTGCTGTGAGCCGCCGTTCTAAAGGCCATAAATCGGGCTCCATCTGGGCGATTTCGCCCGTTATCAGCCGTACCGGTTGGGGATTGGCGGCCACATCGACAATATCGGCCGAGTCGAGGTCGGGGGCCAAACGCGATCGCACTTTTTCTAAAATGGCCTGAAACTCATCATCGGGATACAAATCGGCCTTGTTTAAGACCACGATAAGCCGTTTGCCGATATCCAGCAGCGATCGCGCTAGGGCGTATTCCGACTGCCGCAGGTCATTGTCGATGACAAACAACAGTAAATCGGCCTCGGTGGCAAGTTGTCGTACCTGGGCCTCCCGCTCTGGCCCCACTTCGCTAGCTTCTAATAGCCCCGGTGTGTCAGTCAGCCAGATGACCTGATCGAGGCCTTCGACTTCGAGGGGATAAGCGGTAGCGGTAGTGGTCGTACCCAGAGGGGCCTCTACCGTACCGACCCAATCGCCCATGAGGCCATTCACAATGGAGGTTTTGCCGACAGAGCCGACCCCAAACAGCACAATGCGAATATCGCGCTGTTCCCAATCTGCCGCTAGTGATGTCAACTGCTGTTCTAGCGCGGTGCGGGCCACCTCATCTTGAATCTGGGCGACCTGCTGTTCGACCCCAGCGATCGCGACTTGAGCCACGTCGGTTTTCTCTTTCGGCAAGGTGGGTTCAGACGATCGCTGAGGGCGCAAAAAGGGTCTTAGGTAATAGACACCCGTGCCAACCAGAGCGATCGCGCCCACGATTACCAAAATGAGAAATATCTGCGACAGCAGTGGAGAAAAGAGGGCGATCGCACTCTGAGCACGCAACACAAAATCCACCAGCCACAGCAGCATCCCCAGCGAAAAAATCGCTGCTACACCTATGATTAAGAGTCGCGCTCGCCGCATATCAGACTCACTCGTTTGAGGGTTGATGAGCAGTGGAACCTGGTTTCACGATACAAGGTCTGCCGGAGAGACCTTAATCCTCGACGTATCGTTGCTTGCGCGATTCTCTAGAGAGAAACTCGTTTTGCCGCTCTAAGTTGCCTGGAGGTTTGGGGGGCTCAGCGGGTGGCATGGTCGACCGTTCGATGCGCCGGAGTCTCACATCGATGTCGTCTAGCTGAGACTGAATTTGCTGAATCGCGGCCATTACTAACTCAAATTTTGTCGGTTGTGCCATCACGTCACCGTCTGATCAGGGTCTGCAGAGTCGCTTTTGGGAAGTTGCTCGACCTGCAGCGTATCACTCGTTGGGCGTCTGAAAGTCATATTGAAATGTTATTCGTGGACGGTGATTTAGGCTCAGACTGCATCTGCCAACAGGCATTCTTAACGATAAGAAGACGCTATCAATCCTAGTGATAAACCGGGGCATGATTTCAGTAGCAGGATTCAATCGGCGGTAAGGTGCACTTGTGAGTATTAGATGGTTTTATGTGACAGGGTTATATCTGGCAGTTGCGGTCTGGCAAAGTGACATTGGTGCCTCATTTGGAGACCAGACAAATTATTTTCTTCCTTCAGCGGCTTCGCCAGAGAAGGCGGGCAAGGCAGAGCCGAACTCTGCTTCGATTGAGTTTGTTAGCAGTTTTCCTGGTCGGTTCATCAGCTTCATCCCGGATGGCCGAGGGATCGTGACCGATGAATTTGACAGTGATCAAACTCGCCTATTCAGTTTTGATGGGACCGAACTGTTCTCATTTACCGATACCAGCATCGGGTTTGCTCCAGATGGCCAGATGATGGCGCTGACATCACCTAGAGTGTATGGCTCAAGGCCAGATCCGGAAACGACAACGCGCTTAATGACGCTTGAAGGTACAGAAATTGCCAGCTTTGCAAGAGTGGAACCAAGCTTTGTGCAGAATACAGATGAGACCACGGCCATTGCTTTTGGAGAAGAACCAGACTTTGTACCGGATACAGAATTGCTTATTCTTCAAGCCGAGCAGCGATCGCGACTCGTCAACTTTGCCGAGGAAGACATCGCTGTGCTTGAGGGTATCTACTACGGTCTAGCATTAGGACCGCAAGATATTGTCACCTATTCCTACACTGCAGGCCGATACTACCTGTATGACCTAGATGGGGTTGAGATAGCCTCTTTTCCGGGTGATATTGAAGGCTGGGTGGCGATGCCAGATAACCAGAGCATCCTGGTTGCAGAGGGGACGCAGACGCGCTTGTTTAACCGAAACGGCGTCGAACTAGCGACCTATCCAGGACACGGTTCAGGGGCGTTACCGGATGGTCAAGCAATTTTTCTGAGTTCTTCTTACCCGGAGGATAGCTCTCGTCTGGTGAGTCTGGACGGTGAAGAAATCGCCTCGTACACCGGTCGGTTTCCTACCTTGACTCCCGATAATCAGCGAGTCGTCATTCGCTCCTTTAGGGATGACGTAATACGGATTTACAGGCTCGATGGCACCGAGATTGCGGCCATTCCGGGGAACTTCTGGGAATTTAGCCCTGATGGTAAAAGCATCATTGTCAGTTCTTACGGTCAAGACAATCCAGAGGAGCAGAAGAGTCGCCTTTATACGTTGGAAGGGGCTGAAATCGCCACATACATGGGCACATTCAAAGCGTTCTGGCCAGACTCAAATATTGTCGTTACGTCTACGTCGTCTCGGCAGCCTGATACCAGGACATTATTTATCGAAACTCATCTACACAGTCTGGAAGGTGAGTTGCTGGCTACCGTCGTCGGTAGCTTTGGCGGTATATCGCCGAATCAAGAACTGCTGGCGGTTTCGCCTAACAGCTCGCCGCGAGTCACTAACTTATATCGAATCCGTATGGGTGAGTGATGGTGATCGCCTTTCATATTCATCACCAGCAAGGCTTAACCTAATCAATTCTTTCGGCTAACTCCAGCCAGCGTTCCGTTGCGGTGTCAATGGTTTGGGTTAGGGTTGCCAGCTTTTCTGAGAGGGTCTTCATTTCGTCGTAATCGCTTGCTGAGTTGTCGTAGAGCAACTTTTCCAGTGCCTCTTTTTCGCCTTCTAGTTCTGGAATCTGAGTTTCTAGCTGTTCGTATTCGCGCTTTTCTTTGTAGGAAAGCTTCTTCGGTTTGGCGTTAGTGGTCGAGACCACCCCATTTTTGTCAGCGATCGCAGGTTTAGCGACCTTTTCCATTGCCTTTGGGTCTTTGGTGGGCTGCTCAGCGATTTCAGCTTGGCGATAGTCCAAATAGACCGAATAGTTGCCAGGATATTGCCGAATCTGGCCGGTTCCTTCAAACGCAAATACCGTCTCAACGGTGCGATCCAGAAAGTAGCGATCGTGGGAGACGACGATGACGCAGCCGTTGAACTCTTCCAGGTACTCTTCCAACATGGCCAGGGTTTGCACGTCGAGGTCGTTGGTGGGCTCGTCCAAAATCAAAACGTTAGGTGCTTGCATCAACACCTGCAGCAAAAATAGACGGCGTCGTTCGCCACCGGAAAGTTTATGAATCGGGGCATATTGCTGATCGGGGGGAAAGAGGAAGCGCTCGAGCATTTGCGAAGCAGTGATGACGCTACCGTCCACGGTTTTGACCAACTCAGCCGTGTCTTTGAGATATTCGATCACCCGCTGATTAGGATTTTTGATCACATCTTCAGAATGTTGATCAAAGTAGCCAAAGTGAATGGTATCGCCAATTTCAATCGTCCCCTGATCGGGTTGCTCGCGCTCGGTGATCAGGTTCATCAGGGTGGATTTGCCAACCCCGTTGGGGCCGATGATGCCAATGCGATCGCGGGGATTAAAGATGTAGGTAAAGTCGCGAATCAGCACGCGATCGCCATAGCCCTTAGTGACCGCGTCCAGCTCAATCACTTTTTTGCCAATGCGGCGACCAGCGGTGGTGATGTCAACTTTGCCCAAGCTCTCTTTGAACTCACGCTCCTGCATATCATCAATGCGCTGAATCCGGGCTTTTTGTTTGGTGCTACGGGCTTTGGGTCCCCGCTTTAGCCATTCCAGTTCCCGGCGGAGCACACCGGCATGCTTCTGGCGAGTGCTGGCGGCTGAGGCTTCCATCTCAGCTTTCTTCTCCAGGTAGTAGCTGTAGTTGCCGGAATAGCCAAACAGGTCGCCACGATCCACCTCCAAAATGCGGTTTGTCACCCGGTCGAGAAAGTAGCGATCGTGGGTAATGAGCAGTAGCGCCCCTCGAAACCCATTCAGATAGCTTTGCAGCCATTCCACTGATTCGGCATCCAAATGGTTCGTGGGCTCGTCCATCAGCAGTGCCTCGGGACCAGAGAGCAACGCAGCGGCGATCGCAATGCGTTTGCGATATCCTCCTGAAAGGTCGCCCACTCGCGCATCAAAGTCCTGAATGCCGAGTTTTGTGAGAACGACTTTGGCGCTTGTTTCTAGGTCCCAAGCGCCGGCCGCTTCAATTTTTTCGGTCACGCGTGAGAGTTTGGCCATCAGCGCGTCTAGATCGCCCTCGCCACGCTCCATGTGGTGAGAGATGTCTTCATATTCTCGAATCAGAGCCATCTGTTCGCCCGCATCAGCAAACACTTGCTCCAGCACGGTGCGATCGCCCTCGATATCAGGCTGTTGGGGCAAATAAACGATTTTGGCTCCAGCGTTGCGCCAAATCTCGCCGTCATCAATCGGTTCGCTACCGGCAATCATTTTGAGCAAAGTGGACTTGCCCGACCCATTGGTGCCGATGAGTCCGACTTTGTCGCCCTCTTCCAAGCTGAAGGTGGCATCACGCAAAATTTCTTTGATGCCGAAGTCTTTTTTGACCGATTTAAGGGTGAGCAATGTCATGGCGATTTGCCGAAAATTCCAAGGGGATGACCGTGTTTTAGTCTAACGCTGTGGTTTACCGGCTGCGCAAGACTTCTGCCATTGAGCCACATCGGCTACGAGCACCGCGACGACCCCCAACCCTGGCGTTCTGTATTCTTCCCTGCCACCCGAACCTTGCGGGTCATCACTATTCGCGTCCTGTCGGCAAACAGCGATCGCGATGATGGGGTGTGCTACGAATGAGTCAGAATGTAAAAAGTCCACCGCATCAGTAATGCAGGACGGTAACTCAGTGACCATCCCTCAGTATGCCGATCTCAGATCGGCAATTGATGACATTTGCCAAGCCTGGTGCCAAGCCAATGGTTACACCGACCCCTTTTGTCGCAATGGTGAGTGGTGGGCGTTTCCGCCTCACAGCGTCATGCCAGTGCAGATCAAAACCGTGATGGGCGCAGACTGCTACTATCCCGTCAAAATCGGCCCCCTCACCCTTACGATTTGGCCCGATGGCACGCTCGCCAGCGCGCTTGAGTAACTGAGGCTTGCGGAAAAACAATACTCGCCGCTGGATCATTCAAGTATGCTGTGACCATATTTAGGCGACGAATGTGTCCATGAATGGCCCCTGGTTGTGGTTGCTCGCTCAAACATCTTCAGGCAATCCGCCCCTGTCAAAAGCTGAGCAGCTTGTGGGCTGGTTTAACAGCAACCCGATGATGGGGCGAGGCATTGCAATTTTTACAGTGGTGGCAATGGCGGCGGCAGCCATCGCCAAGTTGACCGGCAACCTCGATAAAATCATCGGCTTTGTTAACAAATACCGCCCCAAAAAACGAGAGCTAACGACTGCCGATCGCGATCGCCTACGGCAAGACCTCATCGACGTGGTGTTAGGGCAGGTGGTGAACCGGTTGGAAAACTCCCTACATCACAAAGTCCGCTTAGATTTGAAGCGCCAGGAAGAACGCGAACGAATTGGGCGGCGAGATTTGCCAACTGTTGAGATAGAGGACTCATCAGCCCCACTGATTCGACGTGAAATCAATCCCTTTGAAACGCCCGCCGCACCGACACCTGTAGAAGCAACGGTTGCAACGGTTAGCCTCCTCGCGAGGGACGATATCAACGGCAGATTGCTGATTTTAGGGGAACCGGGAGCGGGCAAAACGAATGAGTTATTAGCTGTGGCAAAAACGCTCTTGCAGCAGGCCAAAGCATCAGCCGATGCCCCCATTCCAGTGATCTTTGAGCTATCAGAATGGTCTGGTGACTCAGACAAAACCTTTGCCGATTGGCTGTGTGAACAACTGCAGGACAAGTACAGGGTGCCGCTGGAAGTTGCAAAAGACTGGATTGAGCACAACCAGCTCTGGCCCCTGCTGGATGGTTTGGACGAACTGCGCCGGGTGGAGAACACCGAGAACACCACAGATGAAGAGCTAGATCACCAGCGGCAGGCCAAACAGATTCAATGCATGCGCTCCATCAATGTTTTTTTAGACCGGCATCCAGCAACTGCTGCCGTGGTCTGTTGCCGTCGCCAGGAATATAAAGCCCTGGAAGTACAGGGCGAATATCTGAAGCGCTTGAATGGTGCCATTTACCTGCAAGCTCTCGACGATGAGCAAATCCGCACGTACTTTGAAAATTCGAATCGGGGACCGCTGTGGGACACGGTAAAAAATCAACCAAAACTGTTGACACTGGCCCGTTCGCCGCTGTTTTTGCTGATGCTGCTGGTGGCCTATCAGGGGCAACCGATTCGAAGCCCGGATGAATTACTTGATCTCTACATTGAGAAGCAATTAGATGACCTTAATAATCAAGGCGCTTACCCACCTGGCAGAGCCCCTACTAAAGCGCAGACCCATCACTACCTCACTTGGTTAGCCACCAAGCTGGAACAGCAGGAAGTCACAGAACTTTTGATTGAGCACTTGCAACCTAGCTGGCTCGATAGAGAACGAGATCAGATATTCTACAGGCTGAGTTCTGGGCTGAGTTTCGGGCTGAGTTTCGGGCTGATTGGCGGACTGCTTGGCGGGCTGCTTTTCGGACTGGTTGGCGGGCTGCTTTTCGGGCTGAGTTTAGGGCTGCTTGGCAGGCTAGACAAGGTTGAACCAGCAGAAAATCTATTTTTTTCCTGGCAAAAAGCATCGAACAGTGGACTGCTTTTCGGGCTGAGTTTAGGGCTGCTTTTCGGTCTAGGTTCTAGGCTAAGTTTTGGACTGAGTTTCGGACTGCTTTTCGGGCTGAGTTTCGGGCTGCGTACTTCTGAAGTTGAAATTGATAATAAGCAATTTCCCAACCAAGGAATTAAGACATCGATCAAAACAGGATTGTTTGTCGGGCTAAGTTTCGGGCTGCTTGGCGGGCTGCTTGGCGGGCTGCTTGGCGGTCTAGATTCCAGGCTAAGTTTCGGACTGAGTTTCGGGCTGCTTGGCGGGCTGAGTTTCGGATGGGGAGCGGTTATCCAACACGGTTGGCTCCGTTTCGTCCTCCATCGCTCCGGTGCTTCCCCATGGGACTATAACAAGTTCCTAGAACATGCAGAAAATCATCGCTTTATTCAGCGGGTGGGGGGGCGCTATCGCTTTGCCCATGACCTGTTGCGTAAGCGGTTTGCGGCCGGCTATCAGCCACGATATCCATAGTGGGGGAGCATTAACCAGACTCACTGACTCGATGTAGCGAGAGCACGTCGGTCATTTTGCGAACTTGCGTAAAGGTCTGCTCTAAATGGTTGTGATCTCGCACATCCAAGCCCAATTCAATTTCCGCCGTTTGTCCTGGAAAGGTCTTGACCCCAGCTTTATGGACATTGATGTCAAGGTCAGAGAGATGACTGAGAATGTCTTTCAGGACGCCGACGCGGTCGATGACTTGAATGCGGACCTGGACAGGATACGTCGAAGTGCGTTTAGCAGTGGCTTCACCCAAGTTCCAACTGGTGGGGATCAAGCGATCGCCGGGAACTCGCCCCACATTTAGACAGTTTTGACGATGAATCGCAATGCCCCGTGAGCCCATCGATACGGCCCCGATAATGGATTCACCCGGTAATGGATTGCAGCAGCCAGCCATGTGGTATAGCAGCCCCTCAACACCAAAAATCGGGGAATCTGAACTCTTTTTCGCGGGTCGAGTCGGTGTGCTAACGGCTTCTGCCAACAGTGCTTCAGCATCTTCTTCCGTACTGTTGCTGTGGGATTGAATCGGTTGCTGCTCTTTGACCGCTTCTCGCAGCCGATTAACTACCAGGTTAAGGGTCACTTCTCCATAACCTAAACCGGCGAGTAAATCTTCAGCACTGGGGTAGTTACATTTTTCAGCGACGGCTTGGGCGGGTTCTGATTTGAGCATGGCATCAAGGCCGCTCTTACCCATGGCTTTTTCTAACAGTTCGCGACCGCGGGCAATATTTTCATCGCGATGCGATCGCTTGTACCATTGTCGAATGCGATTGCGGGCTCCGGCAGTCACCACATAGTTCAGCCAATCGAGGCTCGGGTGACTATTTTTCTGCGTGATGATTTCGACAATATCGCCATTTTCTAAAGGCGTATCGAGGGGCACAATGCGATCGTTGACTCGGGCCCCGGCACAGTGATTGCCAACCTCTGTGTGAATGCGATAAGCAAAGTCGATGGGGGTAGCGCCCCGCGTGAGGGAAATGACATCGCCATTGGGGGTAAAGACATACACGTCTTCGTCAAATAGATTGCCCTTGACGTTATCCATGAACTCTTGGGCATCTTTGAGGTCGCTCTGCCACTCCAACAGTTGTCGCAACCAGGTAAACCGCTCCTCGTCAGCTGTCACCGGAACGATACTCGCCCCGCCTGATTCCTTATATTTCCAGTGAGCCGCAATTCCGTACTCGGCCACGTGGTGCATTTCCAACGTGCGAATCTGCACTTCGATGGGGCGTCCATAACTGCCAATCACCACCGTATGCAGGGACTGATAGCGGTTCGGCTTGGGTAAGCCAATATAGTCTTTGAAACGGCCCGGAATCGGGCGAAAAGCATCATGAACGATGGCTAACGCCCGGTAGCATTCTTCATTGGTATTAACTATCAGGCGAATCGCCGCAACATCGTAGATTTCGTGAAAGTCTTTTTGCTGCCGCTCCATTTTGCGAAAGATGCCGTATAGGTGTTTGGGGCGACTACTGACATCAAAAATGTTGATGCCCGCCTGGGTCATCCGCTCGCGGAGCGTCGTCGCCACAGACTGCAACCGCGCCTCGCGATCGGTACGCTTGCCGGTTACGTAGGTCTGCATCTTGCGATAAGCATCTGGCTCTAGGTATTTGAAGGAATGATCTTCTAACTCCCACTTAAACCGACCAATCCCCAAACGATTGGCCAAGGGCGCAAAAATCTCCAGGGTTTCGGTGGCAATGCGGCGCTGCTTTTCACTATTAAGATGCTCCAAGGTCCGCATATTGTGAAGGCGATCGGCCAATTTGACCACAATCACCCGCACATCCTGAGCCATCGCTAAAAACATGCGGCGAAAATTTTCTGCCTGCCGCTCGGTTTTGCTGTGAAAGTTGAATTTTGACAGCTTGGTCACGCCTTCGACGAGATGTCGCACTTCTTCCCCAAAAAGCGCTTCGATTTCATCCGAGGTGACGTCGGTATCTTCGACCACGTCGTGTAAAAATCCGGCGGCAATCATCGCACTGTCACCGCCCAGATCCCGCAATAAACCCGCCACTTCAATGGGGTGACAGATGTAAGCTTCGCCTGATGCGCGTTTTTGGCCTTCATGCAGTTTGTAAGCAAACTGAAATGCTTGACTGACCAGAGCACACCCCGCGTCATCTAGCGATAGGGGCGATTTATGATCTTCTGGGCTGGGGGCGATCGCTGTTTCTAATCGATGCCCATTATTGTTAATGGGGATATGACCGTTGCCGTCGCCATGTCCGTTCAAGGAACTGTCCTTGCGTAACTGCAAGCAATAGGCCAGCCACTCCGGTACAGAACAATCTTGAGGAAGCGTCACGGTTGAATTGGCCATTACAAGGAAACAGGAAAATAAACGACATCGTCGCCAGTGATGCACTGGCGGAAAAAAGCCTGCCAAGCTGCAGGAAACGTACGCCAGAAGTAAAGTCTTTTGCTAGTAAGAGAAACTAGCTTTGGCAAATCAAGGAGTGGGCGGTTAAAAAGCGCTCTCAAGGGATGACATTAATACTTAGCAAGTGACCGCTAGGGCTTAACAGTGCAGGCTTGCTTGGAGTTTATTAAGAACAAACGAACTAGGGAGAGCCAGTCTGTTTACGGATTTATCTATTTAATATAAACAAAGTTGAGGAAACGTATATAGGGTTTGCCTATGTTTGCATTAATCGCAAATATTTGGAAGTCTTGCGGTTCAAACAGGCAATTCCCTATGATTTAAAAAATTGAGCTATTGTCTGCTGCTATGTCTTCTGATTCTGCAGAGATCGCGGTTTTGGTGCATTTTGTCGAGCGGTTAGAAGTGCTGCAACGCATTGCTAAAGGTGCGAATGTTGACGGGCGATCGCTGCAGCAAGAATTTCTCCAAGCCCAACAGCTTTATCAAACCCAGCTACTGCCAACGCTGGTGGACTCCCCCACAGCCGAGAGATTCCTGGCCTATCAAACGGAAATCAACCGAGCCTTGAGACTCTTAGGGATGGACGTGGCTTTTCTGCAGTCCGCTAAAAACGCTTTGACGCTGCAAAAACGTCAGGCCCAAATGCAACAGCGCTTAAAGACCCTGCTGGAGTTTTGCCAGGGATTACAAACAGCAATGACCGAGTAACGCCGACATTGAGCAGGCTCAGTGAAATTGATCGTTACTCATTGCCAAGGCAAAATTTCCAGCCATGGCGGCATGCGGCATGCTGCGTCCGGAATAAAAACGATGGCTGTGTGGTTATTCTAGAAATTACCGTGACCCTAACCTAACTACGGATCGTGATAAAAAACTCGCACCTTGAGCCGCCATTAGCGTCCAATAACGGCGCTCCCTCAACTATTTTCCTGTAGAAATTCAGCAACTTGCGATCGCGTGGGCAGCGAAGGCTGAGCCCCAGCTTTAGTTACCGATAACGCTGCCGTTGCTGAGGCCCAAATAACGGCCTCTCTTAGCGACTTGCCTGCAGATAAGGCCACGGCTAATCCACCATTAAAAGCATCGCCAGCCGCGACCGTATCCACTACCGAGACGGCAAAGGCTGGCAGATGGAAGGTTTCCTCTGGGGTGCCACAGCAAACTCCCTGGGCGCCAAGTTTGACGATGACCGTGGCGGCGCCGTCTTTTTGCAGCTGAGCGATCGCGGCCGCCGCCTCATCTATCGTGGTAACGGGCAAACCAGTCAATTGCGCGGCTTCGACCTGATTGGGCGTCAGCATATCAATCGCTGAGTAGAACGGCTTAAGGTCAAAGTCAGGCACCGGAGCCGGATCAAGCAGCACCCTAACCCCAGCAGCATGGGCGGCCTGGGCGGCCTGGGCGACGATCGCTGGCGGA
This sequence comes from Cyanobacteria bacterium P01_F01_bin.56, assembly GCA_039185935.1. Classification (GTDB taxonomy): domain Bacteria; phylum Cyanobacteriota; class Cyanobacteriia; order Phormidesmidales; family Phormidesmidaceae; genus Halomicronema. The sequence continues at coordinate 36,116 of JBCDAJ010000006.1, read as the reverse complement.
ATTTCGCACTGCAAAAGTAGTATCTGAGCTGTGGTCAAATGGGTCTGCAACCGTTGTAAGTCGGTTTCACCCACCCGACCATTGGCCCCCGGCACGATGATAATGTGATTGTCGCCAGTATCAGCAACAGCGATCGCAGCGATGCCCGTATGCGTTTCAGCATCAATTTGCACGGAGTCGATGCTGACGTGATCGGTGCTTAAGGCCTGGCGCAACTGCTGACCGAACGCATCGGCCCCCACTCGGCCCACCATCTCCACAACTGCACCTTGTCGCGCCACCGCCACCGCCTGATTAGCCCCTTTACCACCAGAAACCGTGCCAAAATTGCGACCGGTCAAGGTCTCACCGGGTTGCGGTAGGTATGGTGACTGCACCACCAAGTCCATATTCAAACTGCCGAAAACAAGAATCGACATGGTCGTTAAAAATCGAAGGGATCTTCGAGGGTGCTGTTCGGTTCATCTTGCCTGCCGCTCCACTCGGTTGGGGGGCGATCGCTACTCCAGGCCCACCAGGCCGTTTGGCATTCACCACATTGGTAAAATTCCTGCCATTTCCGCTGATGGCCCTCGGTGTAAACAGGTGAGCGGCGATTGATCCAGACCGCTTCTGACTCCGAGACATGAGCCCCACAGCAGGGACAGCCAAACTGATGCGCGTGTACTGCAGACTCGGCCCAGGATGGCGGTACGGAAGAAAAAGGATTCATAAACGCTGGAGAGGGAACCATTACTCCCATTATGGTTTGAGGATCGCAATCTCGCAGACGAAAGCCCGGAATGCCTTCATATTGCGATGCCTTACAAAGTCTTGGAGAGAACGTTACAGATGATCGGAACGCTTGTAGAATCGTGGCGTTCATCCGAATAAGGACGCGCCAGATGCTCAACTTACTGTCGCTGGTGGGACTTGCGGGCCTGTGCTTTGTTGCTTGGCTGGGATCAGAAGATCGTCGCCGCATTCCTTGGAAGCTTCTAATCTCAGGCATTGGTCTGCAATTGTTGCTGGGGCTACTGATTTTCCGGGCTCCCATTACGCGCGAAGTCGTGGTCTGGTTGAGTAATCTTTTAAATGCTTTGATTGATGCTTCAGAAGAGGGAGCTAGATTTTTATTTGGCCCTATTATCGTTCCTGATCCCTCAGCGGCATCTGGGCCGCAGGGAGCTGGTCGCTGGCTGGCAAGAGCATTGACTCCGCCGTTTACGCCTGTTCAAGGAGAGCGCTTGGGGGTCAATAATCTTGATTTCGGTTACGTAGTCGCCTTTCGATCGCTGCCGCAGGTAGTCTTTTTCGCTGCAATTTTTAATCTGTTGTATCGACTAGGCTTCATTCAGCCAATTGTCCGAGTGTTTGCCAAGTTCTTCCGCTCCATTATGAACATCAGCGGTGCCGAATCGTTAGCGGGTGCCGCGAATATTTTTGTCGGCATTGAGTCAGCGATCGCCATCAAACCCTTCCTGCGCAATATGACCCGCAGTGAGCTATGCGCGATTTTAGCTTCCTGCTTTGGTTCAATCGCGTCTACGGTATTGGGGCTATACGCTGGCTTTTTACGCGGTACGTTTCCTTTAATTGCGGGGCACCTAATGTCTGCCTCTATTTTGACCATCCCTGCCGCGTTCATCATGGCCAAAGTTTTGGTACCTGAGCAGGAAATTCCTGAAACCCTAGGCAAGGTGCCCGAACTCACCCAGGGAGAAGACGAGAAGACTAGTCCGATGGATGCGCTCATTGGCGGCGCATTAGATGGCGTCAAAATGGCAGTCGGCATTGCCGCCGCTCTCATCGCCATTTTGGGGTTAGTTGCACTACTCGACCTGATATTCGCCAACTTAGCGTCTTTAGCCACGCTTCAGCTTTGGCAGGCAAGTGAGTCAGCCATCCTGCGCCAACTAGGCAATGTGCTAAGTCCAGTCTTGCAGTTTGTCGGCACAATTTTTAGCGTTGTCACTCTAGACAACATTACTGGCGCACTGTTTTTGCCCCTGACGTTTCTCACCGGCGTCTCGCTGGACTGGAATGAACTGTGGACGTCTTCTGTGCTGATCGGTCAACGTCTGCTTAAAACCGCCATTCCACCTTACCTGGCACTGGCAAACTTGTCTTCTGAAGGGGTCTTGAGCGATCGTGCTTTAGTCATCGTTAGCTATGTGCTCTGCGGCTTTGCCCACGTTCCCTCTGTCGGTATTTTTGTCGGTGGCCTCGCCGGCCTGGTGCCCTCTCGCAGCCATGACATTTCTTCCCTCGCCTGGAAGGCCCTCTGGGCAGGCACGTTGGCCACACTCATGACTGGCTGCATTGCCGGAGTTTGGTTTTTCGACGGCACAGCGGTGTTGGGGCGATGAGTCGGCATAAAGGGTAACTGATGCAGGCCTAAGGAATGAGGATTAAATAACGTCCAAAATCTGGAGAGTTTTGACCTTCCATTGCGGTAAATATTCGTCAACGTAAATCGGCCTCTCCGGCTTGATCTTATGCGCGTGGAGCCAATCCGCTTGAGCGCCTATTCAAGCGGATCTTCGCTAATCTCCTCGGGCCACCACTGGGCCATTTCGGCCTGCGTCTTGCTCCCATGCGTCGCAGCAAACGCACGAAACTCCTCTCAATCGGTAATTCTATGACTCTGACCGCGTTGTTAGCCTGGCTTAGCGGCGACCTTACCACTCGCACGATACCGATGATGCCACCCGGTCAGCGTCGTCGTGCCAATGCCCATCAACCGACTGACAGCGGCTTGGGAGTACCTCAGTTAGAGCGCCGCGATGGCTTTCTGGCGCCAGTTAAGACCATAGAGGGCGGGCGTCGGCAGGACTCCAAGCTTTTCATCCCCTTTGATCGACCTGACCTTTATACGGATTACTATAGTGGCTGCAGCCCAGACAATAGGGCCATTTCCCAACAGTTAAGCCCCCTCGCTAGATAACTAGCAAGGGGGCTAAGGTTTTCGCCGGAGGTAACTTTGCCGGCAAAAGTTATGCGATTTTCAGGTTTCCTGGTTCTTCTAAACAGTCTGAGACTGCTGCTTGCGACGCAGCCCCAATCCAGCGATGGCGAGCAAGCCAACGATAGTGGCAGGTTCAGGAATAGTTGGCGGTGCCTGCTCCTGTTCCCAGCGGAGAGCTGCGATCGCCCCACTACCGGGGTAAATCACACTCAACTGCTTGACCCCTTGTGCGTCAAAGTTGAAACGGTATAAGGAATTATCACCGTCACTCTCGCTTAACTGCACGGCCGAATTTTGATCAAACTCCCAAGTTTCAGTTGTATCGTCATCGTAGACAGCTTGAAACTTAACGAGCTTATTTTGCTTGAATTCATCAATGTCCAAGAGATCGATAGAAGCGAGGTCGACTAATTTCTCAAAGTCAAATGAAATTGTGCCGCCTCCGGCATTATCATCTGGCCGATAGTACTTGTTGCTTTCCTGGATAATTAGGACATTACCCAACTCAAATTCCGAATAATTTTTCCCGGTGATCAGGTCTGTACCAGTCAACAGATCGGTATCAATACGACTACCTCCTCCCTTGAACTGGCCATTATTCTTTCGCCCATAAGTACCGGTCGGGTAGTAGTTAGGATCGGTATTGAACAGTACGGCATCGCTTCGATCAGTACTAATCGTGACGCCAAATTCTTCAAACCACTGATCTGAAACAGCATAGGCATCATTGCCAAGGTCAGTTTTCCAGTCGCCAACTGCGATGCCAATATCGTTCACATCAATGGCAGTGCCGCTAGCATCACTATCAAAATCGAGGGTATAACTAGCCGCCTGGGCTAAACCCGGTGTGAGCGGAATTAACCCCAGACTTCCTATGGTGATTGCGGCTGCAAATGTTTGCTTAGATAACATAATTTTCTAGCATGAAGGTGCACGAACTCAAGAGATGCACTGTTCTTAAAGTCAAGAGAAAGAATCAAGATCGATCACAACGATAATTACAGATTAAATAGAGAGCCTCCAAGATGCATCCGTGATATTGTTGCTTTCTTTAAAAAAATTGAGTTCAACTTGTTAGAAATGCACTTTTAAGAATTCCTCTAGACTTCCTTTATGTAACTATACGCATGTTATTTTCTGGATTTCATTTTTCCTGTTCTTTGAGCATTACTTTGAGCCGCAAAATATCACGCTCGTTAGTGACTGTTGTCACTAATTAAGTACTAATACTGAATTTAAGGAACCCTTACTTTTTGCAGATCGGTGGAAACTGGAGAAAGTGCGGCTGTAGTTTTACTGAGAAACAGAAATCCTGGAAGATTATCTCGAGTTCCTGCACGCATAAGCTCGGGGATAGCTATCCTTCCTCTGCCACTTTAAGCAGAGAGAATCTTAGGATGCCGAAAGGTCATTCCCGTAATAACGAATTCATAGGAGCAGCGGCACGAAGGAATGGCTGGTTGAGCTTTACTCTGAGCAGAGTGATTAAAGAGAGATAAAAACTCTTTTGAACGTATGCTTGCCAATTAATCAGCTGTCAGGGCTAAGAAAAGCCTCGTTAAGATCCCGAGGAAAAGACTTGCGGGCAGCTCTAATCAACAGTCTCTATGGACGGCGAGAGATTGCTTAGAATGAAAAAATGAGCATTGCTGAGTTCTATCCTTCTTCACATGAGCAATCAGGAGACTGCTATGGCGATTATTGCTATCAGCTGATGGCGGGAAAGGGCATTTTTTGTGTGAGTCAGCGGTGAGGCATGGCCTGCAAGATCATGCCTGCTTTCAGCTAAGCCTGGGCTTAAGGTTGTTGACTCACTTTTTAGACACGGCGGGGCAGTCGGCCAGATACCAACGCCAAGGAATATCAACGCCTTGAGTAAGGCCAATGCGGGTGGTTTGCACCAATTGATGCTGCCCATTGACGAATTGTTGTTCCCACTGAGGCGATCGCGGTTCGAGCCAGAGCGCAGCGCCGCCGGTTAACGCAATGCCATTGAGGGTGCGATCGATGTGCAAAGCTCGACACAATTTACCAGGACCGGCACCGACCCGAGCGGGTTGACGCTGTTGTTTTTCATCAATCCATGGCGGCAGACGATCTAGTTCTACCGCTCGAATAAGGACCGCACTGGGTACGGTGTCTTGGTCCGTAACCACATTGATGCAGTGATACATGCCATAGATTAAATAGACATAGCAACTTCCCGGTGGCCCAAACATCACTTCATTGCGGGCGGTGCGGCGACGATAGGCATGACAAGCGGGGTCGTCAGGGGCATAGGCCTCAGTTTCTACAATGAGGCCTCGATACTGGCTCCCGTCAGCAAATTGGCGGACTAGGGTGCAGCCGATCAGGTCAGGGGCCACCGCTGGCGAGGAACGCCCTAGCCAGAGAGCGGGAATCGGTGCAACAGTACGAGATGGCTTCATAGTGTTGGTATAGCGAGATTTTGTGACAGTCGCAACTCGTTCAGATTTAGAAATTGATCGGGATGCCAAGTGATTGTGGTCTGGAGCTACAGCTCATAATTCGGTATCTTTGCCGTTGAAATCAACCCTTCTGAGCGTGCCATGTGGAATACCATCGCCCAAGAGATTACCCGCACAACGGGACGACCGTTTGCCATTCAAGACCGACGGAGCATTAGTGGTGGCAGCATTAACCAGGCTTTCCGCATTACTGATGGCGATCGCGATTATTTCCTCAAACTTAATCAAGCGGCCCAGTACGCCATGTTCGAGGCCGAAGCCTTAGGCCTCAGAGAAATGGCCGAGACCCAGACGATTCGGGTGCCTAAGCCCATTTGCTGGGGCACGGCAGAACGGTCTTGCTACATCGTGATGGAGTATCTGCCCCTAGGAAACAGTAGCCGGGATTCTTGGTACCAAATGGGACAAGATTTGGCCGCCATGCACCGAGTCACCAGCGATCGCGGGTTTGGCTGGCAGCGAAACAATACGATTGGCGATACGCCACAAAAAAATCCCTGGACGGTGGATTGGGTAGAGTTCTTTGTTGAACATCGCTTGCGTTACCAGTTTCAACTCGCTGATCGGCGGGGCACTTTTCGCCGTCAAGAGGAATTGCTAGCAGCCATCCCGTCTTTACTGGCGGGTCATACACCCGAACCATCCTTAGTACATGGCGATTTGTGGTCGGGTAATGCCTCTGTTACCGCTGATGGCACGCCTGTAATTTTGGACCCAGCGACTTATTACGGCGATCGCGAAGTCGATATCGCCATGTCTGAACTGTTTGGCCGCTTTCCTCAGCCTTTTTACGACGGCTATGATGCCGCCTATGCTTTAGAGTCTGGCTACGAAACTCGCAAAATCCTCTACAACCTGTATCACATCCTCAACCACTTCAATTTGTTTGGCGGCGGTTACGGCTCCCAGGCTCAACGCATGATCGACCATTTGCTATAGCGATATCCGCTTTCCAAGGCTCGCGAGTTTGCTTGACATTGGCTCGACACAGCGACTGGCTTCTTGTCCACAATGACAACATTTGTCTGCTCGTTGGTTTTGACACTGCTGGCTTAAGGTGACTAGCAGGGCAAATATCCGAAAGCACTCACTTCTTGAGATGATGGGCGCAAGCGATTTCTGACATATAGATTTATGGAACCCCAAACCTGCTCAGGCTGTGGCGTAAAAATCATGGTCAGTATTGTGGGGGGGCGATCGCGTTCAGTTTTCTACAGGGCCACCGGGCACTCGCGCCCGACTATGGGCAAGAGTTGGCAAATATAGCGGTGCCTAGATCAATTAAGTACACCAGGTATCCGTTGCAGAGCTGTCTTGATTACGAATCTGTACTTAACCTAAGTGGGCACCGCTATATTTCAGGATGCGCTAGTTTCTCACCTTTTTAGGCGGCAATCGTTGATGTTGGTTTTCTGATGGGCACATTACAGCTAGCAGCCTACTTAAAACGAGCTTTTCAATCAGGATCTTATGTCAACCAGTTTGTTAGCGAATACTCACCAACTTCACGATCGCTATCCCAAGAAACACAACCACTACAGCTTCAGGGATTTCTTTCAATTCAACCCAGAAGCGGGCAGCGTGGTCGACTGGAATGGTAGCCGCAACTTTTTCTCCAGCGAGGACTTTATTATTGGGCTCCTCGAAGGGCTGGAAGAAGAAGTGGGTGAGGCTTCGGCTGCCATCATGTACTCCATCGGTTTGGAATGGGGAAAGCACGATTCTTTGTTTTTTGAAAGTTGGTTTGAAAAAGAATTTGGCATGAGCGCTCGCCAAGCCAACCTGATGTTTTTATTAGAGACCTGGTGGTGGCCTTTTACGTCTCAGGGCTGGGGCCGCTGGGAGGTGGATATGAGCGATCGCAAACAAGGCTTCATGTTTATCAACGTGTTTGACTCAGCAGTTGCCCGGACCCTAGGAGACGTTGGCAAGCCTGTTTGCCACGTTTATGCCGGTCTGTTTGCGGGCTTCTTTACCGAAATGGTGCGCAAACAACTGAGCTGCATTGAGATTCAGTGTTACTCCATGGGCGAGACCTACTGTAAGTTTTTGCTTGGGGGCAAAGAGCGCATTGATGCCGCCGCCTTCTGGATGAACGAAGGCGCTACCGCCCGAGATATTGAAAAACGTCTGCGGGCCGGGGAGGGACAAGAATGAATCCCCCTCCGATCTCAAAACGTCACCATGAGCGTCCCACGGTAGAGCCGTCGTGGGCTACGATCTCAGTCCGCAATTTCTTTGAGCATATACCCTGGACAGGCGTTTCAGTCAGCGTTTCAGATGTTCCATCGGGGCGTGCTGCGAGCGATACCGTCGAAGCCAGTAGCCTGAGTCTCAAGCTCAGTGTGGGGGAATATTTCGACCAGTTTCCTTGGGATGGTCAGCCACATATCGCTGTTGCCGTGGCCCCCATCAGTATTAAATCTGACTCATCGCCGGCGGAGGACGTGACCTTAGAAGGCTTTGCCGATTTCTTCTAAAGCGGTTAGTTGACGGACTTGTCCTCAACGGCTTGAAGCATTGCCTGTAATCATCACTTTGGAGCATTTGTATGAACCCTAAACTCGCAGCCTTGTTTGAAGAACCCGAAAAGGCTTATCTCAAGGCAGATGAACTAAACACTCTGAGCCAATTTGTGAGTTCACTGCCAGAGCGAATTAACTTTTATCAGCGCCTGCGGAATGAAGAGGTTACCCTGATGCAGACCGTTGCTAATTCACTACAGCAACAGTTTCCCCAAGTGCCAGAAGAAAAGCTCAAACGCAGTCTACAAAGCGGTATTTTGATGGTGCGCTATGCCGCCATGGCGATGCTGATTGATGATGCCAATCTGGTGACAAATCGATTGGCAACTTGGCTGCCAGAGATTGCCGAAGCCTATCAAACCAAGTCAATTGATGCGGCACTTTATCAATTGATCAAAACTCAGTTTGCGGGTCGGTTTTCTCCGGCTCAGATGGCCCTGTTGTCTCCTGGGCTCAATGCTGCCGAGCGCCTGGTTGCCAGTGACCAGGCACCGGCTGAGCCCGAGGAAGAAATCACGAGTGAATCTTTAGTTGGCTTGTTTTAACTACATGTGCAGAAAGGGAATTTTATGATCTCTGTTGCTGATTTACTAATCGATAATCGTTTACCTAGTAACTACTTTGTAAGCGATGTGTATGTCCGCGGCACTCTAGAGTTTGGGCTGCTGGAAAACCGTCGAGGCGATCGCCTCTTGGCCTTACCTGACGCGTTGATGAAATCGATCGTGGCTGGTCTGAATCAGGAAACCGGTCAGGCCACCAAATACGTATTGCGCAACTGTGGCCTGTGGTGGGGCAAGAACTTTTATGCTCGCTTTTGTGAAGAACTCAGCGAGTATTACCAACAAGGAGTTGCTGAGTTACCGATGATTGAGTTTGTCAAAGCGCTGCAAGAGTGCTGGCGGACTCATGGTTGGGGGGTGCTAACGATAAATACTGACTACCAGACCAAGGGGTTCTTGATGATTGAAATTGAGAACTCACCCTTTACCCAGCATGTGATTCAGCGTGGTCAACCTTCGGGAGCCCTAGAATCGGGCATTTTACAAGCTTTCTTTAGCCAGTTGACTGGGCGTGACTTAACCTGTGTACAGATCAGTTGTGAGTCTCTTGGCGCTGATTGCAATCGGTTTGTCCTGGGTTTAGAAAACCGCCTACAGGCAGCTGAAGCCCTGGTAGAAGAAGGCCAACCTCACACAGCCATCATGCAAATGTTGATTCAATAGCGCTTTCTCGCTCTCGACGCATCCGCCCGCTACAACCGTGTTAAACAAACATCGCAGTGCCAAATATCAGTTGCTAGGTTTAGTTGGCCGCGGGCAATTTGGGCAGGTTTACTGCGCAATACATCGCAAAACGGGGCAGTTAGTAGCGCTTAAAAACTTAAACCGCGATCGCTTTCCTACACATTCGTTCCTGCGCGAATTAAGATTTTTACTGAGTCTTGATCATCCGCATATTGCCAGTTGTTTGGCGCTAGATCAATCCAGTAACAGTCGACAACTGGTGCTGGAATATTGTGAGGGGGGCACCCTGCGAGATGTCATCGAGCAAGATACGCACCTCACTTTGGCGGAAATTTTGACGCTGATTGTGGAGATTCTGTCAGCCCTAGAGCATGCTCATGCGAGTCGGCTAATCCACTGCGATATCAAACCGGAAAATATCTTGCTCACCCTCTCTCCTGATGGCTGGCACGCTAAAGTTTCAGATTTTGGCATTGCGCGGGTAAGCCAGGAGATGAAGCGCGAGCGTCGGGGAGCCACGGGTTCACCAGCCTATATGGCTCCCGAACGCTTTTATTTCCAATTTTCCACGGCTTCCGATTTGTATGCTGTCGGCATCATGTTGTACGAGTTGCTGCTCGGCGATCGCCCGTTTTCTGGCAATTACCAGCAGCTGATGGTCTCTCATCTCAACCACCCGGTGGCAGTGCCAGGCGACTTGCCAGCCGGTATTCAAGCGATTCTGAAGAAAGCTACTGAAAAGCTTACCCCTCGTCGCTTTCGCAGCGCCACTGAAATGAAAGCGGCGATTATTCAGGTGCGTCAAGCGCTAACCGCCGGTGACTTGCGGGAACGATTTCCCCAGGGTTTGGCTCCGCAGTCCACCGATGCTTGCGAGTCGCCCCCGTCGCTGGCGCTATCCACCCCCTGTTCAGCTCTGGCATTGACCCATCTTCAGCCACAGGCACCGCAACTCATTGCGGCTAGTCAACAAGACCTCTATGGCTGGCCACTCAACCACCACCAGACGGTAGAGCCTAACACCACACCGGCAAAATGGCGCTTTGACACCTCAATCACCCAGCTCAGCCCCACGCCGTCAGGCGTCATTGTCGTCACCGGACAGCGGCTATCGCTATTGACCGCAGGTGGCATTTTGCCCTTGGCACAGTTTGACTGCCCCATCAAGGTGCTACCCGGCAGCCAGCGATGGGCATTTGTACAGGCCCTGGAGCCGCCCATGCGCGTTTGGGCGATCGATACTCAGAGGCAGATTGGCCCGACGCCGAGAGCATTGCCTGCACCGGTGGCCTCGCAAGAGAGCGGCATCCAGGCCATGGCCTTAGACGATCGCCACTATGCGATCGCGAGTCGACAAGACCAGCAAACTCACCTGTATGTCTTGACTCGCAAAGGCCATTGGCTGGGCAAGCTCAGTCTGCAGGTCTCTATTCACCAGCTCTTTGCCAGCCAAAAGTCCGCTTATGCCATCGCTGTAGCCGGCACTCAGAAACGCGATTTTTTAGTGATCCGATTTAGTCCGTATCGCATTATGCGTTGCCGCCTCGACATCACCCCCACTTGGCTCGGTGAGTTAGCTACGGGCTACGTCGCGATTAGTCAAAAAGGTGAAATGCGCCTCGTCAATTTCGCTGGGCAACTGATCGGACAGGTCAATAACTTACCCATCCCGACCGCAGTTTGCTTTCAGCCACCGCATCAAGTTTGGTTGGCGAGTGCAACGCCGGAGGGCACTCACCGGCTCCACCAGGTCGATTTGCAAGCGTTGAACTTAGACATCATTTTCTAAGGGTGATATTGCTGCAAATCAATTCTGGTGTTGCTTTTGCACATTTCATCCGATACTTTCCTCTGTAACGTTCAGAAATGCTGTTTCTCATAGGTTAAGGATTTACGTGTTAGAGCATATCAATCTGCCAAACGATATTTTGCCGCCAGTCGCGCCCTATTCCCATGCTGTGCGGGCCGGGGATTTTTTATTCGTGACTGGTCAGTTGTCTGAAGATCCTCAATCTGGCGAAGTCAAAAAAGGCACGATCGCTGAACAAACTCGACAAGTTATGGAAAACCTACAGCGAGTATTGAATCATGCCCAAACTGGCTTTGAGCGAGTTGTGATGGCCCGGATATTTGTGACTGATTTTCGGTATTACGAAACGGTCAATGAGATTTATGCCAGCTACTTTGAGCAGGCCAAGTTGCCGGGGCGTACCACGGTTGGCGTCACCGCCCTCGCCGGGTTCGGCGAGGTCGAAATTGATTTGATTGTGTACTGTGGCGATTGACATCGTGAAATGCCAAGTTAGGAGATTTCTGTCAATGAACATACCCATTCGGCGGTGCATTACGCTTCGCTAATGACACCCTACAAGCGGTAAATTCTTTCCTGTAAATCTCCTTAAGTGTCGGCATCGGAGCTTCAGAGTACCCAAAGGCTTAGGCTGCAAACATGGCCGGTAGGGTACTCAAAAGCCATATCTTCTCCAGCGGCAATTGTTTCTTTTTCTCTGGCATGACCATAAGACGCTAATTTTTTCTGGACATGAGTGTATTACGCGTGTAGTATTGACCCAGATACGTAATTGTGTAGGTGCATTCCTAAGAATGCCTCGTACGGAGACTGATGCCATGCTTAATCAGTTCATTCAGATTCGCATCCAAATTCGCAACGCTGGCTCTGCTGCCACCGGATGCCTGATTGATGGGCTGATTGATGTGGTGCATGGCTTCTTAGGACATATGGCCAGGCTGGTGCTTACCCCTTTTGGACAGCCGCAATCCGATAGCGGTTTAGGGGCACGGAGCCGGCAGCTGGGCAAGCGTGATTGGTTACTGCGGCCTCGGTATGGTTATTGGCCACGCGCTGGCGAGCTTTGGTTGCAAGGTTAACTCCTCAAATTTCAATCCGCGACTCTTCGCGCCGCCGTTCGGTCATCAACGGTAGTTGCTGTAGACCAGTCGCAATATATCTGGCAACCGGCGATCGCCGCCTTGAGCACGGGGGTTTATGCAGCCGGTTCAGCGCGATCACCTCCAGCCGATTTCCCTGGTTTGGGGGCAATTTGCGGCCATTGGGGTAGCCCTGTCAGCGCCTGTGCAGCGGGCTCGATGCCTGATGAGCCCAGCCATACCAGATTTTGTCTGCCGAAGAGATTTTGTCTGAATTTTTGTGTCTTTATACTTTGGGTGTCTCCATGTTGAAAGTGACTTACACCGAAACTGGATTGCATTTGGAATATTGTTCTGAGCCTTTGAGTCAAGTCTTGAGCGATCGCGTGTGTACCTATGCCCGCGCGCAGCGGCCGATCACGGTACAGCCGCTCAAAGCTAGCATTCCCTTAGCGGCGACTCTGGTGGCGGCTTTGATGGGGAGCCAATTTCAGGACTTTGAGTTGACTCGCTGCGACCAAGACTGGTTTGAGGTAACGTTGTCAGGTCTGTGGCTGACGGAAGTTCCTGATAGAGAGGACGGTATCTTTATGACGGAGCTAGATATCCGGCTAGAGCAACGGTTGCTGAGTTTGTGGCAATGGTCACACCAATGCCAGTCTCCAAAACTGAGGGTTTAATCGATGCTTCGTTCCAGCGATTTGTCCCTGGGCCAGCGATCGCGGTGCCACGCCTGCACCCAGGGGCTGTGGTTGATGGCGATCGCTGGGCTGGGGCTGAGCGGCTGTCACCACCAACGGTTGCCACCTTCTCCCACGCTGCCGACCCATCAGGCCACGGCTGATCTAACCGAGGTGCCCCAGAGCCGTGTGGCAGCCGCCTTGCCGCCGGTGTCGCATCGCACCTATGAATTACCCACCAGTGTCGTGCAGGTCGTTACGGTGTCGCCAGGGAGTGATAACGCCGTGGCCGTGGTGCTGTCGGACGAGTTAGCCAAATTAGCCCATTTAGCTGAAGCCAACGGCGCGATCGCCGCGATCAATGCCGGCTTTTTTGACCCGCAAAATGGGCTAACAACTTCATATGTCACCGTGGATGGTGCGATCGCCGCCGATCCGCGCCAAAATCCTCGCCTGATGGATAATCCTGACTTGCAGACATATTTACCAGCCATTCTCAATCGGTCTGAGTTGCGGATTTATCGCTGCGATGACGGTGTGCAGTATGACGTTACCGTTCATGCCGCTGCAGTACCCGCAAATTGCACGATTGAGGGGGCCGTGGGCGCGGGCCCCCAATTGCTTCCTACTCTGACGGGCTATGAAGAGGGCTTTTTAGCTGATAACGAACGGGGGGAAACCGTGCGCGATGCGTTAGGCAGTCAGCGCCCCAATGCTCGTTCGGCGGTGGGGCTGATGGCTGATGGCACGGTCGTATTTGCGATCGCGACCCAACTGCCCAATGTTGATGTTGCTACTGGTCTGACCCTGCCAGAAATGGCGGACTTTTTGAATCGTCTGGGGGTACAAAAAGCTTTAAATCTGGATGGTGGTAGCTCCACTGGCTTATACTTCGCGGGTCAACGTTATCTAGGGCGCCTCGATCAAGCGGGTGAACCCATTGAGCGCTCCGTCAAGTCCATCTTGGTTATCCGCTAATTGCAATAACCCTCCATGACTACATGGCCTGAGTCAACGCCGCGACCAGAACTGGCTCAATCCTGAGGATAGACATTCCACAAAACTCATCCGCAGGACGAAAGGTCACGAGTTATAGTGTGAAGAACTGTTTACATTGACAGTGTCTGACGTGCTGGGTTTTGCACTATGCCTCGGTCTTCCTCCTCTGCTGAAGCTGACTTTCAAGCCGATGTCAATGATCAGAATGGTCATCATGCGGCAGCGATGGTCGAAGATGACGACCTGATTCGCGTGAGAGGGGCGCGGCAGCACAATCTAAAGAATATTGATCTAGAGCTTCCTCGTAACCAGCTGATCGTGTTTACGGGCGTTTCGGGCTCGGGGAAATCGTCTCTGGCGTTTGACACCATTTTTGCCGAGGGACAGCGGCGCTATGTGGAATCGCTGAGTGCCTATGCCCGTCAATTTTTAGGGCAGGTCGATAAACCGGACGTCGATGCGATCGAAGGTCTCAGTCCGGCCATTTCGATTGACCAAAAATCGACCTCCCACAATCCTCGTTCCACAGTGGGCACGGTGACAGAAATTTATGATTACCTGCGACTACTTTTTGGTCGGGCCGGAGAACCCCACTGTTCCCATTGCGATCGCTCCATTTCACCTCAGACCCTGGACCAGATGCTTGATCGGGTAATGGAACTGCCCGAACGCACTCGGTTTCAAATCTTGGCTCCGGTGGTGCGCGGCAAAAAAGGGACTCACCAAAAGCTGCTCTCAGCGTTAGCCGCCGAGGGCTTTGTCCGAGTGCGCATTGATGGCGACATTCGCGATCTGAACGACAATATTGAACTCAACAAAAATCATGCTCATACAATCGAGGTCGTTGTTGATCGCCTGGTCATGAAAGCGGGGCTGCAAGAGCGGTTAGCCGATTCGCTCACGACCTGTCTGAAGCGCTCAGAAGGCATTGCTGTCATCGATATCTTGCCCGAGCGCCAGACCGATGCTAACAACAAAGTGGTGCCCATCACTACCGCGAAAGCGCCATCTGACCGCTTACCCACCGCTGCTGAAAAAGGAGGCAGCTACGGGGTCGAGGCACCCGAAGCACCACCGCAGGAACTGGTCTTTTCCGAAAATTTTGCCTGCCCGGAGCATGGGGCGGTGATGGAAGAGCTATCGCCCCGGCTGTTTTCCTTTAACTCACCCTATGGAGCCTGTCCGCACTGTCACGGATTGGGGAGCTTGCGGACGTTCACAGCGGAACTCGTGGTGCCAGATCCGACGTTACCGGTCTATGCCGCGATCGCTCCCTGGTCAGAAAAAGACAATACCTACTACTTTTCTCTGCTGTACAGCGTGGGACAGGCCTTTGGCTTTGAAATTCAAGACCGCTGGGAGACGCTGACGCCGGAGCAGCAGCACGTAGTCCTGCACGGCTCTACTGAGAAAATCTATATCGAAACCGATTCTCGCTATCGCGATAAGAAGGGCTATCACCGCGCCTACGAAGGGGTGCTACCGATGCTGGCGCGGCAATATCGAGAAGCCTCTTCAGAAGCCTACAAACAAAAACTCGAAAAATATCTGATTGATCAGCCCTGCGAAGTGTGTCACGGGGCGCGACTCAAGCCCGAATCGCTAGCGGTGCGCATCGGGCCTTACAACATCAACGACCTCACGGATGTGTCAGTGCGGGAATGTCTAGAGCGCATCAAAAAACTGGTGGGAGAAGCCGACGGCCCGCCGTTGCTATCGGCCCGCCAGCAGCAAATTGGGGAACTGGTGCTCAAAGAAATTCGGGCGCGTCTTCAATTTATGCTGGACGTGGGATTGGATTACCTGACCCTGCACCGTACCGCCATGACCCTTTCGGGGGGAGAAGCTCAGCGCATTCGCCTGGCGACGCAAATTGGCTCTGGCCTGACGGGCGTCTTGTACGTGCTAGACGAGCCCAGCATCGGCTTACACCAACGCGACAACGATCGCCTGCTCAACACCCTGCACCACTTGCGGGATATTGGGAATACCTTGATCGTCGTTGAGCATGATGAAGACACCATTCGAGCGGCGGATCACCTGGTGGATATTGGCCCTGGGGCCGGGGTTCACGGCGGTCGGATCGTGGCCGAGGGGGATTTATCGGCACTGCTCGCCGCTGAAGAGTCGCTGACGGGGGCTTATTTATCTGGCCGCCGCACCATTGAAACTCCGAAAGAACGACGCAAGGGCAATAAGCGATCGCTGAAGCTCATCAATGCCCATCGTAACAATCTCAAAAATATTGATGTGGAGATTCCCCTAGGCAAACTCGTCTGTGTCACAGGCGTATCCGGATCGGGAAAATCCACTTTGGTCAATGACCTGCTGCATAAAGCCCTGATGCATAACTTCGGCAGCAAGATTCCCTTTCCCCATGAGTTGGAAAAAATTGCGGGCTTAAAATCCATCGATAAAGCGATTGTCATCGACCAATCCCCCATCGGTCGCACCCCGCGTTCCAACCCGGCGACCTATACCGGCGTCTTTGATGTCATTCGCGATCTATTCGCCACTACCGTTGAAGCCAAAGCTCGGGGCTACAAAGCCGGGCAGTTTTCCTTCAATGTGAAAGGGGGGCGCTGTGAAGCCTGCAGCGGTCAGGGCGTCAACGTGATCGAGATGAATTTTCTCCCGGATGTGTATGTGCAGTGCGAGGTCTGCAAAGGCGCGCGCTACAACCGGGAAACGCTGCAGGTGAAATACAAAGGCAAGACCATTGCGGATGTGCTGGGCATGACCGCTGAGGAAGCCTGCGATTTCTTCCAAAACATTCCCAAAGCAGCCACCCGCCTGCAGACGATGGTGGATGTGGGGTTGGGCTACGTCCGTCTGGGGCAAACCGCTCCCACCCTCTCTGGGGGAGAAGCTCAGCGCATGAAGCTGGCTTCTGAACTGGCCCGCCGCGCGACCGGTAAGACTCTCTATCTCATTGATGAACCGACGACGGGCCTCTCTTTTTATGACGTCCATAAACTGCTGGATGTGGTGCAGCGCCTGGTTGATAAGGGCAACTCGGTGCTGATGATCGAGCACAACTTAGACGTCATTCGCTGTGCTGACTGGATTATTGACCTCGGACCGGAAGGCGGCGATCGCGGCGGTGAAATTGTGGCCACGGGCACTCCAGAACAGGTGGCTCAAAATCCGAATTCCTACACGGGTCGGTACCTGGCGAGAGTGCTCCAACAGCACGCGACAAAGTCCTAGAAAGTTCGGAATTCGTTAGTGTCACGATTTATTCGCCACCCCGTTGCCCATGAGTTGCGATCAACAAACCGTCGATGAAGGAAGTACTACGGGAAGATGCCCCCTTTTTTAGCTATCCATTAGGCATAAGTCTGCTAAAGCCATGTATGACGGAGCTTCTGGTGATCGCTTGCAAGGGATTGTAAGGCGGAGATGTGGGCTTCGTCGAGTCGTTACGACTGGGGGAAATTTCGCTTTGCCCCCAGACCCCCGTCGACCAGGACGAACTGCCGTCCTGGACCTCGCAGATCAGGTTATCGGTGGGAGCTTGGGCAAGCTTTTGAGACTAATCGAGCAAGTTAATACCGTTATCTGGCGTTCCAAACGGGCCGTGAGACTTTTGTTCTGTCAGCAATAGAGCAACTTTTGTGTATAAGGATAGTTTTTTAAGGGGGCATGGGGGGATCTCAGCTTGATCGATTGCCCTACAGAATTCTGGTGGCGAAAACTTAAGGACACTAACGGAATTCGGAGTTCGGAGGGAACGAGAAGCTCAGTTGCACACTTCTAAATCGGCTAACTGCAGCACCACTTCATCGATCATGGGGCGGGCAATGCTGCCTCGGGCGTTGATATTGTTAATCACGATGTTGAAGGCTAAGGGCGCATAGTTCGGCGGTTCTAAATAACCTGCGAGGGCAAAGTTGCGGCTGATGGCTCCCGATTTGCCGTAGAGTCGGCCAGCGGCCGGCGTGTCGCGTAAACGGTTACGCAGGGTGCCGCTGACCCCGGCGACGGCCAGGGAGTTGCGATAAGTCGTCGCGTAGGGCGATCGCGCCATGCCCTGCAGCACATCCACCATCGCTTCGGGAGTGACAAGGTTCTTGCGGGCGAGGCCAGAACCATCCACCATCACAATTCCTGACAGATCAACACCCAGGGTTTGGAGGGTTTGACGAGCGATCGTGAGGCCTGCCTCCGTTGCATCCGTGGCGTTAAGTTGGCGGCGTCCCAGCGTTTTGAGTAGTGCCTCTGCGTACAGATTGTTGCTGTTTTGATTGGTGGGAATCAGCAGGTCGGCCAAGGGGGGAGACTCAATCGTCAGCAGCGGCTGCCAATCACCGTCGGTGGGTTGGGGTGCTAACTGTGTTTGCTGAACGTCGAGCCCGCGCCGTTCTAGCGTTCTTTGTAAGGTATTCAAAAAGGCCTGACCGGGATGCGGTTCGGCAATGGCAGCTGTTTCGGGGGCTGAACCCGCGATTAATTGCCCCCCAACTCGCAACACAGGGCGGCCTAAATCGCGGCCGACGCTGACAAATTCGGCTTCGCCAGCGGTGACGGTCGTGCTGTAATTTTCAATCCTCCAAGCGTCACCTTGGCGGGGCTCGTCCCAAACGACCTGTAGCGGTTCTCCAATCCCTTGTGGTACTAGGGTCAGACCAATTTCGTTTTCGTTCAAAATCAAGGCGTTGACTGGCGCGCCGTAGCCCGCCTGCACGTCTTCCCATTCCCAGTTGGGATTGACGATGGCTCCGGGAAACGCTGACTCGTCACCATACAGCGTATTGACCGGGCCAATATTACGCAGAACCAGCTGATCAGCTAACGCTTCAAAATTGGCCTGGTCAAAACTAGGATCACCGCCACCCACAACGACCAGCGCGGAGGTGCCGTCAACATTCAGGTTTCGGAGTACAGAAGTTTGCAAGGTGTACTCCGGACCGAGTTCGGTGAGCACAGCGGCACTGGTCAGCAGTTTCAGGGTCGAAGCTGGGACGAAGAAGCGATCGCCCTCGCGACTGACTATCACCTCACCCGATAGCGTTTCGACTTGCACGCCGAGCCGGGCACCAGCGAGTTCTGGTTGAGCGGCGATCGTGTCTAAGACAGTTGGTAATGCTGCTGGGCACAGGGCCATCGCCGGTAGACAGACAACACTCCAAGCAGCGGTGAGTCCCCCTAATTGCCAACACCGTGGTGCCATTGTCATTGTCTTCATCCCATCACTCTGATTGTTGATTCAACCACATCTCGTTGAGGGTTGCCTGGTAAATGATGACGCGCCTAGAACATCAGCTCAGCAGCGCTAAAAACCGCTGACTTTCTCAGCATACGGACTACTGATATGCGCGCCAGGAAGCAATTTGGAGGTACGGGTGGGAGGGGACATCTCCAGGTTGATTGGTTGGTTGGGGCGATCGCTCATAGGCGAAGAAAACATCAAAACGCCTTGAAAAATCACGTTCCTATAGCGAAATCGAGATGAGTCAGAGCTGATAGCCCTTCCAACTTAATGTGCCGGTTAGGGGGGATATCCTCCCGCTACCAATAAACATGTAGGTTCACCACAAGGCTGCCTTGCCTTACAAACAGTCATCCTCGGTTAAGCCGCTTTCATTGATTGATCGCCTTAATAGGCTAGACTGCATAGACAGCATGTCTGGGTGGCTGATTTCGCTGAACGCTATGGTGCTCAAAGCTTTACTCCTAGAATTTCACGGTATTGTCCTCAAAGACACGAGACTAAAAGGGCAACTGATCGATGAGATTTTGATTTCGGAAAACCTGCGCCCCAACCCAGAAGAATATTTTGAGATGTGTGCAGAGCGCAGCGATCGCGCTTGTTTAGAGCGGTTACTGACTCGCCGCGGCCGGGTAACCACCCCCGAGTTCCTCAACGAACTGTTGGCCAGGCTGTCCACTGCCTATCTGCAAAAAGTCGCTGACATCCCTCGATTGCCGATTTATCCAGGATTAGAAGACTTGCTCTACCAAGCGCAAGTTGCGACTTTGCCCGTGGCTCTAGTGACGTCTGCCGCTCAACAAGAAGTCGATTGGGTGTTAGAGAAAGCCCAGCTCGCTGAGCGCTTCGAGGTTACCGTAACAGGCAGCGATTTAGCGCTTGCAGAGGAAAAGCCTTCACCCCGAGGCTACGAAATGGCGATCGCTCGCCTCAATGAAAAGCTCCCCGAGCTGGCACTGACCCCCAAAAACTGCCTCGCGATCGAGGCCTGGTATCCCGGTATTGCAGCGGCAAAAGAGGCCGGTATTCCAGTGGTGGGTGTGGCTCACTGCCATCCTTATCGCATGGTGCAGCGACGGGCCAACTGGGTGGTGGATTATCTCAATGAAATCGACTTCGAGTGGATTTGCAGCGCCTATAAACCGCCTGCCGCCGCTTGATACAGCTTGGAGATAAGTGCTTCTGCCAGTCAAGACGCATCCTTAACTGATTACCAGGGCTCTTGGGGCGTTCTTGATGTCATCGCGGAGGGCAGGGGAGCAGGGGAGCAGGGGAGTCAGCGCTTGTCGTTGCCGTTGAGAGCATTTGCATAATCTCAGAAACCTTTAAAATTCAGCTTGATCGAACCCACATATTCTCAACAAGTGCCTGAAAATTTGGCATCTATTGGGGATGACAGTACCGATAGAACTGTGCTCTGAGAATGCGTTTTCGGTAAGGCTTAATTCATCTCGTCAGGCGACTGCGCATGGCCGTTAGGCGTGCCCAACCGATGCCGGACATCGTCGATCGCCGAGTTCAGTTGGGCAATTTTGTCCTCTAGTCCCCGTCGGGCCAATTCCATCTCTTCTTCAGAGGGACTAAATGCACCCCCGTCCCCTTCTTGGGCGCTACCCAGATTAAAGGTCTCTTCCTCCGAGTTATCTCGAAGCACCCGCGAGGCCACAACTGCCCCCACGACACCCCCCACGACACCGCCAAAGAGGGTGCCGAGAAAAAATCCGCTGCCAAAGTTGTCTTGCTGACTCATGGAAAATTACAGAACTCGTCGGAATCAACGGGTCTTCAATTGGATCGCCGTAATGGTATTGTTGCCGATTTCTGGACGTTTGCGTTAGCTGCCTTCTTGAAGCGTTGTAATTACCATCACGGCAATGCCCATGGCTGGCTGGCTCAGAACGAGGCTTATTGCCTGCATCGTGCAGACGCCTTAGGTGCCAAAGGTGCGATCGCCAGCATCACCCAACCCCGGTACGATATAGCCCTGGTCATTCAGCCCTTCGTCAATCATCGCAGTGTAAATCACCAGCGCTGGATAGGCATCCGCCAGCTTTTTAAGGGCAACGGGCGACGCCACGATGGCAACAACGCGGACATGCTCCGGTTGGATGCCCCTTTGCAGCAAATCGGCCATGGCCGTCATCATGGTGCCGCCGGTCGCCAACATCGGTTCACTAATCAACACGCGAGTTTCGCTATTCAGACTGTCAGGTAGCTTGTTGAGGTAGCAGCTTGCTGCTAACGTCTCTTCATTACGGACATAGCCCACGTGATAAACCGAGGCCAACGGCAAAACAGATTGGACCCCTTCCATCAAGGCCAACCCCGCCCGCAAGATCGGCATAATGATCATCGGCACTTCAGGATTCACAAAGGTCGCCGGGCAGGGAGCCAGTGGCGTCTCGATTTGCGTGTCAAAGGTGGGTAACCATTCGCGGGCGGCTTCGTAAGCGAGCCATCGCCCCAACTCGGTCATGGCAGTGCGAAATAGGGCAGAGGGAGTATTAAGGTCGCGGGCGACTCCTAACCAATGTTTCACTAGGGGATGCGGGGGCACAAAGACGCGGAGTTGAAGAGCCATAAATCCTGTCGCGGCAAAATGGTCTGGATTATCATACTGCGTTGCTGAGCGGATGCAATGACAGGAATGCACAGAATGAGGGATCCTGATGACTAGAGTTTTTACCAGAGGCAAAGGGCGATCGCATGCTGCCAACTGTTTCCCCAACGATCTCGACTCAGCGCTGGCCTAGCGGTAGCCACTTTGATGTCGTTGTGATCGGCTCTGGCATCGGGGGCTTGGTCACGGCCACACAGCTAGCGGCAAAAGGGATGCGACCCCTGGTGTTAGAGCGTTACCTGATTCCTGGTGGCAGTGCGGGCTACTTTGAGCGCGATGGCTATCGGTTTGATGTCGGTGCCTCCATGATTTTTGGCTTCGGGCAGCAGGGCACCACCAATCTGTTGACGCGAGCACTCGCAGCAGTTGGGCAACACCTTGAGACGATTCCTGATCCGGTGCAGGTGCATTATCGATTGCCCGATGGCTTATCGGTGCGAGTCCATCGCGACTATAAGCAGTTTTTGACCGCGTTAGGCGATCGCTTTCCCCATGAGCGTTCAGGGATTCGGCGCTTTTACGATACGTGCTGGCAAGTCTTCAACTGCCTCAACTCAATTGAATTGCTCTCGTTAGAAGAGCCTCGCTATGTGGCTCGCGTGTTTGCCCAAAATCCTTTGGCTTGCTTAGGGTTGGCCCGTCGCCTACCGGCCAATGTGGGCGGGCTGGCTCGCCGCTACTTGCAGGATCCAGAGTTGCTCCGTTTCATTGATATGGAGTGCTACTGCTGGTCGGTGGTGCCCGCAGCCAAGACCCCCTTGATCAATGCGGGCATGGTGTTTAGCGATCGCCACTACGGCGGAGTGAACTATCCCAAAGGTGGGGTCGGACGCATTGCGGAAAAGTTAGCCCAGGGACTGGTGGAATTTGGTGGCGAGATCCAATACCAGTCACGAGTCAAACGCATCCTCATGAAGCAAGGACAAGTGATCGGCGTAGAACTAGCTACCGGCGAGCAATATACCGCCGACCGCATCGTTTCCAACGCGACCCGGTGGGATACCTTTAACACGCTTTTAGAGCAGCCATCGCCCCAACGTGAGCAGCGTTGGCAGCAACGGTATACTCAAGCGCCGAGCTTCTTGAGCTTGCATTTAGGCGTGGATGCAGCGGTAATTCCATCGGATACCGACTGCCACCAAATCATGCTAGACAACTGGGACGATCTAGAAGCGCCCAACGGCACCCTGTTTTTGTCAATTCCTACCCTGATGGACCCGAGTCTGGCCCCGCCTCATCGCCACATTCTGCATGCCTTTACGCCCAGTTGGATGAGCGATTGGCAAGGGCGATCGCCCAGCGACTACGAACACCACAAGCAAACACTGGCGAATCAACTGATTCAACGACTAGACAAAGTTTTTCCAGGAGTAGCAGGGGCGATCAATCACTGCTCCATCGGCACCCCGCGCACTCATCGGCGCTTTTTAGGCCGCATCAACGGCACCTATGGCCCCATGCCCCAACGCCAGCTCAAAGGACTCTTAGGGATGCCCTTTAATCGCACGGCAGTTCCGGGGTTGTACTGTGTGGGGGATAGCACTTTTCCTGGCCAAGGGCTCAACGCAGTCGCCTTCTCTGGCTTTGCCTGTGCCCACCGTATTGCTGCCGATTTGGGGACTCAATGAGACAGCAATGACGCCAAAGCTCCCGCGACTTCCTCAAATCTGGGGAGGCTTAGCAGAATGCGGAATGCGGAGTTCGGAATAAGAACGCTGTCTGTGTGGTCATTTTAGAAATTATGGCTGTCCTGACCTAATTGCAGATGGCCATTGAAGCCGATTTTTCAGTATTAAGAATGCCGGGGGCAAAATCAGAGTCAACTGCGTCAGTTCTGTAAGCGCCAACATGGTCCAAGCCCGCGATCGCTCCCGGTCTCTGGGCGCGTGGTGAAAGGCGCAAAGACAGAATGGGTTGATATAGCAAAAGGCAGAAGTAAAAAGGCAGAAGGCAGAATTGGAAACCTTACCGAATCAAGGTTTCAGCAATCTAAAATGGCCTAATCAAACTGCGGACTGCTGTAATTGCCGCCGCTTTGTCTGCCAGGCAAGTATAAAAGACATCTCGAAATACTCAACCAGGTATAAATTAGGCCAGTCGCATGCTGGACTGATGAAGTCAGATTGTCACTGGCCTTGGCCAGACTACCAATCAAGCACAAATATTTAGAATGAGCTCTGAGCAAAAGACCGATTAACCAAGCGCTCTGAGCTAAAAACCACCCAATATCAGAGAAGATTTGCTAAAGACTTGCAGAACCCTGCACTTCATAATTCACCTATAAAAACCAAGCTAATTTGCTGATCTTACAAAGACCCGCCCTTGCGTGAATTTCCCGAAAAGATAAGTAAATACGGATACCCGAAAGTCGGTACCAAAGACTAACTTCGTATAGTCACGTACATAAAAGCACGACTGGGGTGTGCTGCCGGAGTGCTAACTAATTCGGCAATGTTCTTAGAGAGTGGATATGCGTATTCCTTTAGTTTTGTTGCATGCGGTCATATTGGCCCCAATTTTGTCTACAGGCTATTCTTCTGCGGCTCACGCCGATTCAACTGATAACGATGCCCATCAGTCGGCCTCTGAGCAGGATTTATTCCAGCCCTACTTTATCGATTTTGAAACGGCCCTCATTGACGGCATCGAAGTGACGCTAGAGGCCGGTGCTGAAATTGTCGGGGATGAGTGGGCTGATTACGGCGTACAGATTACCGTTGACTCGACACGCAGCCATCGAAAAGACAGAAACCGCTCTTTGCCAATGCGATTATATGACAGCGACTGCCGCCGTCCGAACGAGGATCTTCCTCTGCCTATTTGTACAGGCGGAGATTTCGATTTGGCGACTGGCGAACAATATGGCACTGCCCCCCAAGGGAATGTGCTCATCATCCAAGAACGGGGTAAAGAAGCGCTCAATCAAGCACCGGATGATGATGCCCGAGGCGGTAAAATCACGTTTACTTTCAAAGAAGCTGTCCAAACTATCAGTCTTGGCTTCTTAGACTTTGATGATCAGGACCGTGGTGAAGGGTTTATCCGGTTTTATGAAGAGGAAGACGATAACAACGCTGCGTTCACTTTCAAATTGAGCGAAGTGACTGCCATCAACGGTTTACAGGGAGATAACTCCATACGCGTCTTTCAGGAAATGGGGGAGGCCTTCACAAAGTTAGAAGTTGAATATCCAGGTAGTGGTGCCATTACCCACCTTTGCTTTGACGCCGAAGTGGCGCCAGGTGGTAGCGAGAATTGGGGAGATGTTCCGGAGGCCTGCGGTTGGTAACCTGTAGCAAGCTGCATTCAATTCAGGTTATTTTGGCGCGCTGAAACTCCACTGCAGTAAGGGTTTAACTGCTTAACTCTGCATTCTGATTTCGGCACTCTGTCATATTCGGCGAGCTTTGCTGAAACTCCCAGCGACCCCTGGCAGTGAGTGGGCTGGTAACATGGCGAAGATTTAGTTGGGATTTACGACAAGACCCAGTTCACCAGAGTGCGTACACCATAGCCAGTCGCACCGGGACTGTTGTAGGCGTTTTCGCGCTCATTCCAGACGGGGCCAGCGATGTCGAGGTGTGCCCAAGCCGTTTCTTTGACAAATTGCTTGAGAAAGAGCGCTGCTGTAATGGAGCCGCCAAAGCGGGGGCCAGTGTTTTTCATGTCGGCGGCCAGAGACTTCATCCCTTCGAAGTATCTTTCTTCTAGGGGCATGCGCCACAGCTTTTCGCCCGCGATAGTGGCAGCCGCTGCAATTTCACCCGCCAAGGTATCATCCGGGCTCCACAGCCCGGCAATGGAATCGCCCAACGCCACGATACAAGCGCCGGTCAGGGTGGCCAGGTCGATCATGGCATCCAGTTCTAACTTTTCGGCAAATACAAGGGCATCTGCCAGGGTTAGCCGACCTTCGGCGTCAGTGTTATTGACCTCAATGGTTTTGCCGTTAGATGCGGTGATAATGTCACCGGGGTGTAGAGCGTTGCCGCTGATCATATTCTCGGCGGCGGCACTGATGAAATGCACTTCGACATCGGGTTTGATTTGCGCGATCGCCTTCGCGGCTCCCAATGTGGCGGCGGCGCCTCCCATATCAAACTTCATCATCTCGATCATGCTGCCAGCACCCGCTTTTATGTTGAGACCGCCTGAGTCGAAGGTAAGTCCCTTGCCAATGATGGCAAGCTTACGGCGAGGCGTCCCAGCGGGTTTGTAGGTTAAGTGAATGAATTTGGGCGGCAAATCAGACGCTTGGGAAACACCGAGAAAGGCCCCCATGCCCAGCGCTTCACAGGCTTCCTTTTCCAGAATTTTGACTTCAATGTTGTGGTCTTGGGCGATCGCTTCGGCAGTTTCAGCCAACATTCCTGGGGTGGCCACGTTCGGGGGGGCAGACACTAACTCCCGCGCCAAAATGACGCCATCAGCGACTTGCTGCGCCCGCGCGATCGCCGGGGCCTCGTTCGGGTAACCAATTAACTCAATGCGCTCAATGGCGAACCTTTTATCGTCACCATTTTCTGACTTGAAGCGATTATCTTCATGCAGCGCCAGCAGCGCACCTTCACAAAGGCCCTGGGCCGATAAAGCCGTATCGTCATTCCACACCGGCAGACTGATGCCGAGGGCTTTACACTTCTCTTTTTTACCCAGTCGAGCGGCGATCGCCCCAGCCCGCCGCAGCGTTTCTAGGGTGAGGGTTTCGGGTTTGCCTAAGCCCAATAGGGCTAATTTGCGGCAAGGGCCACTATTGCCGACCCGAATCACGGCGCTGCTATCAGCCGCGGCTTTGAACTCGGACTCATCAATCAACTCTTGCATCAAGCCCGACAGCTTGGCATCTAGCTCGGCGAGGGCTCCAGCTAAGGGTAAATCGGCTTCAGTGATCCCGATGGCGAGGCAATCACCCGTCCAATCGAGTACCGGTTGAGTTGATAAATGAAGGTCCATAGGTGGGCAAGTCGCTCTTAAAAGTTCAAAATTCTCCGTCTACATCATTATTTGATCACAGCTTGTCAGGTTCTGCAATTTTCTAGCAGTTGGTTCGCTCAGTTTGCCTGGTAAAAGCCGAGGTCTTTGAACCGTTGACAACAGCTCACCCCATCGCCTCACCCCATCACCATTGAAGAGCGGGGAGGTCCACACTCCGGACAGGTAAAATCCGCTTGCAAATAAGCCACGCATTTGGCTCGGTTTTTGCTAAAACTGCTAGAAGCAGCGTGTCCGTAAGACAAACATTCATGGCAAGGGGAGGCACTGATGCGGCAGCGGCTCGAAAACTGGATGCCCTGGCTAGGGATTATGGGCTTAACCGCTTTAGGACTCGGGGCGACTTTCGCGGTGGTGGATGCGGTGGGCTGGCTGCCGGGTGCCCGCACCTTGAATGAAGCGGCTGAGGTCGAGTCTGCAAGCTCGATAGAAGCCCTCGCCGATTCGCCCGTATTGGCTCTGGCGATGCAACCGCCAGCAGCCAGAGCCGAGTCTTTGCAGGCGCTCGCCGCGCAACCCGTTTCTGAGGAACAGGTACGAGCCCGCTATCTATTGGCTAAAGACTTGATCGACCAGGGGCGAGGCGGAGCCGCCGTACCCTTGTTGGAAACCCTGCCCGAGGACTTTCCAGAATTAGCAGTTCACAGTCGCATTCAGTTGGGTAAGGCCCAACAAGCCAGTGGCGCATCGGCGGCAGCTCAAAAAACCTGGGAGGCCATCCGGCAAGAGCATGGTGACCACCCCGCTTCAGGAGAGGCCCTGTATCAACTGGGTCAGCAAAACCCTCAACAGTGGGATCAACTTTTGCAGACCTTTCCCGCGCATCCACGCAGCGTTGAGGTGGCCCATAAACGCCTGGTAGAAGCGGCTCAACCCAGTAATGAAAAGGCCTTGCTGCTGATAATGACGCGCCACGGCATTTACCATCCCGAGGTGTTGACCTTTGTGGATCGCCTGGTCGCAAAGTACGGTAACCAGTTGACCGCTGAAGAATGGCAAGATATTGGCTTTGCCTATTGGGAACAACAGGCGTACAAGTCCGCTAGCAAAGCTTATCGCCAGTCCCCGGCCAGTCCTCAAGCCATGTATCGGGCGGCGAGGGGCGCCCAGATTGGGGAACAACGGGCGGCGGCGATCGCCGGTTACAACGTCTTGAATGCCACCTTTCCCGACGCCTCAGAGACGGCTCTGGGGTTGATTAAGCTGTCCTATCTAGTGGATAAGGAAACGGCGCTACAGCTGCTGAATCAAGTGGTCGAGCGGTTTCCCCAGCGGGCTGCCGAAGCCCTGCAGGAACAGGCGAAAATTATGGAATCGCTGGAGAGTCCTGACACGGCAGCCCAGTTGCGAGACCAGATCCTGACGGAATACAGCACTTCCGAGGCGGCAGCAGCGTTGCGATCGCAATTCGCTCGTAACGCTGGCCAAGCGGGCAACTGGTCAGGGGCAATTGCATGGGTAGATCAAATCCTGACCAACAATGCGGGCGACGAACTAGCTCCAGAAATGGGTTTTTGGGCTGCCAAATGGTCGCTGCGCGCTGGCGATACTGAGTCGGCAACCCGTCGTTTTGAGCAGGTGATTCGGGACTATCCTGAGTCTTACTTTGCCTGGCGGGCAGCGAGTGCCCTGGGTTGGAACGTGGGCGATTTTCAAACGGTGCGATCGCTGCAGCCTCAGATTACCCTACCGACTCAGCGTCAGCCCTTGCCCGTCGGCTCTAACAAGCTACAAGAACTCTATCTTTTAGGACAAGACCAAGACGCTTGGACCCTCTGGCAGACGGAATTTGAGAATCCCCAAGCGCCTGCTGTCGCTGAGCAGTTTACCGACGGCGTGCTGCGAGTTGGGGTGGGTGACAACCTAGACGGCATCTTTATGGTCTCTAGTCTCGATTGGCGGGATGAGCCTGAAGAGCAGGCCACCCATACCGAGCTGCAAGCGCATCCCGCCTATGGGCAAACGCTGTATCCCTTTCCCTATGCCAACCTGATTGCCCAATGGTCGGCAGAACGGCAGCTCAATCCCCTCCTTGTGACCGCGTTGATGCGTCAAGAATCTCGCTTTGAGCCCCAGATTCGCTCAGTGGTGGGAGCCGCCGGTTTAATGCAGGTGATGCCCGATACGGCCGATTGGATTCGTTCAAAGTCGGCGATCGCGGCGCCCAATCTAGATGACCCCAACGACAATATCAACTTGGGGACTTGGTACCTCGACTATACCCATGCCGAGTACAACGACCATGCTCTCTATGCGGTAGCAAGTTACAACGCGGGGCCGGGCAACGTCGCTGACTGGATTGCTCGCGGCGGTTACATCGATGAAGATGACTTTACCGACAAAATTCCGTTTCCCGAAACGAAAGATTATATTCGCTCAGTATTTGGTGGATATTGGAATTATCTGCGGCTGTATAATCCCGAAATTGCCAGCCAGGTAGCGCGTTTACAGCAGTCAAACCCAAAATGACGTAACATTTCCCTTTACAATTAGCTCTTGATGGGGAGCTATATTAATTCCCATCGTTGCCGTTTCCCTGAGTAAGGCTAGGTATAAGGTGAATCCAGCTCAGCAGGAGCAACTCGCTAACATTGGTGCATACCTCCGTGATTTGCGACAAGAGAAGGGTACCAGTATTGACGAAGTTGCTAACCAAATATTTATTCGTCCTGCCCTGGTAGAGGCGATTGAAACAGGAAATTGGGAATCGTTACCTGAACCCGTCTTTGTGCAAGGGTTTATTCGTCGCTATGCCGACTATTTGGGCCTCGATGGGAGGGAAGTGTCGAATCGGTTTGAACCCACGCCAGTTGCCGTTCTCCCTGATCCAGTCTTGGCCACCAGCAGCCTGGTCGAAGGCGTGGTTAAACAGCAAGACAAACATGGCTTAAAAGTCTTATCCAAAGCGGAATCAACGCTCATCAGCAAGCCGTTGAAACCAACTGCCCCCTTTCAACTAAGGTGGCAGTGGCTCTTAGCCGTTCTCGGCGTAGCGGCCATGGTGGGCCTCATTGCTTGGTTGACGACGCGCAATACCCCTCAGCGCTCTATCGCCACCCCTGAAACTAATGAAGAAGCTGACGGAGCGATCGCGACTACCGCAACCCCTGATGACCCGACTGCGGTGGAATCGCCTTCTGCCCCTGCACCGTCGACCTTACAGACCGACGAACTGACGTTTGCGGTTAACTTGGAACAAGATGCTTGGATGCGGGTGACCATTGATGGTGAAGTGGCCTATGAAGGCATCCTCTCTGCCGGTAGTGAAGAAACTTGGACCGGCGAAGATGAGATCAGCATTACGGCCGGTAATTCAGGTGGCGTCTTGTTTTCTTTTAACGGCAGCGAGACCCGGCCCTTAGGTCAACCTGGAGCCGTGAGTAGCTTGACGCTGACCCCTAACACCGAAGTCGAATCTCTACCATCACCCTAGACTGAGACCACTCTTACAATTAAGAGAGTTTGATGTTCTTTGATGCGCTTTCATCCTGTCTATGACCTCTTCTTCTAAGACTAAAACGCTGTCGCCTCCTGCCGATGAGCTTGATAATGATACGTACCTGGATGAGGTGCCCAGCGATGTGGAGATGTCGATTTTCGACCACTTAGAAGAGCTGCGCATGCGAATTTTTTATTCGCTGATTGCTGTAGTGGTCGCGATTGTTGGCTGCTTTGCCTTTGTGGAGAAAATCGTCCAGCTTTTGGAGATGCCGGCCCAGGGGGCAAAGTTTTTGCAACTTTCGCCAGGGGAGTACTTTTTTGTTTCGCTGAAAGTCGCGGGCTACTCGGGCATCTTGATCGCGAGCCCATTCATCCTTTACCAGATTATTATGTTCGTCCTGCCGGGGTTGACTCGGCGAGAGCGCCGGGTGATTGGCCCCATCGTCTTGGGGTCTAGTGCGCTGTTCTTTATCGGCATCTTTTTTGCCTATATCGCCCTGATTCCAGCGGCGCTCAACTTTTTCATCAGCTATGGCGAAAACGTCGTCGAGCAGTTGTGGTCAATCGATCGCTACTTCGAATTCGTCCTTTTATTGCTTTTTAGTACTGGGCTGGCATTTCAAGTGCCGGTGGTGCAGTTTTTGCTGGCGCTCTTAGGCATTGTCAATTCTAAAGTGATGCTTAAGGGTTGGCGCTACATTCTGCTGGGTGCCGCCATTTTAGGCGCGGTCTTAACGCCCTCAACTGACCCGGTCACCCAAAGTTTGTTGGCGGGGGCGGTGCTCTCTCTGTATTTTGGCGGCATTGGTCTGGTGAAGCTTTCTGGTCGGTAGGCACAAGTCTGTGAACCGGTCACTAGCGGGCTGCTTTCAAATCGTTAGTTCTGGCTTGACCTTGAACCTCACCCACTTGCCCTGACCGCTGCTGGCGGTCGCTGCTGACTGGCGCCGCTTCTTCACAGGTTCCGTTAAGGGTGAGTCGCGATCGCTCTATCCGTGGGTACAATTTGTCTGTTATCGCTGCCCGACTGGGAGCGCTGTAAGAGTAGACGGGGAATACCATGCCAAGAACGCCCAGCGAATATATTGTCCACTTGTTTTTTGATGGTGGCCATCATCAAGAGGTCAAGTTTTCGACGATTCAAGATTTTCAGAAATGGTATAGCTCCGAATTAATGCCCAAACAGTCGGACGATTCGTTTATCAACGTTCCAATTCCCAAAATCAATCCAGGTGAATACATGGTCATGCGGCCTTCGCGGTTGATTGCGATCCGTGTTGAACCGGTCTTTAGCTCCAGCGTTGAACGGTTTTAATGGGTTGCTTACAAACGCTATCGATGTCAGGAGCGGTCGCGATCACTGGCTGGCTCGGTCTGTCGCTGTTACACCCGGCTGCGGCACCGGTGATCGCAGATAGTGAGAGAGTCACCTCACAGCGTCTGGCGCTATCGCCTGCCCCTTTACCGTTTTTAAGGCGAAACTACCACTGGCCGGTTGAGGCCACTGCAGACGACTTGCTGTGGCAAGAGGACGAGTCAGCGGCCCAACTGCGATTGCTGAATGCGATCGCCCATAGCCTGGCTTATTTAGACACCCCAGCCGCGATCGCAGCCTATACGCATTACCCGATTGAGGGCTTCACCCGTGAGCGAGTGCGCCGCAGTTTGCGCCGATTTCGTACGTTATTGCTCACTAGCAATTCTCCTGAAGCCTTTCAGGCGGCTGTACAGCGGGAGTTTGTGCCGTATCAATCCATCGGCAACGACCTTGTGGGTACAGTCCATTTCACCGGCTATTTTGAACCGACCTACGCCGCTAGTCGCGTGCCCACAGCCGACTATCGTTATCCCCTTTATCAACGCCCTGCGGATTTAGACGATTGGGCATTCCCCCATCCCACGCGCACGGAGCTAGAAGGTAAAGACGGGTTACAAAGTGCCCGTGGACGACTCCAAGGGCTCGAACTGGTTTGGATGCGCGATCGCCTCGAAGCCTTTCTGGTGCAAGTTCAGGGGTCGGCGCGATTACGCCTCACAGATGGGAGCTTTATGTCAGTGGGCTATGCCGGGCGCACCGAGTATGACTATGTCAGCCTGGGCCGAGAGCTGATTAGTGATGGCGTTGTGCCCGCTGAAGGGATGACCCTCGAACGTTTACTCGCCTTTTTTGCCGAAAATCCAGTCGCGCTGAATGAGTACATTCCGCGCAACGATCGCTTCGTGTTCTTTCGTGAAACGGACGGTGGGCCACCCACGGGGACGTTTTCGGTGCCGGTGACAGCGGGCCGCTCGATCGCGACCGATAAAGCCTTGATGCCCCCAGGCGCACTGGCTGTCATCACGCTTGATTGGCCGGAATTCGAGAGCGAAGGCGGCTGGCCAGCGGCCCCCATCAGTCGCTATGTGCTGAATCAAGATACTGGCGGGGCGATTCAAGGGCCGGGTCGGGTGGATATTTATGTGGGCAGTGGCACCGCAGCAGGGGAACAAGCTGGACAAATCAATACGGATGGGGCGCTGTTCTTTCTGTTGCTGAAAGAGTGAACTGGCTTGTGTGAATGGCCTGACCTCAATGCAGCTTGCTATAGCTGTTTGACTGAGCACTCGTTGCTCAGTCAAACAGCTATTTGATGGTGAATATCAAGCAAGATATCTCAATTACGTCGGTATGCTTCATCGTGTTTCAGGTTGCAAAATGCGCTCGACTAAACGCCGCGATCGCATTTTGTCCCCCAAATCCAAAGCTAAAGCATAGAGCCGTTGATAGCTCAGCCGGTCTCGCCGTCCGCACCAAATTCAAATCGAAATCCGGGTCTCGTAGTCCGACACAGGGCGGCAGCATCTGAGTATGCAGCGTCAACAGACAAACGGCCGCGCCAATGGCTCCAGAGGCTC
The DNA here is from genome assembly GCA_039185935.1 of Cyanobacteria bacterium P01_F01_bin.56. Lineage (GTDB taxonomy): Bacteria > Cyanobacteriota > Cyanobacteriia > Phormidesmidales > Phormidesmidaceae > Halomicronema. The sequence continues at coordinate 3,180 of JBCDAJ010000006.1, read as the reverse complement.
CGAGGGTATGGCCAGTAGCCCCTTTGGTACTGGTTACCCAAACATCCCTCGGCAATAGAGTGCGAATCAGTGCGGCCTCGTAGGCATCATTGAGGGCGGTGCCGGTGCCGTGGGCATGAATGAAATCCACCTCAGCAGACGCCAGACCGCTGTCGCGCAGACAGGCTTGGATGGCACTCAAGCCGCCTTGTTGACTGACCGCATCAGGAGCACTGATGTGATTGGCATCAGCGGTCAGTCCCATCCCCAGAACCTGACCATAAACACGAGCGGAACGCACCTGCGCGGCCGCTGATGATTCCAGCATAAGCATGGCAGCGCCCTCGCCTAGGGCTAGTCCCTCGCGTTGCCGATCAAAAGGATAGCAGCCAGTCTTAGACATTGCCCGCATTTGTGCAAAGCCCGTTAGGGTCAAGGGCGTAATGGCAGCTTCGCCGGCCCCGACGAGGACCCGATCGCACTGCCCAGAGCGAATCAACTGAGTGCCTTGGGCGATCGCCCACAGCCCCGTGGCACAAGCCGCCATCGGTGAGAGTACCGGGCCTTGGCTACCCATCTGTCGGGCAACGGCAATCGCCCCCATGTGCGGCAGACTATCGGTCCAACCTTGCACAGTCCCCTGGGTGAGAAACCGCTCCCAACGGGCTTGACGACCGCGACTGCTACCGACAACCACGCCACAATCTGGCAGCGGACTCGATAAACCCGCATCTTGGATGGCAGCGGCAGCGGTTTTCAGCAACAATTCATCCAACCACTGGGGCTGCTTGTCCACCATCGCCAAAGGACAGGGCGGCAAATCAGAGAAAGGTTGGCGCAGGGCGATCACACTGTCACCCCGGAGCAAACGCTGCCAAGTTTGCTTCGCCGTGCTTCCTAGAGCCGATGCCAAGCCAATGCCAGTAACGACAACGGACATTGTAATTTTCTATTCTGGCTGTTGGAGATTTTCAATACCAGAAACGACGGTCGCCGATTCCACGATGTCGCCCTGTGCAATCTCATCAATCACGTCCATGCCTTCAGTAACGTAACCAAAAACCGCGTAGCTACCGTCAAGGAAGGATAAGTCAGCCAGCGCAAAATAGAACTGCGCCGAGGCCGAGTCAGGTAGCTGCGATCGCGCCATCGCGACGGCCCCCCGAGTATGAGACAGTAGCGGATATTCATTTACTCCGGCATCTTCAAAAGTCTGGCTATATACGGCAGTTTCTGCCCCCTCTGGCCGTATTTCAAGAGGGATATATCGAGGTTCATTCGTTTCAGGATCATTGAAACTGCCAGTTCCTAGCCTCTGAGGTGGTACAGATGGATCCTTGCTTTGAGGATCACCCCCTTGCACCACAAATGGCTCTGGTGTTTTAACCACACGATGAAAGACAACACCATCGTAGACACCGCGCTGAACCAAATCGATGAAATTACCCGCTGTGACCGGAGCACTATTTCCGTCCACTACAAGCGTTACTGTTTGGTCGTTGATTCTCATTTCAACGGTTGCTTGACCTATCAGAATTGGTAGATCACGGTAATCAGACGGCACTGCTAATGGACTTGATTGACTTTGCGTCAACCCATCAGAGGTGCTTGGGAGCTCTCTAGGTGGTTGACAAGATCCCCCATCAATCTCCCGAACAAACTCAGTGCGTGCTTTATCGTCTAAGCGTCGATAAAGCATTGTGCTGCCATTGGGTAAGGTGATTTCTAAAGCATCATCAAGAACCTTGTGCGACAGGTCAACGCTTTGATTCCCTAAATTTAATTTGAGCGAGTCCGCTGCTAATTCGTAATCATCAGCCCCTACCAAAACGGGAAAGCCTGTATAGACATAAATTTCCAGAGAACCGCTGGGACAGAAAGCAATGTATTCACTCGTTTTCGGCTCCGCTCCGCTAAACCCCGCTTCAGAATCCTCCAATTGTTGCCAGTAACCGTGAATAGGCAATGTCGCTTCAAAAGGAATCGAGTCACTATTTCTTGACACCGTCTCTGTAGAAGAAGATGCATCTGCCTGCTCAGTGATCGTCGGGGATGACTGGCAACCCCAGAGAAGAACAACAAAGATCAGCAAAAGGAGTTTCAGATTGGAGCCTTTCATCAGTGACAGGAAATAGTTACGACAATTATTTGGCGGTTCAACATTCTGGGAAGTCGGCAGAGTGGGCAAAAGCAATCAATCTGTATGCGATGTGCCCCCCCCGCAGCTTGTCCCCCTTAAGTTGGTCAAGCGTTTCATAGTCCTTCTAAAGGGACTTGAAGGAAACGAGCCAACTCAGCGCCCTGATTTTCCAAATCGGATAGAGGTAAGGGTTGCCCTACCCGCGTGAGCGGAATATCAGGCCGTCCTTTAATTCTGAGGTAGAGAGCCCGCTTAGGATTCAAGCCTTCACGAATATCTACTCGAACGGCTTGCACGTTGCCAAGCGGATGCTCGATTTCAATCTTGCGGTTTTTACCCAAGAAACCGGAACGAAAGATACGGACCTTGCTGGTGTCCTTATTGAATTCGTTGTAGCCGCCGCCAACGTCTAAAGCAATGATGATCCACAAGTAAGTTGCCAGCAAGATGCCCGCTATACCGTAGAACCCCATCGCCACACCTTGGGGAATAAAAATCAACGCGGTAGGATCGGCAAATGGCAATAGGTTCGTCTGCAAATAACTAGACAGACTTGCCAGGAAGAAACCGGTTGCCCCTAGGGACACAACCGTTGCCCACCAATAGTTACTGAGTCGGCGGGCACCAAGAACAGAATATTTCAATACGCGATCGCTACTGGTCTGAATTGATGCAGTCATTCTTCAAGAGTTTAAGTATCAGATTGTAAAAATTTGGATCTCTCCCTATCATAATTAGAAACCTGCATTTCCTAATTTTGAGTGCTCATGCGTCTCATTTATAGGATGCATTGATAGAAACGAGTCCTCGTAAAATAGAGTACTGGGTTTCTTTTGATGTGATCGCAGCTTTGCAATAAACATGCAAAGTCTTGCATGCTAGACATGCTGGATTTCTAGCTATAGATAAGAGGGTTTGAAATGACCATAGCAATGGGACGAGCGCAAGCCCAGCGAGGATGGTTCGACGTTCTCGATGACTGGCTAAAGCGCGACCGATTCGTCTTTGTCGGCTGGTCTGGTCTGCTGCTATTCCCCTGCGCCTACATGGCGGTAGGGGGC